>NZ_JAGPWC010000049.1 GCF_018119405.1 Massilia sp. ST3 | reverse complement strand
CCGCGGTGAGGGTTGGCTCCTCCGGTGTCGTGCCGGATGATCTTGCTGTTAACTATCACCGCGTCGGCGGCAAAGCCGCCAACCCTACAGTCGAAAACCCAGACATTACCGAACGGTCGTACGATTCCATCTTCGGCGAACTTGCATGCATCGCCGGAGAATTTTACCGCTTGCCAATAGCTGAGCTTGGCGGCACAATGCCTGACTTTCGGGCAACCAGACTCTCAACCATGGCAAAAAAGCTACTGCTGCTGAACGGCCCCAACCTCAATTTATTGGGGACCCGGGAGCCAGCGGTGTACGGCGCGACGACCCTCGCCGACATCGAACAGGCAGCGGCAGCACAGGCCCAGGCAGCCGGCGCGACGCTCGCCAGCTTCCAGAGCAACCATGAAGGAGCCCTGATCGACCGCATCCATGCCGCCCGCGAGGAAGGCGTGGACGCCATTGTCATCAACCCTGGCGGCCTGACCCATACCAGCGTAGCCCTGCGCGATGCGCTTGCTGCGGTGGCCATTCCCTTCGTGGAGGTGCATATCTCGAATATCCATCAACGCGAAGCCTTCCGGCACCACTCCTATCTGTCGGCGATCGCGCGCGGCGTGATCTGCGGATTGGGGCCGGACGGATATCGGTTTGCCATCGACTTCGCACTTAAATAGCGTTAATCTACGTCAACTTCATGTAACAGCGGCCGCGCGGCCACCACCTTCGCGCCGGACTGCTCTCTTAAAACGAATAATTCCAAGGGGTTTCACATGGATCTACGAAAACTCAAGACTTTGATCGACCTGGTCGCCGAATCGGACATCGCCGAACTGGAAGTGACCGAAGGCGAAAGCAAGGTTCGCATCGTCAAGTCGTCCGCAATCCCGCAGAATCAAATGGTGGTCATGCCCCAGCAGGGCGTGCAGCATTACGCCGCACCGGCACAGCAGGCCGCGGCCCCGGCCCCGGCAGCCGCACCGGCGCCGGCCGTCGCCGCCGAACCGACCGGCCACGTGGTCAAGTCGCCGATGGTCGGCACCTTCTACCGCTCGTCCGCCCCGGGCGCTTCGGCCTTCGTCGAAGTCGGCCAGAGCATCAAGGAAGGCGACACCCTGTGCATCATCGAAGCGATGAAGCTCCTGAATGAAATCGACGCCGATGTCGCTGGCGTCGTCACCAAGATCCTCGTGGAAAACGGCCAACCGGTCGAATTCGGCCAGCCGCTGTTCGTGATCGGCTAAGCAGCCCCCGGCCCGGCGGCATTCCCGGCCGCCAGCTCATCCATGTCGTGTCCGGCGCACTGAGTACCCTTCGCTGCGCCGGTTTTCACTGAAACACCGAACCTACCATGTTTGAAAAAATCCTCATCGCCAACCGTGGTGAAATCGCGCTGCGTATCCAGCGCGCCTGCCGCGAGCTGGGCATCAAGACGGTTGTCGTTCACTCCGAGGCGGACAAGGACGCCAAGTACGTGAAGCTGGCGGACGAATCCGTCTGCATCGGTCCGGCCCAGTCGACGCTCAGCTACCTCAACATGCCGGCCATCATCAGCGCGGCCGAAGTCACCGACGCCGAAGCGATCCACCCGGGCTACGGCTTCCTGTCCGAGAACGCCGACTTCGCCGAACGCGTGGAAAAATCGGGCTTCGTCTTCATCGGCCCGCGCCCGGAATCGATCCGCCTGATGGGTGACAAGGTGTCGGCGAAGCAGGCCATGATCAAGGCCGGCGTGCCTTGCGTGCCGGGTTCGGACGGCGCCCTGCCGGACGATCCGAAGGAAATCGTCCAGACCGCGCGCAAGATCGGCTATCCGGTCATCATCAAGGCGGCCGGCGGCGGCGGCGGTCGCGGCATGCGCGTGGTGCATACCGAAGCAGCCCTGCTGAACGCGGTCCAGATGACCAAGACCGAAGCCGGCACCGCCTTCGGCAATCCGGAAGTCTATATGGAGAAGTTCCTGGAGAATCCGCGCCACGTGGAGATCCAGGTGCTGGCCGACGAGCACAAGAACGCCGTCTGGCTGGGCGAGCGCGACTGCTCGATGCAGCGCCGCCACCAGAAGGTGATCGAGGAAGCGCCGGCGCCGGGCATCCCGCGCAAGCTCATCGAGAAGATCGGCGACCGCTGCGCCGAAGCCTGCCGCAAGATCGGCTACCGTGGCGCGGGCACCTTCGAGTTCCTGTACGAGAACGGCGAGTTCTACTTCATCGAGATGAACACCCGCGTCCAGGTCGAGCACCCGGTCACCGAGATGATCACCGGCGTCGACATCGTCCAGGAACAGATCCGCATCGCCTGCGGCGAGAAGCTGCGCTTCCGCCAGCGCGACATCATGCTGTCGGGCCACGCAATCGAGTGCCGCATCAACGCGGAAGACCCGTTCAAGTTCACCCCGTCGCCCGGCCGCATCACCGGCTGGCACCCGCCGGGCGGTCCTGGCATCCGCGTCGATTCGCACTCGTATGCGGGATACTATGTGCCACCTCATTACGACTCGATGATCGGCAAGGTAATTTCCTACGGTGCCACCCGGGAGCAAGCGATCCGCCGCATGCAAATCGCGCTCTCCGAAATGGTGGTCGAAGGTATCCTGACCAATATCCCGCTGCACCGCGAGCTGATGGTGGACGCGCGCTTCATCGAAGGCGGCACCAACATCCACTACCTGGAGCACAAGCTGGCTTCCAAGCCGGACCTGCCGAAGGAAACCGCGATCGGCGCCAAATCGGAAACCAAGGCCCAAGCATGAGCTGGACTGAAGTCGTCATCGAGATCGCCCGCGACCACGCGGAAAGCCTGTCCGACGCCCTGATGGAAGCGGGCGCGCTGTCGGTCTCGGTCGAAGACGCCGACGAAGGCACCGAGGCCGAGAAGCCCCTGTTCGGCGAGCCGGGCATGGAGCCAAAGGAAGCCGCCTGGGACCGCAGCCGCGTGGTGGCGCTCACCGACACCGACGCGGACCAGTTCGCGATCGTCCAGGAAGCCGCCAACGCCATCCGCCTCCCTAGCGTGCCCTCGTTCACCACCCGCGCCGTGGAGGACGCCGACTGGGTGCGCCTGACCCAATCGCAGTTCGAACCCATCCACATCGGCACCAACATCTGGGTGGTGCCGAGCTGGCACGAGGCGCCGGACCCGAACGGGCTCATTCTCGAGCTCGACCCGGGCCTGGCCTTCGGCACCGGCAGCCACCCGACCACCCGCCTGTGCATGGAGTGGCTGGAAGCCCACCCGGCGCCGGGCAAGTCGGTGCTGGACTACGGCTGCGGCTCGGGCATCCTGGCGATGGTCGCCAAGAAGCTGGGCGCGGACGACGTGGCCGGGGTCGACATCGACCCGCAGGCGATCGAATCGGCGCGCGCCAACGCCGAGCGCAACCACTGCGCCATCGATTTCTACGTGCCGGACGACTTCGCCGCGGCGCCCAACGCGCGCCACGCCAAGGGCCAATTCGACATCGTGGTGGCCAACATCCTGTCGAGCCCATTGAAGCTAATGGCGCCGATGCTGTCCGGCCGCGTGGCGCCGGGCGGTTCGCTGGTCTTGTCGGGCGTGCTGGCGCGCCAGGCCGAGGAAGTGGCCGCCGCCTACGCACCTTTCATCAAGCTGGGCGTCTGGGCCGAGCAGGACGGCTGGGTCGCCCTTCACGGGACGCTCGGCCAGGACACCGCACCGCCCGCGCGCTCCACCGCCGGCTGAAGGGACCATTCCGGCATGGCGCTCGCCACCCAATGCCCCCACTGCGGCACGATGTTCCGTGTCGCCGCGGACCAGCTCAAGCTGCGCGGGGGCATCGTGCGCTGCGGCGCCTGCCAGCAAGTCTTCGACGGTAACAAGGGATTGGTCGACCTGTCGGCCAATCCGCCCGTCGCTCCCGCAGCACCCGTTCCCCCTGCTCCCGTTTTACCTGCCCCCTCCTTCGCCGACGAGCCTGCAGCAGAGCCTGCGCCTGCGCCGGCTGTCGAAGCGGACGAGCAGCCCGCGCCCGCCGCCGAAGCGCAGGCCGGCGACGAGGATGGCGTTCCCATCTACACCCTCGAATTCGACCGCACCTTCTCCCCCTTCGGCATTATCCCGCGGGTGAGCGAGGATGCCGGGGCGCAGGCGGAGCCTGCCCTGCAAGCGCAGGTGCAACCGGAACGCGAGACGCCGCTGGGCGAGATGCTGCGCGAGGAACCCGCGCCGCCCGAATCCGGATCCGAACCCGCTCCCCCTGCCATGCCGGCCGCCGCGGCGGAGCCAGGCGCGCAGGCCGCTGCCGACACCGGCGACACCGCCGTGCTCGACCTGCCGGTGGACGAGGAGCTGGTCGCCGCGCCGCCGCCCGACGCGCACGAGGAAGCGCCGCAGAAAGCGCTGGAAGCGCCCCTGGAGGCCTCCAGGCCGCGGCGCCGGGTCCCCGCGCCGGACGCCCCTCCCATGCTGCTGCGCGAATCCTCGGGCGGCCAGGCCGGCATCATGCCGCCGCCTCCCCCGCCCAAGACCCCGCGCGCCCGCGCCGCGGAGTCGCGCGCGCGCCGCTCCAAGCTCACACCGACCAAGATCGAGCCGCCCAAGCTGCGCGTGCCGGAATCCGACGAGCCGGAATTCGTACGCCGCGGCCGCCAGCGCGAACAGTCCAGCAAGGCCGTGCGCATCGCCATGGCGCTCGGGAGCGCGCTCCTGCTGCTGGCCCTGGCCGCGCAGGCGGTCCATGCCTTCCGCGACACGCTGGCGGCGCGCTACCCGGGCATGCGCCCGGCCCTGGTGTCGGCCTGCGGCCTGCTTGCTTGCCGTGTCGGGCTGCCGGCCCAGATCGACAAGCTCGTCATCGAGACCGGCGAACTGACCACGCTGGGCGGCAACGCCTACAGCTACACCACCCTGCTGCGCAACGAAGGCGCGCTGGTGCAGGCCTGGCCCAGCATCGAACTGACCCTGAACGACGCCGACGACAAGCCGCTGGTGCGGCGCGTGTTCGGCCCGCGCGACTATCTCCCCGCCACTGTGCAGCAGGCGGCGGGCATCGCCGCGCGCGCCGAGCAGCCGGTCCGGCTCCACTTCCGGCTGGAGGGCCTGGAGCCCTCCGGCTACCACATCGCCGTTTTCTACCCCTGAAGGTTTTCACATCATGACCCACACCGCCCTGATCTGCGGATCGATCGCGTTCGACAAGATCATGCAGTACCACGGCCGTTTCGCCGACACCCTGCTGGCCGACCAGCTGCACCGCGTGAACGTGTCCTTCCTGGTGCCGACCCTGCGCACCGAATACGGCGGCTGCTCGGTCAACATCGCCTACAACCTCAAGCTGCTGGGCGGCGAGCCGCTCATCATGGGCACCATCGGCCAGGACGGCGGCGACTACCTCGAGCGCCTGGGCAAGCAGGGCATCGCCACGCGCGGCATTCGCACCATTGCCGACGCCTACACGGCCCAGTGCTTCGTGACGGCCGACCAGGACAACAACCAGATCAACGCCTTCCACCCGGGCGCGATGCAGTTCTCGCACGAGAACAGCGTGGCCGAGCAAGGCGAACTGCGGGTGGCGATCATCTCGCCGGACGGCCGTGACGGCATGATCAAGCACGCCGCCGACTGCGCCGAACTGGGCCTGCCCTTCATGTTCGACCCGGGCCAGCAGCTGCCGATGTTCTCGGGCGAGGAACTGATCCGCTTCATCGGCCAGGCCAGCTACCTGGCCTGCAACGACTACGAATTCGAGATGGTGATGGACCGCACCGGCCTGACCCAGGCCGACATCGCGGGCCGCCTGGAAGCGCTGGTCATCACGCGCGGCGGCGAAGGCTCCGACATCTACGCGGGCGGCGAGCACCACCGCATCCCGGCGGTGCCGGCGGCCGAGGTGCTGGACCCGACCGGCTGCGGCGACGCCTACCGCGCCGGCCTGCTGTACGGGATCGTCAACGGCCTCGACTGGCCGACCAGCGGCCGCATCGCCAGCCTGCTGGGGTCGATCAAGATCGCGCGCCAGGGGGCGCAGAACCACAGCTTTACGAAGGAAGAGTTTGATCAGCGGTTTGAAGCGGCGTTTGGGTACAAGTTCCGCTGATCTGTAGGGCGCGCGCTGCGCTTGCGGCATGCGTTCTCGCTGTTCATAAAACTTGGGTTCCCGCCTTCGCGGGAATGACGTGCTAAGGATGTTGGCCACTTGAGATTGCGGTGGCCCGCAGCTTAAAAACCGTCATTCCCGCGAAGGCGGGAACCCAAGTTCGTTTCCGAGCCACGCCAGCTTCGGCGCAGCTCCAGAAAAATCACATGAACACCTGCCGCAAAACGAACTGAATGATCTGGATGAGCACCAGCGCCACCAGCACCGACAGGTCGATCCCGCCGATCGGCGGCACCACCTTGCGGATCGGCCGCAGGATGGGCGTGTTCAGCGCGTGGATGAAAGGCGCCAGCGGCGCATGCGGGTTCACCCAGCTGAAGATCGCATCGATGATCAGGAGCGCCATGAAGCCGTACAGGATCCAGTTCAGGAAGCGGTAGAGCGCCCCCAGCAGCACCATCTCGCCCGTCGCCCCGGCCAGCAGCAGCACCGAGCTGGCGATCAGCACCACCAGGAAGGCCCCGATCAGGCTGGCCCAGTCGTAGCCGCCCATGCCCGGCACCAGGCGCCGCAGCGGCAGCACCAGCCAGTCGGTCAGGGTGAAGGTGAACTGCCCGATCTGCGCCGGTGGACGCACGCGGATCGCCTGCATCCAGAAACGCAGCAGCAGCAGTCCGCCGAGCAGGCCGGCGGCGGTATCGACGAGAAACTGAAGAATAGACAGCACGAACACTCCTCAAAAAAAAACCGCTGTGCGAACGATCACACAGCGGTATTTTGCCTGAACCAGGCAGGACTGGCTATGACGCGCGGAACGGGCTAGCCCAAGCTTCACCCGGTCCGGCGCGCCACGCCGGCCGGCCTTACGGACGGCTGCTGGTCGGGAACGGCCATGCGGCCGGCGCCAGCACGGTCTTCGCGGCCGGGGTGCTTGCTGCCGGCTTGGATTCCGCCTTGCCGTCGGCCTTGCTGTCGGCCTTGGCTTCCGGCTTGGCTTCCGCCTTGCCGTCGGCCTTGTTCTCGACCTTGGCTTCCGGCTTGGCTTCCGCCTTCACTTCCGGCTTGGCTTCGGCTTTCTTGGCGGCCGGCTTGGCTGCAGGCTTGGCAGCGCTCTTGGTCGCTGCAGGCTTGGCGGCTGCGGTCTTGGTTGCAGCGGTCTTGACCGGCGCGGCAGCTTTCTTGGCGGCTGGTTTGGCAGCAGCCTGGGTGGCAGTCGCGCTCGACTTCGACACTGTCGAAGCTCGCTTGGCAGCCGGTTTAGCAGCAGCTTTGGTCGCGGTCGCTTTTTTAGCTGCCGGTTTGGCGGCGGCTTTGGTCGCGGTCGCTTTCTTGGCTGCCGGTTTAGCAGCAGCTTTGGTCGCGGTCGCTTTCTTGGCTGCCGGTTTAGCAGCAGCTTTGGTTGCGGTCGCTTTCTTGGCGGCTGGTTTGGCGGCGGCTTTGGTCGCGGTCGCTTTTTTAGCTGCTGGCTTGGCGGCGGCTTTGGTGGCGGTCGCTTTTTTAGCTGCCGGTTTGGCGGCGGCTTTGGTCGCGGTCGCTTTCTTTGCTGCCGGTTTAGCAGCTGCCTTTTTCGCTGCCGGCTTGGCGGCGGCTTTTTTCGCTGCCGGTTTAGCGGCTGCCTTCTTCGCTGCCGGCTTGGCGGCGGCTTTCTTCGCTACCGGTTTTGCTGCTGCCTTGGTCGCGGTTTTCTTGGCTGCCGGTTTTGCTGCGGCTTTCTTTGCTGCAGGTTTTGCGGCTGCTTTGGTTGCGGTCGCTTTCTTTGCTGCCGGTTTTGCGGCGGCTTTGGTTGCGGTCGCTTTCTTCGCTGCCGGTTTAGCAGCTGCTTTGGTCGCGGTCGCTTTCTTCGCTACCGGTTTTGCAGCGGCTTTCTTTGCTGCCGGCTTGGCTGCCGATTTAGCGGCCGACTTGGTGGCGGTCGACTTGGCGGCGGTCTTGGTAGCAGCGGCTTTCTTTGCTGCCGGCTTGGCGGCGGCCTTGGTGGCGGTGGCCTTGGCTGCCGGCTTGGCGGCTGCCTTCTTGGTCTCTGCTGCGGTTTTCGCGCCGGCCTTCGTCGAGGACGAAGGCGCGCTCTTTGCTGCTGCCTTTGCTGCTGGTTTCTTAGCGGTTGCCATTTTTCTTCTCCTTCATCTGCGATGAAATATAACGCTCAAGGTTGGAAACCCGCCCGGACATTTGCATGTACATGTCCCGGCGAATTATTCATCGACCCACACCCAACACGATGTAGGCCAATGAATCCGGCACCGGCTGAACTGCTGCAACTCCTCACTGTTGCAGCGCTTCAGCCAACGTCGACAGGTCACCGTCCAATTGCGTTTCACACCGCTACCCTTGCGGGCGCGAAAAGAAAAAGCCGCCTTGCCTGAACTTGGGTCAGGCAGTGCGGCTTGTTCTTTTCGCTTCGCTTAAGTGCATACCGAGTGGATCAGCGTCCTATTATTGATCGATTGTTTGTCCGGATGCCCGCGACAATAACACATGTTCTCGTTTTGACAAATTCAATCACGTAAAGAACATGAAAACTTTGTGAGTTCGCAACCGAGCAAGCGCCAAAATGGCTCGCGATTTGCGTCGATGCGCGACCACATCGCGCAAAAAAATCGGCCTTACACTGCCTCGCATTTCAAGCGGTCGACGAACCAGCGGCCCGCCGGTCCCGGCGGCTGGTCCTTCAGGTAGATCGCGTGCATCGAGAAGCCCGCGCCCAGCAGCGGATGGGTCTCCGGTTCAAGGCGCACCAGTGCGCCGCTGGCGATATCGTCCTCGACCATGTGCAGCGGCATGCTGCCCCAGCCCAGGCCCGCGCGCAGGAAAGCGTGTTTGGCGCCGAGGTCCGCGAGGCGCCACACCTGCGGCGACAGCACGCCGTAGTTGCGTCCCTCGGTCAGTGTCGAGCGGTCGGTGAGCACGAGCTGCACATGCTTCGCGGCTTCGGTGCGCAATACCTGTCCCTCGATCGCGGCCAGCGGATGGTTCGGCGCCGCGACCACGGCCGCGGGCACGCCGAGCAGGAATTCGGAGGCGCAGTCCGGCGGCACCTCGGGCAGCGAGCCGATCACCGCGATGCGGCAGCGGCCGTCGAGCAGCGGCTGCACCACCGCGCCCAGGGCCTCGACGTACAGGCGCAGCGGCGTGGAGGGGAAGCGCTGGTGGAAGTCGGTCACGGCGGCGGTGAGGGTCGCGATCGGGAACATCACGTCGACCGCGACCGCGAGTTCGGCCTCGAGTCCCTGCGCGAGCGTGCGCGCCCTGGCCTTGAACGCATCCATGCCGTCGGCCGCACGGCGCGCGTCTTCCAGCAGCGCGCGGCCGGCTTCGGTCAGTTGCGGATAACGGCCCGAGCGGTCGAACAGCGCGAAGCCGACCTGCAGTTCGAGATTGGCGAGCGTGTGGCTGACCACCGACTGCGCGCGGCGCAGCTTGCGTCCCGCCGCGGAGAAGCTGCCTTCGTCCGCCGCGGCGATGAAGGTGCGCAGCTGGTCCATGGACATCCCGTCGAGCATCTATCGCCTCCTTCGATACAAGTCATCGAATTATATAGGCTACCTCGATCGGTTTCTTCTGCCTAAGATGGGATCCATGCACTCCACGACAGTGCCTGATGCAGCGAACACTCAACGACCACACACGAAAGGAAGCACCATGAACACCACCCTGAACACCGGCGCCGGCCAGTCCGTCATCCCCACCATCGGCCGCATCCTGATGGCCGCCATCTTCCTCGTCAGCGGCGTCGGCAAGGCGCTCGCACCGGCCGGGACCATCGGCTACATCGAGTCGGCCGGCCTGCCCTTCGCCACGCTCGGCCTGGTGCTGGCGGTGGCCATCGAAGTGGGCGGCGGCGCGCTGCTGGCCTTCGGGGTCAGGACGCGCCTGGTGGCCGGGCTGCTGGCGGTGTTCTCGGTGGTGACGGCCCTCGTGTTCCACAACGCGGTGGGGGACCAGAACCAGCTGATCCACCTGATGAAGAACTTCGCGATGGCGGGTGGCCTGCTGCAGGTGGTGGCGTTTGGCGCGGGGGCGTATAGCGTCGATGCGGCGGGCGGGAGCAAGGGTGTGGCGCGGGTTGCCTGAGCGTTGATGTGAGTTAGCGGCGCGGGTGCGGCTGCGCCACCTTCAACCATCACCGCGTGGACGGCAGAGCCGTCCACCCTACGGGTTTTTTCCAGTCGCAGGGTGGACGGGTTTCCCGTCCACGCGTGATACGCGAGGTTTGATCCACCGCGCACGAACCGGCGGCGGAGCCGCCAATCCTACCCTTCCGTAATCCTCAGCATGTCCATCTTGCACAGCCAGGCCAGGCCGCGCAGCAGGGTGGGACGGTCCCAGCGGCCGAGCGTGTCGATCAGCTCCTCGATCTGCATCGGCCGCGGGCCGATGGCGCCGAAGATCAGCCCGAACTCTTCCAGGGTCGGCAGCGAGGAAGCGGCGAAGCGGTTGATCGCCAGCTCGCGGTAGGCGCGCACCAGCGCCAGCGAGGCGTCCGGCTTCAGTTCGACCAGCGAGGCCGCGGTCAGCAGCTTGGTCGGGTAGCTGGCGAACAGGCGGAAGGGATCCGGCCGGTCCGGCGCCTGGGCCGGCAAGGCGGGCGCCATGATGGGGTCGGCGCGGCGCCGTTCCGCCAGCTCGTCGAACAGGGTGCCGTAGCGCACCAGGATCGCGCTCCAGTCGAACTCCTGCCGGGCGCGCGCGCGTCCGCTCTCGCCCATCCTGCGCCGCAGCTCGCCGTCGCGGATCAGGCTGCCGTAGGCCTGGGCCAGGCCGGCGCCGTCCACCGCCACCGCCTGGCTGGTGTGGCCACAGTACATGTCGAAGCTGTCCACCCCGTCGTCGTAGCGCATCGCCAGGTCCAGCCCGGCGCCCGGGCCGGGCATGATGGTCGGGATGCGGTAGCCGTCGACGCCGTCGCGCACGGTGTCGCGGTAGCCGTCCCAGTCCGACACCACGCAGGGCAGCCCGGCGGCCATGGCCTCGGCCGGCGTCAGGCCGAAGGTTTCCTGCAGGTTGTCCGAGAGCGAGGTGAAGATGTCGGCGGCGGCCCAGGCGTCGCGCTTGTGCTCCGCCACCCGCCCGTCCAGCTCGACCAGGCGGATCGAAGGACAGAGCAGTGCGGCCGCTTCGCGGAAGGCGGCGCCGATCGCCTCGCTGGCGAACCAGCCGCACAGGATCAGGTGCACGCGGCGCCCGCCCTTGTCGGCGCGCTCGAGCGCCGCGAACATCTGCTGCGGGTGGGACTTGGCGTGCAGCGACAGACGGCCCAGGAACAGCACGGCGACGTCGTCAGGCCCCATGCCGAGCCGCGCGCGGGCGTCGGCGCGCAGCGCTTCGTCGGCCTCCAGCTCGGCGCAGTGCACCCCGAGCGGAATCAGGGGCAGCTGCGGCAGCTCGAAGCGGGTCGCACCCAGCCGCGCCTGCAGGTAGGCGGCCTGCTCCTCGATCAGCACACGCACGCTGTCGCGCACCACGCGCGAAGTGCACACGATGGCGTCCCAGGCGCGCACCGGCGCCACCAGCAGCTGGGCCACCATGCTCATCATCTCGTGGCTGGCGGTGGTGTGGGCCACGCCGCACAGGCTGTACTGGCGCTCGCCGGCCTGCAGGCGGCGCCAGGCCAGGCGCTCGATGCCCGGACCGGGGTGGTAAAGGCAGCCGAAGTGCGCCAGCCCCTCCGGCGCGGAAGGCGCGATCCAGCGCGCCAGGCCGCGGTAGCCGTCCGCGCGCAGCGCCGCCTCGAAGGCCTCGAAGTAATGGCGGTCGGCCGCGAAGCAGCCGAGTTCCGCCAGCCCCTCGGCCTGGGCAACCGCGCGCAGCAGGCCGACGCCGGCGGCCTGGCGGCCCATCAGCTTTTGCCCGGCGACGGAAAACGCCTCGGGCAGGTAGTGCAGTGCAAAGCGGTCGGTCATGCCATCTCCTGCCGGCGGGGACGCCGGACCTGGACGGATGATAGCCTTGGCGCTGCCCGGATGGCGCGAGCATGGGCGCTCGATCGCCTGCACCAGGATCAACGACGCGCACTACTAGTCTTCAACCCCGTTCAGATCCGGTTGTCGCCCCTGCCTAGATTGAGAAGTTTGACCGACTACGAGCAGTGCACGTGTACTTGGATCAGTGCCTACTCCCAGCCACAGGCTCCCCAAGCGGAATCGCAGAAAAGAACATCCCGCGCTTATCCTCGATGAGAATACGTGCTCGACCGAGCGGATAGATAGTTCCGCATTGCGTTGCAATGACCACCAACTCGTCGGGCAGGGGCAGCCTTGTCGGGTCGGAGCGCCAATCGCCGTGGAAGTAGGTAGCCTTGTCTTTCCTGCTTCGCTTGTAGGCCGGCTGTTCACAGGCATTTCCGTGATAGGAAAACTTGGTGGCGCTAATCTGAACCTGCATTCCCATCAGCATCTTTGCTTCTTTCTGGGTCAGCAGGCGGCCTTTTCCCCAAGTCACGCCGTCAATCTGCCAGATGCCGAAGATATCATCGTTCGCCCTGTGCTCTTCTTTGCCGCCGCGCGTGGATACGGGCCCGGCAGCCAGCTTGCCTCCCATGCGCGCCGCCTCATAAAAATTGCCGTCGATGGCGATGATGAGACGGTTTTCGCCGGCTGGATAGAGGAGATACAGGTCGCACTCGACTTCGACGATCGTCAGCCGCTTTCCCAGCGAAAGGGACTCCGGGCTCAAACGCCACTCTCTGAGGAAATACGCCTTCGTGTCGTCGATGCTGCGCTTGTATACAGGATGCTTGCAGCGGCTGCCGTTGAAATCGAACTCCCCAGGGCTGATCATTGCCGTCTTCCCGATGACGGCTCGGATCTGCCGTTCGCTCTTTGCCGTGATCGCGCCTTCCGGACTGACATCTTTGGTTACGCGCCACCTGCCGTAAATGTCGGTGTTCGGATCGTGAGCATCCGCCGCGCCGGCGCCAAGGCAAAGGAAAAGGAAAATCGACAGCAGAAGAATTCCGATACGCTGGGGGCGAATCGCCGTCATTGCACCGTACTCCCCGCCTTTTGCGTTGGAGCCGCCAGGAAAGGCGCACTTTCCTCAGTACGGCGGTCGATCAACCCCCGTGCGATGACCGGCACCAGCTTGCCCTTCTTGCGAACCTTGACCATCGTACTATTGCGCATCTCCAGTCCGGCCTCGTGGAACTCGCCACGGTTGATCAAGCGATAGACCGAGCGCGCACCGGTTGCCCCGCGGTTGAAGGTATAGCTCACCAATGCGTCGAACTGGGCCTGCGTAAGCGGCACCCGTACATTTCGTTCGACAGCCTTCTCTGCGTCCCGCACATTGGCCGAAAAGAGATTTGACACCATCTCTTGGGTGACCGGAGTCTTCAATTCGTCGGGCGTACATGGGTTCCTGTGGACCAGAGAGCCGTAGCCAACGGTACAGTTGCCTTTTCCTGGCCCCATATCGTCGTAATAGGCCATGATCTTCTTTTCACGATTCTGCAAGCGCAGCTTTCCGGCACTACTCATGAACATGATACCTCCAGCGACACGATGATCAAACAATCCTGTTTGCGGCAAGGTCCCATCCGCCCGCGGTGTTGCCGCCCGCTCCGCCGCCGACCCTCTGCTGGACGTACTTCCACTTAACCCTGGAAAATTTCAGACCGACGCTTTCGGCCAAGAGATCGCCGGGCTGGATCGCCGATTGCACATGGCCTATCAGCACGTTCTCCAGTTCGACTTCGAAATACTTGATCCGCGCCCCCTGCCCGTCGGCGCGCATGAACTCAAGTCTGGCTTTCGGAAGAGTTTTGCCCATTGCACAAGTCTGCATCAGCGTAGGAGACGCCAGGTCGGCGTGTTTGACGAGCGTTATTTCGTCCATCTCGGCTCGCTCGGCCGTGTGCCCTCCACCCGTCGACGCGGTGGCGCTTCTCGGCTGGGTGACACCCCATTCGACCGACATGCACTCGATCCAGCCCTGATGCTTATCGTCGCGGGATTCCCCTTTGATTCCCTCAATTTGCAGATACACGTCGATTGCCATCGCTGCCGCCCCATCACATAGTCGAATGACCGGCAGATATTGTTGCTCGATTGCGAGGACAGGAGATTGGGGCGCGTCAATACTGATCGAGCGCCGTTCAAAGGAGTGGGGAATGTGAGGGCACAATAGAATAGACCGCACGCCATTCGCCTATTCGAACGCGTCGGGAGGACAAGGCTGGCGCCATGCCGCACCCGAAGCAAGATGTACGGTCCGGATCGATCAGCGCTTCGGCGCCACGCGCCACACCACGCCGCCGGCATCATCGACCACCAGCAGCGCGCCATCCGCGCCCACTTCCACGCCCGACGGGCGCCCCCACACATCGCGGTCGCTCAGCACCATGCCGGTCATGAAGTCCTGGTACTGCCCGGTCGGCACGCCGTTCTTCATGAACACCCGCACCACCTTGTAGCCGGTGCGCACGCCGCGGTTCCACGAGCCGTGCAGCGCCACGAACACATCCCCTTCGTACTCCTTCGGGAAGGCGTGCTTCGCCCCTTTCGGCGCGTGGTACACGGCCATGCCCAGCGGCGCCGAGTGGGCCTGCAGCAGCACGTCCGGCGCGATGGTCTTGCCCTTCAGGTCGGGACGCTGGCCGGCCAGGCGCGGGTCCTCATGGTCGCCGATGTAGTACCACGGCCAGCCATAGAAGCCGCCCTGCTTCACACGTGTGACGTAATCCGGCGGCAGGTTGTCGCCCAGCGCGTCGCGCTCGTTGACGTTGCACATCAGCTCGCCCGTGGACGGATAGACCAGCATGCCGACGCAGTTGCGCAGGCCGGTGGCGTAGGTGCGGCGGTTGCGCCCGTCCGGGTCGAAGGCCATCACGGTGGCGCGGTCGGTCTCCACGCCCCAGGCCCCGCCCACGCCATGCTTGGCTTCCCATTGCGGCAAGGGTTCCGGCGGGGTGGCGCCGATCTCGGTGGCGACGTTGGTGGCCGAGCCGATCGACAGCAGCAGGGTCTTGCCGTCCTTCGAGAAGGCCAGGGTGCGGGTGGTGTGGCCGCCACTGGTGTCGCTCAGGTGCGGCACCACGACTTCCGGCGCGCCGCGCGCCTTCAGGTCGCCGCTGCGGTAGGGAAGGCGCACGATGGAATTGACGTTGGCGACGTACAGGTATTGCGGATCGGCGCCGGACGGGTAGAAGGCCATGCCGTAGGGGCGCTCCAGGCCGCTGGCGAAGACCGCGGCCGTGTCGGCCCTGGCGCCGCCCTTCGAGCGCAGCACCTTGATCTCGCCCTTGGCGGTGGCGGCCAGGAACAGGTCGCCGTTCGGCGCGCGCAGCGGCAGGCGCGGCTTGTCGCCGTCACTGGCGAACACGCCGACCGTGAAACCGGCGGGGACGACCGGCATCGAGCCGTTCGGGCGCGCCTCGACGCGCGGGCCGTTGCCGGCGCTGGCGGTGGCGAAGGGCTTGGCCAGGTCGCTCACCTTGATGTGGTGGATCGTGCCGGGCTGGTGCTCGTCCCAGGCGCCGCCACGCTCGAGCGGCGCCGCGGCGGCTTGCGCGGGCGCGGGTGCGGTGGCCTTTCCCTGCAGGCCGGCCAGGTAATCGATCAGCGCCGTGCGCGCCGCCTTGTCCGGCACGCCGACCGGCATCGTGGTGCCCGGCACGGCCTTGCCCGGGTCGAGCAGGAAGACGTCCAGCTCCGCGCGGGTCC
The DNA here is from genome assembly GCF_018119405.1 of Massilia sp. ST3. Classification (GTDB taxonomy): domain Bacteria; phylum Pseudomonadota; class Gammaproteobacteria; order Burkholderiales; family Burkholderiaceae_D; genus Telluria. The sequence continues at coordinate 22,318 of NZ_JAGPWC010000049.1, read as the reverse complement.
AGGTCTTGCCGGCGGCGCCGGCCTTGCTCAATGCGGCCGAATAGTTATAGCCGGGGACGGCCGCCGCCTTGCGTCCGACCAGGCCGAACAGGCCGGGGCCGGCGCGCGAGGACAGGTTGGCGTCGACGCTGTGGCAGCTGGCGCAGTTGTTGTCGAACACGGTGCGGCCACTGAGGGATTGCGGGGCGGCGTGTGCACTAGATACCGCTACCATACTGACGAGCATTAAAGCATGCAATGGCGAAGGCTTGGCTTGCAAGGGGAGTCTCCCGATTTGAATAAATGGCAATCCACAATGATAGGCCAAGTGCGCGGCGTCCGTCAGCCGCTTGCCAGATACCGGTCCAGCTCGGACTCGCTCAGGCTACGCTCGGCCGTTCCATGGAAGGCGCAGGCAAATGCGCCGCTGATGGCGGCGGCGCGCATGCAGGCGTCGACCGGCTGGCCGGCGCACCATGCGTGCAGGAAGGCGGACGAAAAGGCATCGCCCGCGCCATTGCTGTCGACGACCGGCAGGTCGAGCCGGGCGGCGACCGTATGCCGGACCTCGTTTGTTCCGCGTTCCAGCACATAGCTGCCGTGGGCGCCCGCCGTGGCCACCACCACCCGCGCCCTCCCCTCGCGCAGGATGGCGCGCATCACCTCGAACACGCCCTCGCCCAGCGCGGCGCTACTGAGGAAGACCAGGTCGGACCGGTAGGCGAAGTCGTGGTAATAGGGATTGCGGCCGTCCCAGTCGTGCAGGTCGGTCGATACCGGCAAACCGAGCGCCTGCGCGTCGTCGTAGAGTTCGCGCGCCCAGGGCATGATGCTGAGGTGGACGTGCTCCGCCTGGCGCAAGCGCGGCAAGTAGAAGGCGCGCGGCATGCGCAGCGTATCCGGATGGCGGCCATCGTAGAGCGAGAGCCGCCGTCCATCCGGCGCAACCAGGTTGACGCTGCGCCGGGTGCCGCTGTCGTGGACCAGGTAGTCGAAATCCAGCCCACGCTCGCGGTAGCGCGCCAGCACCAGTTCGGCCTGGGGATCGGCGCCGATGTAGTCGACCAGCAGCGGACGGTGGCCCAGGGCCAGCAGCCCCAGGGCCACGCCATTGCCGGTATGCGCGACATAGTCGTACACGGCCGGCACGTGGATCGAGTCGGCCATCTCCAGCGGCAGCGCCGGCACCCGCACGATGGTGTCGATGCCGACGCCGCCCGCCACCAGTACGCGGCGGCCGTCGCCCGCTACCACTCGATCACCGCCGAGGTCATGGCCGGCAGCGCCAGCGGCGCGCCCAGGTCCACGCCCGCGCCGGTCAGCACGTTGCGCGCCTGGCGCGCGCCCCTGATGACGCCCGCGAAACGCTTCAGGTCGAGCTGGGTCGGCCCCGCGTTCTTGTTCAGCACGACCATGACGGTCTGCTTGCCGTCATGACGGAAATACACATAGGTGCCGTCGGCCGGCAGGTAGTGGGTCAGCTTGCCGTGCTTGACCGCCGAACTGGTCTTGCGCCAGTTGAACAGGGTCCGCACCAGCTGCTGCATGTCGCGCTGGCTGGCCGAGAGCCCGGCGCCGGTGAAGGCGTTGACCTTGTCGCCCGCCCAGCCACCCGGCATGTCGGCGCGCAGCACGCCGTCCTCGCGCTGCTTCGGGCTGCCGGTCAGGATCTCGGTCCCGTAGAACATCTGCGGAATGCCGCGCGTGGTCGCCATCAGGATCAGGTTGGTTTTGGCCAGGTCGACGTTGTTGTCGACCTGCGCCAGGATGCGCGGGCGGTCGTGGTTGTCCGGGAAGACCATCAGCTTCATCGGGTCGGCGTACAGGTAGTCGGCCGCTAGGATCTCGTAGATGCGGATCAGGCCCTGGCCGCTCGACTCCGGCGCGGTGAGGGCCAGCGGCGCGGTGTCGCTCAGCGGGAAGTCCATCACGGTGGGCAGTTCGGACTTGTAGCCGTCGCGGTTGAGCACGCCCTTCTGCCAATAGGCCACCATGTGTGGGCGCGCGTCCATCTCCTCGCCGACGATGTTCAGGTTCGGGTACTCGTCGAACACGGCGCGGTTCCATTCGTTCAGGAAGCTTGGGTCGGAGTAGGAATAGGTGTCTTCGCGGATGCCGGACAGGTTCGCGTATTCGATCCACCACAGGGTGTTCTGGATCAGGTAGCGCGCCACCAGTTTGTTGCGCTGGTTCAGGTCCGGCATGGTCTCGACGAACCAGCCGTCGAAGAAGCGCGCCTTCTCTTCCGGCGCCACGTGGATGTCCTGGGCCACCGTGTGCTGGTTGTTGGTCGGCTTGAAGGTGCTGCCGTGGTTGATCCAGTCCTTGGCCGGCATGTCGCGCATCCACCAGTGGCCGGTGCCGATGTGGTTGAGCACTACGTCGTGGATCAGGCCGATGCCGCGGTCGTTGGCGGCCTTCACGTAGTTGCGGAAGTCCTCGTTGCTGCCGAAGCGCGGATCGATCTTGTAGTAGTCGGTGAGCGAATAGCCGTGGTAGGAGTAAGTTGGCTGGTTGTTCTCCAGCAGCGGCGTGGGCCAGATCATCGTGAAACCGAGCTTGCCGATGTAGTCGAGCTGGGCCTGCATGCCGGCCAGGTCGCCGCCGTGGCGCACATTGGGCTGCTTGCGGTCGGCGCCTTCCAGCATGCCGGCGACGTCGTTCGACGGATCGGCGTTGGAGAAGCGGTCCGGCATGAGCAGGTAAATCGCGTCGGTGGAATCGAAGCCGCGCCGCTGCGCCGAACCGGGCCGGCGCTGTTCCAGCCGGTAGGGGTGGCTGGCCACGCTCTGCTTGCCGCGCATGAAGCGGAGGGTGAATTCACCGGGCTTGGCCGAGGGCGCGATCTTGAGGTTCACGAACAGGAAGTTCGGGTTGTCGGTGCGCTCGGTGCCGACGATGCGCACGCCGGGATAGGCTAGCTGCGGCTGCAGCTCGGCGATCCGTTCGCCGTGCACCATCAGCTGGAGCTCGGTGCGCTTCATACCGGTCCACCAGTTCAGCGGCTCCACGTGCTGGATCTGGTACGGCGCCGCCTGGGCCCACAAGGCGGTCGTCAGGGCTGAGATGAGAAAAGCGATTTTGAGCATGGCGCCTCCGTTTGTTTTATCAATATTTTGTAGCAAAGTAACATGAAATTATGGCGGAATCTACAATTTAACGCCCTGACATGTAGTAAAACTTCACATCGAATCATCGATAGTCAAAAATGCAACGATGCCCGGCGGAATCCTGTTATCGTAGGCCGTACTGCCATCTCGAGAGGGCTTGCATGGAACAGACGACGACCTTCGCCGACGCCCAGCGCGACATGCGCCATGCCTATGCCGGCGGTGCTCCCGGCATGCTCGTGTCCTCCCTCGTATGGATGGGCGCCGGGCTCGCCGCCACGGCTGGCTCCGCGCAGCAGGCGGTGCTGGCCCTGTTCGTAGGCGGGATGGCCATCCATCCGCTCGGCATGCTGCTCGCCAGACTGCTGGGAAGACCGGGCAACCATGCCAGGGGCAACCCGCTGGGAGCGCTGGCGCTGGAGAGTACGGTCTGGATGCTGTTCGGCTTCGCGCTGGCCTACAGCCTGTCGCAGTGGCGCAGCGAGCTGTTCTTCCCGGCGATGCTGCTGACCATCGGCGGCCGCTACCTCAGCTTCGCGACGGTGTATGGAATGCGGATCTACTGGGTCTGCGGCGCAGCGCTGGCCGCAGCCGGCTTCCTGCTTGCCGGGAACAAGGCGCCGATGGCGAACAGCGCCTTTGCCGGCGCCGCCATCGAACTGGCCTTCGCGGTCGCGATCTTCGCCCGGGAGCGCAGCGCATTGCGCCGCGCGCTGCCGCAGTAAAGCGCCGAGGAATCAGGCGGACGGCTGATTCAGTCCGCCACCCGGATGACCAGCTTGCCGAAATTCCGCCCTTGCAGCAGGTCGATGAAGGCTGCCGGCGCCTGTTCCAGGCCGTCGACGATGTCTTCCCGATAGCGCAGCTGGCCGTTGGCGATCCAGTTTTCCGCCTCGCGCAGGAACTCGGGACGCAGGCCGGCGAATTCGCGCTGGATGAAGCCGCGGATCAGGAGGCTCTTCTTCAGCACGTCCCGCATCATCAGCGCGAGCCGGTCCGGGCCCGGCTCGGCCTGCGGCAGTGCGTTGTACTGCGAGATCAGGCCGCACACGGGCACGCGGGCGAAGTCGTTCAGCAGCGGGAACACGGCGTCCCAGACCTTGCCGCCGACGTTCTCGAAATACACGTCGATCCCCTGCGGGCAGGCGTCCGCCAGCCTGGCGGCAAAATCGGGCGCGCGATGGTCGACGACGGCATCGAAGCCCAGCTCGTCGTGCACGAAGGCGCACTTGTCCGGCCCGCCGGCGATCCCCACGGCGCGCGCGCCGCGGATGCGCGCGATCTGTCCCACGACCGAACCGACCGCGCCGCTGGCCGCCGCCACCACCACGGTCTCGCCGGGCTGGGGCCGGCCGATTTCGCGCAATCCGGCCCAGGCGGTAAATCCCGGCATGCCCAGCACGCCCAGCGCCGTGCTGGGCGGGACCAGGGACGGGTCGAGCTTGCGCAGGTTCTCGCCGTTCGACAGCGCATAGCGCTGCCAGCCCGCATGCGACAGCACGATATCGCCCACCGCGAAGCCGCCATGGCGCGAAGCAAGCACCCGCGCCACCGTGCCGCCCTCCATCACCTCGCCGATGCCCACCGGCCTGGCGTAGGACTTCGCATCGTCCATCCGCCCGCGCATATAGGGGTCGAGCGAGAGGTAGAGGATCTCGAGCAGCAGCTCGCCGCTGCCTGGGACGGGAATGGGTTCTTCCGCGAAACGGAAATTTTCAAGCTGCGGCAGCCCCTGTGGACGGGAAGCGAGCAGGATCCGCTGGTTGAGCGTTTGGTTCATCGTCAGGCATCCTCTGGATGAGATAGAAGCGTTCATCCTACGCCGGATCCGTTTTTCTTTCCGGTGACGCCTGCAGCGCTCTAATTGACTTCGCGTCCCGGCCGCAACTGTTTGTCATGACTGCCGTTCATTGTTAGCATGGTCAACCCCTCCACAACGGAAGGGAAACGTGAACAAGAACAGACATGGCCCATCAATGAATATCCCAAACACTCTCCAAGATGTTTTTAAATGTGTTCCTACTGCCACGTCGAAGTGGATCAGGCTGGAACTCAGCGACGGTTATGTCCCCGAGGGCTTCACCAGCAAACGCATTGCAAAATGGTCGCCTGAAGGTGGTTTCGAGTTCGTCATTGGTTCGACGGCAGCTGGCCGCGCGGCGAAGCTGGACCAAACCTTCCGGAACATCCTCTTGAAAGAAGGCGTGCAAGTCAGGGAGCGGCTCTCTACCAGTGGTGACGGCACCGTCTATCCGTCGTTCGATCTCTCGGACGTCGATGATGCCGCTGCAATGCGCATTTTCGCTGCGGTGAACGACGCGGTACGCAGGGCCGCGTAGTTGCGGCTTTTGGCAAATAAGCGCTCTTTCTCGCCAAAAAAAAACGCCTGCTGGTACTAGCCAGCAGGCGTTTTATTTCAAACTGATGTGTTGATCAGTCCCAGCTCAGCGTACCGCCGGTCTGGTACTCGGTCACGCGGGTCTCGAAGAAGTTACGCTCCTTCTTCAGGTCGATCATCTCGCTCATCCACGGGAACGGGTTCTCTTCGTTCGGGAACAGCGGATCCAGGCCGATCTGCACGGCGCGGCGGTTGGCGATGAAGCGCAGGTAGCCCTTGAACATCGGAGCGTTCAGGCCCAGCACGCCGCGCGGCATGGTGTCTTCGGCGTAGCGGTATTCCAGCTCGACCGCCTTCAGGAACAGTTCCTTGATCTCGTCGCGGAAGGCCGGGGTCCAGAGCATCGGGTTTTCCATCTTGATCGTGTTGATCAGGTCGATGCCGAAGTTCACGTGCATCGACTCGTCGCGCAGGATGTACTGGTACTGCTCGGCGGCGCCAGTCATCTTGTTCTGGCGGCCCAGGGCCAGGATCTGGGTGAAGCCGACGTAGAAGAACAGGCCTTCCATCAGGCAGGCGAAGACGATGATCGACTTCAGCAGCTTCTGGTCCGCTTCCAGGGTGCCGGTCTTGAAATCGGGATCGGTCAGGACGTTGATGAACGGGATCAGGAACTGGTCCTTGTCGTGGATCGACTCGATCTCGTTATAGGCGTTGAAGATCTCGCGCTCGTCCAGGCCCAGCGACTCGACGATGTACTGGTAGGCGTGGGTATGGATCGCCTCTTCGAAGGCCTGGCGCAGCAGGTACTGGCGGCATTCCGGGGCGGTGATGTGGCGGTAGGTGCCCAGCACGATGTTGTTCGCGGCCAGCGAGTCGGCGGTCACGAAGAAGCCCAGGTTGCGCTTGACCAGGCGGCGCTCGTCTTCGCTCAGGCCGTTCGGGTTCTTCCACAGCTCGATGTCGCGCTGCATGTTCACTTCCTGCGGCATCCAGTGGTTGGCGCAGCCGGCCAGGTACTTGTCCCATGCCCACTTGTACTTGAACGGGACCAGCTGGTTCACGTCGGTCTGGCCGTTGATGATGCGCTTGTCGTCGGCGTTGACGCGTTTCGCCACTTCAGCGGCCGGTGCGGCGGCGTCGAGGGCTGCGGGTTGCTGGGCGCGCGGGGCGCTGGTCGGTTCGTCGTCCCAAGAGAGCATGTCTTTAATCCTTCTTTCGTGGCCTCCTTTGATGGCGGGGCCTTAACTATTCGTGGTGATCCGTCAGTTCCGGGTGGAACCCAAGCGCCGGCGGTATGCTGCGGACTTGGGTTCCCGCCTTCGCGGGAATGACGGTTTTGAGCTTGGTGGTACTAACGATGCGAGCGTCCAGCCAAGGCCCGCTCGCATCGTTCAAACGCTTACTGGCAGGCTTCGCACTCGTCGAAGCCGGCGTCGCCCGGACGCAGGTAGCAGGCGGCGCCTTCCACCACGTCCGCTGCCGGAGCGGCTGCCACCGGGGCCGGTGCGGCGGCCGGAGCGGCGTGGCCGGCCTGGAGGCCGCCCGAGACCGGCACGGCGTTCAGGGCGCCGGTACGGGTGGTCGACTTCTCCATGTGGGTCGCGGCGATGGTGCGCAGGTAGTAGGTGGTCTTCAGGCCGCGCAGCCATGCCAGCTTGTAGGTTTCATCCAGCTTCTTGCCCGAGGCGCCGGCCATGTAGATGTTCAGCGATTGGGCCTGGTCGATCCACTTCTGGCGGCGCGAGGCGGCTTCCACCAGCCACTTCGGCTCGACTTCGAAGGCGGTGGCGTAGATCTCGCGCAGGTCTTGCGGCACGCGGTCGATCTTGCTCAGCGAACCGTCGAAGTACTTCAGGTCGGCGATCATCACTTCATCCCACAGGTCGCGCGCCTTCAGGTCGCGCACCAGGTAGGCGTTGATCTCGGTGAATTCGCCCGACAGGTTCGACTTCACGTACAGGTTCTGGAAGGTCGGCTCGATGCAGGCCGACACGCCGATGATGTTCGAGATGGTCGCGGTCGGGGCGATCGCCACGCAGTTCGAGTTACGCATGCCGAACTGCTTGATGCGGTTGCGCACCAGGCTCCAGTCCATCGATTCGCTGGTGTCCTGCTCCAGGTAGCCGCCGCGCTCTTCCATCAGCAGCTTGATCGAGTCCTGCGGCAGGATGCCGCGGTCCCACAGCGAACCGGCGTAGGTGTCGTAGCGGCCGCGCTCTTCCGCCAGCTCGGTCGAGGCCAGGTAGGCGTAGTAGCAGACGGCTTCCATCGACTTGTCGGCGAATTCGACGGCTTTGTCCGAGGCGAACGGCACGCGCATCATGTGCAGGCAGTCCTGGTGGCCCATGATGCCCATGCCCACCGGACGGTGGCGCATGTTCGAGTTACGGGCCTTGTCGACGGCGTAGTAGTTGATGTCGATGACGTTGTCCAGCATGCGCATCGCGGTGCGGATGGTCTTCTGCAGCTTGACGTGGTCCAGGCCATCGCCCTTCATGTGCTGCGGCAGGTTCACCGAGCCCAGGTTGCAGACGGCGATCTCGTCGGCATTGGTGTTCAGGGTGATCTCGGTGCACAGGTTCGACGAGTGCACCACGCCCACGTGCTGCTGCGGCGAACGGATGTTGCACGGATCCTTGAAGGTGATCCACGGATGGCCGGTCTCGAACAGCATCGACAGCATCTTGCGCCACAGGTCGAGCGCTTCGATCTTCTTGAACACGGTCATTTCGCCGCGCTCGGCCTTGGCTTCGTACGCCACGTAGGCGGCTTCGAAGGCCTTGCCGGTCAGGTCGTGCAGGTCCGGGGTTTCCGACGGCGAGAACAGGGTCCAGCTGCCCTTTTCCATCACGCGCTTCATGAACAGGTCCGGGATCCAGTTCGCGGTGTTCATGTCGTGGGTGCGGCGGCGGTCGTCGCCGGTGTTCTTGCGCAGGTCGAGGAATTCCTCGATGTCCAGGTGCCAGGTTTCCAGGTAGGCGCAGACCGCGCCCTTGCGCTTGCCGCCCTGGTTGACCGCCACGGCGGTGTCGTTGACCACTTTCAGGAACGGGACCACGCCCTGCGAACGGCCGTTGGTGCCCTTGATGCGCGAACCCAGCGCGCGGACCGGGGTCCAGTCGTTGCCCAGGCCGCCGGCGAACTTCGACAGCAGCGCGTTTTCCTTGATGGCGTCGTAGATGCCTTCCAGGTCGTCGCCGACGGTGGTCAGGTAGCAGGACGACAGCTGCGAGCGGCGGGTGCCCGAGTTGAACAGGGTCGGGGTCGAGCTCATGAAGTCGAAGGACGACAGCAGGTTGTAGAACTCGATGGCGCGCGCTTCGCGGTCGGCTTCGCGCAGGGCCAGGCCCATCGCGACGCGCATGTAGAAGGCCTGCGGCATCTCGATGCGGGTGTCGCGCACGTGCAGGAAGTAGCGGTCGTACAGGGTCTGCAGGCCGATGTAGCCGAACTGCAGGTCACGGTCGGCGACCAGGGCCTTGGCCAGGCGCTCGAGGTCGTACTTGCCCAGCTCTTCGTCCAGCAGCTCGTTCTCGATGCCCTTGGCGATGTATTGCGGGAAGTAGGTGATGTATTCGGCGGCGGCGGCGGCTTGCGCGACTTCCTTGCCGAAGACTTCCTTGCGGATGGTGTGCAGCAGGATGCGGGCGGTCACCTGGCTGTAGGCCGGGTCCTTTTCCATCAGGGCGCGGGCGGCCAGGATGGCGGACTTGTGCAGTTCCTCGACCGGCACGCCGTCGTACAGGTTCTTCATGGTCTCGGCGACGATGGCGTCGGCGTCGACATGCTTTTCCAGGCCGGCGCAGGCGGCGTTGATCAGGCTCGAGACCGCGTTCAGGTCCAGCGGACGGCGCTCGCCGCCGTCGACCACGTGGATCTGCGGGGCCACCACGGCGGTGCCGCCGGCGGCTTCCTTGGCGGCGCGGCGCTCTTCCATGCGCTTGGCGCGGTACAGCACGTATTCGCGCGCGACATCGTGTTCGCCCGAACGCATCAGCGACAGCTCGACCTGGTCCTGCACGTCTTCGATGTGGAAGGTGCCGCCGTTCGGCTGGCGGCGCACCAGCGCGGCCACGACGTTATTGGTCAGCTGTTCCACCAGCTCGCGGATGCGGGCCGAGACGGCGCCCTGCCCGCCGGCGACGGCGAGGAAGGCCTTGGTCATCGCGACCGAGATCTTGTGCGGCTCGAACGCGACCACGGCGCCATTGCGGCGGATGACACGGTAATCACCGCGCGCGACGATGTCGGCGGGCGTAGCGCCGGTCGACGTCGTTCCTGGGGTGACGTGCGGGTTGATCGAGATGTCTTGTGCTGTTTGCATTGAGCCTCCAGGATGGCAGCCGGTGCCGCCAAATTGTTATCGCTGGACCGTCGTGCGGTCGTTGACAAAATTAAAAGCAAAACGATACCCCGCCAGCCGGAAGCCTAAGCTGGCAAACCAGATATGCAGGGTCGGAATACGTTGGTGATTCGTGTCGGAAGCCGAGCTTGCCGACTACCGGTGTAGGTCTAGTTTCTTGCTGTCTACTACCACTAGATCTAGTGTCCGGCCTTGAGATGAGACTAATTGTAGTACCTCGTTTGCGATAAGGGCAAGTAAATAAATTCTCAATATTTGAGCTGAATCGTTGTGCGGAGTCTTGACTTTTGCAGCCTGCCGAACGATGCGGAATGCGCGGTGAGCGAGCACTAACATCGGATTTTTCGGCTGCTTATTAGGTAATCAGAACTGGGCATTATTGCACTATGGAAGTGCAGTTTGCATCATGTTAATTGCTTGGCCGTCAAGGTGTGATCTTGCCGCCAGCCCTAAATGTAGGGTGGACGTTGAGGCGAGATCCGCCACGTCGGCTGTACTTACGCTGACGATCACCGCGTGGGCGGGAGACCCGCCCACCCTACAGCCGGCGCTATCTATATAGTAGGGTTGGCGGCTCCGCCGCCGACGCGTCGATGGCTGGCGGATGCCGGATCGCGCCCGGATGGGCACACGGCACGTATCACCGCGTCGGCGGCGATATGGAATCAATCCTCCGGCGCACTGATCTCCAGCTTCTGCATCTGGTAGCGCAACTGCCGCACGCTGATCCCCAGCAGGCTGGCCGCCTGCGTGCGGTTGAACTGGGTCTGCTGCAAGGCGCGCTGGATGATGTCGCGCTCCACCTGCTCCAGGTAGGCCGGCAAGTTCGACGGCAGCTCCCCCGGTCCCGGGTGCACCGGCGCCGCTGCCGGGATCGGCGCGGCCGCAGGCATGGGCGGCGCAGGTTCCGGCGTCGCCGGCACCGCCGGCGCGACCGCGGGCGCCACGGGTTCGCGCACCGCGGGATCGCCCGGCCGCGCCGCCTTCAGCGACAAGTCCCCTACTTCGATCACGCCGTCGTTGGCGAAGGCCAGCGCCCGCTCCAGCACGTTCTCCAGTTCGCGCACGTTGCCGGGGAAGGAATAGGCGCGCAGGGCGTCCAGCACGCCCGGGCCGAGCGAGGCCTTGCCCGGCCCGGCCAGCTTGGTGAGGATGGCCTCGGCCAGCACCGGCAAATCCTCCAGCCGCTCGCGCAGCGGCGGCAGCGCCAGCTCGATCACGTTCAGGCGGTAGAACAAGTCCTGCCTGAACTTGCCGGTCTCGACGCAGCGCGCCAGGTCCTGGTGGGTGGCGCTGACGATGCGCACGTCGACAGGTTCCTCGGCCGTGGCGCCGATCTTGCGCACGCGCCGTTCCTGGATCGCGCGCAGCAGCTTGACCTGCATCGCCAGCGGCAGGTCGGCCACCTCGTCCAGCATCAGGGTGCCGCCGTCGGCCGCCTGGAAGAAGCCTTCGCGCTCGTCCGCCGCGCCGGTGAAGGCGCCCTTGCGGTAGCCGAAGAACTCCGCTTCCATCAGGGTCTCGGGAATCGCGCCGCAGTTCACGGCCACGAAGGGCTTGGCGGCGCGCGAGCTTTGCGCGTGGATCTCGCGTGCGGCGAGTTCCTTGCCCGCGCCCGATTCGCCGGTGATCGAGACCGGCGCGTTGGAGCGCGCCAGGCGCGCGATCTGGGCGCGCAGCGACTGCATGGCGGCCGAGCTGCCGATCAGGCGCGAGGTCCCGGCGCCGGTGTCCGGCTGCCCGGTTCCACCCTCGGACACCTTCAGCGCCGAGCGCACCATCAGGCGCAGCGCGTCGAGGGCCACCGGCTTGGCGATATAGTCGAAGGCGCCGGCCTTGAGCGCCACCACCGCGTTCTCGGCGCTGCCGAAGGCGGTGATGACGGCCACCGGCGTGCCCTTGCCGGAAGCGCCGATCTCGCGCACCAGTTCGATTCCGAGGCCGTCGGGCAGGCGCATGTCGGTCAGCACCAGGGCGTAGTCGTGCTCGTCGAACAGGTTGCGCGCCTGGCGCAGGGTAGCGGCGCTGTCGACGTCCAGGCCCATCTTGAGCAAGGTGATCTCGAGCAGCTCGCGCAGGTCGGCTTCGTCGTCGACGACCAGGATGCGTGGTGCGCTCATGCCGGCCTCCCTTGCCCGTCAGCCGGCTGGCGGCTGGATGAAGCTGATGACGAAGCGGCCGCTGGCCTTGCGCGGGCCCATCGCCGACTGGTCGAACCGGTATTCATAATCGAGTTTCGCATCGTTGTTCAGGCACAGCTCGCGCGCCAGGTAGAGTCCCAGGCCGGTGCCCTTGCTCGAGGTGGTGTAGAAGGGCTCGAACAGGTGCGCCCGCACTTCGGGCGTGATGCCGGGACCGTCGTCCTGCACGTGCAGCTCGGGGCGCCCGGCCGCGTCAGTGGACGGGAAGATCCGGATGCTGCCCGGCTTGCGGCTGGCGTAGCGCACCGCGTTGTTCAAGAGGTTGAGCAGCACTTCGTGCAGGTGCAGCGGGTCGAAGCGCACCGTGGCGTCGCCGGCATCGCCCAGCCAGACTATATCACCGTCCAGCCCATGGATTTCGCAGAATTCGGCCTTCAGCTCGGCCAGGAAAGCGGCCAGCGGCACCGGTTCGCTGTGCGGCTGGGCCTTGCGCGACAGCTGCAGGATGTCCTCGACCATGCGGTTCACGCGCGCCACGTTGTCGCTGACGATCTTCAGCAGGCGCACCTCGGCCGGGCCGTGCAGGTCCTCGGCCAGCAGCGCGGTGGCGTGGCCGATGGCCGACAGCGGATTGCGCACCTCGTGGGCGATGCTGGCGGTCAGGCGCCCCATCGAGGCCAGTTTCAGTTGCTGCGCCTGGTTTTCGATGGCGCTCACGTCCTGCATGAAGATCACGCTGCGCCCGCCCGACTGGGCGCCGGTATCGACGCGCGCGAAACGCAGCTTGAGGTGGGCGGGCTGGTCGCGCCGGCCGCGCACGGCGGCGCTTGCTCCGCTCTCCTGCCAGGGCTTGATGGTGACGAAGGCCGCTTCCTCGCTGGGCGCCGCGCGCCAGGCGGCGAAGGCCTGGGCCACCGGTTCGAAGGCGGGGGCATCCAGCAGGCGGAAGCCCTCGGCCTCGGATTCCAGGCCCAGCATGCGCCGCGCCGCCGGGTTGCCGGTATAGACGCGGCCGTCGTCGTCGAGCACCAGGATGCCGTCGCCGACGTCGGCGATCACGATCTGGTTGATGGCCTGCTGGATGCGCAGGTCGGTGCCGCGCTGGGCCGCCAGTTCCTCCTGCCCCAGCAGGCGCGCCGCCAGCCGGTTCAGGATCAGCACGCAGGCAAAGAAGGCGGCGCCGTACATCCCGGCCTGCATCAGCGGCGGATCGCGGTCGCTGATGAAGAGCTGCCAGGCGCTTTCCAGCAGCAGGAAGATGGCGGCCACCGAGGCGGAAAACAGCGCCAGCAGCAGCGGCGCCAGGATGGCGGCGCCGGCCAGCGGGAACAAATAGAGGATGCCCAGGCCGCTGCGCATGCCGCCCGCGGCCAGGTAGAGCAGCGAGATGACCGCCAGGTCGGTGGCGATCTGGACGCCCAGCTGGATGATGAAGCGGCGCCGCCAGCGCGCGGCCACGACCGCGAACAGGATGGCGGCGGCGGCATACGCGAAGCAGGTTTCGGCATTGACCGGATCGGTATTGATGCTGCCGCTCTGGAGGTCGAAGCCCAGATACAGCAGCAGCACCAGCGCGATGACGATGCGCGTCACCGTGAAGGTCTGGAGCGAGCGCCACAGGGTGACGCGCGCCTCCGCGGATAGCGCCTTCCAGGCGGCCATCGGCGGGCTTACCGGGGCGGCAGGCGCACGTGGCCTGGCGAGCAGTAATCGTGGCCGTCGGCGCGCACGGCTTCGGAAGCCGGGAAGTACATGCCGCAGTGGGCGCACTGGGTCATGGCTTCGATCTCGCCGGCGTGGTTGGGGGTCGGGCGCTGCTGCTGTTGCTGCTGCGCCTCCATCTGGCCGCGGCGCACGGCGGCGCGCAGCTTGCCGCGGATGGCGAAGACCACCAGCACAATCAGGGCGATCCAGAACAGGATGCGGGTCATGCCACCCCCCGGTGCAGGACGACTTCCAGCACGAAGCGGCTGCCGACATAGGCCAGCGCCAGGGTGGCGAAGCCGGCCAGGGTGAAGCGCAAGGCGGTCTTGCCGCGCCAGCCCTGCCATTTGCGGCCGGCCAGCAGCGCCGCGAACAGCGCCCAGGACAGCAGCGCGAACACGCTCTTGTGGTCGAGCAGCAGCGGGCGGCCGAAGACCTGCTCCGAGAACACGAAGCCCGACAGCACGGTGAGGCTGAGCAGCACGAAACCGATCCAGATCACGCGGAACAGGAGTTTTTCCATGGTCAGCAGGGCCGGCAGCTGGTCGAGCGCAGAGCCGAGCCAGCCGGAGCCGGGGCTGGCGGGACGGGTGTGCAGGCGGGCTTCCTGCAGCGCCATCAAGACGGCGTGGAAGGCGGCGATGGTGAGCGTGCTGTAGGCCAGCACGGCGACCGCGATGTGCCAGCCGAAGGCGGCCGGCCGGCCGGCCAGCGGCATCAGGCTGCCCGGGAACAGCACCGGCAGCAGGCAGGCGCCGAAGGCGAAGGGCATGACCAGGCGGCGCAGGCCGTCGAGGGCGAAGTTGCGGTTTTCCACCCAGTAGGCCAGGACGGAAATCCACAGCGCCGAGGAAAGCATCACGGCGAAACCGACGCGCAAGCCGCCCGGCAGCACCACGTCGAGGCCGAGCGCCGCGCCGTGCACCAGCCAGGCGATCGCGGTCACCGCCGAAATGGCAGCGCCCTGGCGCGACGGCAGCAGGGCGCAGACCGCGTATAGCAGGGCCGCGGCGAAAAATAGGGTGTTCTGCATAATATGTCAGTCTACACCATCGGGAATCGTCGGGGGCAAGGCCCGCTAGCGCACGGCGCTGCGGTATCATCGCCGGATGGACGCCCCTGCCCGCTCGTTCCGCCACCGCTTCGCTCAGGCGCGATTTTGCCGCATTCGTCGCAGGCGTCCCACGTACGCTCCTTTTTCTCCCACAGTACAGCTTCCAACCGAGCTTACCGAAAGGAGAAAACCATGAAACCCATTGCAGTCCTATTCGCCTGCGCCCTGGCCCTGGGCGCCTATGCGCTCAACGCCAGTTCCAACCCCGGCCTGCCCGAGGGGTGGTCGCTCGGGGGCGAGGCCCCCAAGCTCTACCACGCGGATGTCGATACCGCGGACAGCCTATCCGGAAAGGGCGCCATGTTGCTGGTCCGCACCGACACCAGCCACCCCTACGGCAGCGCCTGGCTAGCGCAGCGGATCGCGGGCGAGCCCTACGCCGGCAAGCGGGTGCGCGTGACCATGCGTGTCCGCTTCCAGGACATCGAGCCGATGGAAGGCAAGATCTATATTGGGGCCGATGGCGGCGCCAGCCTGCAGGGCCTGCGCTTCAGCCGGGACTGGACGGTCTATGAATCCATCCTCACCCTGCCGGCCGACGTGAAGCAGCTCGATGTGGGCGTCGGCCTGAAAGGGCCCGGCAGCGCCAGGGTGGACGGCATCGCTCTCCAAGTACTGGGCGACGCGCCGCCGGGGCAGCGCGGCCTGAACATCGAACAAAGCGTTTTGCGCCCGGCCGTCCGGGACGAGGAATTTCAGTGAATCCCAGGATGGCGCGCCGGATGAGCTTCCTGCTCCGCCCGCGTACGGAGGAAGCGGACGCACTGCCGGCGGGCCCGCTCGCCGTCCTGTCCCGCGTCGCCGGCGCCGACCGCGGCGTTCCCTGGCCGGGACTGGCCTGCGCCGCCGCGCTTTCCGTGGCGAGCTGGTTTCTCGCCACGCCCCTACTGGCCAAGCTGATGGCGGCACTGCTGGCGCCCGTGCTTGCCACGTGGTGTACAGCCTCGTGCGCCGCATGGCTGGCGCGGCGTTTCGCGCCCGCCGGGCG
This sequence comes from Massilia sp. ST3, assembly GCF_018119405.1. Classification (GTDB taxonomy): domain Bacteria; phylum Pseudomonadota; class Gammaproteobacteria; order Burkholderiales; family Burkholderiaceae_D; genus Telluria. Next base: position 6,578 of record NZ_JAGPWC010000049.1, on the reverse strand, counting down.
CTACTGGATCGTGTGCTGGGCCTGGGCCATCCTTGCCCTGCTGCTAGGCGTCGCCGGCGCGGCCGCGGTGCATGCGTATGCGATGACGCCGCGCGAGCTGATCGTCTTCGCCCGGCGCGACATGCTGGTCCTGGCGCTGCTGGTATGGTGCTGCGTGCTGGCCCTGCCCCTGGCGCTCCTGCAGCGTCAGGCGTATCGCAGCGAAGTGGCTGCCCTACGCCTGTCCGCCCTGGGAGCGGAACTCAAGGCGCTGCAGGCCCAGGTCGAACCTCACTTCCTATACAACACGCTGGCCAACACCCGCTACCTGGCGCGCCACCAGCCGGAGCGCGCCGTGGAGATGCTCGACCACCTGATCGCCTACCTGCACCAGGCCTTGCCCGACATGCGCTCGCGCACCAGCACAGTGGACCGCGAATGCGCGCTGGCCGGCCACTATCTGGCGCTGATGGCGATCCGGTTTGGCGAACGCCTTCGCTATACGGTCGACGTGGCCGAGGATGCGCGCGACGCCGAAATGCCGCCGCTGCTGCTGATATCGCTGGTCGAGAACGCCGTTCGCCACGGCGTCGAGCCGACTCCCGGAGCGGCTTCCGTCAGCATACGCGCGGTGCGCAAAGGCGGACAGCTTCGGCTGACCGTGGCCGATGACGGCCCCGGGCCGGGCGCTCGGAGCCCGGTCGGCCATGGCGTGGGCCTGCGCAATGCGCGCGAGCGCCTGCGCGCACTGTACGGCGAAGCGGCCTCCCTGGAACTGGAACGCGGCCCGGACCAGCTCACGCGCGCCGAACTGGTGCTGCCTGCGCGGGGTGCGCCATCCGAAAGACTGCCATGACCGCTCCCCGCATCCTCATCGCCGACGACGAACCGCTGCTCCAGGCCGATCTGGCCGAAGCTCTGGCCCGGCTTTGGCCAGAGGCGCAGGTCGTGGCAATGGCGGGCGACGGTGTGGAAGCGATCCGCCTGGCCCATGCCACCATGCCCGATGCGGCCTTCCTGGATATCCGCATGCCCGGCCTGTCCGGCCTTGAAGTGGCGCGCACCTTCAGCCACCGGACCCATGTGGTCTTCGTCACCGCCCATGAAGAGCATGCATTGGCCGCCTTCGACGAGGGCGCACTCGACTACGTGCTGAAACCCATCGATCCGGCACGGCTGGCGCGCGCCATCGAGCGCCTGCGCGGACGCCTGCACCTGCCCCCGCCCGACCTCGGCCACGCTTTGCGCGGGCTAGCCCCGCAGGCCACGCTGCCTTCGTGGATCCAGGCCTCGGTAGGCAGTACCATCCATTTCATCGACCTGGCCGACGTGGTCTATTTCTGCTCGGAGCTGAAGTACACCCGCGTGGTGACCGACCAGCTGGAAGCCCACATCCGCACGCCGCTGCGCGAATTGGCCGAGACGCTGGAAGCCTGCGGCTTCTGGCAGATCCACCGCAGCCATCTGGTCAACGTTAAGCGGATCGCCTCGGTGCGGCGCGACGAAGACGGCGCAATGTGGCTCCAGCTGCGCGGCATGGACACGCGCCTGCCGGTCAGCCAGCGCTACCAGGCTCGCTTCAGGGGGATGTGAGCGCGGCCTCAATCGACTGCGGCCATCCTCAGCTCAGCCAGGTGATGCCGCTGCTGCTCTTCCATCACCAGCATCCCCAGCTCGCGCTTGAGTGCATTGAAGGCCGGGTCGGCCGGGTCGCGCACCCGCGGCAGCTCGACCAGCACATCGCGCTTCACCGTTCCCGGCCGGTAGCTCATCACGACGATGCGGTCGGCCAGGTAGATCGCCTCCTCGATGCTGTGGGTGACGAACAGGATCGTCTTCTTCAGCTCGGCCCAGATGCGCAGCAGCTCGTCCTGCAGGTTGCGCCGGGTGAGCGCGTCGAGCGCGCCGAAGGGCTCGTCCATGAGCATGATCGGCGAATCCAGGGCCAGCACGCGCGCGATCGCCGCCCGCTGGCGCATGCCGCCCGACAGGTCCTTGGGATAGCGCTGGCGGAAGTCGAGCAACGACAGCATGCCCAGCAGCCGCTCGACCGTCGCCGCCGCCTCGGCCCTGGGCACGCCCTTGATCTCCAGGCCGAAGCCGACGTTCTGCGCCACCGTCATCCAGGGAAACAGCGCGTATTCCTGGAACACCATGCCGCGCTGCGGCCCCGGCGCGCTCACCGGCAGCCCGTCGACCGTGATCGCGCCGCTGCTGGGCGGGGCGAAGCCGGCGACGGCGTTCAGCAGGGTCGACTTGCCGCAGCCGGAAGGCCCCAGCAGGCAGGTGAACTGCCCGCGCGGGATCTCCAGGTGGATGTCCTGCAGCGCGACCACTTCGCGGCCTTCGCTGGCGAAGACCTTGTTCACGCCCTCGATGCAAATGTGCGGTGCGCCCATGTCAGTGCTCCAGGCCGCGGTGCCAGCGCAGCATATGCTTGTTCAATCGATCGATGGCGACGTCGATCGCCAGGCCGAGCAGGCCGATGCTGATCATGCCGGCGATGATCTTGTCGGACCAGAAGTACTCGCGCGCTTCCAGGATGCGGAAGCCCAGGCCGCTGTTCACGGCGATCATCTCGGCCACGATGACGACGATGAATGCGGTGCCGATGCCGATCCGCACGCCCGCCAGGATGGTGGGCACGGCCGCCGGCAGGATCACGCGCACGAACAGGGTGGCCCCGCCCGCGCCCAGGTTGCGCGCGGCGCGCAGGTAGATGCCGTCCACCTGGCGCACCCCGGCGATGGTGTTCATCAGGACCGGGAAGAAGGCGCCGATCGCGATCAGGAACACGGCCGGCGGATTGCCCAGCCCGAACCACAGGATCGCCAGCGGGATGTAGGCGATGGGCGGAATCGGGCGCAGCAGCTGGACCAGGGGATTCATCCAGGCATACACGGCGCTGCTGGCGCCCATCGCCAGCCCGAGCGGCAGCGCCAGGCCGGCGCCGATGGCGAAGCCCGCCACTACCCGGTACAGGCTGTTGGCGGTGTCCACCACCAGCTCGCCCGACAATGCCCAGGCGATCCAGCCGGCCTGCCCATCGTAGGCATCGAGCGGCAGCAGGTAGGCGATCCACTTGCGCGCCACGTCGAGCGGCGCCGGCAGCACCTGCGGATTGACCAGGCCGGCCTGGGCCACCGCATGCCAGAGCGCGATGGCCAGCACCGGCGCCACCAGGCCGGCGCCGGTCTCCTTCCAGCCGCGTGCGCTGGTCCTGGCCTGGCGGCGGCGTTCAATGCGCATGCTGGTTCCTCCGGGCCGCGGCCAGCAAATCGAGCCTCACCCAGTCCGCCGCCAGCGGCGGGCGCGCCATGCGTCCCACCCCGGTCTTCATCATGATGTCGGTCGTGACCTGGATGTGCTCCGGCGTGATGTCGAGAGAATAGGGCGAATTGGCGATCGCGTCGCGGAAGTCCTCGGCCGTGATCTGGTTCTTGAAGATGGTCTCGCGCACGTACTTCTCGGCCTGGTCCGGGTGCGCGATGAAGGTGCTGGTGGCCTGGACGAAGCAGCGCATGAACTTCTCGGCCAGCGGGCGGCGCTCGCGGTAGAACTTCTCCGTCATCACCAGGGTGCGCACCGGTTCGCCGATCGGGGTGCCGTAGGGCTTGAGCATCTCCACACCGAAGCCCTTGTTGATGGCCTGCGAGGACTGCGGCTCGGACTGCATCATGGCGTCGATCTGCTTGCCGAGCAGCGCCTGGTTCAGGTCGGGATAGGACAGGTAGACCAGCTGCACGTCCTTGCCCGGCGCGCTGTCGGCCTTCAAGCCATGGCGCGCCAGTTCCGCCATCAGGAGCACTTCCTGGATCGCGCCGCGCGTCACGCCCACCCGCCTGCCCTTGAGCTGGGCCACGCTTTTGATATTCAGCTCGGGCCGCGCCACCAGGCGCGCCCCGCCCTTGGCGAAGCCGGCCACCACCAGTACCGGCGCGCCCCCGGCCCGGCCCTGGATCGCGGCTTCCGAGGCGGTGCTGCCGACATCGAGTTCGCCTGCAATGATGGCCTGCATCACGTCCAGGCCTTTCGGGAATACCCGCTCCTCGACCTTGATGCCGCAGCGCGGGGCGATTTCCTTGATATACGAGATGGCGCCGAAGTGGGCCAGCTTGAGGTTGCCAAGGCGGACCACGTCCTGGGCCTGGACGCTGCCTGCCGCCAGCAGGGCGAATGCCACGAAGGTCTTGCGCAACACGTTTGTCATGCGGTTCTCCGATCTGCTCCAAGTGCTCAACGGATGATCAGGGTGCATGATGATGATGCAGGGAAACTTGTGTTGCGACAACAAATTGGGGATTTGCCGGAAAAATGCGCCCCCTCCCCTTCTGGCGCGAACGGCGGGGGCTGACGCAAGGTAAAATGGCGGTTTGAGTCAACCGCCTTATTTATATAGGTAACCATGCTAGATAATCTGACCCAACGCCTTGCCAAGGTCGTCAAGACGATGCGCGGCGAGGCCCGCCTGACCGAAGCGAACACCGCCGAGATGCTGCGCGAAGTGCGCATGGCCTTGCTCGAGGCGGACGTGGCGCTGCCGGCGGTGCGCGAATTCATCGCCAAAGTGAAGGAAAAAGCCCTGGGCGAGGAAGTCATCGGCTCGCTCAGCCCTGGCCAGGCGCTGGTGGGCGTGGTGCAGCGCGAGCTGGCCGCCCTGATGGGCGCCGACCTCGGCCCGGACGCCACCCAGCTCTCCTTCGCCCAGCAGCCGCCCGCGATCATCCTGATGGCCGGCCTGCAGGGTGTCGGTAAGACCACCACCGTCGGCAAGCTGGCCAAGTACCTGAAGGAGCAGAAAAAGAAGAAGGTGCTGACCGTCTCCGCCGACGTCTACCGTCCGGCCGCGATCGCCCAGCTGGAGTCCGTCACCAAGCAGGTCGGCGCCGACTTCTTCCCGACCACCGCCAGCGACAAGCCGGTCGACATCGCGCGCAACGCGCTGGACTGGGCCAAGAAGCACTACCACGACGTCCTGATCATCGACACCGCCGGCCGCCTGGGCATCGACGAGGCGATGATGCAGGAGATCGCCGCGGTGCACGGCGCCGTCAAGCCGGTCGAGACCCTGTTCGTGGTCGACGCCATGCTCGGCCAGGATGCGATCAACACCGCCAAGGCCTTCAACGACGCCCTGCCCCTGACCGGCATCGTGCTGACCAAGCTCGATGGCGACTCGCGCGGCGGCGCGGCGCTGTCGGTGCGCCACGTGACCGGCAAGCCGATCAAGTTCGCCGGCGTGTCCGAGAAGCTGGACGGCCTGGAAGCCTTCGATCCGGCGCGCATGGCCAACCGCGTGCTGGGCATGGGCGACATCCTGGCGCTGGTCGAGGAAGCGCGCAAGGGCGTGGACGCCGAAGCGGCGGCCGAACTGGCGAACAAGATCAAGGTCGGCGGCCGCTTCGACATGAACGACTTCAAGGCCCAGCTGACCCAGATGAAGAAAATGGGCGGCATGTCCGGCCTGCTCGACAAGCTGCCGGCCCAGTTCCAGCAAGCCGCGGCGGGCGCCAACATGGACCAGGCCGAGAAGCAGGTGCGGCGCATGGTCGGCATCATCGACTCGATGACGCCGGCGGAACGCGCCAAGCCCGAGCTGATCAAGGCCAACCGCAAGCGCCGCATCGCCGCCGGCGCGGGCGTGCAGGTCCAGGAAGTGAACCGCATGCTGACCCAGTACGATCAGATGCAGACCATGATGAAGAAGCTCAAAGGTGGCGGCCTGATGAAGATGATGCGCGGGATGAAGGGCATGATGCCCGGCATGCGCTAAGCGTCGGCCGCGTCGAACGGACCGTGTACGGCACTGGCTGTACACGGTTTTTTTACGTCTTTTGTCAGCGCTTTGCGCTTCTTATGCGTTGGTGGGTGCGATGGCGCGCATTTTGACCCTTGTCAGAGTGAAAAAATGTCGAAAAAGACTTGCATGAACAGTAAAACGCCACCAATATAAGCCGTGCGTTAAATTGCGCAACTTTCCAATGTGTCCGTTTTAGGAGGCTCGAAGATGGCAACAGCCAAAAAATCCACTGCAGCGCCAGCCAAGAAAGCCGCTGCCAAGCCGGCTGCAGCGGCCAAGCCCGCAGCAAAGAAGGCAGCAGCTCCAGCAGCAGCCAAGCCGGCCGCGGCCCGCAAGCCGAATGCCGCTTTCATGAAAGAGATGACTCCGTCGTCGACCCTGGCCGCCGTCGTGGGCGACAAGCCGCTGCCACGTACCGAAGTGACCAAGAAAGTCTGGGACTACATCAAGTCCAAGGACCTGCAGGACGCATCGAACCGCCGCATGATCAACGCCGACGACAAGCTGAAGGCTGTCTTCGGTGGCAAGGCCCAGGTCTCGATGTTCGAGATGACCAAGCTGATTTCGGATCACTTGAAATAAGCGCTGGCTGGCTGTCCAGCACTGTACGAGCAAGAAGGCCCCGGTTTGAATGCCGGGGCTTTTTGTTTTGGGGTGGTGGTGGCTCAACGAAACTTGGGTTCCCGCCTTCGCGGGGAGTCATTATCGCCAGTGGCGGGAATGACGTAATAGAGAGCGTGTCCGAAGTTGCTGCGCTGGCTTTCCCGCTCACTGGATCAACGTCATCCCCGCGCAGGCG
>NZ_JAGPWC010000048.1 GCF_018119405.1 Massilia sp. ST3 | reverse complement strand
TTTTTTTTCCCCCCCCCCCCGGGGGGGGGGGGGGGGCCGCCCCCCCCCCCGACGCGGTGATCGTTGGCGGAACATTCATCCGGCCGGTCCCGGCACGGCAGCGCCTAGAATCCCACCTTCAGCCCGACGCCCCACTGCCTGTCCTCGGCGCCGTAGCGCTTTTCCTTGCCGTAGTGCTCGAATTCGAGCGTCAAGGCCACGTTCTCGGTCAGCCTGGCCTCGGCGCCCAGCGCCGCATACACGCCGTTGTCGGTGTCCTTGCCGTGCCAGCCCATGGAGTCGGTCAGCTTGCGCTGGCTGTGTGCGAGGCCGAGCTTGCCGTAGGCGGCGAAGCGCTCGCCGATCGGCATGCTGTACTTGGCGGCGACGTAGGAGCCATAGCCCTTGGTGCGGTAGGACTCGCTCTGGCCGTCCGGCCAGGCGAAGTAGTGGTAATCCCTGCCGCCGTAGCGGCTGAAGCCCGCCTCGACGCCCCAGTTCCGGCTGAACTCGTAGCCGCCGAAGAGCTTGAGGTCGCTCTTGTTGCTGCCCTCGACATGGTCGGCCAGGATCAGGCTGGCGCCGGCATAGGCCCGGGCGACAGGGACGGACGAGGTTTCTTGCGCCCGGGCCGGTCCGAGGATCGCCAGGCCGACGCCCAGCGTGCAAATCAGTTTTTTCATGCTTGTCCTTGAGTGTGTTGGCCGCGATTCGCCCGAATCGCGGTGCAAGGACATTAAGCGCATGTCACATATGACAAGATTTACTAATCTGCAATTACTGTAACGAAATGTTAGCTTGGGGAACATTCTCCCGTACTGCATAAGTGCCTAGCTCGCCGAGCGCCGAAGCCGTTCTTGCTTGAGCTGCTCGTAGGAGACGCCGGTGATGCGCTCGCCATCCCCCGGCACCTCGCCATCCTTGTGTTCCTGGATGCTGAACGGCGCTGCGACGGCCTCGGGTTCCAGCACCTTGCCGGCGCACAGGATGTCCAGCACATAGCCTTCCTGTGCATGGCGCAGGATCTCGAATTCGGTGCAGGGAAAGCGCCGGCCGGGGATGCCCTCGTCGGGATCCTCGACCTCGAATTCGTACAGGTATTGTCCGCTCAGGAACAGGACGCTGCCGTCCGCCAGCGCGATGTAGTAGTGCGAGCCCTCGTCTTCCAGCTCCTCGACCGCAAACGCGCGGACGGCATGGAACTTCTGCCTGAGAAGCAGGCCTTCGCTGTCGAGCCTGGCGATGCAGCTGGCCAGGTCCTCCGCCTGCTGTCGCGGCACGAGGCGGCGCAGGCAGACCGCCAGGACGCCCAGCACCGCCAGGGTGGCGAGAAGGGGAAGGAGCGGATGGTCCAAGGCGCCGGTCCCGGAATCGCTCAATGCGCGGCCGGGGCGCGCAGGGTATCGACCACATGCCGGATCATGCTGCCGGCCAGTTCCTCCTCGCCCACGAAGACCTTGCCGCCCGTATCCTCGCGCAGCAGCTCGGCCTCGCGCTCGTTATGGGTGCGCACCACGCACTGCACCGAGGGGTTGAGCGCCTTGGCGATCTCGACCATCTTGCGCACGTGGAAGGTGTCCGGGGTGGCGATCACCAGCATCGCGGCGCGCGCGATGTGGGCCTGGATCAGCACCGCCGGCTCGGCCGCATTGCCGACCACCGACGGGATGCCGCGTCCGCGCAGCTGCTCGACGATCTCGCGGTTCTGCTCGGCCACCACGAAGTGCACGCCGCGCGCCACCAGGTCGTCGGCGATGCGGCGGCCAACGCGCCCGAAGCCCACCAGCACCACCTGGCCGCTGAGTTTTTCGTGCGCCGTTTCCATCGGCAGCTCGGCCAGCGGGTCGGTGGAGCGCTCCAGCTTGCGCGCCAGGTCGGACTTGGAGCGCAGCCAGCTGTCCAGCGGCGCCACGGCCTTGAACAGCAGCGGGTTGACGGCGATCGAGATGATGGCGCCGGCCAGGATCAGGTTCTGGCCCAGCTCCGGCAGCAGGCCGAGCGACATGCCCAGCGCGGCCAGGATGAAGGAGAACTCGCCGATCTGGGCCAGGCTGGCCGAGACCGTGATCGCGGTGTTCAGCGGGTAGCGCAGCGCCAGCACCAGGATGAAGGCGGCCAGCGACTTGCCGAACAGGACGATGGCGACCACGGCCAGCACGTGCAGCGGGTACTCGACCAGCACCATCGGGTCGAACAGCATGCCGACCGAGACGAAGAACAATACCGAGAACGCGTCGCGCAGCGGCAGCGATTCCTCGGCCGCGCGGTGGCTCAGCTCGGACTCGCGCAGCACCATGCCGGCGAAGAAGGCGCCCAGCGCGAAAGACACGCCGAACAGGTGCGAGGAGGCGTAGGCGATGCCGACCGCGGCCGCGATCACGGCCAGGGTGAACAGCTCGCGCGAATTGGTCTTGGCCACGCGCCACAGGAACCAGGGGAAGACCTTGCGCCCGACGATCAGCATGAAGGCGACGAAGGCGCCCACCTGCAGCAGGGTCTTGCCCAGCGCCGGCCACAGCTCGGCGCCGGCTTCGCCCTTGCCGCCCAGGGGGCCGGCCAGGGCCGGCAGCATCACCAGCACCAGCACCGTCACCAGGTCCTCGACCACCAGCCAGCCGACGGCGATGCGGCCGTTGAGCGAATCCAGGATGCCGCGCGACTCCAGCGCGCGCAGCAGCACCACGGTGCTGGCCACCGACAGCGCCAGGCCGAACACCAGCCCCGCGCCCAGGCTCCAGCCCCACCAGTGGGCCAGGCCGATGCCCATGGCCGTGGCGACCGCGATCTGCAGCAGGGCGCCGGGCAGGGCGATGCCTTTCACTTCGAGCAGGTCGCGCATCGAGAAGTGCAGGCCGACACCGAACATCAGCAGCATCACACCAATTTCGGCAAGCTGGGAGGCGAGGGCGACGTCGGCGACGAAGCCCGGCGTAGCCGGGCCGATGAATACGCCGGCGGCAAGATAGCCGACCAGGGCCGGAAGATTGAGGCGCACGGCCAGCATGCCGAAGAGCAAGCCGAAGCCGAGTGCGGCGGCAATGGTGGTGATCAGGCTGAGTTCATGGTGCATCCGAGGGGGCTCCTTGTTGGGTTGAGATCCCTAGGAGTATAAGCGACTGGGTCGGATGCGCTGTTTTTTAGATCAGAGTAGGGTCCGCGGTACGCGTAGGAACTTGGGTTCCCGCCTTCGCGGGAATGACGGTGTTTCGGTTAGCGGCTCACGAAAATAATTGTGGCTTGCGGCCTTTGAACGTCATTCCCGCGAAGGCGGGAACCCAAGTTTGCAAGCAGGCCGTTAGCGTCTCAAGGCACCGTCGCCAACGCCAGCACCACCTTCCGCACCGCCCCCCTGACCGCCTCGTACTGCTCCGGCCGCTCCCTGCGATCCAGCCGGAACAGCATCAGCCCCTCGATCTGCGCCACCATCAGGACCGCGCGCTGCATGTACTCCTCGTCGGAGATGTCCGGATGCAGCCCCCGGATCAGCCCGTAGATCGCCTTGCGCTCGCGCCCCAGCATCTTGCCCATCAAATCCGACGCGAAAGGATGGCGCGAGGCCAGCGCCCAGATCTCGAAGAACACGGCGTGGGTCACGGGATCGGTGATCTCTTCCAGGAACATGTCGACCGTGGTCAGGAAGCGCTCGACCTGCGGCCGGCCGATCATGCCGAGGGCGATCGAATCCATCTTGGCCTGGAACACGTCCATGGTGTAGAGCAGCAGCGCCTCGACCAGCACGTCCTTGCTGCCATAGTAGTGCTGCACGTTCGACAGGCTCATGCCCACTTCCTGGGCCACGCGCCGCATCGACAAGCCGGCGTAGCCTTCGCTGGCCAACAGCTCTCTCGCCGCGTGCAGGATGTCCTGGGCGCGTCCCATGCCTTTTTCCGTGGTGCCGGAGGGCTTGGCGCGCAGGGCGCCGTCGAGTGTCAGAGTCATGGCAGGCATTATCGCATGTGGGATACAAAAAATAGTACGGTTGACCTATAATCAGGAAATTATAGGTCGAGCGACCTAATCCAAGGAGACCAGGATGAGCCGGAAGGTATATGTGACGGGCGTGGGCATGATCCCCTTCGCCAAGCCGGGCGCCAGCAGCCCCTACCATGAGATGGGCGCGCAGGCCGCGCGCGCGGCGCTGGACGACGCCGGGCTGGCCTATGACGAGGTCGAGCAGGCCTATGCCGGCTACGTGTACGGCGATTCGACCAGCGGCCAGAAAGCCCTGTACCAGCTGGGCATGACCGGCATCCCCATCATCAACGTCAACAACAACTGTTCGACCGGTTCGACCGCGCTTTACCTGGCGCGCCAGGCCATCGAGAGCGGCGCCGCCGAGTGCGTGCTGGCGCTGGGCTTCGAGCAGATGAACCCGGGCGCCCTGGGCTCGGTCTTCACCGACCGCCCGACCCCCTTCGACGCCTTCGACGAAGTCACCGACCGCCTGGTCGGCAAGCCCGAGATCCCGCTGGCGCTGCGCTACTTCGGTGGCGCCGGCCTGGCCCACATGGACAAGTACGGCACCCCGCTGGAAGCCTTCGCGCGCATCCGCGCCAAGGCCAGCCGCCATGCCGCCAACAATCCGCTGGCCCTGCTCCGCAAGGAAGTCAGCACCCAGGACGTGCTGGACGCGCCCGCGATCTGGCCCGGCGTGATGACCCGCCTGATGGCCTGCCCGCCCACCTGCGGCGCGGCCGCCGCGCTGCTGGTGTCGGAAGACTTCGCGCGCCGCCACAAGCTGCGCACCGATGTGTATATCGCCGGCCAGGCCATGACCACCGACCGTCCGGGCACCTTCGATTCGAACGACATGATGCGCGTGGTCGGCTACGACATGAGCCGCGCCGCGGCGCGCAAGGTCTACGAACAGGCCGGCGTCGCGCCCGAGGACCTCGACGTGGTCGAGCTGCACGACTGCTTCGCGCACAATGAACTGATCACCTACGAAGCCCTGGGCCTGTGCTCGGAAGGCGGCGCCGACAAGTTCATCCGCGAAGGCGGCAACACCTACGGCGGGCAGGTGGTCACCAACCCGTCCGGCGGCCTGCTGTCGAAGGGCCACCCGCTCGGCGCCACCGGCCTGGCCCAGTGCTTCGAACTGACCCACCAGCTGCGCGGCAGCGCCGGCGCGCGCCAGGTCGAAGGCGCGCGTGTGGCCCTGCAGCACAACCTGGGCCTGGGCGGCGCCTGCGTCGTCACCCTCTACCGCAACTGAAAGAAGGCGCATGGAAACCACGTCCCCATGGATGAATGAAGAACTGCAGGCCTTCCGCGACGCCGTGCGCCGCTTCGTGGAGGGCGAGATCGTGCCGCACCAGGAGACCTGGCGCAAGCAGCAGCACGTCGACCGCGGCCTGTGGCGCAAGGCCGGCGAACTGGGCCTGCTTGGCGCCGACATTCCCGAGGAATACGGCGGCGCCGGCGGCAGCTTCGCCCACATGGCGGTGGTGTTCGAAGAGCTGTCCTACGGCGGCGACACCGCCTTCGGCATCCACGTGCACGCCATCGTCGAGCACTACCTGCTGAACCAGGGCACCGAGGAACAGAAGCGCAAATATCTTCCGCGGCTGGCGAGCGGCGAGATGATCGCGGCCATCGCCATGTCCGAGCCGGGCGCCGGCTCCGACCTGAAAGGCATCCGCACCACGGCGCGCAAGACCCCTGAGGGCTACAGGCTGAACGGCTCCAAGACCTTCATCTCGAACGGCTACCTGGCCGACCTGATCCTGGTGGTGGCCAAGACCGACCCGGCGGCCGGGGCCAAGGGCGTGTCGCTGATGCTGCTCGAGACGAAGGACAATCCGGGCTTCCGCGTCGGCCGCATCCTCGAGAAGGTGGGGCAGAAGGGCCAGGACACCTGCGAGCTGTTCTTCGACGAGGCCCATGTCGCGCTCGACAATGTGCTGGGCGGCGAGGAAGGGCGCGGCTTCGCCCAGCTGATGACCGAGCTGCCCTACGAGCGCACCATCCTGGGCGTGTGCGGCGTGGCCGCCATCGAGAGGGCGCTGCGCCTGACGCTCGAGCACACGCGCGAGCGCAAGGCCTTCGGCCAGCTTCTCATCGAGATGCAGAACACCCGTTTCGTGCTGGCCGAGATCAAGACCGAGGCGACCATCGCCCGCGTCTTCATCGACCGCTGCATCGAGGACATGCTGGCCGGGCGCATGGACACGGTCCAGGCCTCGATGGCCAAGTGGTGGATATCTGACCTGCAGTGCAAGGTGGTCGACCAGTGCGTGCAGCTGTTCGGCGGCTATGGCTACATGCTGGAGTATCCGATCGCGCAGATGTACGTGGACGCGCGCGTACAGCGCATCTATGGCGGCGCGAACGAGATCATGAAAGAGATCATCGCCCGTTCGCTGTAACGACAAGGAGAAGGCATGCCTGGACCGCTGCAGGGCGTCAAGATCATCGAGATGGTGGGGATCGGGCCTTGCCCCTTCGCCGCCATGATGCTGGCCGACATGGGGGCGGAAGTCATCCGCATCGACCGCAAGAGCGCACCGGGGGAGGGGAATCCCTATCCCACCCTGGGCACCAGGTACGACGTCATGGCGCGCGGCCGGCGCACCCTGGCGCTGGACCTGAAACAGGCCGCCGGACGCGAAGCCTTGCTGCAGCTGGTGGAACGCGCCGACGTGCTGCTCGAAGGCTACCGTCCCGGCGTGATGGAGCGCCTGGGCCTGGGGCCGGACATCCTGCTGGCGCGCAATCCGAAGCTGGTGATGGGAAGAGTCACCGGCTGGGGCCAGGACGGCCCGCTGGCCTATGCGGCGGGGCACGACATCAACTACGTGGCGCTGTCCGGCATGCTGCATGCGATGGGGCGCAAGGACGGTCCGCCGGCGCCGCCCCTGAACCTGGTCGGCGACTTCGGCGGCGGCGGCATGCTGCTGGCCTTCGGCGTGCTGTGCGCGGTGCTGGAAGCGCGCCAGTCCGGCAAGGGGCAGGTGGTGGACGCCGCCATGACGGATGGCGCCGCCCTGCTGGGCGCGATGATGTATGGCCTGCGCGCCCACGGCATGTGGGGCGACCGGCGCGAGACCAACATGCTGGACGGCGGCGCGCCTTTCTACGACACCTATGCCTGCCTGGACGGCAAGTTCGTCGCCGTCGGCGCCATCGAGCCGCAGTTCTACGCGCGCCTGCTGGAACTGGCGGGCGCCGACGATCCCGATTTCCGCCAGCAGTGGCGCCAGGACCGCTGGCCCGAACTCAAGGGCAAGTTCGCCGCGCTGTTCGCGACCCGCACGCGCGACGCCTGGTGCCGCCTGCTGGAAGGCAGCGATGCGTGCTTCGCGCCGGTGCTCGACATGGCCGAGGCGCCGCGCCATCCGCACAACGCGGCGCGCGCCACCTTCGTCGAGGTCGAGGGCGTGACCCAGCCGGCGCCGGCGCCGCGCTTCAGCCGCACCCCGGCCGCCGTGCCCGCGGCGGTCGTCCCGGCCGGCGAGGGCGCCGCCATCCTCGCCGACTGGGGCCTGGAACGGGCGGCAATCGAAGCGCTGCGCGAGGGGCAAGTCATATAGCATAGGCGGCGTGAGCTCGACAAGGAAAGCGAACGCCTCCCATGCACGCCAGTAGTACAGCAAGCAGCAAGCACGACGAACTGCGCCAGTCCAAGATGCTCGCCCTCGGCTTCTTCGTGGGCGCGGCCGCGCTGTTCGTGCTGACCCTGTTCCTGCCGCCGAACTGGTGGACCGGCCTGCTGCGCGCCTTTTCCGAGGCGGCCATGGTCGGCGCCCTGGCCGACTGGTTCGCGGTGGTGGCCCTGTTCAGGCGGGTGCCGATTCCCTTCGTGTCGCGCCACACGGCCATCATCCCCAGCAACAAGGCGCGCATCGCCGACAACCTGGCCCTGTTCGTGCGCGAGAAATTCCTCGACACCGATTCCATCGTCGGCCTGATCCAGCGCCACGACCCGGTAAAGAAGGTGGCCGAATGGCTGGCCAAGCCGGCCAATACGGAACTGATGGGCGGCTACCTGGTACGCGCCGCCACCTGGATGCTCGACTTCATCGAGGACGCGGCGGTGCAGGGCTTCATCAGCCGCGCCGTGCACGGCATGGTGCGCAGCGTCGACCTGTCGCAGTCGGCCGGCGCCATCCTGGAAAGCCTGACCCGCGGGCGGCGCCACCAGGAACTGCTGGACGAAGGTATCCGCCAGCTGGCGCGCCTGCTCGACAACCCGGACACGCAAGCCACCATCGCCGACGGCATCGTCGACTGGCTCAAGGAGGAATACGCCTTCATCGAGCGCATGCTGCCTTCGGAGCTGATCGGCCGCAAGGGCGCCGACATCGCGGTGCGGCTCGCGGCCGGCATCCTCGGCAAGGTGGCGGCCGACCCGCAACACCCGCTGCGCCAGCGTTTCGACGACTACGCCAGCGAATTCATCGAGCGCCTCAAGGGCGATCCGGCCTTCCTGGAAAAGGCCGAGGAAATCAAGCGCTATCTGCTGGAAGACGAAAAACTCAATGGCTACCTGAAGGCGCTGTGGGACGACCTCAAGGCCTGGCTCAAGCGCGACCTGCACAGCGAGGATTCCAGCCTGCGCCGCCGCATCGTGGCCATGGGCGCCTGGGTCGGCAAGGTGCTGGCCGAGGACCCGCAGCTGCGCCAGTCGCTGCACGAGAACCTGGAATCGGCCGCGCGCGGCGCGGCGCCCGAATTCGCGGGCTACCTGACCCGCCACATCGCCGATACGGTCAAGCACTGGGACGATCGCGAGATGTCGGAGCAGATCGAACTCAACATCGGCAAGGACCTGCAGTACATTCGCATCAACGGCACCATCGTGGGCGGCCTGATCGGCGTGACCCTCTACCTGCTGTCGCAATTGCCCGTATTGTTGCGTTAAGATGGGCCCAATCCTCAGGAGCGCCTCATGGAACAGCTAGCACTGAATGCCTGGCTCGCCGCCCACCCGGACGTGGAACAGATCCCTGGGCGCGACTTGTTCATCGTCGCGCGCTACATGGTGCCGCTCGACGCCACCCTGGCCCAGGGCTGCCTGGTGGCGGCCGGCGTGCCGGCGGTGCTGGCCGACGCCCACCTGATGCAGGCCGACCTGCTGCTGGCGCCCGCGCTGGGCGGGGTACGCGTGCTGGTGCCGCAGGAACACCTGCCGCACGCGCACGCCGTGCTGGAGGGCCTGGCGCGCGGCGACTACGCCCTCGACGACGACCGCACCTACGGCTGAGTAGATCGTCCGTATAAGTGGGCTGGCGCACAAAAAACAGGCAGCCGGGAGGTTAAGCTTCGCCCATCATTCGTATGAAAGGAGGGCCATCATGCCTCAAGGAGATAAATCGTCGTACACCGACAAGCAGAAGCGCCAGGTCAAGCATATCGAGGAAGGCTACGAGAAGAAGGGTGTCGGCAAGAAGGAAGCCGAGCGCCGGGCCTGGGCCACCGAGAACAAGATCTCGGGCGGCGGCAAGAAACATTGAGTAATCGGGATATTTTCACGTAGGGTCGGCGGCTTCGCCGCCGACGCGTTCAAGCTGCTTATGCCGGCCCCGCCGCCAGCGGACACACCAGCCTGATCCTCTCCAGCAGCCCCGTCTTCAAGGCCTGCAGCTCCGCGATCCGCAGGTCGATCGCCTCCACCTTCTCCGCCAGCAGTTGCGCAATCGCCTGCTCCGGCTCCCGCGCCTCCCACAGCGCCGGCAAATTCTCCCCGATCTCCGCCAGGCTGAAGCCCAGCTTCTGCGCCATCCGGATATATCCGACCAGCTGCGCCGTCTCCGGCGCGTACTGCCGATAGCCGTTCTCCCCACGCAGCGCCCGGATCAGCCCGCGCTTCTCGTAGAAGCGCAAGGTATCGCAGCTGACCCCGGCCGCCTCGGCAAGCTGCCCGATCTTCATGTTCATCCCTTCCAAAAAGCGCTTGACCCTGGAGTGTACTCCAGGCTTTAGCCTGTGTTTTTCATCGAGAGGAGAACCGCATGATTTCCCAGTCCCGCTACCTGAAGCTGGTCCGCCTGAGCGCCTGGTACGACCTGTTCGTGACCGCCGGCTTCGCCACGCCCTGGACCTTCGCCCTGGTCCACGGGGCCCTGGCGGCGCTGGCGCAAGGATCCGGACTGCCGGGCAGCCTGCCGCCCTTCGAACCCGCCCACATGCTGATGGCCAACCTGCTCGGCTCGGTGGTGGTGGTGTGGTCGCTGCTGCGCCTGCGCGCCACGCAGGCCCTGTACGGCCGCTACGATGCGCTGGCCCGCTTCCTGTTCGCCGCCTGGCAGCTGTACGCGGTCGCGCACGGCGCCACCTGGCTGATCCTGGGCTTCACGGTGGCCGAGCTGGCCTTCGGCATCGCCCAGCTGCTGCCGCTGCGGAACCAAAGCCGCGTCGTCCGGGTCGATCCCATACCGGACAAGTGTTAAGAACAGGAGGACATCATGGCGGCAACAAGGGAAGCAGGCGAGGCGGCGTGGACGGAGGGCGAGGGGCGGCAGTTCTGTTCCCTGCACCCGGTACCGAGGCGTATCTTTCCGGCCGGCGTCACGCCGATGCGCGAGCGTCTCATCAACCTCTTCGGCAACAAATGGGTCACCGGCACGGTCCTGCACTACACCTTCTTCGACCGCGACACCGATGGCGAGAACGTCGTGCTCGACAACGGACAAACCGCCTTCGTGCCCTGGCGCGGTTCCGAAGGCGAAAAGCAGGTGGTGCGCAGCGCCTTCGAGGTCTGGGCCCAGCAGGGCATCGGCGTCCGCTTCGAGGAAGTGAGCGAGCGCGAGGAGGCCGAGATCCGCATCGGCTTCATGCGCGGCGACGGCGCCTGGTCCTGGCTGGGCCGGGAAATCCTGGACCACGCCAGCCCCAACGAGCGCACCATGAACTTCGGCTGGAACATCGCCGCGCCCGGCGAGCTCGATACGGCCATCCACGAGATCGGCCATACGCTGGGCTTCCCGCACGAGCACCAGAATCCCAAGGCCGGCATCGAATGGGACGAGGAAGCGGTCTACCAGGACCTGGCCAGGCCGCCCAACGAATGGGACCGCGACAAGACCTGGTGGAACATCATCCGCAAGCTCGATCCCGGCGAGGTGGAGGGCACGACCTGGGACGCGGACTCGGTCATGCACTATCCCTTCAAGCGCGGCCTGATCAGGAAGCCGGAAGCATTCTTCGTAAACGGTCTGCAGCCGGCGGGCGGGCTGTCGGAAAAGGACCGCAACTGGGTCAGGACCCTGTATCCGCCGACCGACGACGCCTCCGCACCGCTGCTGCGGCCGGCGCAATCGGTGCTGGTCGAGCTGGCGCCCGGCCAGCAGCGCGATTTCCGCGTCGCGCCCCAGGAAACCCGCTTCTACGACTTCCGCACCTTCGGGGCTTCCGATTCGGTGATGGTGCTGTTCGAGAACGACAATGGCCAGCTGCGCTACCGCACCGGCGACGACGACAGCGGCGAAGACCTGAACGCGAGTTTCCGCATCAAGCTGTTCAAGGGACGCCAGTACGTGCTGCGGATCAGGATGTACCACAGCGACCGCCGCGACCAGACCGCCGTCATGATGTGGTGAATGGGGTGAATGGGGTGAATGTGGTGAATGTGTGAAGGGAGCGAAAACAAGAAAGCCGCCGGTCCCTGGGGGGAGCGGCGGCTTCCTGTTGAAACTGGTGGTGATAGGTGGACTTGAACCACCGACCCCAGCATTATGAGTGCTGTGCTCTAACCAGCTGAGCTATATCACCGGAAAACCGGGTGCGGCAAGAAGCAAAAATGGCTCGACTCGGGGAGTCAAGCCATTCGCTTGGAATTCTTGGTGGTGATAGGTGGACTTGAACCACCGACCCCAGCATTATGAGTGCTGTGCTCTAACCAGCTGAGCTATATCACCGCAACGGCAGGCATTATCGCGGCTGCCTCGTCCCCTGTCAAGGTTCGATCTTGTGCCGTGGTGCAAAAATGCGTCGCCTCAGGGCACGAAGAGAACCAGCATACCCGAAATTCACGGAAGCAGGAGCTCGACTTCCAGGTCCGCGCTGCCCTTGCCGGCATAGCCGAGCCGCATCGCGGCCGCATAGGACAGGTCGATGATGCGGTCGTGCAGGAAAGGACCGCGGTCGTTCAGGCGCACCACCACGCTCTTGCCGTTCTCCAGGTTGGTGACGCGGGCGTAGGAGGGCAGCGGCAGGGTCGGATGGGCGGCGGTCAGCTGCATCATGTCGTAGGGCTCGCCGATCGAGCCCTTCTTGCCGTGGTAGCGGGTGCCGTACCAGGAGCCGCGGCCGCGCTGCTTGAAGGGCGCCAGCTCGGTCATCGGCGTGAACGTCTTGCCGAGCACCTCGTACGGGCGCTTGGCCCACTTGCTCAGCGGCTCGCGCTTCGGCACCGGCTCGGGGATGGCGTCGACCATCTCCTGGGTGATGCCCTTCATCGGGCCGTCGTTCAGGTAATACTTCGACGGCATGGCCGTCGAGCCGCCCTTCGGGGCGACGGTGGGCGTGCTCGAACAGGCGGCGAGCAGGGCGGCGGTCGCGGCGAGGGCGCCGTAGCGGAGGAAAGAAGTCGTCATGCGGAAGGCGGTGGCGCGCCACCGTGTTGCTGGTCAGCGCGGGATGCTAAAGGATTGATACACATTACCACAGGAAATTTACATTTAGAAAAACCTGTGGCGCGCATCCCACGGCAAACCACTTATCGGCGCGGTAGCCGCTGTCACCTGGACAAGCTTGCCAAATGCGCAAGCATGGCCGGCGCCGGGTCCGGTCCCAGGCAGTCGAGGACGATCCGCTGCGGCATCGCGCGCAGCCAGGTGAGCTGGCGCTTGGCCAGCTGGCGCGTGGCGACGATGCCGGTGTCGCGCAGCCCGGCGCGGTCGATCTGGCCATCCAGGTATTCCCAGGCCTGGCGGTAGCCGACGCAGCGCATCGAGGGCAGGGCCGGGTGCAGGTCGCCGCGCGCGCGCAGGCGCTGTACTTCGGCCACCAGGCCGGTGTCGTCGCTGGCGCCCAGCATCTGGTCGAAACGCAGTGCGATGCGCCCGTGCAGCACGGCGCGGTCGGAGGGTTCGAGGGCGAAGGAGAGCAGCTCGAAGGGCAGCTCGGGCTTGGCGCGGCGCGCCAGCAGTTCCGACATCGGCTTGCCGCTCAGTTCGATGATCTCAAGGGCGCGGTTGATGCGCTGGGCGTCGTTCGGCGCCAGGCGCGCGGCCGTGACCGGATCGAGCGCCGCCAGCCTGGCGTGCATGCCGGGCCAGCCGATGCGCGCGGCGTCTTCCTCGATCGCGGCGCGCACTTGCGGGTCGGCGGTCGGCAGGTCGTCCAGGCCGTCGGTCAGGCCCTTGAAATACATCATGGTGCCGCCCACCAGCAGCGGCAGATTGCCGCGTGCCTGGATCTCGCCCACCAGGCGGATGGTGTCGGCGCTGAACTGGGCCACCGAATAGGACTCGAGCGGGTCGAGGATGTCGATCAGGTGGTGCGGCGCGCTGGCCAGTTCCTCGGCCGTGGGCTTGGCGGTGCCGATGTCCATCTCGCGGTAGACCAGCGCCGAATCGACCGAGATGATCTCCACTGGATGCTCGCGCGCGATCGCCAGCGCCGCGGCGGTCTTGCCGGACGCGGTCGGGCCCATGATGGCCACCGCCATCGGTTTCTTCGCGTTTGCCATCATTGGCCGCGCAGGAAGAGCTTGTCGAGCGCGGCGATCTCGAGCTGGACCCAGGTGGGGCGGCCGTGGTTGCACTGGTCGGCGCGCTCGGTGCTTTCCATCTGGCGCAGCAGGGCGTTCATTTCCGGCGTGCTGAGGATGCGGTTGGCGCGCACCGCCGTGTGGCAGGCGAGCGTGCCCAGCAGCTCGTTGCGGCGTTCCACCAGCACCCGCGAGCCGCCGTATTCGCGCACGTCGCGCAGCACGTCGCGCGCCAGGGTCTGGGCGTCGGCATTCTTCAGCAGCGAAGGCACCGAGCGCACCGCCAGGGTGGTGGGCGACAGCGCGGCGATGTCGAAGCCGAGCGCCTTGAGCGTGTCCTGGTGGTCCTGGGCGGTCGCCACCTCGACCGCGTCGGCATAGAAGGTGACGGGGATCAGCATCGCCTGCACCTGCATCTCTTCCTGGCCGTCGAGGCGCGCATCCAGCGCCTGCTTGAGCTGCTCGTAGAGGATGCGCTCGTGCGCCGCGTGCATGTCGACCAGCACCAGGCCCTTGGTGTTCTGGGCCAGGATGTAGATGCCGTGCAGCTGGGCCAAGGCGAAGCCGAGCGGGAAGTCCTCGTTCGACAGGGGACGCTCCGACGCCGACAGCGGCACGGTAGCCGGGGACTGGGCGGGCGCCGCCGGCCGTGCGCTCTCGTTGGCGGCGAACAGCGCGCCATAGGCTTCGGTGCTTTGCGTCACGCCCGCGCGCGGCTCGTCCCAGCGGCTGCCGGGTGCAAAGGGCGAAGGCGAGAAGGTCGGCGCCAGCTGGGATCCGAAGGAAGTCTGCTCGTGCGGGCGCGGCTGCCAGACCGGGGTGCCGCTGGGCTTGATTTCGGCCGCGCTGATCGGCGCCGGCGCGCTGCCGTGGGCGGTGGCCGAGGTCTGGGCCAGGGTGCGCTGCACCGCGTGGAACACGAACTGGTGCACGGCGCGGCTGTCGCGGAAGCGCACCTCGATCTTGGACGGGTGCACGTTGACATCGACTAGGGCCGGATCGAGTTCGAGCGCCAGCACATAGGACGGGAAGCGGTCGCCGTGCAGCACGTCCTGGTAGGCCGCGCGCACCGCGTGCACCAGCAGCTTGTCGCGCACGAAGCGCCCGTTCACATAGAAGAACTGGCCGTCGGCGCGCGCCTTGGAGGCGGTCGGCAGGCCGACGTAGCCGTGCAGGCGCAGCGGGCCGGCCGATTCGTCCAGCGCCAGGCGCGCCTCGGCGAAGTCGCCGCCCAGGATCTGGGCGCTGCGTTTAGCGGGCTCGCTCACGTTCCAGTGGTCGATGGTGCGGCCGTTGTGGGTGAGGCTGAAGGACACGTCCGGCCGCGCCAGCGCGATGCGGCGCACGACTTCGGCACAGTGCGCGTATTCGGTCTGTTCCGACTTGAGGAACTTGCGCCGCGCCGGGGTGTTGAAGTACAGGTCCTGCACGTCGATGGTGGTGCCGAAGGCGCCGGACGAGGGTGAGACGGCGCCGTGGTGCGAGCCGACGATCTCGTAGGCATGCGGCGAACCGGCGGTGCGCGAGGTGACGCGCACCGAGGCCACCGCCGCGATCGAGGCCAGCGCCTCGCCGCGGAAGCCCAGGGTGGACACGTTCTCGAGGTCGGTCAGCGAGGCGATTTTCGAGGTGGCATGGCGGGCCAGGGCCAGCGGCAATTCCTCGGGCGGGATGCCGCGCCCGTTGTCGGTGATGGCGATGCGCTTGACCCCGCCTTCTTCCAGGCGCACGGTGATCTGGGTCGAGCCCGCGTCGAGCGCGTTTTCCAGCAATTCCTTGACCACGGCCGAAGGCCGCTCGACCACTTCTCCTGCGGCGATCTGGGAGATGAGCTGGTCGGGGAGTTGCTGGATGGGGCGGAAAGTCAGGGCGGGGGCGTTCATGTGCCGATTATATCGCGGCGTGCTTGATGCGGATCAGGCTCGGCGGTAAAAGGGGAGGGTTGTGGTCTGCTTGCAAACTTGGATCCCGGCCTTCGCCGGGATGACGTTGTTTGAGTTTACCAATAACCTGAAGACCGTCGTTCCGGCGAAGGCCGGAACCCAAGTTTGTTCGCAAACCGTGAACGCTTACTTCTGCTCGCGCACCGGAATCGGCACATTACATAAATCAATCCGCCCTGCCGCCACCTTGGTCCACGGCCCGCCGCGATTGCGCTGCGCCTCGATCACCGCCTGGAACGACGCGCTATCCGTGCGCATCACCTCGAACTTGCTGCGCTCGTTCTCGGGCAAATCGGCCGCCATGCGCACCTTGGCGATCGGCGTGCGCTGCTCGGGCTTCTCGTAGAAGCCGGCCGCCCCCGTCCCGCGGGGCATCACGGTCAGCAGCGGCATGCCGTGCACGACCCGTCCCACCACCGTGATGTTGCGGTCCAGGTGGCGCGGCGCGTGGCCGATCACGGTGTACAGCTGCGAGCCGTTGCCGGTGTCGGCGCCGTTGTCGCGCGCCACGCCCACCATGCCGTAGCAGTGCGGCAGCCAGGTCTCGCCCGTGGCCGGGTCGCGCGCCGCCGGGAAGCCGTTGGCGTGGCCGACCTGGGGCGCATACACGTCCGGTTCCTTCAGGCGGGTGAAGGCGCCGGCGCCCTTGATCGGCACGGTGAACTCGGCCTTGACCGTCTTGGGCGCCTTGAAGGGCTTCGGATTCTCCTCGTCCGGGTCGCCCCACTGCACCACGAAGCCGTCCTGGGCGCGCATGACGAACAGGCCGTCGAAGTAGTTCTCGCGCACCAGGGCGCGGATGTTGGCGGCCGTGTTGGGGGCGAAGGCGGGCGCCAGCTCGACGATCACGCGGCCGGCCGGCAGCTCGATGTACATGGTGTTCTCGGGATCGAGCGGGCGCCATTCGGCGGGCTTGGAAGCCTTGACCACGTCCGCCACCGAGGGCTTGGGCGGCAGTTCCTTGGGCGCCTTGGCCGGGGCGGCGAACACGCTTGCCGTGGCCAGCAGGGCCAGGGCAAGCGTGGAACGGTGGGCGGTCGTCAATACCATGCTGGGGTCTCCTGGTCGCGGTCGATGCCGCTTGTTGTCGGGTATCGCCGGATTGTAATCCGGAATGCTGATAAAGCAGCAAGTCTTGCCCTGGAAATCAAGGCGGAGCCGGTCCCGCCCCCATGTTTGACAAGCGACTAATGGTATGATGCGAGGCTACCCTTTAGGAAAATTATGGATCTGATGCAATTCTTCGACATGATCCTGCATGTCGATAAGACGCTGGGCACCTTGCTGGCCCAGTACGGCACCTACGTCTACATCGTGCTGTTCGCCATCGTGTTCTGCGAGACGGGCCTGGTGGTCCTGTTCTTCTTCCCTGGGGATACCCTGCTGTTCATCGCCGGCGCCTTCTGCGCCACCGGCCAGATGAACTATCCGCTGCTGATGGCGCTGCTCATGATCGCGGCCATCACGGGCAATACCTTGAACTACTACATCGGCGAGGCTGTCGGCCACCGCATGTTCACGCACAACTACCGCTGGATCAACAAGGATGCGCTGACCCGCACCCACGAGTTCTTCGAGAAGCACGGCGGCAAGACCATCATCCTGGCCCGCTTCGTGCCGGTGGTGCGCACCTTCGCGCCTTTCGTCGCGGGCGTGTCGGACATGACGAGCGCACGCTTCCAGATGTACAACATCACCGGCGCGGTCCTGTGGGTGGCCAGCCTGGTCACCGGCGGCTACTTCTTCGGCAACATCCCGATCATCCGCGACCACCTGACCGAGATCGTGCTGGTGGGCGTGAGCGCGGCCGTGGTCCCGCTGGCGATCGGCGGGCTGTACAAGTTCAGCCGGCGCGTGCTCAGCCGCTGATTGGCAAGCTTGCTAGCATCCTGGACAAGGCCGCAGATTCTGCGGCTTTGTTGCTTCAGCGCACTCAAGTTTGGGGCCATTCGCGCCGATAAGGGAGGAGTAAGCCCACTCATCTGGAAACCCATGCGACACCTCATCGCCCTGTTCGCTCTCAGCCTGGTTACGGCGACGGCAAGCGCGAACGATCCCGCCCCGAAGGCGGCCAAACCCGAACTCGTCAAGGCGTCGATCAAGCCGGACCTGAAGGCGTCGGTGACGCCGGTCCCGGCGGCCGCCAGCAAGTCCGAGGAAGAGGCCGAAGTCGACCTGTCGGTGCGCATCGCCGAGAAGCTGGCCGAGCTGCGCGCCAAGCAGGAAGCGCGCGCCCAGGCCGCCGCCCGCGCCCGCAAGGCGGCCGACGCCAAGCGCAAGCAGGAAGCCCTGGCCGCGGCCGCCGCGGCCGCCAAGGAACATGCGCCCAAGAACGGCACCCACTGGAGCTACGACGGCGAATTCGGCCCGGCCAACTGGGCCAACATCAATTCCGCCTGGGCCAAGTGCTCGACCGGCAACCGCCAGTCGCCGATCGACCTGCGCGACGGCATGAAGGTCGACCTCGAACACATCGCCTTCGACTACCACCCGAGCTCCTTCAACGAGATCGACAACGGCCACACCATCCAGGTGAACGTCGGCGGCGGCAACTTCCTCACGGTCGGCAACACCACCTACGAGCTGCAGCAGTTCCACTTCCATCGCCCGTCGGAAGAGCGCATCAACGGCAAGGGCACCGAGATGGTGGTGCACCTGGTACACAAGAGCTACGACGGCAAGCTGGCCGTGCTGGCGGTGCTGCTCGAGCGCGGCAAGGCCAACCCGATGATCCAGACCGTGTGGAACAACCTGCCGCTGGAAAAGCAGACCACGGTGGCGCCCTCGATCGTGCTGGACGTGAACGAGATCCTGCCCGAGAAGCGCGAATACTTCACCTACATGGGTTCGCTGACCACGCCGCCTTGCACCGAGGACGTGCTGTGGCTGGTGATGAAGCAGCCGATGACGGCTTCGCCGCAGCAGATGGCCTTGTTCTCGCGGCTGTATCCGCTGAATTCGCGGCCGGTGCAGGCCAGTAATGGGCGGATGATCAAAGAGTCGATGTAAGGAAGTGAAAAACCCGGCGCTGCCGGGTTTTTTTACGTCGACCGCAAGCGTATGAGCCGTCATCCCGGCGAAGGCTGGAATCCAGGTTTGCATGCGTTGCCGCTGCGTTTGACTCGGCTGGTATGCGACGAACCTGGGTTCCGGCCTGCGCCGGAAGTCGTAGGCGCCAGTGGCGCGTACGACGGTTTTGCGGCTGGGGGTTAACTGATGCGGTAGCGGCCTTCCCAGGTCTCGCCCGGCGCCAGCGTATGCGGATCGAGCAGCGCCGGCTCAATGCACACGAAGCGCCGATACTCCCCATCCTCCATATCCGACAAGGCCGCCGCGTCCGCCGCCCCCGGATTCCACACCACCGCCTCCGTGAAGCCTTCCTGCTCCAGCTTCACGACACGCGCGCCGGTCGTCATGGTGATCGCGCCAACCTGCTGGTACACCTCGTCCAGCTTGTCCTCGATCGACAAGGTCTGCTCCGCCACGCCGTCGATGCGCACATCCTTCAGTTCCGGCACCAGGTGGTAGGTATGCAGCGCCGCCGCGAACGGGAAGGGCGCTTCGCCCGTGTTGCGCACCGTGAGCGCCATAGTGAGTTCGTTGCCCTGCACGCCAAGGCGCAGCGACAGGGCGAAGCGATGCGGCCAGCCGGCCGCCAGCTGCGCGGGGAGATCCGCTTCGTTCAGTCCGAACACCGCCCAGCCCTCGCCGCTGTCTTCCAGCCGCCAGGTGCTGACGCGCGCAAAGCCGTGGCGCATGCCGGTACCGCGCTCGGCGAACTGCGGAAAGATCACCGGCACGCCGCCGCGGATCGCCTTGCTGCCGTCCAGCGCGGAGCGCGCGCTGCAGAACATGCGCTCCCGGCCGTCCGCGCCTTTCCACGACACCAGGTGGGCGCCGTACAGGGTGACGATGGCTTCGGCCCCGTCGGGTGATGCGATGCGGATCGCGGGCAGCTGCCCGAAAACGGTGTGGTCCATGTCAGGTCTGGCGGCTCTTGGCCATAGGCGGGTTGTCGGCGAAATAGCGGCGGATGCCCTTGGTGATGGCGTCCGCCAGCTTGTCCTGGTAGCCGTCGTCGTTCAGCTTCGCTTCTTCTTCCGGATTCGAGATGAAGGCCGTCTCCACCAGGATCGACGGGATGTCGGGCGCCTTCAGCACCGCGAAGCCGGCCTGCTCGACGGCCGCCTTGTGCAAGCGGTTGATGCCGCCGATCTCGCCCAGCACGGCCTTGCCGAGCTTGAGGCTGTCGTTGATCTGGGCCGTGGTCGAGAGGTCGAACAGCACGCTCGCGAGCTGCTTGTCGGCGGTCGCGTAGCTGGCGCCGCCGATCAGGTCGGCCTTGTTCTGGTCGTTCGCCAGCCAGCGCGCCGCGCTCGAGCTGGCGCCTTTTTCCGACAGCACGAAGACCGAGGAGCCGCGCGCCGTCGGCGAAACGAAAGCGTCGGCGTGGATCGAGACAAACAGGTCTGCGTCGACCTTGCGCGCCTTCTGCACGCGGGTTCCGAGCGGCACGAAGTAGTCGCCGTCGCGGGTCAGCATCACGCGCGTGTTGGGCAGCTGTTCCAGCCTGGCCTTGAGGCGCTTGGCCACTGCCAGCACGATGTCCTTCTCGCGGCTGCCGCGCGCGCCGATCGCGCCCGGGTCCTCGCCGCCATGGCCCGGGTCGAGCGCGATGGTGACCATGCGCGTGACCTTCTGGGCCGGGGCCTTGGGAACGGTCTTGGTGGGTGAGGGCGGCGGCTGCACGGGCTGGGCCGGCGGCGCGCCGTCCAGGCCCGACATCGCGGACTCCATGCGCGCGATCGCGTCCGGCACAGGGTTTTGCTGCGCGGGCGGCGTGACCGGAGTCGGGGTCGGGATCTGCACCGGCGGCGCGCCGGCGACCGGTTCGCCCAGGGCCGGGTTGCCGGGCGCGCTGGGCGCCGGCACGGTGCTCCATTCGCCCTTTTCGATCATGGCGGCGATCGGATCGACCGGCTTCACCGGATACAGGTCGAAGATCAGGCGGTGCTGGTAGCCGGCCACCGGGGCCAGGGTCAGCACCTCGGGCTTGACTTCTTCCTTCAGGTCGAACACCAGGCGCACCACGTTCGGCCGGTTCTGGCCGACCCGCACCTGCTTGATGTAGGGATCGTTCGACTCGATCTTGGCGACCAGGCTTTTCAGGGTGCTGTTCAGGCCCAGGCCCTCGATGTCGACCACCAGGCGCGGCGGATCGGGCACCAGGAAGTGCTCGGTCTTGAGATTGGTGTCGTTCTCCAGCGTCACCCGCGTGTAGTCGGGCGCGGGCCAGACGCGCACGGCCAGGATCTGGGCGGCGCTGGCGGGCAGCGGGGACATTACGGACAGCAGCAGCGTCCCCCCGGCCTTGAGCAGGGTGCGGCGGCGCGGCGATCCGGGAATTAGCGGGGAAGTGCGGAGGCGAGACGGTCGAGGCATAGCAGACCCAAGTCGGACAACGGCTGCAATTCTACCTCACGGCCGAGTCCACTGACATTGAGCAATACCCTGACGTCGGGTGGCGGCAACACCGGCTCGCCTTTTTCCGGCCACTCGACGATGCAGATGTTGCGTCCGTCGAAGTCCTCGCGGAAGCCCGCGTCCAGGAATTCCTCGGGACTCGCCATGCGGTACAGGTCGTAGTGGATGATGTTGGCAGGCTTGCCATCCAGGTTCACGCGGTAGGGCTCCGACAAGGTATAGGTCGGGCTCTTGACCGTGCCTGCGTGGCCGGCGGCCTGGATCAGCGCGCGGGTGAGGGCGGTCTTGCCGGCGCCCAGGTCGCCGTGCAGGTAGATCACCAGTCCGGGCACGATGGCGCGGGCCAGCGCCGCGCCCAGGGCGGCCGTTGCCGATTCGTCGGCCAGGTAAGCTTTGTAAGGCTGCATCGAATAAAATAGCGTGCTTGATCTTGTGTATTCAGTGGCGCCGACTAGGGCCGCAATGTTGTCCATCCCGCCATGCCGACCGTCCCTCTCGATCCGACCACCCTGCCAGAACTCGCGCGCACCATCAAGGGGTGGGGCGCGGAGCTGGGCTTCGCCGACGTGCGCATCGCCGACGTCGACCTGGCGCACCTGGAAGCCGGCCTGCAGGCCTGGCTGGATGCGGGCTGCCATGGCGAGATGGATTATATGGCAAGCCATGGCATGAAGCGTGCGCGTCCCGCCGAACTGGTGCCGGGCACGGTGCGCGCCATCGTGGCGCGCATGGATTACCTGCCGCAGGCGCGCGGCGAGCAATGGCGCGAGCAGGAAGCGGCGCGCCAGCGCGATCCGGGCGCGGCGGTGGTGTCGGTGTATGCCCGCGGCCGCGACTACCACAAGGTGCTGCGCAACCGCCTGCAGCAGCTGGCCGAACGCGTGAAGGCGGCGGTGGGCGAACTGGGCTACCGTGTGTTCACCGATTCGGCGCCTGTGATGGAATTGCCGCTGGCCGAGAAGGCCGGCCTGGGCTGGCGCGGCAAGCATACCCTGCTGCTGTCGCGCGACGCCGGCTCGACCTTCTTCATCGGCGAGATCCTGGTCGACCTGCCGCTGCCGGTCGATCCGCCCACCGGCGCCCACTGCGGGCAGTGCCGGGCCTGCATCGACGTCTGCCCGACCCAGGCCATCCTGGGGCCGGGCAGGCTGGATGCGCGGCGCTGCATTTCCTACCTGACAATCGAACTCAAGGGCAGCATTCCCGAGGAGCTGCGGCCCCTGATCGGCAACCGCATCTACGGCTGCGACGATTGCCAGCTGGCCTGCCCGTGGAACAAGTTCGCGCAGCGGGCGCAACTGCCGGACTTCGACGAGCGCAACGGCCTGGGCGACGCCGGCATGGTGGAACTGTTCGGGTGGGAAGAAGAGGAATTCAACCGCCGCATGGAAGGGAGCCCGATCCGCAGGATCGGCCATGAGCGCTGGCTGCGCAACCTGGCGGTGGGCCTAGGCAATGCCGCCGGCGAGCGCCGCGGCGACCCAGCAATCGTGGCGGCCCTGCGGGCCCGCGCCGCACACCCGTCTGAACTGGTGCGCGAACACGTCGCCTGGGCGCTGTCCTGCCACCTTCAGTAAGGCATCTTTATACTTCGATGCGCTTGGCGCGCAGCGCCGACCAGTCGCCGTCGATCGAGATCATCGCCACGCCGGTGATGCCGTTTTCCTTGGCAAACTCGTTGATCGAATCGCGGTTGATGTCGGTGGCCTTGGACGCCGTCTGCTTGAGGTAGGCGATCCAGAGCGAGCCCTTGTCGCCCAGCTTTTCCTTCGCCAGCGGCAGGTAGTGCTCGAGGTCCTTGCGATTCATGCAGAACATCAGGATCACGTCGAAGGGGCCGTCGCCTTCCTTGACGAGCTCGGCGGGCATCTGCGACACCACGCCCTGGTTGACTTGGCCGTTGAGGATGAGCATCGACTTTGCCGTCCTCAGGAACATCTTGTCCGCCACTGTCTTTTCGTTCATTTGGACTACCCCTAAAAGAAAGTGCTCGGGCGCGCAGCCGGACCGGTCCGCGCGCCACGTTCAGTTTCATTTTACAAGGCTTCCCCCGAAATCCCGAGACGCTTGTTGTGCGGTAAGAATGCTTGGCTTATTTCAGCAGTCCGGCCAGCTCGACCGCGGTCTTGACCTGCATCTTGTCGAAGATGTGGGCCCGGTGCACCTCGACCGTACGCATGCTGATGCCGAGCTTGTCGGCCACGACCTTGTTCATCATGCCGGCCAGGATCAGGTCCAGCACCTCGCGCTCGCGCGCCGACAGGGTGGCCAGGCGCGCCTGCACCACGGCCGAGGCGGCGGCCTTGCGCGAGGCGCCCAGGGCTTCCTCGACCCGGTCCATCAGCATGTTGTCGTTGAAGGGTTTCTCGAAGAAATCGAAGGCGCCGCGCTTGAGCGAATCGACCGCCATCGGCACGTCGCCGTGGCCGGTGAGGAAGATCACGGGCAGGCGCGGCAGCAGGCCGCGGGTGACCAGCTGGTCGAACACGGCGATGCCGTTCATGCCCGGCATGCGCACGTCCAGCAGCACGCAGTCGCCGCCCTCGTCGGGCTGGCGCAGCTGGTCGAGGAATTCCTGGCCGCCCGGGTAGCCGCGCGCTTCCAGGCCGCGCGATTGCGCCAGCCAGGCGAGGGCGTCCCGAACGACTTCTTCGTCATCGACGATGTGCAGCATGCTGTGCGTCTCCGTTGTTGCTCAGTTTATTGTCCCCGGATTTTAGCCCAGCGCCGGGGCCGCCGCTTGGGCCGGCAGTGCGAAGGTGAAGATGGTGCCGCCGGCCGGGTTGGGCGCGTGGGTCAGGGTGCCGCCGTGGAACTCGATCGCGGTGCGGCAGATCGACAGGCCCATGCCCATGCCTTCCGCCTTGGTCGAGTGGAAGGGCGAGAACAGGCGCTCGGCGACCTCGGGCGCGATGCCGTGGCCGCGGTCGATCACCGACACCGACACCTGGCCGCGCCCGTGCGCCGCCTGGATGCGCAGCACGCGGTGTTCGGGCGGGGTGTCCTGCATGGCCTCGATGGCGTTGCGGGTCAGGTTCAGCAGCACCTGCTCGAGCAGGATGCGGTCGGCCAGCACCGGCGGCAGGTCGGGCGGCAGCTCGACCCGCAGCGCCACGGCCGCCTGGCGCGCCTGCAGGTCGACCAGGGCGCGCACCCCCTCCACCACGCTCCTGATCGTCACCTCCTCGCGCAGCGGTTCGCGCTTCTTGACGAACTCGTGCACGCTGCGGATGATCTGGCCGGCCCGCTGGGCCTGCTGGCGCGCCTGCTCCAGCGCGCGCTTGAGCATGCCGGGCTGGACCTCGCCGCCGGCCGCGCCGGCCCGCTCCAGCATGTTGAGGGCGCCCGCCGTATAGCTGGAGATCGCCGCCAGCGGCTGGTTCAGTTCGTGCGCCAGCATCGACGAAATCTCGCCCATGGTCGCCAGGCGCGCGCTGGCCTGCAGTTTTTCTTCCTGCTGGCGGTTGAGTTCCTCGACGCGCTTGCGATCGGTGATGTCGAGGACCGAGCTCATCCAGCCGGTCTGCTTGCCGTAGACGTCCACCAGCGGCGCCTCGAACACCAGCACCGGCACCCGCACGCCGTCGGAGCGCTGGAACACGGTCTCGAACTGGGGCGTGATGTTTCCGGACAGGACGCCGCGGAAGCGTTCCTCGTAGTCGGCCATGGCTTCCGGCGCCCAATAGGGCATGGGCGGCTTCTTGCCCACCAGTTCTTCCTCGGGCAAACCGACGATCTGGCAGAAGGCGCGGTTGACGTAGGTGACGCGACCCTCGAGGTCGCGCGCGCGCAGGCCGGTGAGCAGCGAATTCTCCATCGCGGTGCGGAAGGCCATCTGCTGGCGCAGCGCGGCTTCGGCCGCCAGGGTGCGCGAGATGTGGCGCCACAGGGCGACCAGGCTCAGCACCAGGCCGAGGGCCAGCACGATCACCGAGCCCACCAGCAAATTTGGCAACAGCTGGGGGGCGCCCTTGACGCTGTCGGTCGACAGGGCCACCAGCGCGCCCGGCAGGTCGAGGTCGCGCCGATGGGTGTACACCCCGCGTCCCGGTCCGCCGGCGGCGCGCTGGGCCACCACGTGGTCCTCGCGGTCGAGCAGGGCCAGGGCGTTATCCTGCGCGAACCACCAGGGCACGGTTTCGTTCAGCAGCACCTGCAGGCTGTAGGTGGCCACCAGGCTGCCCTGGTATTCTCCCTGGCGGTACAGGGGCAGGTAGAAGTCGATCAGGCCGTGGGTCGAGGGCGTGGCGCCGTAGGGTTCGCTGTAGCGCCCGCGCCGGGTGGCGTGCGCCATCTCGGCCGCCTGGACGGTGGCCTCGGGCAGGCCGGCGGCCGGCAGGTCGGCGCCGTGGGTGGCGAGCGGCTTGCCGCTGGCGTCGAGCCAGACCACGCGCAGCAGTTCCGGGCCGTTCTTGAACATCTGCGCCATGCGCGCCTTCAGCACGGCGGGGGCGGGCGGCGCGACCACCAGGTCGGCGCCCAGGGCGGCCAGGGCTTCCTCGCTGCGCGCCAGCTCGAAGCGCAGGGTCTGCTCCACCCACAGGGTGTCGGCGATCAGCTGTTCCTGGCGCTCGTTGCTTTCCATCTGGCGCGCCTGCCAGGGCAGCCAGATCAGCACCGCGAGGAAGAGCAGCACCAGCAGCACTGGCACCAGCCAGCGCCAGGGGCGCGAGCGCTGTTCCGGAGACGGCTGCGCGAACGGATTTTTCATGCCTTGCCTTGTACTTGGTTACACTGTCGGGCTATTGTGGAAGTCCACGATGGCGAGGGGCAGGCTTGCCCTCCACACTGGCTCTACCGCCATATTAACGTTTCATCAGGGGGAACCGAACCGCCATGCAGATCACAGCCCTGGTCGGGGCGCTGGCCGCGGCACTCAGTTTCAGTGTCCAGGCGCAGGGACCGATCGTCATCAAGTTCAGCCACGTGGTCGCGCCCGACACGCCCAAGGGGCAGGCCGCCGAACGCTTCAAGCAGCTGGCCGAGCGGATGAGCAAGGGCAGGGTGCGGGTCGAGGTCTATCCGAACAGCCAGCTCTACAAGGACCGCGAGGAGCTCGAGGCCCTGCAGCTGGGCGCGGTGCAGATGCTGGCGCCGTCGCTGGCCAAGTTCTCGCCCCTGGGGGTCAAGGAATTCGAGGCCTTCGACCTGCCGTATATCTTTCCCTCGAAGGCCGCGCTGTACGCGGTGACCGAAGGCCCGATCGGCAAGGACTTGCTGCGCAAGCTGGAGTCCAAGGGCATCACCGGACTGGCGTACTGGGACAATGGCTTCAAGGTCATGTCGGCCAACAAGCCGCTGCTGGCCCCGGGCGACTTCCGCGGCCTGCGCATGCGCATCCAGGCTTCCAAGGTGCTCGACGCCCAGATGCGCGCGCTTGGCGCCCGGCCCCAGGTGCTGGCCTTCTCGGAAACCGCGCCAGCGCTGCGCGACGGCGTGGTGGAGGGCACCGAGAACACGCCCTCGAACATGTACACCCAGAAGATGCACGAGAGCCAGAAGCACCTGACCGTGTCCAACCACGGCTACCTGGGCTACGCGGTGATCGTCAACAAGAAGTTCTGGGACGGCCTGCCCTCGGACCTGCGCTCCACCCTGGAGCGCGCCATGGTGGAAGCCACCGCCTACGAAAAGACCATCGCCCAGCGCACCAACGACGCAGCGCTGGAAGCGATCCGCCGCGCCGGCACCACCACCATCCACACCCTGAGCCCGCAGCAGCAGGCCGAATGGCGGCGCGCGATGATGCCGGTGTACACGCAGATGGAGGCGCGCATCGGCAAGGACATCGTGCGTGCGATCAACCGCGACGTGGGCCGCTAGTGTATTGACGTAGCACAGATTGCCTTATATGAATTCTTTATAAATAAAATAAATTTTCTAACAGTGTGGACAAAAAGATACGCTGACTGGAAACACTTGCGATATTATTGGGACTTCTCGCACCGACATGGTGCGAAGGCAGCACAGAACACACGAATTTGGGGAGCACATACAAAAGCACGGTAATTCATACCGGAGTAATTCGAGGAGACACCACGTTTGACAGAAGCTGTTAGCACCGCTAAACAGCCGGAACGTGACCCGAATTGAACGCACCTGTGGGTGCGTTTTTTTTCGTCCATCCCCCTGTTCAGAAACCGGACGTCCGCCATCGACCTGTTCGTTGGAAAACTGGCTGCGGCGCCCATTGGACAGCATTCCGCCCGACCGAGCAGAAGAGCCGCTGTTGTTGCTTTTTAGACAAGTTATTACGCTCTAGGTTCACGGCAAGCTGTTCATATTCATTTAAATTTCCGCAAGGCAAGAGTTTGCAAGTTTTTCCTAAGTTCATTATTGTAGGAAATTAGGCAAATTTTGTTGTGCCGCTCTAAGACTCTCCAGTAGCTCCTGCAGCATTTACTGAGGCATAGATTATCGATGGCAAATACCATAGTGGCAGTCAGTCATACTCCCCTATCCACGCCAGAAGCAGCCGGTCGCGCGCTCGCCGAATCAATATTGGAAAAATTGAACGATAGCCGCCCTGACGTGCTGATCGTGTTCGCCTCTCCAGAGTTCGATTACCGGCGTCTGTTACTCACGCTCGAGGCCGCTTGCCGGCCACGTGTCCTTGTCGGCTGTTCCTCAGCCGGGGAGTTTTCTGGTTGCGCATCAGGAAATTCTTCGGCGTCCGCGATGGCAATCCGGACAGACGACATCCTGTTTCGAGCCGGAATAGGCACGGGACTCCGGCAAGATATCAGCGGCGCCCTCGAACAGGTCATGCCTGTTTTTACCGGTAGCGAGCATCCCGATTTCCCTTATCGCAGTGCGCTGGTGTTGACCGATGCGCTGGCAGGCTATGTCGACGAGATCATCCATGAAATGATGCTGCGTACCGGCGGCACCTACCAGCTGTTTGGCGGCGGGGCGGCCGACGATGCGAAGTTCAACCAGACGCATGTTTTCATCGGGACCGAAGCACACACCGATGCGATCGTCGTACTGGAAATGTTGTCGAAGAAGCCCATCGGTCTCGGAGTTCGCCATGGATGGCGGCCAAGCAGCCCGCCGCTGCGCGTCACCGAAGCGGAAGGCGTACGCCTGGTCAGCCTGAACGCCATGCCTGCGGTAGAAGCATTCGAAGCGTATGCCCAAGCCACGGGCCAGACCTTCAACCGTGCCGATGCGCTCCCGTTTTTCCTGCATAACGTGATCGGCATCGAAACCGGCGATGGCCACAAGCTGCGCGTCCCTCTGACACTCAATGACGACGGCTCGATTTCCTGTGCCGCCGAGGTGCCGGTCGGGGCCACTGCGCACATCATGGTCTCGGACGCCGCCTCTACCTTCGAGGCGGCGCGCGAGGCGGCCCAGGCGGCGCTGAAAGGCCTGGACGGAGGCGAGCACGCCGGTTCGCTGCTCTTCGATTGCGCCGCCACACGGCTGCGCCTCGGACGTGAATTCGACGACGAACTGAAAGCCGTTGGCGAGACGCTCGGCTCAGAAAATTTCGCTGGCTGTA
Organism: Massilia sp. ST3; assembly: GCF_018119405.1. Lineage (GTDB taxonomy): Bacteria > Pseudomonadota > Gammaproteobacteria > Burkholderiales > Burkholderiaceae_D > Telluria. Next base: position 9,517 of record NZ_JAGPWC010000048.1, on the reverse strand, counting down.
ACACGTATGGCCAGATCGCCCGAAGCGCCGGGCAATTCAACGGATTCCACAACTGTACCGCCGTCGTGTGTGCGATCCCGCTCTAAGCATGCGATGATCCCGTTCGATCTGGTGTCCATCTTCGTCGACCTGCAGAACGCTGACACCAGATTGGTTGCGACGGGCAAGCTCGCACGTTACGCTGGCGTCGCGCAGGTTCTGGTGTTCGGGAGGGATGCGGAGGTCGGGATATTTTTGCCTGCGCCTGGATTGCCTCAGACCTTGCGCGCCGGCGGACGCTGGCAGGACTTCCTTCGCCGCTGTGCGGACGCAGGCGGCGCAGAGGCTTTCCTTCCTTCGGCCGAATCCGATACGGATTCGCCCGTATGGGGTTTGTGCGATGCAGGCCGCAACGTCATCGTCGTGTTCCTCGGGGCGGAACCGGCTGCGCCGGCCCGGGTTGCCATTGCCGCCTTGCTACCCCTGCTGGGCGGCAAGCTGGCCGGCGAACTGGCTGAAATCGCCGCCAAGGGGCTCGCCGCTGCCGCGCGTGAGAGCCACCGCCGCGCCAACGAACTCAATACGGCCCTCGATGCCAGCCGGCGCGAGCTGCAGTCGGCCTACCGGCGCGTTGAAGACGAACTCGTGTCCCGGCGCGAGGCGGAGGCGAAGCTGCGCGATGCCGACCGTCGCAAGGATGAGTTCCTGGCGATGTTGGCCCATGAGTTGCGTAATCCGCTTGCGCCGATCGGCATGGCGGCCAAGATCCTCAGGCTTGGGCAAGTGACGCCCGATCGGGTGAAACAATCCTGCGAGGTGATCGACCGCCAGATCGGGCACATGACCGAACTGCTGGACGATCTGCTCGATGTCTCGCGTGTCACGCGCGGCCTTGTGGTGCTGACGCAGGGGCTGCACGACATAGCGGCCATTGTGCGGGATGCGGTCGAACAGGCAAGGCCCTTGATCGACGCGCGACGCCACCATCTGTCGCTGGCGCTACCGGCGCAAGCCGCGCAGGTGCATGGCGACGGCACCCGCCTGGTGCAAATTGTGACAAATTTGCTCAACAACGCGGCCAAGTACACGCCGCCAGGCGGCGCAATCGAGCTTGAACTCGTACTGGATGCGAACACGGTGCACATCGTCGTGCGGGATAACGGAATCGGTATCGACGCTGCGCTGCTGCCTCATATCTTTGATCTGTTCGTCCAGGGCGAGCGTTCATTCGACCGCGCCCAAGGCGGACTGGGGATTGGTCTTGCCCTTGTGAAAAGCTTGGTCGAGCAGCACAAGGGAAGCATCAGCGCGGCCAGCGGGGGCGATGGCGCCGGTAGCCAATTCACTGTTCGGCTGCCTCGGGCACAGGGAGTCGCACCTTCCTCGACAATGCCCCAGCACGGCAAGACAGCGGAAAGCCGGGCACTCGACATCCTGATCGTCGACGACAACGCCGACGCGGCCGACACGCTGTCCATGTACCTTGCGTCCCTTGGGCATCAGGTGCGTGTCGCCTATGAAGGACATGGCGGGCTGGCATTGGCGAAGGAGGCCGCGCCAAGCGTGCTCCTGCTCGATATCGGCTTACCCGATCTCGACGGTTACGAGTTGGCGCAACGGATCCGCCGACTGCCGCAGACCGCGCAGGCGACACTGATCGCCCTGACCGGCTACGGCCAGGACGCGGACCGCGAGCGTTCGACCGCTGCGGGTTTCGACCATCACCTCACCAAACCGGTCGATGTCGCGGCCTTGCTGCGCTTGCTCACGGATGCGGCGGAAAGGCCGTCCGGCTACGATAAGGTCCGGGAAGTGGCGCCGAACGCGGAGCGGAGGCCGGGGGCCGGCTAAGGTACCGCGGCCGGTACTGCGGCCGGGTACTGCGGCCGGGTACTGCGGCCGGCCGCGGCCCGGTCCGCTGTCCACTCACCAAAACATCTGGCTCCCTTGCTTTCCACCAGTTAAGATTGCAGCACGCGGAAAGCTTTTCCCGCGCCACTACACGAAGCAATCATGAAGACAGAACAGGGAAGCGAGTTGTTCCACGCCATCGTCGCTACGCCATTCGGCGCGATGGGTGTCCGGACGCAGGACGCGCGCCTGCGCGAGCTGGTCTACCTGCCGCCGCACTACGCCGAAAAAGACCCCGATAACGCCGTCGCCGAGCAGGCCGCGCAGCAGATCGCGCGCTACCTGCTCGATCCCGACTTCCGTTTCGACCTGCCGCTGTGCGAGGCCGGCACCGAGTTCCAGCGCAAGGTGTGGGACGCGATCGGCGCCATCCCGCGCGGCAACGTGCGCACCTACGGGCAACTGGCCAAGCTGATCGGCTCGGCGCCGCGCGCCGTGGGCCAGGCCTGCGGGGCCAACTGGTTCCCCCTGATCATTCCCTGCCACCGCGTCACCGCATCCGGCGGGCTGGGCGGCTTTTCCAACCAGGACGACGAAAACGGTTTCCACCTGTCCGTGAAGCGCTGGCTGCTGCGCCACGAAGGCGCCACCGCATCCCCATGGCAACAGCAGTCAATCTGGCCCTGATCGACGAGTTCTGCGACACGCTCTGGCTGGAGCAGGGGCTGGCGAAGAATTCGCTCGACGCCTACCGGCGCGACCTGCGCCTGTTCGCCGGCTGGCTCGAAGCCAGGCGTCCGGAGCGCGAGAGCTTGCTGGCGGTCCAGCCGGAAGACCTGGCCGCGTACTTCGCCGACCGCCATCCTGAATCGCGCCCGAGCACGGCCAACCGCCGCCTGTCGGTGCTCAAGCGCTTCTACCAGCTGGCCCTGCGCCAGCAGAAGATCAAGGAAGACCCCTGCCTCAGGATGGCCTCCGCGCGCCAGCCGGTCCGCTTCGTGCACACCCTGACCGAAAGCCAGGTCGAGGCCCTGCTCCGCGCGCCGGACGTGAACACGCCGCTGGGCCTGCGCGAGCGCACCATGCTGGAACTGATGTACGCCAGCGGCCTGCGGGTGTCGGAACTGGTGGCGCTCAAGCTGGTGGAGGTGAGCCTGAACGATGGCGTGCTGCGCATCACCGGCAAGGGCAGCAAGACCCGCCTGGTGCCTTTCGGCCAGGAGGCGCGCAGCTGGCTGGAGCGTTACCTGAAGGATGCGCGCGGCATCATCCTCAACGGCCAGGTCGACGACGCCCTGTTCGTGACCGGGCGCGGCGGCCCCATGTCGCGCCAGATGTTCTGGATCCTGATCAAGAAGCATGCGCAGAAGGCGGGCATCCAGGCGCCTTTGTCGCCGCACACCCTGCGCCACGCCTTCGCCACCCACCTGCTCAACCACGGCGCCGACCTGCGCGTGGTGCAGCTGCTGCTGGGGCACGCCGACATCTCCACCACCCAGATCTACACCCACGTGGCGCGCGAGCGCCTCAAGCACCTGCACGCCCAGCACCACCCCCGTGGCTAGCGCGACTCCTATCTACCGGGATACGCTCTTAATCAAGCCGCCTCGGCCCGACTAGTCCATAATGCCCGGGTAGCACACATCCTTTTTGCACAGGCGAGGTGAACATGGCTCGAAATAATTTCAGTTACGAAAAGCGGCAGCGGGAACTCGAAAAGAAGCGCAAGGCGGACGAGAAGGCCAAGCGCAAGCTGGAAGCCAAGAACGCCCCCGCCGGGCAGGACGCGTCCGACGCGCAGGCGAGCGATACGCCCGCGCTGGATGCGACGTCGCAGCAAGAGCTGTCCTGAAGGCGGTCCAAGGGGGGAAATGCCGCGCGGCGCCGGCTGTGGCAGCCGGCGCCTTCACGGGTGAGGGGAGCGGGCCGGCGTGTGGCGGCCCGCGTTATCCGGTGGCGCGTAGGCTCGATCCGCATCGGGGATCGAGCTCAGTGCGCATGGTTGAACTATAAAGATTGCGGCCCGCGCCAGCCATCGGTATGCGACGAGCCGCCGCTTCGGCGGCATGAAATGCGTCAGCCGGGGATGAAATGCGCAGCGCCCGCGCACTTTGAGCGGGCACAAACATGGTGGGTTGGGTGAGAGAACAATAGCGGGGTTGTCAGCCCATTTATTGTTGTTTCCACCGCGAAAGACCATGCCGTGAGCGAGAAGTCGCCGGAACTATCTGCGGACGGGACCGCTTCGGCACCGGCTTGTCGAGCCTGGCCTCCTTGCGGCGGGCGCCGCTGTCCAAGCTCAAGCTCGACCGCAGCTATGTCGGCGACGTGGGGCACGACCCGGTCGATGCGGCCATGGTGCCGGCCATCATCGCGGTGGCGCGCAGCCTGCAGCTACGGGTGGTGGCGGAAGGGGTGGAGACGGCCGACCAGCTGGCATTCCTGCGCCGTCATGGCTGCGACGAATACCAGGGCTTACGCCAGCCCGGCCAGCGCCCGGCCGAACCTTAGTCCGCACCCGTCCTGAAGCCGTCCGCGCGCGGGAACAGGCGCAGGCGCGCCAGTACCTGGCCGTGGTCCGAGGCTTCGGGCAGGCCCAGGTTCAGGTGGTCGTTCAGGTAGACCACGTCCGTCACCTCGCCGATCGCTTCCGGCAGGGCGTAGTTGAACTCGGGCGACACCAGGATGTGGTCGATGGTGGTATGGCGGCGGTCGTGCAGGATCGAGAAGCCGACGTCGCGCCCGTTGTCCTGCTGGCGCTGCACGCGGAAGGCGTCGTACATGCGGTCCGCCGCCGGCGTGCCTTCGCCCAGCACGATCTCGGTGGTCACCGAATCGGCCACGTCGTTGAAGTCGCCCATCACGATGCGCGGGCGGCGGTGGGCGTGCGCCATGTCGGTGAGCAGCACGCGCAGGGCCGTGGCCTCGGTGCCGCGCCGGATCAGCGAGCGCAGGCAGGCCAGGGCGTACAGGTGCGGGTCTTCCCCGCTGTCGCTGGCGCGGTAGTCGGGCCGGCGCGACTTCAGGTGCACCACGATCACGTCGACCGTCACGCCGGGCGCGATCTCGATGGCCGCGTGCAGGGGCGCGCGGGTAAAGCGGTCCGGGTCGCGGCTGCCGGGGGGCATGGCCACGTTGTCGGGAAACAGGCTGAAGGCCTGGCCGGGCGCGGCCAGGGGCAGGCGCGAGACCAGGGCCACGCTCGGGGTCAGGCGCGAGGCATGCGGGTCGGGATCGAAGCCGACGTGGGCGGCCTCGCGGTAGCGCTGGGTGCGCGCCAGGACTTCCTTCAGCACGGCCTGCGAGAAGATCTCCTGGAAGCCGATGACGTCGGCATTGAGCAGGTCGACCTGGCGCGCGGTCCAGGCCAGCTTGGCCTCGTATTCCTCGGGCGTGGTGGGTGCGAGGTTGTCGTACAGCTGCGCGCCGGGCGGGGCCAGGTTGAGGGTGTTGAAGGTGGCAAAGCGAATTTCTTCCTGCATAATAGAAACCCCTTTATGTTCGTCTTTAGCGTACCACGCATGGCCAAGAAAGAGCACGTGTCAGAGACACCCGCCACACAATTCCTGCGCAAACAAGGGGTCGCTTTTTCCGAGCACCCCTACGACTACGAAGAGCATGGCGGCACCGCCGTGTCCTCGCGCGCGCTCGGCGTGCCCGAGCACGACGTGGTCAAGACCCTGGTGATGCAGGACGAGGCCGCCAAGCCCCTGATCGTGCTGATGCACGGCGACTGCAAGGTCTCGACCAAGAACCTGGCGCGCGCCATTCCCTGCAAGTCGGTCGAGCCGTGCAAGCCGGAAGTGGCGCAGCGCCATTCGGGCTACCTGGTGGGCGGCACCTCGCCCTTCGGCATCCGCAAGGCGATGCCGGTCTTCGTCGAGGAAAGCATCCTGGCCCTGGACAAGATCTACATCAATGGCGGACGGCGCGGCTACCTGGTCGGCATCGCGCCGCAGGTGCTGGTCGACGTGCTCAAGGCGCGGCCGGTGCAATGCGCGCTGGCCGAGTGACGGCCAGATACGCATGGTGTATATTCACGGGCCGGTTTTTTCGGCTTATTAAAAAAGAGACAAGATGAACCCTACCATTGTGACCATCGTCGCAACCGTCGCTGCCTACCTGGTCGGCTCGATTTCCTTCGCCGTGGTCGTGAGCCACGCTTTCGGCCTGGCCGACCCGCGCACCTACGGCTCCAAGAATCCGGGCGCCACCAACGTCCTGCGCAGCGGCAGCAAGAAGGCCGCCATCGCGACCCTGCTGGGCGACTGCGCCAAGGGCTGGCTGGCGGTGTGGCTGGCCGTGCATTTCGGCCCGCAATACGGCCTGGAAGAGGGCGGCATCGCCCTGGTGGCGCTGGCGGTCTTCATCGGCCACCTGTGGCCGGTGTTCTTCAAGTTCGTGGGCGGCAAGGGTGTCGCCACCGCGCTCGGCGTCCTGCTCGGCATCAATCCGTGGCTGGGCCTGGCCACCCTGGCGACCTGGCTGATCGTTGCCTACGCCTTCCGCTATTCCTCGCTGGCGGCCCTGATCGCCTCGGTGTTCGCGCCGTTCTACTACGGCCTGCTGTTCGGCGCCGACGAGATCCTGTTCGCGGTCTTCATCATGAGCGCGCTGCTGCTGTGGCGCCATGGCGCGAACATCTCGAATCTGCTGGCCGGCAAGGAAACCAAGATCGGCAGCAAGGCCGCCGGCGCAAAGAAGAAGTAGCCGCGCGCGGGAAATAGCCGCAAGCGTTACCATAGGCCCTTTCGGCACGCCCGTGCCGCAACGGACAGGAAAGGTGGTGCGCTGTGAGCAAGCAACTCAGGATCGATTTTGTGTCGGACGTCTCGTGCCCGTGGTGCGCGATCGGCCTGAATTCGCTGTACAAGGCGCTGGCCAGCATCGGCGGGGATCTGAGCGTCGACCTGCACTTCCAGCCTTTCGAGCTGAATCCCGACATGGGGCCGGAAGGCCAGGACATCGTCGAGCACATCACCCAGAAGTACGGCGCCACCGCCGAGCAGCAGGCCCAGAGCCGCGAGACGATCTGCCAGCGCGGCGCCGACGTCGGCTTCGTGTTCGACATGGAGCGCCGCGGCCGGATCTACAACACCTTCGACGCTCACCGCCTGCTGTCCTGGGCGGAAGGGGAGGGCCGCCAGCGCGCGCTCAAGGAAGCGCTGTTCACGGCCTATTTCACCCGCTGCGAGGACCCGAGCAATCACGAGGTGCTGCTGCGCGCGGTCGAGCACGCGGGGCTGGAGCGCGAGACGGCGGAGCGCATCCTCAAGTCGGATGAATTCGCGGACGAGGTGCGGGCGCGCGAGCAGTTCTTCCAGCAGGCGGGGATTCGTTCGGTGCCGGCGATTATCATCAACCAGAAGCACCTGATCTCCGGGGGGCAGCCGCCGGAGGTGTTCGAGAGGGCGTTGAGGGAGATTGCGGGGGCGGCGTGATTGCGTTAGTGGTGTGCACGCAAACTTGGGTTCCCGCCTGCGCGGGAATGACGTGCTGAGGGTGCGTGTCGATAACGCCTTACTGGTCCGCTGCTTCTGAATCGTCATTCCCGCGCAGGCGGGAACCCAAGTTTCGTCAACCCGCGACCAGCCTTAGACGCAGCTCACACCAGCTCCATCACCACCGGCTGATGATCCGACGCCGCCGTCTCCGACAGCACATCCAGCACCCGCACCCGCTCCGCCAGATCCTCGGTCACGAAGAAATAGTCATAGCACTCAGGCCGCTCCGGCCACGGATAGCCGTGCAGCCCGGTGGTCGGCGCGCGCGGCGCGTCGCGGTGGACGATGCCCCAGGCGTCCCGCAGCGCCAGCGCGCCCGCCTCGGGCGCGGCCAGCAGCCTGGCGTAGTCTTCCGATTGCGGCGCGAAATTGAAGTCGCCGCACAGGATCGCCGAGCCGGGCCGGAAGCCCAGCTGGAAAGGCGCGTCCAGGTTCGGATCGGGCTGGAAGATGCGCGCGCGGGCGCAGGCTTCGTGGTGCAGCTCGCGGATGCGCTCGACCTGGGCCATGCGCTGGCGCGCGGAATAATACTCGAGGTGGGTCGTCATCAGGCGCAGCTTGCCGCTGGGCGCGTCGATCACTGTTTCCAGCAGGCCGCGCGGCATGCCGGCCGGGCTCTCGGGATCGGCCGGCCAGGGCAGCAGGTGGCGGTGCACCTGCGAGATGCGGTATTTCGAGAGGATCAGGTTGCCGAACAGGCGGGGAACGTTGTTCTTGTAGATCTCGCTGGGCGCATGCTCCATCAGGTGGTAGCCGCCGAAGGCGCCACCGAGCTGCTTGAACTGGTTCGCGGTCGCGCTGCCGTCCAGTTCCGGATGGTTGGCCGCCACCTCCTGCAGGCAGACCACATCCGGATTGAGGCGGCGCAGCACGTCGATGATCGCATGAATGCGGATCCGACCGTCCTTGCCGCAGCCCCAATGAATATTCCAGCTCACCACGCGCATCACTAACCTCCGTAAAACTTGACCGTCGGATATTGCCACCGTTTGGCGGTCGACGGTCACACGGTAGGATCGATGTCAAGCTTGCAAGTTCAGGATGACAGCTTGATTCTAGCCCTGATTTTATGCGGCTTCCAGCTCGTCCAGCGGCCAGCGCGGGCGCACGTTGAAGGCATAGTCGCGCTGCGCCAGCGCCGGGTTGCGCTCGAGGCGCATGGCGCCGGCGAAGGCGATCATGGCGCCGTTGTCGGTGCAGAACTCCAGTTCCGGATAATAGACCTTGAACTTGCGCTTGAGCGCCGCCGCGTCGAGCGAGGCGCGCAGCTGGCGGTTGGCGCCCACGCCGCCCGCGATCACCAGGCGGCTCAAGCCGGTGTGGCGCAGCGCGTTGACGCACTTGGCGGTGAGCACGTCGACGATCGCATCGACGAAGCCGCGCGCGATGTTGGCCTTGTCCTGCTCGCAGATATTCGCCACCACCTTTTCTTCGTGGTTCTTGACCACGGTAAGTACGGCGGTCTTCAGGCCGGAAAAGCTGAAATTGAAATCCTTCGAGTGCAGCATCGGGCGCGGCAGGGTGTAGGCGAGCGGATCGCCGAACTCGGCCAGGCGCGAGATCGCCGGCCCGCCGGGATAGCCCAGGCCGAGCAGCTTGGCCGACTTGTCGAAGGCTTCGCCGGCCGCGTCGTCCAGGGTCTCGCCCAGCAGGATGTAGCGGCCGATGCCGTCCACGCGCATGAGCTGGGTATGGCCGCCCGAGACCAGCAGGGCCAGGAAGGGAAACTCGGGACGCTCGCTGGCCAGCAGCGGCGACAGCAAATGGCCTTCGAGGTGGTGCACGCCCAGCACCGGCTTGTCGAGCGCCAGCGCCAGCGAGCAGGCCACCGAGGAGCCGACCAGCAGCGCGCCCGCCAGGCCGGGGCCTTGCGTGTAGGCGATGGCGTCGATGCTGGACATCGGGATGTCGGCGCGCTTCACCACCTCCTCGAGCAGGGGCAGGGCGCGCCGGATATGGTCGCGCGAGGCGAGTTCCGGCACCACGCCGCCGTACTCCTCGTGCATGGCGACCTGCGAATGCAGGGCGTGGGACAGCAGGCCGCGCTCGGTGTCATACAGAGCCAGGCCGGTTTCATCGCAGGAGGATTCGACGCCGAGTACGATCATGGGAAAAAGCCGGTGAGAAAGAAGCAGGAGGCGGGATTTTACCGTAGGGTGGGGGGGGGGGGCCCCCCCCCCCCG
>NZ_JAGPWC010000047.1 GCF_018119405.1 Massilia sp. ST3 | reverse complement strand
CCGCCGCGGCGCCCGTGATCGCGCCGCCGGTCGCGCCACCCGAACCGGCGCCGAAAGCGCCGCCGAAAGAGACGCCGAAGGAGACGTTGAAGGCGGCGCCAAAAGTAGCGCAGACAGCGGCGCCGGAACCCGTTCTTGCGACGCCCGCGCCGGAACCTGCGCGTGCGGCGCCCGCACCGGCGCCTGAAGAAAACCTGCGTAGCCTGCAGGAGCTGCCGGAAGCGCTGCAGCGCGAGATCCCGAAGGTGGCCTTCGGCGGCTACATCTATTCGCCGAATCCGGCCGAGCGCCTGCTGCTGGTCGACAAGATGCTGCGCCGCGAAGGCGAGGAGGTGGCTCCCGGCCTGGTGCTGGAACGCATCCTGCCGAAGGCGGCCGTGATGAACTACCGCGGCAACCGCTACCGTGCCGGCTACTGAGCGCACGGGCAACGTGCTGGCGGTGGTCGGCTGGTCCGGCAGCGGCAAGACCACGCTGCTGGAATTCCTGGTCGGCCGCCTCGCCGCCGATGGCTTGCGCGTCAACGTGGTCAAGCATAGCCACCATGACATCGAGCTCGAACCGCCGCGCAAGGACAGCGCCCGGCTGCGCATGGCCGGCGCGGCCGAGGTCATGATCGCCTCGCCCTACCGGGTCGCCATCCTGCGCGAACTGCGCGGCGCCGAGGAGCCGCCGCTGGCCGAGCACCTCGCGCGCCTGGCCCCGGCCGACCTGACCCTGGTCGAGGGCTACAAATGGGAAGCGCTGCCCAAGCTGGAAGTGTTCCGGCCGGCGCTGGGCAAGCCGGCCCTGTATCCGGCGGACGGGGAGATCGCCGCCGTCGTGTCGGACGCGCCCCGTCCGCGGGAGCTGGGGCAGGGCGTCGCCTGGCTCGACCTGAATGCGCCGGACCAGGTCCTGGCATGGCTGCGCGACTGGATGCGCTCGCACCCTCAAGTTTCCACACCGGCTGCCGTTAATGACTGATACGCCTTAATGGGAGATCTTCATGGATGTCATGGGTATTGCCAAGCTGGCAACCAGCATCGCTGAAACCGGCAACAAGCAGGACGTCAGCCTCGCCGTGCTCAAGCGCGCGCAACAGATCGAGATGTCGAATGCGACCCAGCTGATCGAGGCCGTGCAGGCCGCCGGGCCGGCCAACCTGCCTCCGCACCTGGGCAACAAGATCAACACCACCGCCTGATACCTGGGCGATTGATTTTCCGGCGGCGCCGGGCGACACTGGCGAATCATTGGCTTTCCCACCGGAGTTATTCATGTCGCACCGCCATGCCCTGATCGCCGCCGCCCTCGCCGGCGTTTGCGCCGCTTCTTCCCTCACCGCTGCCCAGGCCGCCGGCCAGGCGGAAATGGGTGCGCCCAAGGCCGACCAGGAAATGTGCTACGGCGTGGCCAAGGCCGGCCAGAACGACTGCGGCACCGCCACCCACGGCTGCATGGGCGCCGCCGTTACCGACAACGACCCGGCCGAATGGAAATTCGTGGCCAAGGGCAGCTGCGCCAAGCTGGGCGGCTCGCTCAAGCCGGGCGCCAAGGCCGACAAGGCGGCCGATCCCGCCACCCCGGCCGCGCCGGAAACGCTCAAGTCGGCCGAGACCCGGTAAGTCCCATGTACCTGTCGCAGGCGGGCGTCGGCGTCGGCTTGCGCCCGCCCCACGTCCGCGCCTTCCTCGAAGGGCGCCAGCCGGTCGGCTGGATCGAAGTCCATTCGGAAAACTACCTGGCCCGCGCCGGCTGGGACTGGCACGTGCTGCGCCGCCTGCGCCAGGACTACCCGCTCAGCCTCCATGGCGTGGGCCTGGGGCTGGGCTCCGCGCGCGGCTTTTCCGAGGCCCACCTGGCGCGCGTGCGCGCGCTGGTCGAGGCGGTCGATCCCTTCCTGGTGTCCGAGCACCTGTGCTGGGGCGCGCTCGGCGACCGCCAGCTCAACGACCTGCTGCCGCTGCAGCTCGACGACGCCGCCCTTGGCCTGCTGTGCTCCCGTGTCCAGCGCGTGCAGGAGCTGCTGCGCCGCCGCATCCTGGTCGAGAACGTGTCCGCCTATGTGCGCTTCCAGGGCGACGCGATGAGCGAGGCCGCCTTCCTGGCCGAGCTGGCGCGGCGCACGGGCTGCGGCATCCTGCTCGACGTGAACAACCTGTACGTCAACCAGCGCAACCACGGCGAAGACGCGCTGGCGGCGATCGCCGCGCTGCCCGTGGGGAGTGTGGGCGAGCTCCACCTGGGCGGCCATCTCGAGACGCCGGCCGCCGTGATCGACCACCATGGCGCGGCGATCGCGCCGCCCGTGTGGGCGCTGTACCGCGCGGCGCTCGAACGCTTCGGACGCGTGCCCTCGCTGGTCGAATGGGATACGGACGTGCCGGCGCTCGGCGTGCTGCTGGGCGAGGCGGACAAGGCGCGCGCGATCGCGCAGCGGTACGAGGCGCCCACACCCGTGGCGCAAGCCCTGGCGCCCTTCGCCGGCGACACCGCGGCGCTGGAGGCCGCCGGCCTCCAGCAGCGTTTCGGCCAGGCGCTGGTGGACGCAGCCACGGCGCTGCCGGAGCTGCGCGGCGATCCCGCGCGACTTGGCGTCTACCGCGGCAACCTGGCCGAAAACTGGCGCCGCGCCCTGGCCAATGCCTATCCCGTCATCTTTCAATTGGTGGGCGCGGACTATTTCGGCGGCCTGGCGCGCGCCTACGGCAAGGCGCACCCCTCGCAAGACCCCGACCTGAACCGCTTCGGCGCGCACTTCGCGTCCTTCCTGGATGGCTTCGCGCCTGCCGCCGAATTTCCCTGGCTGGCCGACATGGCGCGCCTCGAATGGGCCTTGCACCTGGCCTGGCAGGCGCCGGACGTGGCGCCGCTGGACGTCCAGATTCTCGCGGGCTTCGATCCGGCGCGGCTGGCGGACGCCCGCCTGGTGCTGCACCCGTCCTGCGCGCTGCTGCGCAGCCGCTGGGCCGTGGCGCGGCTGTGGCTGGCCCACCAGGACGGCGGCCCGGCCTTTCCGGAAACGATGGAAGGAGACGGCTATGCGCTGGTCCTGCGCAAGAGCTGGAACGGGGAGGTGGTGGAGATCGGCCGCTTCGAGGACCTGGCCCTGGCGCGCCTGATGGCTGGCGACACATTGGCGGCTGCGCTGGACGCCGCGCTGCACGATACGGAAGCGGGGGGAGGAGAGGTGCCGGACATCGGCGCAATGCTGCGCCGCTGGTTCGAGCTGGGCGTCGTGGCGGCGATTGCGGCGGACGACGCCCGGTAGCGCAAGAATCCGGGAGAGTAGGGAGGCCGCGTCAGGCGGGGCTCAGTGGAAGGCGCGCAGGATGCGGTCTTCGCCGCTGCGGTCGCGGAAGCGCTCGTTGGCGGCGCGGGTGGCGGCCATCATGCGCTCCAGCTGGGCGTCCTCGAAGCGCGCCAGCTCCTCGTTCGCCGCCTCCAGCGCCAGCGCCAGCTTGGCGCGCGCGCTCTGGTAGAGGGCGCTCGAGTAGTGGTCGGTATTCTTGAGCAGTTCTTCCGCGTTTTCGATCACGAGCCGCAGGTCGCCGATCAGCTGTTCCTGGGACTGCGGACGGTGTTCCGGGGTTTCCATCGTCTTCACCTTTGAGACCGATTGATGACGTCTTAAAATATAAACAAGGAAGCCCCGCTTTGTTTGTTAGCGCGCAAACATAGCCGACACATCTGGAACGCGTTCCTGCTCGCGCAGTAGCGGCTTATTGCACGCGAATCTGCAAATCGCCGATCGTGACGGTCTGTCCGCTGCGAATCTTGGCGGTCTTGCGCAGCTCCTGTTTCCCATCGACCGACACCGCGCCGCTGGCGACCATGTTCTTGCCGGCGCCGCCGCTGTCGACCAGGCCGACCAGCTTGAGCAGCTGGTTGACCTCGACGAATTCTGATGTCAAATCGAAAACTATTTTTTGCATTTTATCCTCGGGGTGGGTAAGGGCGGCGTACGATAGACGAGGCCGCCTGAGCGGTGTTCAGACGCGGTCCGGCCGCGTCATCTCGATCGGGACGATCCACTGCTCGAACTGCTGTTCGTCGACGAAGCCGCTCTGGAGCGCGGCCTGGCGCAGGGTCAGGCCTTCGCTGGAGGCCTTCTTGGCGATCTGCGCGGCGCGATCATACCCGATATGCGGCGCCAGCGCGGTCACCAGCATCAGCGATTTTTCCATCAGCTCGCCGATCCGGGCGTGGTTCGGCTCGATACCCTTGGCGCAGTGTTCGTCGAAGGAGCGCATGCCGTCCGCCAGGACCCGCGCACTCTGCAGGAAGTTGTGCGCAATCATGGGCTTGAACACGTTCAGCTCGAAATTGCCCTGCGAGCCGCCGACCGTGATCGCCACGTCGTTGCCGAACACCTGGCAGCACAGCATGGTGAGGGCTTCGCACTGGGTCGGGTTGACCTTGCCCGGCATGATCGAGCTGCCCGGCTCGTTCTCGGGAATCGTGATCTCGCCCAGGCCGGAGCGCGGGCCGGAAGCCATCCAGCGCACGTCGTTGGCGATCTTCATCAAGGCCGTGGCCAGGGTCTTGAAAGCGCCATGGGCGGCGACCATGGCGTCGTGGCCGGCCAGGGCCATGAACTTGTTGGGCGCGCTCTTGAAGGCCAGGCCGGTGCGCGAGCCCAGTTCGGCGGCGATGCGCGGCGCGAAGTCCGGGTGCGCGTTCAGGCCGGTGCCGACGGCGGTGCCGCCCGCTGCCAGCAGCAGCAGGCCGGGCAGGGAAGCCTTGATCGCCTGTTCCGAGTATTCGAGCTGGGCGACGTAGCCGGAGAATTCCTGGCCCAGGGTGAGCGGGGTGGCGTCCTGCAGGTGGGTGCGGCCGATCTTGACGATGTCGGCGAAGTCGCGCGACTTGATCTCCAGCGTCTGGCGCAGTTTGGCCAGGGCTGGCAGCACGCCCTTGGCGACGGCGATCGCGGCCGCCACGTGCATGGCGGTCGGGAAGATGTCGTTCGAGGACTGGCCCATGTTGACATGGTCGTTCGGGTGCAGCAGGCGCGCCTCGCCGCGCTCGCCGCCCAGCAGCTCGGAGCCGCGGTTGGCCAGCACCTCGTTCATGTTCATGTTGCTCTGGGTGCCGGAGCCGGTCTGCCACACGGCCAGGGGGAATTCGTCCGGGTGACGGCCGTCGAGGACTTCGTCGGCGGCCTGGATGATGGCGTTGGCCTTGTCGGCCGGCAGCTTGCCGAGCGAGCGGTTGACGGCCGCGGCGGCGCGCTTGACCTGGGCCAGGGCCGCGACCAGTTCCGGCGCCATGCGCTCGGTCGAGATATGGAAGTGGTGGAGCGAGCGCTGGGTCTGCGCGCCCCACAAGCGGTCCGCCGGCACCTCGATGGGGCCGAAGCTGTCCTTCTCAATCCTGTTTTCCATAGACAAGTCCTGTTCTGGTTCTCGTTAACACGGCTGGGACTAAAGAGTTTAGCGCACTGGCCGTTATTTACGTTCAGGCTTCACTTTTCTGCTCCGCCATGGTTTTCCGCTCCCCACTGTTATTGTCTTGCGCACTCCTCGCGGGTGCCGCCGGCGCTGCCGAACTGGGCGAAGCGCGTGTCAGCTCCCATATGGGGCAGCCGCTCGTGGCCGACATCGAGCTGACCCTGGTCGAGAACGCCGCGGCGCCGGTCCAGGTGCGGCTCGCCCATCCCAACGTCTACCGCGGCGCCAATATCGGCATGCCGCACGTGCTGTCGACCCTGAACATGTCCGTCATGCAGCGCGACGGGCGGCAGTTCCTGCACGTCACTTCGCGCGCGCCGGTGGAGGCGAGCCACCTGCATCTCTACCTCGAGCTGGCGGACGGCAGCCAGCGGACCGTGCGGCTCGCGACCTTGTGGCTGTCGCCGGACCCGAATCCGGCGCCGCCGCCCGCGCCCGCGCCCACTCCCGTGCCGGTGCCGGCTGCCGTGCCGGTTCTTGCTCCCACTCCCGCTCCGGTCAAGGCGGCCGTGGAGGCGCCGGTGGCCGTCGCCAAACCCGCACCCAAGCCCGCAGCCAAGCCGCCGCAGCCCAAGCCTGCGCCTGTGCTCAAGGCCGAGAAGGCTGCCGCGCCGATCGTCCTGGCGCCCGCGGCCCCGGCGCCGGGCAGTTGCGCGCCTGCCGTGCAGCCCGCGTCACCGAAGGTCTGCGCGGCCCTCGACTACAAAAACGCCCAGCTGCGCGAGCAGATCGGCGTGCTGGAGGACAAGGTCAAGGTGCTGCAGGTGGCGATGGGCGCCAGCCCGGCGGCGGTGACCACGCCCAAGCCGGCCAAGCCCAAGGCGCACAAGCTGCGCAAGAAGCCCCAGCCGGAACCGGTGGACGAGACGCCCTGGGGCTGGATCGGCGGCGCCGTCGCGGCCCTGGTGGCACTCGGCGGCGGTATCCTGGTGGCGAAGCGGCGCAAGAAGGCGCCCGTGGAGCCGAAGCTGTCCATGGCGGCGCGCCTGCGCCAGCGTTTCGCGCGCAAGAAATCGGCCACGGAAGCTGCGCCGGAAGCCGTCGAGCCGGGGCTGGAAGAGGGCGCGCACGAGACGTCTACACAAGTTTAAATTTTGCGTTATACTCAATCCGTGGTCGTCGAGATCACAAACGGCGCAGGGTCTGGCGCAGCCACCACCGATAGCGTGGCGCGATACGCAGACGAACGTTGAACAAACGCCTGTGTCCGGAAGCAGTCCACTAGCCTACAGCGGCGGTGGACGCCGGAAGCAACCGGCAAGAGGCGACACCAGGAGATACCTGGTGCTCGCTCTCCACATTCCGCGGCTGAGCCTTTGGCTCGGTTGCATCAAAAGCGCCTGCGGGCGCTTTTTTCATTTGCGGATACTGGGTTGACGGCTTCGCCGCCGGGCGACCCTACTCCAAACCGTCCATCGGACGTAGGGTTGGCGGCTGCGCCGCCAACCCTACGAAGGGCAACAAAAAAGGCGCCCGAAGCGCCTTTTGTCATCCTTGCAAGTTCCTGATCAGTGCGCCTGCATCGCACGGTCCAGCTGCCCCATCCACGGGTCGGTCACGTCGCGGATCGCGCGGTCGTTGGCCATCAGCTGCTTGAGCAGGTCGATCTTGCGCAGGCGCTTGGCGCCGTCCAGGGCCGGCACGCCGGTGGCGGCGACACGCGCTTCCACCTTGGCTTCGGCGCCGAGCTGCTCGAAGTTCTTCCAGTCGCCAGCTTGGGCCGCGCTCGCCATCTGGCCGGTCACGGCGGCCAGGTTTTCGTACATCGAGAGGACTTCGTTCGCGGTCATGAGAGCACCAAGGGCTGGAAACGCCGGCCGGATTGCCGGTTGTCTACATCGTTATCGGACGCGCTTTCGGGAACTTGAGGGTTTTTTAAAAAATATTTGAATATTTTCCAAGGTAAAGAAAAGTTGCCGAGATTGCATCAATAAGCCGCCTGGACGCTTCCACGCGGTGCGCGCTATTCCCCCTTTTATGCAGTTTGGCCCCGTTTTCTGCAGTCTGTCGCATTTGCAGCGCGTGCGATAAGCCGCTTGCTTAGAGTGCAGCCTGAGTTGTTGCGCATTCGGCGCAGTCCGGACGCCTGAACAAGAACGAGAGAGACATATGAGACACATGCCGGTCACGCGCACCGCCGCTGCCCTTGCGCTAGCTTTTGCGGCAGCCACCGCCATTGCCCCCGCCCAGGCCGAGGCGCCGTATTCGTTTGCCGCCACTCCCGGCAAGCTGCCCAAGGACGTGGTCCCCATCCAGTACACAGCCCACCTGGTGGCCGACGTCCCCGGCAACAGCTTCCGCGGCAGCCAGACGGTCGACATCGAGGTCCTGAAGCCCACCTCGGCCATCATGCTGAATGCCGACAACATGGAGATCGAGGCCGCCAGCCTGTCCGGCCAGGGTGGCAAGCAAGCCAGGCTGACGCCCATCCTGGACCGCAAGGCGCAAACCCTGCGCTTCGAGCTCGCCCAGCCGCTGGCGCCGGGTAAATACCAGCTGGCGCTCCAGTTCCGCGGCCTGATCACGCGCGAGGCGCGCGGCCTGTTCTACGTGAACTACAAGGCGGGCGGGGCGGACAAGAAGCTGATCGCCACCACCATGGCCCCGAGCGACGCACGGCGCGTGCTGCCGACCTGGGACGAACCGGCCTTCCGCGCCCGCTTCAAGCTGACTGTCGACGTGCCGGGTAACTTCAAGGCCTATTCCACCACCCCGATCGAAACGCGCGAAGCCCTCGCCGGCGGCATGCAGCGCATCTCCTTCGGCAACACGCCGAAAATGCCGAGCTACCTGGTGGTGCTGGTGGCGGGCGAGATGGAACGCCTGGCGGGCGAGCAGGACGGCGTCGACATCGGCATCGTGACCACCGAGGGCAAGCTGGGCTCGGCCACCTTCCCACTGGCCGCCTCGCGCGAGCTGCTGCACTACTTCAACGATTACTTCGGCATCCCGTATCCGCTGCCCAAGCTGGACCAGATCGCGATTCCGGGCGGCTTCAACGGCGCCATGGAAAACTGGGGCGCCGTCGTCTACAACGAGCCGACCCTGCTGGTCGACCCGAAGCGCAGTCCGGAACGGGTCCGCAAGATGTCCTTCGACATCAACGCCCACGAGCTGGCACACCAGTGGTTCGGCAACCTGGTCACCATGGCCTGGTGGGACAACCTGTGGCTGAACGAAGGCTTCGCCTCCTGGATGGCGGCCAAGGCCACCCAGCACTTCCATCCCGAATGGCGCCCCTACCTGAGCGGCATCGCCGAGCGCGAGTACGTGCTCAACCTGGACGCGCGCAAGACCACCCATCCGATCCAGGCCAGGATCGACAACGAGGAGCAGGCCGCCGCCGCCTTCGACGCCATCACCTACCACAAGGGCGAGGCCTTCCTGCGCATGCTCGAGGCCTACCTTGGGGAGGAACCCTTCCGCAAGGGCATCCGCGCCTATATGGCGAAGCACCAGTATTCGAATACCACCTCGGCCGACCTGTGGCAGGCGCTGGAAAAGGCCACCGGCAAGCCGGTCGAGAAGCTGGCCTCGGACTGGACCCGGCAGCCGGGCTTCCCGCTGGTGAAAGTGGAGCAGGCCTGCGAGAACGGCAAGCGCAGGGTCACCCTGTCGCAGGAGCAGTACCGCCTGGACGAGCCGGCCCCTGAAAAACGCTTGTGGGACATCCCGGTGCAGGTCGGCACCGTCAACGGCAAGGCCTGGACCCTGCTGCTGTCCGGCCCGAGCAAGACCTTCACCCAGGCCAGCTGCGAAGGCGCGCTGGTGGTCGACCCCTACAGCGTGGGCTACTTCCGCGTGCACTACGACCCGGCCAGCTTCCAGGCCCTGGCGGCCCAGGCGCCGCAGCTGCGCGACTCCACCCGCCTGAAGCTGCTGACCGATACCTGGAGCATGGTGTCGAGCGGCCGCATGCAGCTGGACGGCTACCTGAAGCTGGTCGCCAGCTACGGCGACGAGCCGCGCCTGGCGGTGTGGGATTCGATCCTGTCCAACCTGCGCACCCTCGATTCGCTGGCGCGGGGCGAGCCCGAGCAGGCCCTGATCCGCCGCTTCCTGATCGGTTTCGCCAAGCCGAAATTCCAGAAGCTGGGCTGGGAAGAAAAGCCGGGCGAACCCGTCGAAGATGCCGAATTGCGCGCCATGCTGGCCGGCGCGCTGGCGCGCGCCGGCGATCCGCAGGCCATCGCCGAGGGCAAGGCCCGTTTCGCGCGCTACCTGCAGGACCCGAACGCGGTGTCGCCGGCCATGATCGATTTCGTCATCGGCACCGCCGGCCGCTACGCCGACGCCGCCACCTACGACGCCCTGGCCGCGCGCGCCGCCGCCGCCCCCAACAGCGAGGAGCGCAACCGCTTCGGCAAGGCCCTCACCAGCGCCCAGGACCCGGCGCTGGCCGCGCGCACCATGCAGGCCCTGGTCGCGCCCGACACCCCGCCCGACCTGATCCCCTACATGCTGTACGGCGTGGCCGGCGAGCACCTGGACCAGACCTGGGCCTTCGCCACCGCCCACCGCGATGCGCTGCTGAACAACATGGAGGCGGTCGGACGCTATAGCACGTTCGCCGGGATCGTCGGTTCCTCGGCCGACGCCCGCCATGCCGACATGATGGAAGCCTATATGCGCAAGCACTTCGGCCCGGACGCCGTGGTCGAAGCCGAGCGCGTCGGCAACGGCGTGCGCATCCGCGCCGCGCAAAAGGCGCGCCTGCTGCCGCAGGTGCGCGCCGCACTCAAGTAACACGCACACCACACCCACCAAAAGAGAAGGGAAGCTATGAAAACCAGCTGGACTCCAATCAAGACCGCCGTCACCCTGGCCCTGTGCGGCGCCGCCTTCGCCATGGCGCCCGGCTTCGCCGCCGACCAGGGCAAGGAAGCCGAAGCCGGCGTGGCGCAGACCAGGCCGGCTGCCGCCACCATGCTGCCGGGCGACGATTTCTTCGCCTGGGCCAACAGCGAATGGCTGGCCAAGACCGAGATCCCGGCCGACCGCGGTTCCTGGAGCTCGATGCACGCCCTGGCCGAGGAAACCAATCAGCGCATCATCAAGCTGATCGAAGCCGCCGGCGCCGACAAGGCCGCGAGCCCTGAGCAGCGCAAGGTGGCCGACTTCTACAAGGCCTACATGGACGAAGCGGCCATCGAAGCCGCCGGCACCGCGCCGCTCAAGCCGCACCTGGCCAAGATCGCGGCGATCAAGACCCGCACCGACCTGGCGCGCGCGCTGGGCGGCACCCTGCGCGCCGACGTCGACCCGCTGAACGCCACCAACTTCGAGACCGAGAACCTGTTCGGCGTGTGGATCAACCAGGGCCTGAGCGACCCGACCCGCAACGTGCCCTGGCTGCTGCAGGGCGGCCTGGGCATGCCGGACCGCGCCTACTACCTGGACAATAATCCGAAGATGGCCGAGCTGCGCACCAAGTACCAGGCCCACATCGCCGCCATGCTCAAGCTGGCCGGCTACGACAAGGTGGAAGAACGCGCCCTGAAGATCTTCGCCCTCGAATCGGAGCTGGCCCAGAGCCACGCCTCGCGCGAGGACTCGAGCGACATCCAGAAGGCCAACAACGTCTGGAGCGCCAAGGACTTCGCCGCCAAGGCGCCGGGCATGGACTGGAAGAGCTTCCTGTCCGCCGCCGGCCTGGGCAAGCAGGACCGCTTCATGGTCTACCATCCGACCGCGCTGGCGGGCGCCGCGCGCCAGGTGATGGCGACCGACATCTCGACCTGGAAGGACTACCTGGCCTTCCACCTGGTGAACCAGTTCGCCGGCAGCCTGCCGAAGGCCTTCGCCGACCAGCGCTTCGCCTTCTACGGCACTGCCCTGGCGGGCACGCCGCAGCAGTCGCTGCGCTGGAAGCGCGCGCTGGCCGCCACCAACGGCGCCATGGACGACGCGGTCGGCAAGCTCTACGTGCAGAAGTACTTCCCGGCCGAGAACAAGGCCCGCATCCAGCAGATGGTGGTCAACATCAAGGCCGCCTTCGAGCGCCGCATCGACAAGCTGGACTGGATGGCGCCGGCCACCCGCGCCCACGCCAAGGAAAAGGTGCGCACCATGTACGTGGGCATCGGCTACCCGGACAAGTTCAAGTCCTACGAGGGCCTCAAGGTCTCGCCGACGGACGCCTTCGGGAACGTGGTCCGCGCCCAGGAATACCATTACGCGCAGCAGCTGGCCAAGCTGAACGCCAAGCCCGAACGCACCGAATGGTGCATGCCGCCGCAGCTGATCAACGCGGTCAACCTGCCGATGCAGAACGCGCTGAACTTCCCGGCCGCGATCCTGCAGCCGCCGTTCTTCGATCCGCAGGGTTCCGACGCGGTGAACTATGGCGCGATCGGCTCGGTGATCGGCCACGAGATCAGCCACAGCTTCGATGACCTGGGCGCCCAGTTCGACGCCCAGGGGCGCCTGCGCGACTGGTGGACCAAGGAAGACCTGGCCCACTTCAAGGCCGCGTCGCAGAAGCTGGTGGAACAGTACGCCGCTTATAAGCCCTTCGACGACCTGGCGCTGAACGGCCAGCTGACCCTGAGCGAGAACCTGTCCGACCTGGCGGGCCTGGCGGCGGCCTACGACGCCTACAAGGTGGGAATGGGCGCCAAGGCCGGCGCGGACGCCGACCGCGACTTCTTCACCGGCTACGGCCGCGCCTGGCGCACCAAGATGCGCGAAGCGACCCTGCGCCGCGTGGTGCTGACCGACGGCCACGCACCGGCGCAGTACCGTACCTACACCGTGCGTAACCTGGATGCGTGGTACGAGGCTTTCGATGTGAAGCCGGGGCAGAAGCTGTATCTGGCGCCGCAGGAGAGGGTGCGGGTTTGGTAAGTTGAGGGTGCGTGCACATCGTTAGCTAACAATGCGTACGCAAACTTGGGTCCCCGCCTTCGCGGGGAGTCATTGCCGCCAGTGGCGGGAATGACGGTTTTTAGGGGAGCTCAGAGGGTCGCTAGCGCACTCTTTATACACTCCATCAGCACGTCATCCCCGCGAAGGCGGGGACCCAATTCCCTTGAGCAGTGACTGCATTGCCGCTCGCCACAGAACGAGCAACACGCTACGATGTCGCCATGACCCCCGACGACATCACCCGCCGCACCCTGGACCACTACAACCGCAGCGCCGACGCCTTCTTCGCCGGCACGATCGATCACGACGTCAGCCAGAACATCGACGCGCTGCTGTCCGCCATCACCGCCCCGGCCCCGTTCACGATCCTCGACCTCGGCTGCGGCCCCGGCCGCGACCTGAAGACCTTCACCACCCTCGGCCACCGTGCCATCGGCCTCGACGGCAGCGAAAAATTTGCGGAAATGGCCCGCGCCTACAGCGGCTGCGACGTCTGGCATCAGGACTTCCTGCACCTCGACCTGCCGCCCGCCATGTTCGACGGCATCTTCGCCAACGCCGCCCTGTTCCACGTCCCCAGCGCCCAGTTGCCGGAAGTCCTCGGCCACCTGTTCGCCACGCTCAAGCCCGGCGGCGTACTGTTCAGCTCTAACCCGCGCGGCCACAACGAGGAGGGCTGGAGCGGCCCGCGCTACGGCAGTTACTACGATTACGAAACCTGGGAACGTTACCTGACCGCCGCCGGCTTCACGCCGCTGCACCATTATTACCGCCCGGCAGGATTGCCGCGCGAACAGCAGCCGTGGCTGGCCAGCGTCTGGCGCAAACCCTGAATGTTAACCATCGTACAGAGTGGCTCGGCAATCGCGCTTAAGGTAAAACCTCGATTCACTCGAGCATGAGGAGAAGGTCATGAACAAGGACCAGATCAAAGGCCAGGCCAAGAATATTGGCGGCAAGATCCAGGAGAAGGTCGGCGAAGCCGTCGGCAGCCGCCAGCAGCAGCGCGAAGGGCTGTCGAACCAGGCCGAAGGCAAGGTGCAGGAGAAAGTCGGCGACGTGAAGGACATCGTCAACAAAGGCAACCGCTAGGCTGCCGTTTCTACAACCACCGTTCCACAATGAAAAAGCCGCGCAGTGCGCGGCTTTTTCTTATCCAGACTCTTTCCGCTTGACCGTCCGGTCGCCCAGGACGTCCTCGATATACAGCATCCGTACCAGCACGGACAGTCCCGCCGCCAGCGGCGTCGCCAGCGCCACGCCGGCGAAGCCGAACAAGGTGCCGAAGATTAATTGCATCACGATGACCAGGGCCGGCGGCAGGTCGACCGCGCGCGCCTCGATCAGGGGCTGCAGCAGGTAGCCTTCGACCAGTTGCACGCCGGCGAACAGGAATACCGTGTACATCGCCAGTTCCGGGCTGATCGACAGCGCCAGCAGCACGGCCGGCACGCCCGCCATGATGGGGCCGAGGTAGGGAATGAAGTCGAGCAGGCCCGCGATGATGCCCAGGATCAGCGCGAGCGGCACGCCCAGCATGCTCAGGCCGATCGAGGTCGCGATACCGACGATCAGCATCGAGGCCGCCTTGCCCATCAGCCAGCTGGCCAGCGTGTGGCCGAGTTCCTGCAGCACCTGGCGGGCGCGGTCGCGCTTGGTCTGCGGGATCAGGCGCACCACGCCGGTCGTATAGAGCTGGGGCGTGGCCGCGAAATAGATGCCGACGAAGAGGATGATCACTACATTGCCCATGGCGCCGAGGATGCCGGTGAAGAACAGGCCGGCGTTCGGCACCAGGTTGCCCATCTGCTTGACGATCTGTTCGGGCGGCGGCAGTTCGCCGGCGATGCGCTTGAGCAGAGGGTGCTGGGTGACCTCGCTTTGCAGGCGCTCCACGGCGGCCGGGATTTCCTTGGCCAGCTTGCTCGACTGCTCGGCAATCTGCGGCGCCATGGCCCAGCCACCCAGTCCGACGATGGCGAGCAGCAGCAGCACGACCGCCGTCAGCGCTACTTTGCGGTTGAGCTTGAAGCGGCGGTGCAGGATCTCGCTCAGCTTGTAGAGCAGGACGGAACACAGGATGCAGGCAAAGGTCAGCAGCAGGGCGTCCGCGGCCAGCACGATGGCGGCGGCGCCGAACAGGAACAGGACCGCGATGCCGTTGATGAGCGTGGCGCGGCGCGCCAGCCGGCGCTGCGCCTGGGGCGGCTCGGGCGGCGGAGGCGCGGTAGGGGCTTGGTTGTCGTTCATCGCTGTCTCCCTTCAGGCGGCGGGGCCGCGTTGCAAAAAGATTAGCATTCGGCGGGATACGGCTGTGTGCGGAAGCGTACGGAATCGCTCATCCGGCCTTGCTATATTGACATCGAATCTACTTGAAAAGGAGCGCATCATGAACAAGGACCAAGTCGAAGGCAAGCTGCAGGACATCGGCGGCAAGATCCAGGAAGAAGCCGGCAAGCTGGTGGACAGCCCGGAGCAGCAGCTCAAGGGCCTGAAGAACCAGGTCGAGGGCAAGACCCAGGAGAAGCTGGGCGATGCGCGCGAAGCGCTGGATGAGGCGACGCGCAAGCCGTAAGTTTTGCTTGCGTTGGATGGGAACAGCCGCCGGGAGGCGGCTGTTGTTGTTGATGGGGTGTGCTTGCAAACTTGGGTCCCCGCCTTCGCGGGGATGACGTATTTGAGCAGCGGGCCAATTCAACCCAGTCGACTGCTCTCGCACGTCATCCCCGCGAAGGCGGGGACCCAAATTCCCACGCTCCGCCACCACAAATAAAAACGGCCGCGTAGCGCGGCCGTTCCGAGAAGGATCGCGAACTACTTCGCCTCCGTCCCGCCCAGGTTCTTCTTGAAGAACGCCTCGATCAGCCCATACACATGCCGCTGGTTGACCTTCCCCGAAATCCCGTGCTTCGCGCCCGGATAGGTCATCAGGTCGAACTGCACATTGCGCTTCACCAGCTCGTCGATCAGGCGCGTGGTATTGGTGAACAGCACGTTATCATCGGCCATGCCGTGCACCAGCAGCAGCGGCGACTTCAGGCCGTCCAGGTGCGCGAACACGCCGCTGCGCTGGTAGGCTTCCGGATCGACCTTCGGCGTGCCGCCCACGAACTGCTCGGTGTAGTGGGTGTCGTACAGCGCCCAGTCGGTCACCGGGGCCACCGACACGCCCATCGCGATCTTGTCGGAGGCGGCCGCCAGCAGGCGCAGGGTCATGTAGCCGCCATAGCTCCAGCCGAACACGCCCACGCGCTTCGGGTCGACGAAGCTTTGCTGGCCCAGCCACTCGATGCCGGTCAGCTGGTCCTCGACTTCGTGCTTGCCCAGGTTGTTGTAGATGACGTCGGTGAAGGCGCGCTCGCGGCGGCTCGAACCGCGGTTATCGAGGCGGAACACCACGAAGCCCTGCTGCGCCATGTACTGGTCGAAGTAGTTGCCCCAGGCGCGGGTCACGCGCTGGGAGTGCGGGCCGCCGTAGGTGAACAGGAACACCGGGTAGCGCTTGGCGGCGTCGAAGTTGGCCGGCTTGATGATCGAGTAGTGCAGGGTCTGGCCATCCTTGGCCTTGATCGTGCCGTACTCGGTCGGCAGGTGGTCCGGCAGATACTTGGCGTAAGGATGGTTCGCGTTCAGCTCGTTCTTTTCGAGCCATTCGACCATCGAACCGTCGGCGCGGCGGATCGACACCTGCGGCGGGGTGCGCGGGTTCGAATAGGTGTCGACGAAGAGCTTGCCGTTGCCCGCGAAGGAGGCGTCGTGCCAGCCGTCGCCGCTGGTGATGCGCGCCGGCTTGGCGGCGTTGCTGCCGTCCAGGTTCAGCGCATAGGTCTGCTTGTCGATCACGGCGTCGCGGTTCGACGAGACATACACCTTGCCGGCGCTTTCGTCGACGGCCAGCACGTTGTCGACGCCCCATTCGCCCGACGAGATCGGATGCAGCAGCTTGCCGTCCAGGCCGTACAGGTACAGGTGGTTGCGGCCGCTGCGCTCCGAGGCCCAGATGAAGGCGTTGTTCTTCTTCAGGAAGCGCAGGTCGTTGTGGATGCTGACCCAGGTCTTCGAGGTTTCGGAGAACAGCGGACGCTGGGCCAGGGTGGCGACGTCCACCGCCACCAGGTCCAGGCGCTTCTGGTCGCGCGTCTGGCGCTGGTAGACCAGGGTCCTGGCGTCGGCGCTGAAGTCGGCGCGCACGAGGTAGATGTCCTTCTCAGGCCCCAGGTCGATCTTGCGCTGCTCGCCATTGACCGGGTTGACGATCATGAGGTCGATCAGCACGTTCGGATCGCCCGCGGCCGGGTAGTGCTGGTCGATCACTTCGGTGCGGTCGGCGAAGATCTCGAAGCGGCGCACCACCGGCACTGGCGCTTCGTCGTAGCGGCGGTAGGCGATGTACGAATCGTCCGGCGCCCAGTAGTAGCCGGTGTGCTGGTCCATCTCTTCCTGCGCCACGAACTCGGCTTCGCCGTTGTGCACGGTGCCCTTGCCGTCGGTGGTCAGCTGGCGCTCGGCGCCGCTCTTGAGGTCGATCACCACCAGGTTCTGGTTGCGCACGAAGGACACGTAGCGGCCTTTCGGCGAGATCTTCGGATCGATCACGCTGCCCGAGGCGACCTTGCGCGCGGTCTCCGGCTTGGCGGCGTCGACCAGGTAGAGGTCGCCGCCGATCGGCACCAGGAGCTGGCGGCCGTCAGGCGACCAGAAATAGTTCAGGATGCCCGACAGGCCCGCGGTACGGGCGCGTTCGCGGCGCGCCTTTTCCTCGAGCGACAGCTCCTCGTTCGGCACCAGGCGCTTGGAATCGACCAGGCGCTGGGTTTTCTTGCTCTTGGTGTTGTACTCCCACAGGTCCAGCTGGTACTGGTTGTCGTCACGGCCGCGCAGGAAGGTCACGCGTTCGCCGTCGGGCGACACGCGCAGGGTGCGCACGCCGGGACCGCTGAGTGCCGGTTCGCCGTAGATACGGTCCAGCGTCAGGCGTTCGGCCATGGCGGGAGCGGCCGCGAGGGCGGCCAGGAGAAGGAGGAGAGGGCGCATGGATGTCTCTGGTATTTAGTTAATCTGCTGCAACGGCGAGACGATACCAGAGTCCGTTTGGAAACGCTGTAAATATGTATCTCCGTTTTATGCGGGTTTTCCATCGCGGATGCGCTGGCGCGCCAGCTTCTCGAAGGACCAGGTGAGCAGCACCGCCGCCACCGTCAGGCCCATCACCAGGCCGATCCAGAAACCCGTCGATTCCATCGGCGCGGCGGGCGCCCACGGGAACCATTGCGGCGCCAGGCCCAGCACGCAGCCGACCGGCAGCGACACGCCCCAGAAGGCCAGCAGCTGGATGATCATCGGCGGGCGCGTCACCTGGTAGCCGCGGATGGCCGAGGCGGTGGCCACCTGCGTGGCGTCCGACAGCTGGAACAGGGCGGCGAACAGCAGCAGGTGGGCAGTGGCGGCCTGCACCGCCGGGTCAGAGGTATAAGCAGCCGCGATTTCCCAGCGGAAGATCGCGATGCACAGCGCCGAGAGCGCGCCGAAGGCCACCGACATGCCGACGCCCACCCAGCCGACGAAACGGGCGCGCTGCGGATTGCCTTCGCCCATGGCCTGGCCGACGCGGGTCAGCATGCCGATGGCAAAGCTGAGCGGCACCATGAACACCAGCGACGCAAAATTCAGCGCCACCTGGTGCGAAGACACCTGCACCACGCCGAAGCGCGCCACCAGCAGGCTGATCAGGCCAAAGGCGCTGACCTCGGCGAAATAGGTCACGCCGATCGGCAGGCCCAGGCGCAGCATGGCGCCGATGGATTTCAGCTCGGGACCTTCCCAGCGGTCGAAGGGATAGGTGAGCCGGTAGGCGGGCGAGGTCTTGACCCACCACAGCATGGCGCCCAGCATCAGCCACATGCCGCTCGCGGTCGACACCGCGCAGCCGACCGCGCCCAGCTTGGGGAAGCCCAGGTTGCCGAATACCAGCAGCCAGTTCATCGCCACGTTGTAGACGAGGCCGAAGATCGCGATCCACATGATCGGCATGGTCTGGTTGATGCTGGTCGTGTAGCCGTACAGGGCGCGGTAGCAGGCGAAGGCCGGCATGCCGACGCTGATCACGTGC
The DNA here is from genome assembly GCF_018119405.1 of Massilia sp. ST3. Taxonomy (GTDB): domain Bacteria; phylum Pseudomonadota; class Gammaproteobacteria; order Burkholderiales; family Burkholderiaceae_D; genus Telluria. The sequence goes on along the minus strand of NZ_JAGPWC010000047.1, from coordinate 19,947 downwards.
AGGAACAGCGCGGCGCGGTCGGCCACCGCCTGGTCCAGGCCGACGTGGTCGAACAGCAGGGTGCACAGGTTGGCGAACAGGCAGGCGAGGACGCCGACCAGCAGGCCCTTCCACATCGACTGGCGCACCGAATGCGGCACCTGGTCGTGGCGCGCGGCGCCGATCTCGTGGGCGACCACGGTATTGATCGCCATCATGGTGCCCATCACGGTGACGAGCACGATGGACCAGACCGAGGTGCCGAGCGACACCGCGGCCAGCTCTTCCGCGCTGACGTGGCCGGTCATGGCCACGTCCGCCACGCCCATGCCCACGGTCGCCAGCTGGCCGACCAGCATCGGCCAGGACAGGCGCCACAGGGTGGCGATCTCGGTGCGGACGGGCGACGTGGGCGCGGCGGAAACGGTGGCGGTCATGGCGTTGCGGATAGGCGGAGAAAACCTCCGATTCTACTGTCTTATTGCACAGTCCGCGTTGCCTTGCCGGACGCCTGGCGCGCCGGCCGTCGTTGAAATGCACACCTATGAGCATTACATATGGATCATCTCACCCATCCACCCTGATCCAGGAGCAAGCTCGTGGAATACAAGGACTATTACCAGACTCTCGGCGTCGAGCGCGGCGCGTCGGCGGACGAGATCAAGAAGGCCTACCGCAAGCTGGTGCGCAAGTACCATCCGGACGTCAGCAAGCTGTCCGACGCCGACGCGAAGACGAAGGACATCAACGAAGCCTACGACGTGCTGGGCGATGCCGAGAAGCGCGCCGCCTACGACCAGCTCGGCCGCGGCCATCATCCCGGCGAACAGTTCCGCCCGCCGCCCGACTGGAGCGAGCAATTCGACTTCGGTGGCGGCGGCGCCGACGACATCTTTGCCGACCTGTTCGCCCACATGGGCCGTGGCCGCCACGCGCGCCACGGCGGCGCCCACCAGATGCGCGGCGAGGACATCCACGCGGCGGTCAGGATCGACCTGCGCGACGCCTACCATGGCGGCAGCCGCACCGTCAGCCTGCGCATGCCACATCGCGATGGGCATGGGCGGGTGACGATGCGGGAAAAGACCCTCGACGTCAGCATTCCGAAAGGCGTGACGCCGGGGCAACAGCTGCGCCTGGCGGGGCAGGGCCATGCCGGCGCCGGCGGCGGGCCGGCGGGCGACCTCTACCTGGAGATCGGGTTCAATCCCGATCCGCGCTACCGCATCGAAGGCGCGCATGTCTACGAGAACGTGCCCGTCACGCCCTGGGAGGCGGCGCTGGGCGCGAGCGTGTCGGTGCCGACGCCGTCCGGCCCGGTGGAGGTGGCGGTGCCGCCCGGATCGCAAAGCGGACGCAAGCTGCGGCTCAAGGGCCGCGGCATCCCGGCCGCCCATCCGGGCGACCTGTACCTGATCCTGGATGTGGTGCTGCCGCCCGCGAACAACGACCGGGCGCGCGAGCTGTACCAGGCGATGGCGCGCGAGATGGCCTTCAATCCCCGGACCGCCTAGGAGGAAGCGACGATGCAAGGAAATGAATCCCTGAGCGGTGTGCTGCTGGACGAGACGGCGCTGACCCTGGACCAGCTCGCCTATGCCTGCAATGTCGAGCCGGAATGGGTAGTGCGCCATGTCGAAGCCGGGGTGCTGGGCGACGGCACGGTGCAGGTGACGGACTGGCGCTTCCGCAGCGGCGACCTGGCGCGGGCGCGCCGCCTGCTGCACCTGGAGCGCGATTTCGACGCCAACGAGGAGCTGGCCGCGCTGGTGCTCGACCTGGCCGATGAGATCCGGCGCCTGCGCGCCCGTCTGCACGCTCTCGGCCAGGAGCCTTGACCGCAGGGCCGGCATCTTTGCTGCCGGCGCGTCCACGCAAGCCTTGCGCGCCCGCAAAGCGTCCATCTCCGATCTGCCCGACCTTAAGGAGTCGGCACGGAGGGAGCCACGATGGAAGAGCTGCTGCCTTATTACGAACGCGAACTGGTCTACCTGAACACGGTCGGCCGCGAACTGGCCCAGCAATACCCCAAGCTGGCCGACGCCCTCGGGCTGGGCGCGGAAGGCAGCGAAGATCCCCACATCCGGCGCCTGATCCAGGCTTGCGCGCTGCTCAACGCGCGCACCGCCAAGAAGCTCGACGACGATTATCCGGAACTCACCGAAGCCCTGCTGGGCAGCCTGTATCCGCACTTCCTGCACGGCATTCCGTCCTGCTCGATCGCGCGCGTGGATGCGGGCGTGGATGCGGCCGGCCGCAGCCTCAAGCCCGAGCATGTCCACGTCGTTCCGCGCGGCACCGAGATGAGCTCGCTGAACGGCAAGGGCACGCCCTGCCGCTTCCGCACCACGAGCGCGCTGGCCGTCGCTCCGGTGACGGTGGCGCGCGCCTGGTTCGATCCGACGCTGCACGCGCCGCCCAGGCTGCGCCTGCCGGCGCGGGCCAGCGCGCGCATCGGCATCACCATCGACAGCGCCATGCCGGCGCGCATGCTGCACCAGCTCGGCCTGCAGCGCCTGCGGCTCTACGTGGACGGCGACAGCCTGCTGAGTTCCGCGCTGCTCGACACCCTGTTCATGGCGAGCATCGCCACCTATGTCGAGGCCGACGGCATGGACACCTGGCGCAGGCTGGAGCGCTTCCCGCTGTCGCTCGGCGGACTGGACGAGGATGACGCGCTGGTCCCGGCCCCGCCGCACAGCCATCCGGCCTACCGCCTGCTGAGCGAATACTTCGCCTTCCCCGAGAAATTCCATTTCATCGATCTCGACCTGGCCGCCCTGGCCGGCGCCTTGCCGGCGGGGGCGCGCCGCTTCACCCTGCACGTCGTGCTCGCCGGGCTGCATGCCGAGGCGAACGCCGCGCGCATCCTGAAGACCCTGTCCGCGTCGCACCTGCTGCCCGGTTGCGCACCCGTGGTCAACCTGTTCGCGCAGCCCGCCAGTCCGGTGCGCATTACCCAGCGCGCCACGATGTACGACGTCATCCCGGGCAAGCACGAGGACGGCATCGAGGTCTACAGCATCGACAGCGTGCACGTGCTCAGGAGCGCGGGCGGCAAGGCGAGCAGCGTCGAGTACCGGCCCTACTACGGCTTGCGCCATGGCGAGGGAGGCGGGCGCGGCCAGCGCTACTGGTTCGCCCGGCGCGACGACCGCGGCGACCGCCGCCACCGCATGAAGATCGCCTTCACCGACGACGAGTTCTCGCTGGCCGGGGACGAATCGAGCGTCGCCTCGATCAACCTGACCTGCAGCAACGGCCAGCATGCCTGCGCGGCCGGTTACGGCGCACCCGGCGGCGACCTGATGAGCGAGACCGCCACCGGCGGGCTGCCGATCCGGCTGCTGCGCAAGCCGAGCGCGCCGCTGCGCTTCGCCAGCCGCGGCGGCACCCACTGGCGCCTGGTGACCCAGCTGGCGCTGAACCACCGCTCGCTGGCCGACCTGGACGCCTTCCGCGAGACGCTGGCGCTCTACGACCTGCCGCGCACGGCCGCCACCCAGCGCCAGATCGCGGGGGTGCTGGGCGTGCGCGGCCGTCCCAGCACCGCCTGGCTGCGCAACCGCTACGGCGCCAGCCTGGTGCATGGCGCCGAGATCACGCTGACGGTCGACGAGGAAGCCTTCGCGGGCAGCAGCCTGGCCGTCTTCGCCCAGGTCGCCAGCCGCTTCTTCGGCCTGTCGGTCCACGTCAACAGCTTCACGCGGCTGGTACTGGTATCCAGCCAGGGCGGCCAGGCCAACAAGGAACTGCTGCGATGCGAAGCGCGCAACGGCGACCTGAGCCTGGTGTGATCGGGCGGCTGTTCGCCCAGCCGCAGCGCGTCGAGTTTTTCCAGGCCATGCGGCTGCTGCTGCGCTGGCTCGCGCGCCAGGGGATCGCGCCGGAGCGGGCGCTGGGCGAGGTCATCCGGTTCCGCAACAGCCTCGGCCTGGCGTTTCCCGCGGGCGACATCGAGGCCATCGAGTGCGGCACGGCCGAAGAGCGCCCGGCGGTCGAGGTGCGTCCCTTGCTGATGGGCTTGCTCGGCGCGGCGGGGACGCTGCCCCTGCACTACACGGAGCGCATCGCCGCCTGGGAAGCCGCGACCGGCGACGCCAGCGCGCGCGCCTTCTTCGACATGTTCTCGGGACGGCAGCTGGCGCTGTTCTACCGGGCATGGTGCAAGTACCGGCTGCGTGGCGGGACCGAGGACGGACGCGACCGCTACCTGCCGCTGCTGCTGGCCATCGCGGGCACGGCGCCGCGCCAGGCGGACGAGGCGCCGCACCCGGACGCGCTGCCTCCGGCCAGCCTGGCCCGCTTCGCCGCCCAGTTGCGCTGCCGCGCCGTGCCCGCCGGGATGATCGCCGGCGTGCTGGCCGGCTACCTGGGAGTGCCGGTGCAGGTACGGCAGTTCACCGGCCGCTGGGACGTGCTGGACAGCGCGCTGCGAACCCGCCTGGCCGACAACAACTGTACCCTGGGCGCCGGCGCCACGGTGGGTGCGCGCCTGGTGCGCCCCGAGCTCGGCATCCGCATCCGCGTGGGGCCCGTGTCCAGCCTCGACTTCGAGCGCTTCCTGCCCGGCCACAGCGGCGCGCGCGTGCTGGCCGCGCTGCTCGACCGTTTCGCCATCGAGCTTCCCTACCGCGAGCTGCAGGTGGTGCTGCGCCGCGAGGACGTCGATGGCGCCAGCCTGGACGGCACCACCCGGCTGGGACTGGACGGCTTTCTTTCCACCTCGGCCGATCAGCACGACCGCGAGGACCTCTGCTACCTGCTGGCTTGAACGGGTCATCCGCGCGACGCGCCGCGGCCCAGCGCCCTACAATCGTCCTGGACAAGCAACCGAATCAGCAAGGAGGGCATATGGGCGAAGAACTCAAGCAGGCCACGGTGCAGGACCTGAAAGGACGGCGGGTGGCCGTCCTGATGACCGACGGCGTCGAACAGGTCGAATATACGGAGCCACGCAAATTCCTGGAGCAGCTGGGCGTGGAAGTGACCCTGATCTCGCCCAAGCCGGCGGGGGCGGAAGTGCAGGGCTTCAACCATGACCAGCCGGGCGACAAGTTCCGGGTCGAGATGAACCTCTCCGAGGCGCGGCCCGCCGACTTCGACGCGCTGCTGCTGCCGGGCGGCGAACGCAATCCGGCCGAGCTGCGCAAGAACCAGGACGCGATCCGCTTCATCAAGGAATTCGGCGACGAGGACAGGCCGATCGCCGCGATCTGCCACGGTCCCTGGCCTTTGATCGAGGCGGGCATTGCCGAGTCGAAGCACCTGACCAGCTGGCCGGAAATCCAGGACGACCTGAAACAGGCCGGGGCGGAATGGACGGACGACGAAGTCGTCGTCGACGGCAAGCTGATCACGAGCCGCAAGCCGGCCGACATCCCGGCGTTCAACAATGCGCTGATGAAGGAGCTGATGGTGATCCAGCAGGCCGGCTCGGATCCGGGGCCGACCTCTTAAGCATGGTGCAACGGTGATCCGGGAGGTTCGACCGGCTGAAAAACCGTAGGGTGGACGGCTTTGCCGTCCACGCGTTCAGCCAGTCCTGCCCAGCTAGCGAAGGTGATCCCAGAGCGTCAGGCAACCGACCACAATCAGCACCAGCCCGCCAAAAATTTCCTCACGTTTGCCGACCACCGCGCCGACGCGGTGGCCGATCAGCAGCCCCAGCGTCACCATCGACAGCGTCGCCACGCCGATCGCCACGGCGGGCGTCACGATGCTCGTGTCCGCGAAGGCCAGGCCGAAGCCGACCACCAGCGCATCGATACTGGTGGCAAATCCGGTCAGCACCAGCAGCCAGAACGGCCGCCCGCTCACGTCCCCGGCATCCTCCGGGTCGCCCATGCCTTCCCGGATCATGCGCAGTCCCAGGCCGGAGAGCAGCACGAAGGCGATCCAGTGGTCCCACGCCGCCACATACGAGGCTGCCGCGCTGCCCAGCATCCAGCCGATGACCGGCGTACAGCCTTCGATCAGCCCGAACAGCAGGCCGGTGCGCAGTGCTTCGTTGAGGGGAATGTGGGTGCGGCGGGCGCCCATGGCAACCGCGACGGCAAAGGCGTCGGTCGACATGGCAAGGCCCAGGATGAGCATGGCGGTGAGGGTCATAAGGCTTTCCGATCGGGCATGACAAAGGCATGCACGCGTGGCCCGAACCGCACGCTTGCATGCCCATGGTCTTGCCAACCGGCTGGCTTGCGCACCATGACGCCGGGGCGTCAAGTATGTTGATGCGGAAACTTCCATAACGGAAGCAGGCTACTCCCCAAGGGGTAAGGCATGGTACCGCAGCACGAATGGCTGAGCAAGAAGATCGGCTTCTTCCAGCCGGGCGCGGCGTGCAGTGTGGTGGCGCCCTGCGCTACTGGACAGGGGGCGCGGGCATGGGTCCGGCCGAGACGGTGGCCGCGCGAACCGGCGGGCGCCGCTCCAGCAAGGCATGCTGCAGGGCTTCGCGCTGCTGCAGCCGCTCGGCAAACCGGCGGCGCACCGCTTCGTCCGCGACCGGGGTCGCATCGCTGAAATCGAAGCGCGTGCTGCTCCACAGGAGGCCAAGCTGGCGGTTGTAGCTGTAGAACCGTTCGCCATCCCAGAGCCCTTCGCTGCCGTGGTACCAGGCGCCGTCGAAATGGACGGTGCGCGAAACGGCTCTCGCGGAGAGCATCGATACGCCCTGGGTGTCGATGGCCTGCTGCCGCTGTCCGTACAGGCAGTGCAGCGTCGGCGACAGGTCGAGGTGGGTGGTCGGGTGCGACACCGCGTGGGTCGTCTGCAAGGCCGGGTCATGGATGATCATGGGCACGTGGTAGGAAGCGCTGTTGAGCACCTCGGTCGACAGGAACTGCGCCTCGTTGCGGGTACGCAGGCCATGGTCGGCCGTCACGACCAGGACCGTGTCCTCATAAACGCCGGCCTGCTTGAGCGCGGCGACGATGCGCGCCAGGCCCTGGTCGAGTTCCCGCAGCCTCGCTGCACCCTCGCGGTATAGCTCCCCCTTGGGGGCGCCCGCCGGCAGCCAGGGCCCATGCGAGACCTGCGGCAGGACGGCAACGACGAACGGCGTACCAGCCTGCGCGGAACGGGCGATCTGGTCCACGGCCTTGGTGATGACGCGTTCATCCTGTGCGGCCACGCTCGAAGCCTGGCCGGCGCTCACCACTTCGCCGCCGAGCTGGTGGACGACCCAGTCGTCCACGGGGTAGCGGACGGTGACGGGATCGAACACCTTGAAGTCGTAGCCTTGCTCCGCCAGCAGCCCGAGCGCGCTCCGGTAGGCATAGTGCGCCTGCAAGGGGAGGGTCTTCTCGAGCCTGAACGAGGGATACAGGCCAGTGAACAGCGAAAAGCGGGCGTAACTCGTGAACGGATAGGTCGAATAATGCTGGGTCGCTACGTAGGCGGATTTCTCCAGCGCCCTGAACGCCGGCAGGCTGCCGGCCTGCTGCGAGGCGTACAGCTCGTAGGGGATGGTCTCCATGACGTAGAAGACGAAGTTGCGGCGCCGCGCCGCCTGCGGGGCGGGGTCGTCGCAGCGGTAATGCAGCGCCTGCAGCGCCTGTGCCAGCGCCGGCTCGCCGACACCTGTGCTGCCCGGTGAAACGAGGCTGCTCAGCATGTCGACGCCCGCGGAGGCATGGAAGTTGGAGGCGGGCAGGGTGCGGGCCGCCATGCCGCCGGCTGCTGCGAACGACAGCAGCACGCACAGGGCTGCCGCCGGCCGGGCCAAGCGCCGGCCGACGGCCAGGAAGGGCAGGTCGCGCAGCCAGTAGGCGGCCGCCGCGAGCAGGAACAGCACGGCCAGGCGCGCCAGGGCGCCCGGGCTCACGTAGTCGAAGAAGGCGCCTGGCCGCTCGCGCACCCAGGCCAGCATCGGCGCGAGCTGGTCGATGGAGAGCATCTTCCCCGTCGAACCCAGCGCCTGGAGATTGGCAAAGGCGAGCAGCACAAGCATCAGCGACAGGAGCATGCTGGTGCGCGCCGCTGCGGTACGGCCGGCCACGCGGGCCAGGATCAAGAAGGCGCAGGGCAGGACGGCGGCGAAGACGAGGATGTCGAGCGCGAAGAACTGCATGCGCAGGAGCGGGCCCAGCGCGGCTTCCTCGAGGCCGAGGATGCGCGCCACGATGCGGTAGCCGCTGACCGCCATGATCTTGTGCTTGACGGCCAGCACGCTGGATGCGGCCAGCACGTAGCTGACGATGACGGGCAGGGCGTCGGATGTAGACGGTCCGTGGACGGCGCCGGGTGTGGAATTCGAAGACATGCTGCTGGGCTGGTAGCCGCACTGATCAAACAAGGGCTCGATGCCTCGAGCCCCTGTCGATCGACCGCCTGCGCGACCTGTACGGCTGAGATCGCCCTACTTACTGCAAGATGAAATATTCGGCTGCGCTATCCGAGCCGTACGACACCTTCACACGGCCATTCTCGTAGGACCACATGAAGAAGGGGCGCAGCGACCAGCCTTCGATAGAGTGCTGGTAGTAGCGGCAGCGGCCGTACAGTTCCCCGATCAGCATCGTGCCTGTGAAGGATTTTTCGTGCGTGAACGGCTGGCCGGTCGCAACCATCGTGTTGTCCGCCCTGACCAGCATGGTGCCGCCGGTCGGAGCGTCGCCGCTCCATTTCGACCTCACGTGCTCGGTAATGGTCCACTGGCGGCCGGTAATCACCTTGCGCCATTCCGAGCAGGGCGAATCGGCGGTCAAGGTGCCAGCAGGGGCCGGCTCGCCGAAATTCAGCGAGACGGGATTGGAAACCGTACCCAGCGTGAACGTGGTGGTCTGGTTCTTGTCGGACACCGCCACGATGATCCAGTAGTACAGGCCAGGGCTGTCGACCTGGTAATCCCAGTCCACGTCGGCCGTGCTGTTTCCGCCGGTCGCCATGGTAGGGACCAGCTGGCCATTCTGGTAAGTGCCTGGCGCCACGGCCGGTGGCGTATTTTTCTGCTGGTAGACGTAATACCGGTCCGCGCCGGGAACCTGGTTCCACTTGAGCCTGAATTTCAAACCGCCGGTGGCCGCGGCCGAGAATCCGGTCGGGGCCGGGAGCGTGCCCGGGGTTGGCGTCGGCGTCGGCGTCGGTGTCGGGCTTGGCGGAGTGGTCTCCGTGTTGACATGCGGCGTGACGGGGTCGGTCAGCGGTCCGCGCGCCTGGTTGGCGCGGAAGGCCTCCACGGAATTCACCGGGTCGGAAACAATCCCGCTCACCAGCTCGGCATCCGGCACGGTCGCGATCACCTTGCCGTCGACCGAGGCGATGGTGGTTTGCGTCGCTTCCGGCGTGAACACGAGCTTCTCGAGCAGGGCGTCCCATTTGTTGACCTTCGGATCGGCCACCATGTAGGAGCTGATCGGATCGGGCGCGTTCGACGACAGGAGCGGACCGAAAACTTTCTTGGCCGTGTCCTTGATGCTTTCGAGGCGGCTCGGTTCGTTGATCAGCTTGTCTTCCAGGTTCGGCAGGTTCGGCGCCGGGATATAGGCGCGCGTGATCATGTCCGAGACCGGCGTGATGTTCATGGTCACGTTCCGCCCGTTCTCATCGGTGGAAATGCTGAACAGATTGAACTTCTTGCCGAGCGCGGTGAACTCCGCCTTGAACACGATCGGCGGACGCAGCTTGCGCCCCAGGTCGGTCGACAGCAGGTAGGTGCCGTCGGCCAGGCTCTTGACGTCGCCCAGCACGCCGTCCTGGTCCCATCCCTGGACCCAGGCGTCCTTCACCGGGTTGCCCAGGGCGACGGTGCCACGGAAAATCACCTTGCCCGGATGGGCCGCCATGACCAGTTCGTCGACGACACGCTCGCCTACGCCGGGCAGGAGCGTCAGGTCCTGGTCGACACTCAGGCTGCTCAGGTAGGAGCGGGCGCGCAGGATGGCGCCGGGACCGGCGTAGGCGCCCGCCTGCTCGGTCGACTTCATGGCGCCGGTAAAGGCGCTGGCCGCCGCCAGCTTGACGCGAATCAGGTCGCCATCGGTGTTGCCGGGCGTGGTGGCGCCAGTCAGGATCCAGATGGCCGCGATGGCGGGAGGCACCGCGCCGCTATCGATGTTCTTTTTCCAGAAGCTCAAGCCTTCGCGGTCGGGCGTGCGCCCCAGCACGTTGCGGTAGACCGAGGTGAGGAAGGCGGTGGTGTCGGTGCCGTACAGCGCTTTCGATTCGGCGCTGTTGCCGAAGGTGTCGAGCAGGGCGCGGATCGGGGTGTTCGGCGTGGCCGAGTCGATCAGGGCGCGCAGTTCGGTCGGGGCGCCGGAGGCAGCCAGGTTCTTGGCATAGAAGGCAAGCCCGCCCGGATCGGCCGGGCGGCCGAAGTAGGCGATGTAGATCTGCTGCAGCGCCGGATAATAGGCTTCCGCGCTGACGGCTGCGGTTTGCGCGCCGGTACCCGACATCGACGAGGCCGTAGGCGCTGGCGCCACTGCTTCGTCCTGCCCACCGCAAGCACTCAGGAGCATCGCCGCGACGGCGATCGAATACGCCGGATAAAGTTTTTTCATGTAAAAAGTGAATGCTAGTTTCGACAAGGCAAGTAGAATATCACAGCGGCAATATCATGCGAAATCAACCACTTAGACTGTCGCATTACCGAAACACACTGAATACAATGCGGCTGCACGGACCCAGCCTAGAGGATGACGCAGCGCGCGGCCATGAAAAAACCCGCTCGAAGGCGGGTTCTTTCATCGCTCGCGATGTGAATGATTTGGTGGAGGCGGCGGGAATTGAACCCGCGTCCGCAAGCACTCTACAGACAGTTCTACATACTTAGCACTATCAATTAATTTAACCTAGGCAACGGGGATGTGCACCCTTTGACTAAGCGAGTTACCTATTATTTAACAGTCGACCAAGTAACCCGGCCTACTGCGAGCCTCTGTAAATGACTCCACGAACCTTGCGGTACACCCCAGAGGCGAGGTGGTGTGGAGCTAGCAGCAATTAAGCTGCGAGTGCGTACGAGTTATCGTTTGCAGTTATTGATTTCTGGATGTATTTACGAGGTGACCAGCCCTCGGTATGCCCTGCGCTGCTTTGCAACCCACGTCGAAACCAAGTCGCCCCCAGCAGAACCACCATTGTACCCCAAGCTGCATGGATGTACAGCGGTTTAGCTTAGCGTGCGCTTAAACTGCAACCACAAAATAACCCACAATGCATGCTTGAATTGCAATATGCTAGCGTTCTCATATGACCCAGCGAGAGAATCCCGGTATGGCGTGTATCGTGTGTGGTAACTCCCAGGTGGCCGGCCTCGCCGGCTGGCATGCGACCTGTCCCGCTTGCAGCTACGAGAGCGCGGCGCTCACCGGCGCCATCAATGCGCACACGGGGCCCGAAGTCAACGAGGCCGAGCGCGAGGCGGGGCTGAAGGCGCTGCGCCTGGAGAATTTCAAGACCATCGTGGGCTATGCGAAAAAGCATGCGCAACCGGGGGCGCGCCGCCTGCTCGACGTCGGCAGCGCCCACGGCTGGTTCCTGGAGACGGCGCGCGAGGACTTCGACGTGCTCGGCGTGGAGCCCGACGCGGTGGTCGGCAGCCGCGCTGCCGCGCGCGGCCTGCCTGTGCGCTCCGGTTATTTCCCCGACGTGCTGGCCGAGGGCGAGCGCTTCGACGTGATCGTGTTCAACGACGTCATCGAGCACATTCCCGATATCCGCAGCGCCCTGGACGCCTGCCGCGAGCGCCTGGACGAGGGCGGCATCCTGATCCTGAACCTGCCCAGCAGCCGCGGTTTCTTCTACCGCCTGTCCAAGCTGATCGCCCGCATGGGCTGGCGCGCGCCCTTCGAGCGCCTGTGGCAGAAGGATTTGCCTTCGCCGCATGTGCACTACTTCAATCCGCGCAACCTGTGCCAGCTGGTGGCGGGGCAGGGCTTCGAGCTGGCCGGGGCGGCCGAGCTGCCGGCCCTGCGCGCCAAGGGGCTGCTGGAGCGCCTGCGCTGCGCCGGCAATGTGCCGGTCCTCTCGCTCTACCTGCAGTACGCCGCGATCATGGCCGCCATTCCCGTGCTGCGCATGTTCCCGAGCGATATCATCGTCGGCGTCTTCAGAAAAAAAGCCGCAGGCTGAGTGCCTGCGGCTTTCCTGTCGAAGCGAACTGCGCTTAACGGTTGGCGTTCGCGTTGGCGATCTGGTTGCCGATGATGCCGCCGCCGATCACGCCGGCCACGGTGGCCAGCTTCTTGCCGTTGCCGCCGCCGATCTGGTTGCCGATCAGGCCGCCGATCACGGCGCCGGTGCCGATGCCGACATAGTTCGGCTGGGCCGGAGCCGGAGCGGGCGCCGGCTGGTAGCGCGGCTCTTCATAGTGGGTCTGCTTCGGCGCGGCGTGCACCACGCGGGTCTTCTCGACCACCTTCACGACCGGCTTCTCGACCACGCGTTCCTTGACGATCACGGTCGGCTGCGGGGCGAGTTGCGGCTGGGCATAGGCCACCTGCTGCGGCGCGGCCATGGCCGGGACCATCTGCGGCGCGGCGCTGACCGGCATCGCCATCTGCGGCATCGCGACCTGGCCCTGGGCGCCGGCAGCCGGCGTCACGCTGGACTGCATGGCGTAAGGCGAAGCGGCTGCCATGGCGGCGAGCTGCTGCTGGTTGGCCATCGGTTCGGGAGCGCCCTTCGAGGTCGGCAGCAGGCCGCTGATCGCGGCGGCGCCGGTCAGGCTGACGATGATCACCGAAGCGGCAGCGGCGGCCATGATCGGGTGAATGCGGTTGGTGGTCTGAGTCGTTTCCATGTTCTGCTCCCTAAGACGTTTTGTTGTCGTGCAGGAGTAGATTAATGGCAGGCCCGACTCAGAGATAGACAGGAGCCTGTATCAATCGTAAATAGATGTAACTCGGCAATCTTGCGCGCTCAGGCGACGCGTTCCGCCTGGCGCGCCGCGTCCGCCACCTCGCGCAGGGTCTGCATCAGATGCGCCGGGGTGTCGAGCAGGTAGTCGGCGCCCCAGGTCGAAGGCTCGATCGCACCGCAGTAGCCCCAGGCGCAGGCCACGGTGACCATGCCGGCGGCGCGGCCGGCTTCGATGTCGCGCAAGTCGTCGCCCACGTACCAGCACTGTTCCGGCGCCAGGCCCAGGCGCTGCGCGCCTTCCAGCAGCGGGGCCGGGTGCGGCTTGGCGTGCGGCGTGGTGTCGCCCGAGACGATGCAGCCGGCGTGCGCCAGGCCGATGTTCGGCACCAGCGGGTCGGTGAAGCGGGCCGGCTTGTTGGTCACGATGCCCCAGGCCATGCCGGCCTGCTCGATGCCGTCCAGCAGTTCCTTGATGCCGTCGAACAGGGTGGTGTGCAGCCACATGGCCGACTGGTAGCGGTCGAACCAGGCCAGGCGCAGCTCCTCGTAGCCCTCGTCGCCCGGCGCCAGGCCGAAGGCGGCGCCGATCATGCCGCGCGCGCCGGCCGAGGCGGTGGGGCGCAGGATGTCGTAGGGCGTCGGCGCCAGGCCGCGCTCGGTGCGCAGCCAGTTGACGGCCGCCGCCAGGTCGGGCGCCGTGTCGGCCAGGGTGCCGTCGAGATCGAACAGGATGGCACGCGGTGCCGGCAGAACGGTCGGGAAAGTCATGGGAGTCTACGAAAGGGTTGGAGCGTGATTTAGAGCGGCTTGCTGCACGCCACCATGTAGTTCACATCGGTGTCGTTGTTGAGCGAGTAGATCTTGGTGAGCGGGTTGTAGGTCAGGCCCTTCATGCTGTCCACCTGCAGGCCGGCCAGGCGCGCGTAGTGGGCCAGTTCGGAGGGCGTGATGAACTTGCCGTAGTCGTGGGTGCCGCGCGGCAGCATGCGCAGGATGTACTCGGCGCCGATCACGGCGAACAGGTAGGACTTCGGGTTGCGGTTCAGGGTCGAGAAGAACACGTGGCCGCCCGGCTTCACCAGGTTGGCCGCGGCCTGGACGATCGAGGCGGGGTCCGGCACGTGCTCGAGCATTTCCATGCAGGTGACGACGTCGAACTGGCCGGCTTCCTGGGCCGCCATTTCTTCGGCGGCGATGTGCTTGTAGCGCACCTCGACGCCCGATTCCAGGCTGTGCAGGTCGGCGACCTTCAGGGCTTTCTTGGACAGGTCGATACCCGTGACCTTGGCGCCCTTGCGCGCCATCGATTCGGACAGCACGCCGCCGCCGCAGCCGATGTCGATCACGTTCTTGCCGGCCAGGGGCGCGCGCGCATTGATCCATTCAAGGCGCAGGGGGTTGATTTCGTGCAGCGGACGGAACTCGGAAGTCGGGTCCCACCAGCGGTGGGCCAGTTCGCTGAACTTCTGGATTTCTAGGGGGTCTGCGTTGGTCGTCGTCATAGGTCGGAATAATAGCGGAAAGAATGGCGGGGACAACTTGAAGTGAGAAAAATGTCGCAGGGAAATCACGCAAACTTGGATTCCGGCCTTCGCCGGAATGACGTTGTGATAAGGCGAGGGGTTTAAACCTGCGCGGATTCTGCAACTCTCAGTTCGGAACCCGAAAAAAAACCCCGCCGAAGCGGGGCTTTCAGAAGGTGGCGCGGATTACTTGTTGACGGTACGGGTACCGACGACTTCGATTTCCACGCGGCGGTTCTTGGCGCGGCCGGCGGCGGTCTTGTTGTCCGCTTCAGGCTGCTTCTCGCCCTTGCCTTCGGTGTAGATGCGGTTTTCTTCCACGCCCTTGCCCTTCAGGTAGGCCTTGACGGCTTCGGCGCGGCGGATCGCCAGCTTCTCGTTGTAGGCGTCGGTGCCGATCGAGTCGGTGTGGCCGACGGCGATGATGACTTCCAGGTTCATGTCGCCCAGCTTCGAGACCAGCTCGTCCAGCGAAGCCTTGCCGGCCGGCTTCAGGACGGCCTTGTCGAAGTCGAAGAAGGCGTCGGCCGAATAGCTCACCTTTTCCGAGGTTGGGACCGGAGCCGGGGCCGGGGCAGGGGCCGGTTCGGCGACCGGCGCCGGCGCCGGCGGAGGCGGCGGGGCGACGCACTTGCCGTTTTCGAGTTTTTCAGGCGGGACGCACAGCGGCGCGTCGCAGCCCGGGACCGCGTCGGCCGGGGTCCAGTAGCCGGTACGCCAGCACAGGCCGAAAGGATTGCGGGCGATCACGCCGCGGCTGTCCTGCACATAGGCGCTGTACGGAGTGCGCGCCTGGATGTCGGTGGTCAGCGGTGCGTACGGCGGTGCGCTCTGCGCAAAGGCATTGCCCGCGATCGCGGCCGACGCTGCGAGCAAGAAGGTGGCCAGTTTATTCATGTTGTTTTCCTTTTCGGTAGATTCCCAGCGACGCAGACAGGCTCCATGTGGTCATGATGATAACACGGCGGCCGAGCAGTCTGTTTCGTATTATGAAACAAGCAATTAACTTCCTGGCCATTTTGCCATATGCACCAAAACTGCACGACTGCACTTAAATCAAACATCAAGCATTATTCGCTTGACGTTGTTTAAATGCAACGATTGCCCAAGAGCTCACAAGCCACCTCGACAATCGTGGAAATCTGGGACGCGGCGGACCCTTGAACGGGACGCTGAAAGCCCTGTGTGGAATTGCGCAGCAGCTAAGGCGCGCGTGGTAGAATCGTCCGTTGCAACTCATAACCAAACGCTGAAAAGCAGCCGACCCGCCCCATGGATCAATTCGCAAAAGAAACAGTCCCCATTTCCCTCGAAGAAGAGATGCGCAAGAGCTACCTCGACTACGCCATGAGCGTGATCGTGGGGCGAGCTCTGCCGGACGTGCGTGACGGCCTGAAGCCGGTGCACCGCCGCGTGCTGTACTCCATGCACGAGAGTAATTACGTCCACAACCGCCCGTACGTGAAGTGCGCGCGCGTGGTCGGCGACACGATGGGTAAATACCACCCGCACGGCGACGCCTCGATCTACGACACCCTGGTGCGTATGGCGCAGGACTTCTCCCTGCGCTACACCCTGGTGGACGGGCAGGGCAACTTCGGCTCGATCGACGGCGACAGCGCCGCGGCGATGCGTTACACCGAGTGCCGCCTGGACCGCATCGCCAGCGAGATCCTGGCCGACATCGACAAGGACACGGTCGACTTCCAGCCGAACTACGACGGCAAGGAAAAGGAACCGACCGTCCTGCCGACCCGCATCCCGAACCTCTTGATCAACGGTTCGTCCGGCATCGCGGTCGGCATGGCCACCAACATCCCGCCGCACAACCTGTCGGAAGTCATCAACGGCGCGCTGCACGTGCTGCGTACGCCGGACTGCACGATCGACGAGCTGATCGAGCTGATCCCGGCGCCGGACTTCCCGACCGCCGGCATCATCTACGGCGTCTCGGGCGTGCGCGACGGTTACCGCACCGGCCGCGGCCGCGTGGTGATGCGCGCCAAGACCCACTTCGAAGAATATGGCAAGGACGGCGGCCGCACCGCGATCATCGTCGACGAGCTGCCCTACCAGGTCAACAAGAAGTCGCTGCTCGAGCGTATCGCCGAGAACGTGCGCGAGAAAAAGCTCGAAGGCATCTCCGATATCCGCGACGAGTCCGACAAGTCGGGCATGCGCGTGGTCATCGAACTGAAGCGCGGCGAAGTGCCGGAAGTGGTGCTGAACAACCTGTACAAGCAGACCCAGCTGCAAGACACCTTCGGCATGAACATGGTGGCGCTGGTCAATGGCCAGCCGAAGCTGCTGAACCTGAAGCAGATGCTGGAGTGCTTCCTGTCGCACCGCCGCGAAGTGGTCACCCGCCGCACCGTGTTCGAGCTGCGCAAGGCGCGCGACCGCGGCCACATGCTGGAAGGCCTGGCGGTGGCCCTGGCCAACATCGACGACTTCATCGCGATCATCAAGGCCGCGCCGACGCCGCCGATCGCCAAGACCGAACTGATGGCGCGCGCCTGGGATTCGTCCCTGGTGCGCGAAATGCTGAACCGTACCGAAACCGGCGCGGCCGGCGGCATCGAGGCCTTCCGTCCGGAGCACCTGCCGAAGCACTACGGCATGCAGCAGGACGGCCTGTACAAGCTGTCGGACGAGCAGGCCCAGGAAATCCTGCAGATGCGCCTGCAGCGCCTGACCGGCCTGGAGCAGGACAAGATCGTCAACGAGTACAAGGAAGTGATGGCCCACATCGCCGACCTGCTCGACATCCTGGCCAAGCCCGAGCGCGTGACCTCCATCATCTCGGACGAGATGGTGGCGATCAAGGCGGAATACGCCGACAACGGCAAGGACACCCGCCGCTCGGCCATCGAGCACAATGCCAGCGACCTGGAAACCGAAGACCTGATCACCCCGCAGGACATGGTGGTCACGCTCTCGCACACCGGCTACATGAAGTCGCAGCCGATCTCGGAATACCGCGCCCAGAAGCGCGGCGGCCGCGGCAAGCAGGCGATGGCGACCAAGGACGAGGATTGGATCGACCAGCTGTTCATCGCCAACACCCACGACTACATCCTGTGCTTCTCGAACCGCGGCCGCATGTACTGGCTGAAGGTGTGGGAGGTGCCGCAGGGTTCGCGCAACTCGCGCGGTAAGCCGATCGTGAACATGTTCCCGCTGCAGGAGAACGAGAAGATCACCGTGATCCTGCCGCTGTCGGGTGAGAACCGGACCTTCCCGGAAGACCACTACGTGTTCATGGCGACCTCGCTGGGCACGGTCAAGAAGACCCCGCTGCGCGACTTCAGCAACCCGCGCAAGGCCGGCATCATCGCGGTCGACCTGGACGAAGGCGACGTGCTGGTGGGCGCCGCCCTGACCGACGGCAAGCACGACGTGATGCTGTTCTCCGACGGCGGCAAGGCGGTGCGCTTCGACGAGAACGACGTGCGTCCGATGGGCCGTACCGCGCGCGGCGTGCGCGGCATGAACCTGGAAGAAGGCCAGCAGGTCATCGCCCTGCTGGTGGCCGAGAACGAGCAGCAGTCGGTGCTCACGGCCACCGAGAACGGCTTCGGCAAGCGTACCCCGATCACGGAATACACCCGCCACGGCCGCGGCACCAAGGGCATGATCGCGATCCAGACTTCCGAGCGTAACGGCAAGGTGGTGGCCGCGACCCTGGTCGACCAGACCGACGAGATCATGCTGATCACGACCGGCGGCGTGCTGATCCGCACCCGCGTGGCCGAGATCCGCGAGATGGGCCGCGCGACCCAGGGCGTGACCCTGATCGCGGTCGAAGACGGCACCAAGCTGTCGGGCCTGCAGCGCATCGTCGAAACCGATCTCGAGGAAGTCGAGCTCGAGCCGGCGCCGGAGTAATCCGGGCCAGGGCGGGAGCGCGGCTCCCGCCCCGCAGCCGGCCTGGTGAGCCGGCTGTCTCTTGTCCACAGGGCGCACCGGCCCGCATGGAAGCACAATGAAAAAAATCGTCCTCGTCCTGAGCGCCGCCGCAGCCTTCGCGGGCTTGCCTTCCCTGGCCTTCGCCGCCGACGCGCAGACCACCGCCGCGGCGAAGAATCTGCTCGAGGTCATGGACGCGCGCAAGACGATGGTCGCTTCCTTCGCCGAGATGGAAAAGGCGATGCCGTCCATGATGCATGCGCAGGCGGCCAGCATGATCCAGAACGACGCCGGCCTGAATGCGGCGCAGAAGCGCGACGCGATGGCCAAGGTCGACAAGGTCCTGCCGGGCGTGGCCCAGGCGCTGAACCAGCTGTTCCGCGATCCGGGCCTGGTCGACGAAATGATGGCCGAAATGGTCCCCATGTACGCCGACAATTTCACGGTCGCCGAGATCGATCAGCTGACCGCCTTCTACGCCACCTCCGTGGGCCGCAAGATGATGACCCTGATGCCCAAGCTGTCGGCGGAGAGCGTGGCGCTGAGCCAGAAGATCGTGCTGCCGCGCGTCGGAAAACTGATGCAGCAGGCGATGCAGGACATCCAGAAACAGTAAGCGCCAAGAAAGGACCGCATGACCCAGATCTTCAACTTCTCGGCCGGCCCGGCCGTCCTCCCGAAGGAAGTGCTGCAGCAGGCAGCCGCCGAAATGCTGGACTGGCATGGAAGCGGCATGTCGGTGATGGAGATGAGCCACCGCGGTCCGGAATTCATCTCGATCTACAAGCAGGCCGAGGCCGACCTGCGCGAGCTGCTGGCGGTGCCGGCCAACTACAAGGTCCTGTTCATGCAGGGCGGGGGCCTGGGCCAGAACGCCATCATCCCCATGAACCTGCTCGGCTGCTGCCCCCAGCCCGGCACGATCGACTTCATCCACACCGGTTCCTGGTCGGGCAAGTCGATCAAGGAAGCCAAGCGCTACGCCAACGTCAACGTCGCCGCATCGAGCGAGGCAAGCGGCTTCACCGGCGTGCCGCCGCGCGAGTCCTGGCAGCTGACCCCGGGCGCGGCCTACCTGCACATCTGCACCAACGAGACCATCGACGGCGTCGAGTACAACTTCGTCCCCGAGGTCGACGCGCGCACGCCGATCGTGGCCGACATGTCCTCGCACATCCTGTCGCGCAGCATCGACGTATCGAAGTACGGCGTGATCTTCGCCGGCGCCCAGAAGAACATCGGCCCGGCCGGCCTGACCCTGGTGATCGTGCGCGACGACCTGCTGGGCGAAGCCCTGAACATCTGCCCCTCCGCCTTCCACTGGAAGACCGTGGCCGAGCACGAGTCCATGTTCAACACGCCGCCGACCTATGCGATCTACATCGCCGGCCTGGTGTTCGACTGGCTCAAGCGCAACGGTGGCGTGGCGGCGATGGAGCAGCGCAATATCGAGAAAGCGCGCCTGCTGTACGCCGCGCTGGACGCCGACGACTTCTACCAGAATCGCGTGGCGCCGGAATACCGTTCGCGCATGAACATCCCGTTCTACCTGCGCGGCGAATCACTGAACGAGCAATTCCTGGCCGGCGCGAAGGCGCGCGGGCTGCTGCAACTGAAGGGCCACAAGTCCGTCGGCGGCATGCGGGCATCGATCTACAACGCGATGCCGATCGAGGGCGTACAGGCCCTCGTCGATTATTTGAACGAGTTCGCAGGGCGGTAAACGCCA
>NZ_JAGPWC010000046.1 GCF_018119405.1 Massilia sp. ST3 | reverse complement strand
GGGGGGGGGGGGGGGGGCGGCCCCCCCCCCCCCCCCCCCCCCGCGGCGATAGGTAGCAGGGGAAAGGATAGGCGCGATGCCGGAGCCGCCAACAATCGGCGCGTCGGCGGCGCAGCCGCCAACCCTACGGAAGCATCGGGGAGTCTCCATGGAATTCCCAGCGGAGTACATGAGCTTCAGGCCGTCAACACCTCGTCTTCCGGCGCCGGCAGCGCCAGGCAGCGCCGCTGGCGCAGCATCTGCTCGAAGTCCCCGGCCGGCAGCGGCTTGCTGAAGAAGTAGCCCTGCATCTCGTCGCAGCCGTGGCTGCGCAGGTAGTCGAGCTGCTCGGCCGTTTCCACACCTTCCGCGATCACGGCCAGCTTCAGGTTGTGCGCCAGCGCGATGATCGAGGTGACGATCGCGGCGTCGTTGGCGTCGTGGGTGATGTCGGCCACGAAGGAGCGGTCGATCTTGAGCACGTCGATCGGGAAGCGCGACAGGTAGGACAGGCTCGAGTAGCCGGTGCCGAAGTCGTCGATCGACAGGTTCACGCCCAGCGACTTCATGCGGTGCAGCAGTTCCACCGCCGGCGTCACGTCGCTCATGAACAGGCTTTCGGTCAGCTCGATCTCGAGGCAGTCCGGGTCCAGGCCGGTGTCGTTCAGCACCGATTCCAGGCTGGCGATCAGGTCGGCGGCGCCGAACTGGCGCGCCGACAGGTTGACCGCCACCCGCAGTTTGCCCAGGCCCGCGTCCTGCCAGGCCTTGTTCTGGGCGCAGGCGGCGCGCAGCACCCAGGCGCCGATCTGCACGATCAGGCCGGTCTCCTCGGCGATGCCGATGAAGCGCACCGGCGGGACCATGCCCAGTTCCGGGTGGTTCCAGCGGATCAGGGCTTCCATGCCGACGATCTGGCCGGTCTTGAGGTCGACCTGGGGCTGGTAATGCAGCACGAATTCGTTGCGCTCCAGCGCATTGCGCAGGGCGCCCTCGATGCGCACCCGTTCCAGCGACTCCTCGTTCATGGCCGGGGTGTAGAACTGGAAGTTGTTGCGCCCCATCTTCTTGGCGCTGTACATCGCGATGTCGGCGTGCTCGATCAGGCTGTCCGCCGGCGTGCCTTCACTTGGGTAGACCGCCACGCCGATCGAGCAGGTGACAAAGAATTCCTTGGTGCCGAGCATGACCGGCTGGGCCACCGAATCCATCACGCGCTGCACGATGTCCGGCTGCAGCGGCTCTTCCGCGTGCTCGGACAGGATCACCACGAATTCGTCGCCCGACAGGCGCGCCACGGTGTCGGTGTCGCGCAGCGAGCCGGTCAGGCGCGCGGCCACCGTCATCAGCAGCACGTCGCCGGCCTTGTGACCCATCGAGTCGTTGACGAACTTGAAGCGGTCGAGGTCGATCAGCATCACCCACATTGGACGGCCGCTGCGGTTGGCGTAGGCGATCGCCTGGCCCAGGCGGTCCTGCAGCAGCGAGCGGTTCGGCAGGCCGGTCAGCACGTCGTGCTGGGCCACGTGGTGCACGCGCTGCTCGGTGAGCTTGCGCTCGGTGATGTCGCTGCCGGTGCCGCGGTAGCCCATCAGGGTGCCGGTCTCGTCGAACACCGGCTGGCCGTTGACGCAGAACCAGCGGGTGTCGCCCTGGTCGTCGACGGTCTTGTATTCGAGGTTGGCGAAGGGCTCGTTGGCCTTGATCTGGGCGATGTGGGCGCGTCCGCTCTCGGTCTCGAGCAGGTTCGGCTGGAATTCCCAGCGCGTCTTGCCCAGCAGGCCGTCGACCGGCACGCCGGTCTTTTCGGTGAAGGCGCCGGTGACCATGGTGAAGCGCAGCTCGGCGTCCTGTTCCCAGTACCAGTCCGAGGACATCGACACCAGCTGGCGGAAACGCTGCTCGCTCTGCTGCAGCGCCTTCTCGGCGCGTTCGCGCGCGATCATGTCCTCGACCAGGCGGCGGTTGGTGCGGCGCAGGTCGGCGGTGCGCTGGCGCACCAGCTGCTGCACCTTGCGCGCGCGCCGGCCCGAGGCCTGCACGAAGGCGGTGCTGAGCAGCGTGATCAGGATGCCGCCGACCAGCAAGGCGGTCGAGGCCATGTGGTCGGGCAGGTAGGGGCGCGGCGCGGAAGCGACGTCGATGCGCCAGGGACGTCCGGCGATCTGCAGAGTCGTGCTGCGCACGCCCGGATGGGAGTGGCCGAACCAGGATTCCAACGCGCCGGACGGCGCGGCGGCGGTCGGGCCGGTCGACAGCAGGCGCTTGTGCGCATCCGCGTGTTCGCCGGCATAGACCGACACGAAAATGTCGTCCGAGTCGAGCAGGCCGGCGCCGGCCAGCGACGAGCGTACCAGTTCGTTGCCGCGGATGATCACGGCGGTGTCCCCGGTCATGACGCCGTCCTTGTCCAGCACCGGCAGCATCAGCTCGAAGCTGGGCTGGGGCGTGGCGTTCTGGGCCAGCGCGAACAGGCCGGTGGAGGCGGCGCGGCCGGAGCCGCGCGCCATGTCGAGCGCGCCCATGATTTCCGGGTTCTGCGAGACGTTCAGGCCAAAGGCCGGCTCGTTGCCCGCCATCGGCTCCAGGAAATCGACGATGTGGTAGCGCCCGCGCACCGGAGCCGGCACCTGGCCTTCGGGACGCAGCTCGGTGAAGATGGTGCCTGGACGGACCGTTTGCAGCTCGGCCTCGACCGCCGCGCGGTCCTCGCCCTGCACCACGCGGTGGTAATTGAAGGCCTGGATGAAGCGATGGCGTTCCAGCAGGGCCGAGGTGAAGTCGGCGAACTGCTGGCGCGAGACCGGCTCGCCGCGCGCGAACAGCTGGTTGGTGACGGTCAGGACTTCGACCGCCTGGTCCATGCCCTGGCGCACCGCGGCCACGCGCTCGTCGGCGCGCTGGGCGAAGGCGAGCGCCATGTTGTCGTATTCGAGATGGCTGACGCCCATGAACAGGGCGCCGGATGCGGCCAGTCCGCCCCCGAGCGTGAGGGCCGCCGCGAGGGTAAGCGACAGGGGCAGGCGGCGACGCGGCATGTGATGGTCCAGAGGGTCCAGGCTTGTCAGTTGATCAGGAACGGAATAGTGCTTGCCAATAGGCATTAGTGCGCGCCAGTTTGTCACAAAAGCGGGTGGTTTCGCAAACGAATTGTGCCGTGCTGGTCAATTCGTCCAGACACCATGTGGCCTCCCGCGGACAGGGCGCCATGACAACCAGGCAAGCACCGCGTGCGCCAGCAGGCGGTTGGGCCAGGACCAGCCGAACCCCTCTGGCCGCGCCAGCCGTGCGAGCAGGCGCTCGGCCCGTCCAGGCGTGGCGTGGCGGAGCTGCGGGCGCACCGCGAACAGGATCCGGTTGTTGCCGGCGATGCCGCGGAACCAGGCCAGCTTGCCGCCGAAGGCCGTGCGCAGCCGTTGCAGCGCAGCGACATAGTCAGGATCGTAAGTGAAGATATTGGCAACGAGTACGCCGCCCGGGCGCAGGCAGCGCCGGCAATCGGCATAGAAGCGCGCGCTCGACAGCGCCGGCGGCAGGCCGGCGGCGTCGAAGCCGTCCACCAGCAGCACGTCGGCCAGGCCGGGATTGGCCGCCAGCCAGGCGCTCGCTTCGCAGTGCAGCACGCGCAGGCGCGCATCGTCCGGCGGCACGTGGAATTGCGTGCGCAGGGCGATCACGTCGGCGCGCAGCTCGAGCACCGTGATGCGGGCGCGCGGGAAGCGGCGGTAGCAATACTTGGCCAGCGAGCCACCGCCCAGGCCGACCATCACGATATGGCGCGGATCGGGCACGAACAGGGCGAAGCACATCATGGCGCGTGCATAGGCCAGCACCAGGTCGTCGGGGCGCGAGAGCCGCATCTCGCTCTGGATGTCGCCGGGCGTGAACTCCAGGGTGCGGCGGTCGCCCTCGGTGCGCACCAAGGGCGGGGAGGGCTGATCCTGCCCGGGGTGGTCGGCGGAAGCGGACATGATCTGAGTATAACCGTGAATGGACAGGCTCCTGGCGCGGCTTGTTGCAGGGCATCGCTTTCTGATAAGCTGGCCGCCACGCGCCATTCGAAAAGACCCTATGTTCCTGGACCATCCCACGATCACCGCCACCAACAGCCACACCGAGCCGGACCGGATCGAGCGGCTGCAGCGCGTGTATGGGTATGCGATGGCCCTGGCCGACGCCGCCGGCAACGCCCGCTTCGTCGAAAA
Source organism: Massilia sp. ST3 (assembly GCF_018119405.1). Classification (GTDB taxonomy): domain Bacteria; phylum Pseudomonadota; class Gammaproteobacteria; order Burkholderiales; family Burkholderiaceae_D; genus Telluria. Next base: position 34,656 of record NZ_JAGPWC010000046.1, on the reverse strand, counting down.
GCTGACCCAGCTGCACGACCACAAGGGCACCCTGATCGTGTTCTGGCACGAAGCCCCCAGCGGCGACGAGCAGGACTACTTCTCCCGCGCCTGGGCCAGCAAGGTCGGCGACGGCACCACCCACGTCGAACACGAGTACTGACATGATGCCGCTGGACGCCTCCACCATGGTACTGGTCCTGGCCCTGGGCAACCTGGCCCTGGTCGCGCTGCTGACTTTCTTCGACCACGGCCCGGTGCGCTCCCAGGCCTTGTCCGCCTGGAGCCTGTCCAAGCAGATCCAGGGCGGGGCCTGGCTGTTGCTGGCCCTGGGCGCCACCAGCGTGGTGCCGCCGGCGATCGCGGTCCCGGGCGGCTACGCGCTGCTGCTGGCCGGCGTGGCGATCGAGGCCGGCGCATCCTGGGAAGCGGCCGGACGCGAGGGCTGGCGCCGTCCGACCCTGGTGCTGGGCGGGATGGCAATCCTGGTTTTCTTCATCTGCTACCTGATCGACGAGGAAGGCCTGCGCGGCGTGGCCGCCGCGCTGCTCCTGGGCGCATTCTATTTGTCGGGCGCGGTGGCGCTCGGCAGCCGCTGGAAGGACAGCAGCTTGCTGCAGCGCTTCCTGGCGCTGGTGACGGCGGTGCTGGCCCTGGTCGTGGCCGCGCGCGGCCTGTTCGTGCTGCTGCTCGAAGGGGGCTGGGGCTGGCTCACGAACGAGATGCTGGGCCAGCTCTCCAGCGGCGCGCTCTACCTCATGATGCTGGCCAACTGCTTCGGCATGCTGCTGCTGGCGCGCGAACGCTCGCAGCGCGAGCTGGCGCGCCTGGAAGTGGTGGACCCGCTCACCGACGTGCCGAACCGGCGCGGCTTCTTCAATGCGCTCGGCCCCTGGATGGCCCTGGCGCGCCGCCCCGGCCTGCCGACCGCCCTGGTGGTGCTCGACCTCGACCAGTTCAAGCGGGTCAACGACGGTTACGGCCACCCGGCCGGCGACGCCGTGCTGCGCCATGTGGTGGAACTGTGCAAGCGCCAGCTGCGCGACAGCGACATGCTGGGGCGCCTGGTCGGCGTCGAGTTCGCGATCCTGCTGCCGCGCACCAACCTGGACGAAGCCACCCTGGTGGCGGAACGCATCCGCGCCGCCATCGAAACCACCCCGGTCAAGAGCGAGCGGGCGCTGATCAAGATGACCGCCAGCTTCGGCGTCACCATCATCCGCCCGGAAGACAGCACCGTGACCCTGTTCCAGCGCGCCGACGAGGCCCTGGTGGCGGCCAAGCAGGGCGGGCGCAACCGCGTGTCCCAGGCCGTGGCGGCCGTCGCCGAAGTCTGAACGCGGGCGTCATGCCCTTGTCACACGGGCGGCGTATCCTGCCGCCGCATGAGCTCCTTCCTGCCTGAATCCCCTTTGTACGCCGCTGTCGAACTCGGTTCGGACAGCTTCCGCCTGCACGTCGGCCGGGTCGAGGACGGCGCGCTGCGCCTGAGCGCCACGATGGCCGAGCCGGTGCGCCTGGCCGCGACCCTGGACGAAGACGGCTTCCTCTGTGTGGCGGCCATGCGGCGCGCGCTGGCCTGCCTGCGCGCATTCCGGTGCGTCCTCGACGCCTGGCGTCCGGAGGCGGTGCGGGTCGTGGCGACGTCCGCCCTCAGGCTGGCGCGCAACGCGGCCGTGTTCCTGCCGGCCGCCGAGCAGGCGCTTGGCTGGCCGATCGAGCTGATCGACGGTGGAGAAGGGGGCCGCCTGGTCTACCTGGGTGTGGCCAGTACCCTGGGCGCGGCCGGCGAGGAGCCACGCCTGGTGATCGACATCGGCAGCGGGTCGACCGAGCTGGTACTGGGGCGCGGCGAGCGCATCGAACGCGTCGAGTCATTCGCCGTGGGGGCGGTGCGGCAAAGTCTCACTTTCTTCAGCGACGGTCGCATCGACGAGGCTGGATTCGAGGCGGCGGTGCGTTCGGGGCGCAGCCGGTTTGCGCAATCCGGTCTGGCGCCACGGCCCAGCCGGCGGGCTTATGGCGCCTGCGGCACCGTGCGCGCCCTGGCCGAAATCGCCCGCGCCGGCGGAGAAGAGCGCCTGAACCGCGACTGCCTGGCGCGCCTGCGGCGGATGGTGGTGGAGGCCGGCCACCTGGCGCGTGTGCGCCTGCGCTGGGAGCCGGCGGCGCGCGCCCCGCACCTGCCGGGCGGGCTGGCGCTCTTGATCGCGTTGATGGACGAATTCGGGATCGACGAGGTGACGCCGGTGCACGCGGGCCTGCGCGTGGGCGCGCTGTGGGACCTGCACGCGCGGGCGCAGGTATGCGCCTAGCTCACCGTGCCAGATTGCCACGACGCCGCGCATCTCTGCCGCGAAGGCGACGTAATCCACATGCCGCCTTGCCCGGCAGGCCGCATTGTCGGGCAGCCCTCGATTTAGAGCGCCTCGCAAAACCTCCATGGCTGCGTTGCGTCGTCTCGCCGTACAGTCGTACTGTCTTCGACTGCGCGTCGGAGGGCCGCATCCCTTGCCCTGAAGGGTTTGTCAGGCGCTCTTAATATGCGATCAACGTCTTCTTGATACGGTCGAGGACCTCGGAACGGTAATCGTTGACAAAAAAGTGCCCGCCGTCGAAGTAGTGAATGTCGACCTCGCCGGTGGTTTCTTTCGCCCAAAACTCGACTTCTTCGATATCCGTGTAGTCCTGCCGGCCCGCCAGGACAGTCAGCGGGACCGACAGAAGAGCTTGTTTATGATATTCATAGCCGCTGGCCAGGCTGAAGTCCGAACGTATCATCGGGAACAGCATATCCATTAACTCCCGATTGGCGAGCAGCTCCTCCGGCGTCCCCTTTGTACGACCTTAAGGTTTCAAGAAGTTCGTCATCCGATAGTTTATCGAAAGGTGGCAGGCTCGCTCTGCGCTGCGGAGCGCTGCAACCTGAAGAAAATAGATGCAGGGGACCACGGGATGCGTTCTGTTTCATTTTTCGCGCGACCTCGAAACTCAGCAAGGCACCCAAGCTGTGCCCGAAGAAGGCGAATTTCTCGGCATTCTCGTTCGATATGATCGTTGCCAGCTGCGCGACCAGGTCATCGAAGCAGGAGATCAGCGGTTCGGTCATCCGCGCTCCGCGGCCGGGAAGCCGGATCGCGCATACCTCGATTTCCGGCGCCAGGATTTCTCGCCATGGCGCAAAAAAACTAGCGTTTCCTCCGGCATAGGCAAAACAATAAAGCCGCATCCGGGCTGTCGAAGGTGTTTGCCGGATCAGTCAGCGGTTGGGAAAATTCATGAACTAAGACGAGAGAAAAAAAGTTTACGCATGAGGCAATAACGGCTCGATCGATGGGCACGGTATATACACGGGAATACCTGTTTCGAATCGCCGGCTGCTGGCTAGCCAATTCCGCATACAGCAGCCGGATAAAACGCCGTATAAACCCTCGCCGCATGAAGCCGCAGCCAAGGCATCGCGGCATGATTATTTTTTTTTCTCAAGCCTTGTAGACGGTATTCCGGGAATGCGGGATATGTTTGCCCGATATCCTGGATGTGTGGAAGCCCCATCATGGAATGCGGTCCATCGATTTCGTGCACCTGGTTCCAGCCACCCATCCATTGGCGCCAAGGCACCGCCGGCTCATGCGGAATGTGCGTGAGGAATCGAGCTCGCCAGGCGGTCGACTTCTTCCAGCGCGAGGTGCGCCATGCTGCGGATGCCATCGTAGGATTTGGCCGATGCGATAAAGCGGCCGTTATGGCAGAAGCCTGCGTCCGCAACCCCGGTAACGGCGGCGAGTTCGGCATCGCGCAGGCCGGCCCAGGCGGCCGGCAGGTCGGCGCGCGCCTCGAAACTTTCGGGACTGACCGGAACCGTGTGGATCATGTGGCGCTCCTCGGCCACGTTGTAGCTGATGACGAACAGTACCTTCGGCATTTCCTTGCGCACCACGGCCGACCAGGGCAGGGCGCCGTTCTTCAGGAACACCACCCGGCCGCCTTCGAGCACCTCGGCGCCGCGCACCTGCTCGACCGCCAGCAAGGCGCCGACCCGGTACTTGACCGCATTGATCATGATGTCGGTCAGGACCGCCATGGCGCGCCGGAACTGGCCGGTGCGGTAGGCTTCCGCCTCGGCGCCGTAGCCCAGGCGCTGCTCGTCCATCCAGTTCGGGTTGTAGCCCGAGATCACGGCCGACAAGCCGTAGCCGCCGGGCGCGTTCTTGGACGCGCCCACGTCCGACAAATCGAGGTACTGCACGATATCGGCGTCGATGGCGTAGGCGATCTGGCGCGCCGTGTCCTCGTCCAGGGTGCGGCCGGCGTGGACCCGGGCCAGGGCGGCGACGCAGCGCGCGCCGTAGTCGCGCCACACCAGGCCGGCGCTGGCGTAAGGAACGCCGTTCTGGCGCGCGCCCTCGAAGCCCTTCTGGTGGTGGTCGAAGCGGCCGCTGGCCGGGTCCCAGATGCCGCCGACGTCGACCGCGAAGTCGCCCGCCGCGATCGTGGCCGGATCGCGCGTGCGTACCAGTTCGGCCTCGGGGAACAGGATCAGCAATACCGCGACGGCCCAGGCGTCGTCCGCGTGGAACTTGCCACCGTGGGTCACAATTACCATACATACTCCGATTTCGTTGACAGCTTCCGGCCAGGAAAGCCGGTGGATGCTTCCATCATACAGGGTCGCGCAGTGCCGGAGAGAGGGGACAGGATGGACGCCGCGCGCTAGTCTGTCGCATCCAGGTGACTGCCGGTTCATTTTGCTGTTGTTCGGCAATGTCTAATGGCATACTTCAATACTTGTCCGTTCAACCATTTTTTCCCGGCATGCGCCTCCAGCTGCTCGTCCTTCCCGTCCTCGCCGCCTGCTGCATGCAGGCGCATGGCCAGGCCGCGCCTGGCGCCAGCGTGACCCTGTGCTTCGAGCGCCAGGAAGTCCCGCCCTGGCGCACGCTGGACGGCGGCGGACTGAACTTCGAGCTGCTGGCCGAAGTGGCCAAGCGCACCGGCGTCACCTTCGACTTCCAGAGCATGCCGTGGAAGCGCTGCCTGGAGCAGCTCAAGTCGAACCAGGTCGGCGGGGCCTTCGCCGTCAGCTTCAACCGCGAACGGATGGACCTGGGGGCCTATCCGGGCGGCCCGAACGCCGATCCCGCCAAGCGCATGCACGTGGACCGCTACGTGCTGGTACGGCGCCGCGGCAGCCGCTTGGAATGGGACGGCAAGCGCTTCACCCACCTGGACGGCAAGATCGGCGTGCAGCTGGGCTATTCGGTGGGCGACTTCCTGCGCGCCCAGCACGTGCCGGTGGACGAGGGCAGCCAGCGCTCGGACGAGCTGGCGCAGAAGCTGATCGCTGGCCGCCTGGCCGGGGCCGCCCTGGGCGGCGGCGACGCCAAGCGCCTGATGCGCGGGCCGCTGGCCGCGCGCCTCGAGGTGCTGCCGGTGCCGCTGATCGAGAAACCCTACTACCTGGTGCTGTCGCACGCCTTCGTGGCGAACCAGCCGCAGCTGGCCGCGCGCCTGTGGGACGCGGTCGAGCAGGCGCGCACCAGCCCCGCCTACCGCAAGCGCGAACAAGCCCTGGCCGGCGGCGGAGGCGCGTATTAGCCGCCGCAAGCACGGCCTGCGCCTGGTTCCGCGCCGGCTGGTCGAGAACTGGCGCCAGAACATCGTGTTCCGGCTCGGCGCCGGGATCGTGCTCGCGGTCGCGCTGTCGACCGGGGTCTACACCACCTATACCCTGCATACGCTGCGGGTCGAGGCCGACGTCAAGCTGCAGGAGCGCATCGAGCGCCAGGCAACGGTGCTGTCGCACGCGCTGGCGCGTCCGCTGTTCGACATCAACAGCGCCGCCGTGTCCTCGGTGGTCGACGCCCTCGGCGCCACGCCCGAGGTGCAGACCCTGCGCGTGCTGGCGCCGGACGGCACCCTGCTCGCGGCCCTGGCCAACCGCGACAATGGCGAGGCGGCGGTGCGGGTGCGCCGGCGCATCACCTACAACGACGGCAGCCGCGCCTACCCGGTTGGCGCGATCGAGCTGGCCTTTTCGCGCCAGCAGATCGACGATGACCTGCGCGGCCAGATCGTCCATACCGCCGCCGCCAACATCCTGCTGACCCTGGCCATCGTCGGTTGCGTGTTTGTGGTGGGGCGGCGCATGTCCCAGCCCTTCGCCGACATCCAGGAGTCGCTCGAGAAGCTGGCGCGCGGCGAGACCGATATCCGCCTGTCCGGCATCGGACGGCGCGACCAGGTGGGGCGCTTGTCCTCGGCGGTGCGCAGCTTTCGCGACACCCTGAACCGCCTGCGCCAGGCCGAGCAGGTGACCAACGGCCTGCTGCGCGAGAAGAGCCGCATCGAGCAGCAGTTGCGCGAGTTGAACGAAGACCTGGAGCAGAAGATCGCGGCCCGCACCGAGGAACTGACCCAGTCCAACCTGCGCGCCGAGGCGGCCAACGTGGCCAAGTCGGAATTCCTGGCCAACATGAGCCACGAGATCCGCACCCCGATGAGCGCGATCATCGGCATGGCCTACCTGGCGCTGCGCACCGACCTCAATCCCAAGCAGCAGGATTACGTGGGCAAGATCCACCGCGCCGCGCTGTCGCTGCTGGGGATCATCAACGACATCCTCGACTTCTCCAAGATCGAGGCCGGCAAGCTCGATGTCGAGCAGGTGCCGTTCTGCCTCGACGACGTGCTGTCCAACGTAGCCAGCGTCACCAGCCAGCGCGCCGCCGACAAGCAGCTGGAATACCTGTTCCACGTGCCGCATTCGGTGCCGCGCCAGCTGGTGGGCGACCCGCTGCGCCTGGGCCAGGTACTGATCAACCTGGTCAACAACGCCGTCAAGTTCACGCCCAGCGGCGAGCTGCAGCTGTCCTGCATTCCGCTCCGCGGTGCGCCGGCCAACAAGGTGCGCCTGCGCTTCGCGGTGCGCGACACCGGCATCGGCATCGGCGAAGAGCAGCAGGCCAAGCTGTTCCGCGCCTTCAGCCAGGCCAACGGCTCGACCACGCGTGAATACGGCGGCACCGGCCTGGGCTTGTCGATCTCGCAGCAGCTGGTGGGCCTGATGGGCGGCTGCATCGCGGTCGAGAGCGCGCCGGGCGCCGGCTCGACCTTCCATTTCGACCTCGATTTCGCGCTCTCCGGCGAAGCCGAGAAGGTGTTGCAGGTGCCGCCGGAACTGGCCGGCGCGCGCGTGCTGGTAGTGGACGACAGCGCGCTGGCGCGCGCGGTGCTGCGCGAATCCCTGGCGGCGCTGCCGCTGCGGGTGGAATGCTGCTCAGACGGGCGCGGCGCGGAAGGCGCGATCGCCGCCGCCGACGCCGCCGGCATGCCTTACCGCCTGCTGCTGACCGACTGCGGCATGAAGGGCATGGACGGCATCGAGCTGGTGCGCCGCATCAAGGCCAACGGCGCGCTGCGCCACCAGCCGCTCAGCATCCTGGTCACCGCCTTCGGGCGCGACGGCGTGCAGGCCGAGGCCGAAAGCGCGGGCGTCAACGGCATCCTGTTCAAGCCCTTCGTGCAGTCGGCCCTGGCCGAAGCGCTGTCCAGCCTGTTCGCGCGGCCGGCCTTCGGCGGCGGCGGCGCGGGCGTGATGCGCACCGGCGGGCAGGGCATGCGCGTGCTGCTGGTCGAGGACAACCTGGTCAACCAGCAGATCGCGCGCGAACTGCTCGAATCGCAGGGCATCGACGTCGATGTCGCCTCGACCGGCCGCCAGGCCCTGGACAAGCTGTTCGCGGCCGGCCCCGGCGCCTACCGCCTGGTGCTGATGGACCTGGAAATGCCCCAGCTCGACGGCCACGCGGCCACGGTCGAGCTGCGCCAGGACGCCCGCTTCAACGAGCTGCCGGTGATCGCGATGACCGCGCACGCGCTGGCCGAGATCCGCGAGCGCTGCCTGCGCGAAGGCATGCAGGACTACATCACCAAGCCGGTCGACCCCGAGAAGCTGTACGCCACCCTGGCGCGCTGGCTGGGCAAGGGCATGCCGGCGCGCGCCTCCGCCTTGCCTGCCACCGGCGCGGTCCCGGACCTGCCGAACCTGACCGGCATCGATACCGCCTTCGGCCTGCGCAACGTGGGCGGCAACGCCAAGCTCTACCTGGAGCTGCTAGACCGCCTGCGCGGCTCGCAGCGCGACGCCGGCAGCTGCATCCGCGCCGACCTGGCCGCCGGACGCCTGGCCGAGGCGGCCAGCCGCGCCCACAGCCTGCGCGGCGTGTGCGGCAACATCGGTGCGCGCGAAGTGCAGGCCCTGGCCCAGGAAGTCGAGGAACAGGCGCAGCGCGGCATGCGCGATGCGCCTGCGCTGGCGCGCGGCGCGGCGGCCCTGGAGGGGGCGCTGGCCAGCCTGATGGCCGCGCTCGACCGCCATTTCGCCAGTAACGGCGCCCCGGCGCCCGCCGCCGCTTCTTGCGCGCCGGGCCAGGATGCGGCCGCCGCCATGGCCGAACTGGATGGATTGCTCGCCGAATTCTCCGGCGACGCCACCGATTATTTCGACAGCGTGCGCTGCGCGCTCGCCGAGGTGCTGCCGGCGGCCGCGCTGGCGCGCCTGGAAACCCACCTGTCGCGCTACGAATTCGAGGAAGCCCGGACCTTGCTGCAGCAGGCCGGCGACAGCCACCCAGACATTGCGGAACACATATGACCGTCGTCCAGAAAGACAAGCCAGCGGACAAGCCGACCATCCTGATCGTGGACGACACGCCCGACAACATCATGCTGCTGTCGCGCCTGCTGAAGGACAAGTACCACACCAAGGTCGCCACCAATGGCAGCACCGCGCTGCAGATCGCCGGCAGCTCGCTGGAACTCGACCTGATCCTGCTGGACGTGATGATGCCCGGGATGGATGGCTACGAAACCTGCCGTCAGCTCAAGGCCAACCCGGCCACGGCCGACATCCCGGTGATCTTCCTGACCGCCAAGAACCAGGTCGAGGACGAGGCCATGGGCCTGTCCGTGGGTGCGGTGGATTACCTGGGCAAGCCGATCAGTCCGCCGATCCTGTTCGCGCGCGTGGCCACCCACCTGACCCTGCGCAGCGCGCGCCGCCTGCTGGAAAACCAGAACCAGGTGCTGGAACGCATGGTCCAGCAGCGCACCGCCCAGCTGATGATGATGCAGGAGGCGATCATCATGGCCATGGCCTGGATGGCGGAAACCCGCGAGAGCGAGGCCGGCAGCCAGCACATCCGCCGCGTGCAGAACTATGTGCGCGTGCTGGCCCTGCAGCTGCGCGGCCATCCGCGCTTCGCCGACAAGCTCACCGACGAGAACATCGCGCTGCTGTACCAGTCGGCGCCGCTGCACGACATCGGCAAGGTGGCCATTCCCGACCGTATCCTGCTCAAGCCCGGCAAGCTCGACGCCGAGGAATTCGAGATCATGAAGCTGCACGCGGCCTACGGGCGCGACACCATCATGCTGGTCGAGGAGCATATCGGCGGCAGCAACAGCTTCCTGATGTTCGCGCGCGAAATCGCCCATTCGCACCAGGAGAAGTGGGACGGCACGGGCTACCCGGAGAAGCTGCGCGGCGAAGACATTCCGGTGTCGGCGCGCCTGATGGCGGTGGCCGACGTCTACGACGCGCTGATCTCGCGTCGGGTGTACAAGCCGGCCTTCTCGCACGCGCAGGCGCTGGAGGTCATGCGCCAGGGACGCGGCACCCATTTCGACCCGGACGTGCTGGACGCATTCTTCGCCGTGGAAGACGAGTTCGCGCGCATCGCCCAGGCCTACCGCGACGCCGAAGACGAGGAAGCCGCGTCCGTTTGACGTCGCTCGCTACCGTTCTTCGGGCAAATCGTTTATATTGTTTGCCCTTTTGAACGATGGAGCAGCACATGCCGAGAAAGACGTCCGCCAGCCCGGCGGCGAAGACGGCGAAGGCAGTCAGGACCGCCAGGGCGGTCAAGTCCACATCCCCGGCCAAGGCCACGGCAGGCAGGGGAGGGATCAAGGGCGCGGTCAAGGCGGCCGCGAGGGAAGCCACCAAAGCGGTAGCCGCGCCGCCGGCCAGGAAGCCGGCACGCAAGGCGGCGGCGCCGGCCGCGGCGCCGCGCGACCCGGTGGTGGAAGCGCGCCCCGTCCTGGTGCGCGACAGCTTTACCATGCCCGAGCAGGAGTACGCCGTGCTGGCCGAGGTCAAGCAGGCCTGCCTGCGCGCCGGCATCGACGTCAAGAAGAGCGAGCTGCTGCGTATCGGCGTCGCCCTGCTGGGCCAGCTCGACCTGGCCACCCTCAAGACCGTGCTGGGCGCGCTGCCCCAGCTCAAGACCGGGCGCCCGCCGGCCCAGGGCTAGCTGCCTGCCGACGCCTCGTAGGGTGGACGGCTTTGCCGTCCACGCGGTTGATCGCTAGAGGCTCCGTGATCGGGCTCGATGATATTGCCGATAACTATCACCGCGTGGACGGGAGACCCGTCCACGCTACGCGAGCTTCGACAGCGCGCTAATGAATCTGCGACGCGCTCGTCAACTCCTTCAACTCGCGGATCGGAATATTCGACTTTTCGTGCATCCGCAGCAGGATGGTGGCTCCCACGTTGAGCTTGCGGTGGCGGATCTTGCTGATGATCGGCGGCTGCACCTCCAGCACGCGGCACAGTTCCGCGTCGTTCTTGAGCTGCATGCGTTCGATCAGGGTATCGAGCAGCGGATTGGGGACGAAGCTCGACGGTTCCAGCGCGCGGGCCCGGTGCATCGCTTCGAGCATTTCCTGTTTTTTCTGTCGTACGCTCATGGCGGTTCTCCACAAATTGGCACATGGATTCAAGACAGATCGCTGTTCTGGAACGTTGCCCAGCCTGTTGTGTTGGCTTATGCGCGGCGGGTCGTTGTGATACTACTACGATTGCGTCTTACGCAATGCACGATATTTAACGAAAATCGCGCGAACGTGGGCCTTTCTTCGCGGAACTTACGCTAATTTCAATCCGGAACGAGTCAGGAGCAGGACTTCGTCGGCCATGGCGGCCGCGGCGTGGGAGTGGGTGACCATGATGGCGCCGGCCCCGTGGGCCCGGGTTTCGCTGCGCAGCAGCTTGAGGATGCCGTCGGCCGTCTCGGGATCGAGGTTGCCGGTGGGTTCGTCCGCCAGCAGCAGGGCGGGGCGGTGCACCAGGGCGCGCGCGATGGCCACCCGCTGCATCTCGCCGCCCGAGAGCTGGCGCGGGAAGTCGTCCCCGCGTCCGCCTAGCCCCACGGCGTCCAGCATGGCTTCGGCGCGCACACTGTCTTCTCGATTGAGCAGCAGCGGCAGCGCCACGTTCTGGCGCAGCGTCAGGTGCGGCAGCACGTGGAAGGCCTGGAAGATGAAGCCCATGCGCGTGCGGCGCAGGCGGGTGGCGGCGTCGTCGTCCAGCGCCGACATCGGCACGCCGTCGACGATCACGCGGCCCGTGTCGGGCGCGTCCAGGCCTGCGATCAGGTTCAGCAAGGTCGACTTGCCCACGCCCGATTCGCCCATGATGGCCACGAAGCGGCCGGCTTCGAACACGTGCGAGAGGCCGGCCAGCACGGTGCGGCCGCCGTAGGACTTGGTAAGCGCGTCGAGTTCGAGCATGGTTGGCCGGGAATTCAGCGTGTCAGGGCGCGCCGCAGCAGGTAGCTGGCGGCGTCGACCAGGGCGACCAGCAGCAGCATCGCGATCACCACCGTGGCCGCGCTCTGCATCTGGAACAGCGACAGGTGGTACTTGAGCATCTGGCCCAGGCCGCCGGCCCCGACCACGCCCAGCACCGCCGCCGCGCGGATGTTGTTCTCCCAGCGGTACAGCGTGTACGACAGCATCTGCGGCAGCGCCTGCGGCAGGGTGGCGTAGAAGAAGGCGCTCAGGGCCGGTGCACCGTTGGCGCGCAGGCTCGCCTCCGGCAGCGGTGCGGCGTTCTCGAGCGCGTCGGCGAACAGGCGCCCCAGCACGCCGCTGGTATGCAGGGCCAGGGCCAGGGTGCCGGCCAGCGGTCCCAGGCCGGCCGCGATCAGCAGTACCGCGGCCCAGACCAGTTCCGGTACCGAGCGCAGCACGTTGAGCAGGATGCGCATCGCGGCGCGCGCCGGCGCGCCCAGGCGGCCGGCCGCGGGCAGGGCGAGCACCAGGCCCGCCAAGGCCGCCAGCAGGGTCCCGACCGCCGACATGGCCAGGGTCTCGAGCAGCGCGTCCAGGCACTTGCGCAGGAAGGCCGGAGCCAGTTCGGGCGGCGCGAAACCGTGCAGGAATTCGCGCGCCGACTCGATGGCCTCGGCCGTGAAGAAGGCGTTCCACTGCAGCGGCAGCGAAGCGAAGCTGGCCACCACCAGCGCCGCCAGGGACGCGAGCAGCAGCAGGGTGCCGAAGGAAGGACGTGGCGGCGGTGGCGGCGAGGCGGGATGGTTCATCCGAGCCTCCGGCGCAGCAGCTTCGAGACCAGGTCGGCGCCGGCCACCAGCAGCACGAACACCAGCAGCATGGTCGCGACTTCGCCGCCGGCCATCATCTTGGTCGACTCGTCCAGGCGCTGGCCCAGGCCGCCGGCGCCGACAAAGCCCATCACGGCCGAGCCGCGGATCGCGCACTCCCAGCGGTAGACGGTGTAGGACACCAGTTCCGCGCTCGACTCGGGCAGCGCGCCGTAGAGCAGGGCCGGCAGACGCCCGCTGCCGTTGGCGAGCAGGACGTCGGTGGCGTGGGCGTCCGAGGATTCCAGGATCTCGGCGTAGACCTTGGCCAGCATGCCGCAGTAGGAAATGGCGATGGCCAGCACCCCGGCGGTCGGGCCGAGCCCGACGATGCGCACGAACAGCAGCGCCCACACCAGTTCGGGCACGCTGCGCAGCACCACCAGCAGCCAGCGCAAAGCCTGGCGCAGCGCCGCGCTCTGGAACCGCATGCGTCCCGTGCCCAGGCGCGACAGCGACAGCCGGTCGGTGATCAGGATGGTCGCCGGCACGGCGGCTGCCAAAGCCAGGCTCAGGCCGGCGGTGGCGATCGCCACCGTCTGCCAGGTTTCGCGCAGCACCATGCGCAGGAATTCAGCGTCGAGCGAGGGATGCAGGAAGTCGCCCAGGAAGCCGGCGGCGGCGCGCAGGCTTTGCGCGTCGAGCAGGATCCAGGGCTTGAATTCGCTCGCCGCGAGCATCGGCCACAGCAGGGCGAGGAAGACGATGGTCCCGGCCACGCGCGTGCGCCAGGCCGGATCGGGATAACGCGTGGCCATCAATAGCAGGCGCCGACCGCCAGCCGGTCGGGTGATTCGTGCGACGCATGGCCGGCCGGCTGCACCGTCTCGTTGGCGTACAGCCCGGCGATCATGGCGTCGCTGACCTCGGCGGCGGGGGCGTCGAACACGATGCGCCCGTCGCGCAGGCCCACCAGGCGCGGGAACTGCTCGCGCGCCAGCTCCACCTGGTGCAGGCTGCACACCAGGGTGGCGCCGCGCGCCGCGGCTTCCTCGCGCAGGGTGCCGAGGGTGTGGCGCGCCAGCAGGGGGTCGAGGGCGGCGATCGGCTCGTCGACCAGGAAGGCTTCGGCGGAAGACAGCAGCAGGCGCGCCAGGCCGCAGCGCTGGCGTTCGCCGCCGGACAGGCGGTCGACGCGCGCATACAGCTTGTCGCCCAGCCCAAAGCGCGACAGCGCGGCATGGGCGGCGTCCGGGTCGCTTGGTCGCACCAGCGAGACCAGCGCGCGCCACAGGCTCCAGTGCGGCAGGTGCGCGGCCAGCACCGCCGTCACCACGCGCTGCCGCGGCGGCAGGGGCGGCGTTTGCGGCGCCAGGAACAGCTGCGCGCGCAGGCGGTGGCGCGCGCCCTGGTCCAGGCGCCACGGATCCTGGCCCAGCACTTCCAGCTTGCCGTCGGCCGGACGGTGGGCGCAGGCCAGGGTCGACAGCAGGGTGGTCTTGCCGGCCCCGGAAGGGCCGATCAGGGCCAGCTGCTCGCCGCGCCGCACTTCCAGGTCGAGCGCGTGCAGGGCGGGCGCCTTGCTGCCCGCCAGGTGGCGCACCGTCACGCCCTGGAGCCGGAAGCTGGTCATCGTTGCGTCAGCCTGCTTGCGATTACTTCAGCAGGCCGGCGTTGCGCGCAGCGGCTTCGATCGCGCCGTAGTTCGCGGTCTTGGTCGGCACGAACCTGGTGGCGCGCTGCAGTTCCAGGATTTCGCGGCCTTGCGGGGTCGAGTCGTCCAGGGCCAGGAAGGCGTCGGTGATCTTCTTCTTGAGGGCAGGGTCCATGTCGCTGCGCACGGTCCAGTTGTAGTCGTAGTAGCCAGGGGTGGTGTAGAACACGCGCACGACCTTCGGATCGACCTTCTTGGCCTCGACCAGCTTTTCCCACACCGAGATGTTGAGCGCGCCGGCATCGACCTTGCCGCCGGCGACCGCCGCCACGGTGGCGTCGTGGGCGCCCGAGAAGGCCACGCGCTTGAGGTCGGTGTCCGGGTTGATCTTGGCGCCCAGCAGGAAGGAGCGCGGCATCAGGTGGCCCGAAGTCGAGGATTCCGAACCGAAGCTCAGGGTCTTGCCGCGCAGGTCTTCCAGCTTGTTGATGCCCGGCTGGGTGGTGATGAAGACCGAGCGGAACTTTTCGTCCTCGGCGCGCTGCACCAGCGGCGTGACCTGGCCCTTGCTGCGCACATTGGCCTGGACGAAGGTGAAGCCGCCGAACCAGACCATGTCGATCTTGCGCTGGATCAGGCCTTCGACCGAGGCCGCGTAGTCGGTGACCGGGGTGAACTCGACCTTGAGGCCGGTGGCCTTGGCCAGGTAGTCGCCCAGGGGCTTGAACTTGCGCTGCAGCTCGGTCGGAGCTTCGTCCGGAATGGCCGAGACGCGCAGCACGCCGCTGCTGCTCTGCGCCAGTGCGGCGCCGGCGAACAGCAGGCTGCCGGCCGAGGTGAGGAACAAGTTTTTCAGGAAACTACGGCGGATGGACGAGGTCATGGCGGTTCTTCTTTTGAGTCAGGGAAATGAGTGGCCCGAAGGGGTGCACGCTTGCGGCTGGCGGGTGCGGCGCGAACGCGGATTCGGCTATGATAGCAAAAACTGCAACAGGAACTCTTCAGCCATCTCGCATGGTGCGGCGTGGCGGCACGAATGATAAACCTTATGCTGACATCCTGCACGAGCGACGATCTGTCCAATGGTGCCGCGGCGCAGGTAGTCAATGCGCACGTGGCCGACGAACTGCACGCCGGCCTGCTGGCGCCCGAGGCCTGGATCTCTCCCAAGTTCCTCTACGACGCGCTGGGCTCCAAGCTGTTCGAGGCCATCTGCGAGCTGCCCGAGTATTATCCGACCCGCACCGAGGCCGCCATTTTCGAGCACTACGGCGCCGAGATCGCACGCGTGGCGGGCAGCAACGCCACCCTGATCGACCTGGGCGCCGGCAACTGCGCCAAGGCTGCCTCGCTGTTCCCGCTGCTCCAGCCGGCCCAGTACGTGGCGATCGACATCTCGGCCGAATTCCTGTGCGACGCCCTGGCCCAGCTGCGCCAGCGCTTTCCGCACATCGCGGTCGAAGGCCTGGGCATGGATTTTTCCAGCCGCTTCGAACTGCCGCCGCTGGTACGCGCCGAGCACCGCCTGTTTTTCTATCCCGGCTCCTCGATCGGCAATTTCACGCCCGACGAAGCGCATGCTTTCCTGCGCCGCCTGCGCGCCCAGTGCGGCCAGGATGGCGGGGTGCTGATCGGCATCGACCTGGCCAAGGACAAGGCCGTGCTCGACGAAGCCTATGACGATGCCCTCGGCGTCACCGCCGCCTTCAACCTGAACATCCTGCGCCACGTGAACGCGCTGGTGGACGCCGACTTCGACATCCGCCAGTGGCGCCACCACGGGTTCTACCAGCCGGAGCTGGGCCGGGTCGAGATGCACCTGGAGGCGCGCAGCGACCAGGAAGTCCACTGGCGCGGCGGCCGGCGCCGCTTCGCGGCGGGCGACTGCATCCATACCGAGAACAGCTACAAGTACCAGCAGGCCGACGCCATCGCGCTGCTGGAGCGTTCCGGCTTCGAGGCGACCCATGTCTGGACCGACCCCCAGCGCTGGTTCGCGGTCATCCACGCCCAGGCGATCTAGCATGGACGCGCTGCGCACAGGAAGCATGCCGATGGGCGAACTGGCCCAGGCCTATGCGGCCGTACGCCAGCGTTCGCTGCGCATTGCCGCGCCGCTCTCGAGCGAGGACTGCTGCGCCCAGTCGATGCCGGACGCCAGTCCCGTCAAGTGGCACCTGGCGCACACCACCTGGTTCTTCGAGACCTTCCTGCTCGAGCCGCACGAACCGGGTTTCCAACCGCATCACCCGGCCTTCCGGGTGCTGTTCAATTCCTATTACAACGGGATCGGCGACAAGCATCCGCGTCCGCGCCGCGGACTGCTGACCCGGCCCTCGCTGGACGAGGTGCGCGCCTACCGCGCCGACGTCGACCGGCGCATGGAGGCGCTGCTGGGCGGGCAGCCCGGCCAGGCGCTCGCCAGCCTGATGGTACTTGGCCTGCAGCACGAGCAGCAGCACCAGGAACTGATGCTCACCGACCTCAAGCACCTGCTGGCCCAGAACCCGATGTACCCCGCCTATACGCCCGAGGCGCTGGACCCGGCCGCGCCCGCGCCGGCGCTGGAATTCATCGAGTTCGATGGCGGCCTGGCCGAGATCGGCTACAACGGCCGGGGTTTTTGCTTCGATAACGAACTGCCGCGCCACCGCGAATACGTGGCGCCCTTCGCGCTGGCGTCGCGCCTGGTCACCAACGGCGAATACCTGGAATTCATCGAGTCCGGCGGCTACCGCGACCCCTCGCTGTGGCTGGCCGAAGGCTGGGACCGCGTCTGCGCCGGCGAGATCCTCCAGCCCCTGTACTGGCTGGAGGAGGGCGGCGCCTGGCGCGAGTTCACGCTGCACGGCGTGCAGCCGCTCGACCTTGCGCGCCCGGTCACGCACGTGTCGCTGTACGAGGCCGACGCCTACGCACGCTGGCGCAAGTCGCGCCTGCCGACCGAGGCCGAATGGGAGTTCGCCGCGCGCCAGGCGGCGCTGTCCGGCGGCAGCCTGCATCCCGAGGGCGCCGACGGCGAAGGCCTGCAGCAGATGTTCGGGGCCTGCTGGCAGTGGACTAGCAGCAGTTACGCACCGTATCCGGGCTATGCCCCGGCGGCGGGCGCCATCGGCGAGTACAACGGCAAGTTCATGGTCAACCAGTACGTGCTGCGCGGCTCGTCCTGCGCCACCCCGGATGGCCATGCGCGCCCGAGCTACCGCAACTTCTTCCCGGCTGGAGCGCGCTGGCAGTTCACCGGGATCAGGCTGGCCCGATGATCCGCGCGCGGGACTGGCGCGCGCGCCTGCTCGACCACCGCGCCAACGTCTACATCCTCACGCATCCGCTCGCCTTCGTCCTGCAGGTGCTCAAGGGCTTCCGCGCCAACCAGGGCCTGCTGCTGGCCGGCGCCGTCGCCTACTACGCCTTGCTGTCCATCGTGCCCTTCCTGATGCTGGTGGTGGTGGTGCTGTCCCACTTCCTCGACCAGGCCGAGCTGCTCGACACCCTGCGCCGCTACCTGGAGCTGCTGGTGCCGGGCCAGTCACGCTCGATCGTGGCCGAGGTCGCGAACTTCCTCGACAACCGGCCCATCATCACCTGGGTGCTGGCGGCCACCATGCTGTTCTTCAGTTCGCTCGCCTTCACGGTGCTGGAAAACGCCATGAGCGTGATCTTCGTGCACCGTTTCGCCGAACGCCGGCGCCACTTCCTGGTGTCGGCCGTGCTGCCGTACTGCTACATCGTGGCCCTGGGCTTCGGCATCATGATCGTGACCCTGGTCGCCGGCACCCTTCAGGTGATGGGCACCGAAAGCGTCTGGCTGTTCGGCGTCGAGTGGTCGCTGGGCGGGGTGTCGGGGGCGCTGCTCTACCTGCTGGGACTGGTGGGTGAGGTGCTGGTGCTGAGCTCGATCTACCTGGTGATGCCGGTCGGACGGCTCTCGGTCTGGCACGCGCTGATCGGCGGCGTCACGGCGGCCTTGCTGTGGGAGGTGGCCCGGCACGTGCTGGTCTGGTACTTCTCGACCCTGTCGCAGGTCAACCTGGTCTACGGTTCGATGACCACGGCCATCGTGGTCATGTTCAGCCTCGAGATCGCGGCGACCTTGCTGCTGCTCGGCGCCCAGACCATCGCCGAGTACGAACGGGTCGGCCATGCCGGCAGCGCCACGCCGCCGATAGCGCCCGCGGCGCCCGGCGTCTCTTGAGTATTGCGGCTAATCAATTTCTTCTCGCTGAGGCAATGGCACAGTAGGGTCTTGCGCCAAACCAAGCGTGCATGCGGAAAACCTGCGCGTAACCTGACCAGGAGATGTCATGAGCCAAGCCGTCGCTGTCGCCTTTCCCTTGCCGGTCGCACTCGCCCTGGGCGCGGTGCTGCTGGTGCTGCTGGCGGTGACGGCGATCCTGGTCTCGCTGCGCAAGCCGGCCCGGGTAAGAAAGCCGGCGGCGCCGGACTGGGTGCACGGCCGCGAACCCATGGCGCCGTTCGACGACGAGGTCCATGGCTTCCGTCTCGGCCACCTGCGTATCGATTCGCTCTCCGACCTGTCCGGCCAGCCGCACGGCCCGCACTGACGAAAGGCCCATCATGTCGATCCGACCTGGCGGCCTGCTGGCCGGGATCAAGCGCGCCGTCGTCGACGCGCACCGCAGCGTGGCCGAGCAGCACATGGAAGAGCTGGCTCAGTACTTCGAGCCGGCGCCGGGCCAGGCGCCGGGCATCCGGTTTCCCGAAGGGCAGTGGGAAGCGCGCAGCGTCGTGCTCAAGGTGCCGCACGAGGCCAGCCGTAACGGCAAGGTGAGCATCGAACAGCGCGCCGTCCACGTGCCCCTGATTACCCTGTTGCCCCTGCGCAGCCACACCATCGAACGGGTCGAGCTGCTCACCACGCTCGACTTCTCGCTGGCGCCGCCGCTCCCGCCCGAGGCAGCCAGCGGCGCGCGGAAAGCCGCCCGGGCCGACCTGCCGTCCGATATCCTGGTCAAGCTGGGCCCCCGCGCTCCACACAGCGCCGAGGTCAAGATCGATCCGGACGCCGACAATCCGCAGTGCGGGCCGGAGCACGACCCCCGACTCTTCCTGCTGGCTGCGTGGATCGACCCCGGTAGGCTACACTGCCGGGCATGGCGCATTTTACTTTTTGCTGGGAGCTGGGCGGCGGACTCGGTCACGCCGGCCGCCTCCGTTCGCTCGCCCAGCCCCTGCTCGCGCGCGGCCACCGGGTCAGCCTGGTGCTGCGCGACCTGGTCCTGCCGCGCAAGCTGCTGGCCGGCCTCGATGTAAAGCTTTACCAGGCCCCGGTCTGGCTGCACCGCACGCAAGGATTGCCTCCGGAGCCGGCCAGCCTGGCCGAGATCCTGCTGGGCTGCGGTTACCTCGACAGCGATGCGCTCGCCGGCCTGGTGGAGGGCTGGCGCGCGCTGTTCACGGTGGATCGTCCCGATCTCGTGATCGCCGACTACGCGCCCACCGCGCTGCTGGCCGCGCGCAGCCTGGGGCTGCGCAGCGCTTCGGCCGGTCCCGGCTTCAGCATGCCTCCCGCGATGGCGGCCTTGCCGCCGCTGAACCTGCACGGCGCGCTGCCACCGGCGCGCCTTGCCGCGGGAGAGACGCGCCTGCTGGCTTCCTGCAACGCCGTCCTGGTAGCGCATGGCGCCGCGCCGCTGGCGCATGGGGCTGAGCTGCTGTTGGGCGAGCATCCGCTGCTGTGCACCTGGCCGGAGCTGGACCATTACGGGCGCGGCGGTCCCGGACCCTGGCTGGGACCGAACCTGCCCGTCGGCGGCGGCATCGCGCCCGACTGGCCTGCAGGAGACGGGCCGCGCGTGTTCGTGTACTGGCCGCTGGGGGGCGAGGAGCAGGGCGCCTGCCTGGCCGCGCTGCTGCGCCAGGGCTGCCGGGTGCTGTGCTATTCGCCCGCGCTGGCGGCGGGCAAGGCGCCGCCGCTCGCGGACCCGGCGCTGCGCTATGCGCGCGCGCCGGTGGCGCTGGAGGAGGTGTTCGAGGACTGCGCGCTGTTCGTGGGTCAGTCCGGCGAGGGCAGCGTGACGCGCGCCCTGCTGGCGGGTGTGCCACTGCTCCTGATGCCGCATTCGGCCGAGAGCTTCATGCTGGCGCGGCGGGTGCGCCAGCTGGGCGCGGGCATCAACGTGGCCGAGACGGCCGCGCCGCGCGACTGGGACGGGATGGTGGGCGCGCTGCTCGGGCAGCCGCGCTACCGCGCCGCTGCCCGCGACTTTGCCGCGCGCTATGCGGATTTCCGCCCGCGGGAGCAGGCGCGGATGCTGGCCGAGCGCTTCGAGGCGCTCGCGGCTTCCTGATCAGGCCACGCGCACGCGAGGCTCGCCGGCTTCCATGCGGCCGATGACGGCCGCTTCGCCGAAGCCTTCGCGCCGGAACAGCGCCAGCACCTCGTCGACCGCCGAGGGATCGCAGGACACCAGCAGGCCGCCCGAGGTTTGCGGGTCGGTCAACAGGGCCTGCTGGGCGGGGCTGATCGCCGCGCCGAGGTCGACATCCTTGCCGTAGGCGTCCCAGTTGCGCCCGGAAGCGCCGGTGAAGAATCCATCGATGGCCAGCTGCAGCACGCCGGGCAGCAGCGGCACCCTGGCCATCTCCAGGCTGGCCGCCAGCTTCGCGCCGCGCGCCAGTTCCAGCAGGTGGCCCAGCAGGCCGAAGCCGGTGACGTCGGTCAGGGCGTGCACGCCCGGCATGTCGGCCAGCAGGCGGCCCGGCTTGTTCAGCTTGGTGGTGTTGGCGATCATGGCGGCGTAGCCGTCCGCATCCAGCTTGTCCTTCTTGAGCGCGGCCGACAGCACGCCCACGCCCAGCGGCTTGCCCAGCACCAGCACGTCGCCCGCGCGGGCGTCGGCGTTGCGCTTGACCTTGGACGGATGCACCAGGCCCATCACCACCAGGCCGTAGATCGGTTCCACCGAATCGATGGTGTGGCCGCCCGCGATCGGAATGCCCGCTTCCGAGCAGACCGACTCGCCGCCGCGGATGATCTGCCCGATGGTCTCGAGCGGCAGCTTGTTGACCGGCATGCCCACCAGGGCCAGGGCCATGATCGGGGTGCCGCCCATCGCGTACACGTCCGAGATCGCATTGGTGGCGGCGATGCGGCCGAAGTCGAAGGGATCGTCGACGATGGGCATGAAGAAGTCGGTGGTGGCGATCAGGGCCTGCTCGTCGTTGAGCTTGTAGACCGCGGCGTCGTCGGCGGTCTCGATCCCGACCATCAGCTCCTTCGGCACCGGGAAGCCGCTGGACTTCTGCAGGATCTCGGCCAGCACGCCCGGGGCGATCTTGCAGCCGCAGCCGCCGCCGTGGGAGAAGGAGGTGAGTTTGATGGGTTGGTCGGGCGTCGTGCTCATATCGGTTCCAGTCAATGCGGTTGTGCGAACAGCAGATTATCCACCAAGTCGCGCAGCGCCGCTTGTTCGGCGGAAGGGAGGAACAGCGGCGCGCGCGCGGCGCACTGGCGCAGCAGCAGGGCATGGAAATCCTGGTCCGCGACGCTGCGCTCGACCAGGCGCGCCAGTGCGCCGGCGTCGCCAAGAGGGAAGTAGCCGGCATAGTCCGACCCCAGCATGCCGCGGTTGCCGCCGATATCCGAGGCCAGCACCGGCACGCCGCAGGTCAGCGCCTCGATGATGACGTTGGCGCCGCCTTCCATTTTCGAGGAGATGGCCATCGCGTGGCAGCGCTTGAGGCGCTGGCGCGCCTGCGTGTGGGGCAGGGCGCCGAGCCAGCGGTAGCGTGGATTGGCCTGCATGGCGGCGCGCGCGGCCACCTCGAGCGCGGGGTCCAGCGCGCCGCCGATGTGCAGCAGGCGCACGGCCGGGTGGGTGATCTCGTTCGCGGCGCGGATGAAGGTCAGCGGGTCTTTTTCGTCGCGCAGGTGGCCGATCATGCAGACGTCGAGGTGGCGCGGCCGCGCGGGCGCTCGATACGGGTGCAGGGTGGGCGCCGACTGGTGGATCACGCGGGCCTTGGGGCGCAGCGCCGGCGGGAGCTGGGCGATGCCGTCTTCCTGCAGGACAACGAGGGCTGTGGCGCGCTGGAGCGAGGCCTGCGCTTCGCGGGACTCGTGGATGTCGCGGTAGAGGTCGGTGCCGGTCAGGACCAGCAGGGAGGGCTTGTCCGGGCGGGTCTCGGCAAAGGAGGCGAGCGAGGCGGCAGAGCGGCGCGCGTGCAGGGCGATCAGGAGATCCGGAGCAGGGTCCTTCGCTCGCCAGCCATCGCTCACCTCGACTTCATGGACGCCGCGCAGGAAGCGCGCCCAGCGGCTGGCGGTCTGCCAGTTGCCGTTGTTGGCCCGGGCCAGGGCGGGGCTGACGATGAGGATGCGCTTGGCCAATGCTCGACTCTTCCTTGGGTGGGAAGAGGATTATACGCCGTGGGTATGCTTAAAACTTGGGTTCCGGCGAAGGCCGGAACCCAAGTTTGCATGAACAGCGCGAACATAAAAAAACGGCTGCCCTCAGGCAGCCATCTTCACCTAGCGTTTGCTATGCGAGCTTACTCACCAAACGAACGACGCGAGCCGTCCATTGAGCGCGGGTGCGCACCCTTGTAGCCGCCTTCGCGGCGCTGGCCGTCGCGCTGGCCGCCGAAGCGGTTGCCTTCGCGCGGAGCAGGGGCGGCGTGGCCGCTCGGACGGCGCTGGTCGCCGTAGCGCGGCGCGCCTTCGCGCGGGGCGCGTTCGGCGTATTGCGGACGCTCGCCCTGGCCTTCACGCGGACCACGGTCGGCGTAGCGGCTTTCGTACTGCGGACGCTCGTAGCCGCCTTCGCGCGGGGCGCGATCGTACTGCGGGCGCTCGCCCTGGCCGTCGCGCGGCGCGCCATACTGCGGGCGTTCGTAGCCACCCTGGCGCGGACCCGAGGGCTTGCCGAAGCTGCGCTGGGCCGGCTTGTTGCGGCCGTCGCCCGGCTTCCAGCCCGGACGCGAGGCAGGCGCTGCGCGCTTCGGTTCGAAGCCTTCCACCACGCCGACCGGGATCGACTGCTTGGTGAAGCGCTCGATGCGGCGCACGTTCATGCCTTCGGCGTGGTTCACCAGCGAGATCGCGATGCCGTTGCGGCCGGCGCGGCCGGTACGGCCGATACGGTGCACGTAGTCCTCGGGGAACTTCGGCAGGTCGTAGTTCACCACGTGGGTGATGGTCGGCACGTCGATGCCGCGCGCGGCGACGTCGGTTGCCACCAGCACCTTGACGCTGCCGCGACGCATGCTGTCCAGGGTGCGGTTGCGCGCGCCCTGGTGCATGTCGCCGTGCAGGGCGGCGGCCGCGAAACCGGCGATGTTCAGGCGGTCGGCGATCATGTCGGCGTCGCGCTTGGTCGCGGTGAAGACCACGGCCTGGTCCATGCTTTCGTCACGCAGCAGGTGGTCGAGCAGGCGGTTCTTGTGCGACAGGTCGTCGACGAAGTGCACCTTCTGCACGATGTTCTCGTGGCGCTTGGTGGCGCTGGCGATCTGGATCACCAGCGGATCCTTGGTGATGCGGCGCGCCATGTTGCCCACCACGCCGTCCAGGGTGGCCGAGAACAGCATGGTCTGGCGGCTGTCCGGGGTCGCGGCGACGATCTTCTCGATGTCTTCGATGAAGCCCATGTCCAGCATGCGGTCGGCTTCGTCCAGCACCAGGATCTGGAGCTGCGAGAAGTCGATCTTGCCCGACTCCATGTGGTCGATCAGGCGGCCCGGGGTCGCCACCAGGATTTCCGGGTTCTTGGCCAGCAGCTGCATCTGCTTCGGATACGGCATGCCGCCCAGGATCGACACGGCGCGGATGCGGCGCATGTCGGCGGTGTATTGTTCGGTCGCGGTGGTGACCTGCAGGGCCAGTTCGCGGGTCGGGGTCAGGACCAGCATCTTCGGCTGGGCCGGTTTAAAGCGGACGCGCTCGCCACGGGCGCGGGCCGACTGCGCTTCTTGCGCAGGGGTGCGGGCCGCCGGTGCAGCCTCGATGCCGGCCAGCTGGTGCAGGGCCGGCAGCATGAAAGCGGCGGTCTTGCCCGAACCGGTCTGCGAGGAGACCAGCATGTCGCGGCCGGCGATGCCGGCGGGGATGGCTTGCTCCTGCACCGGGGTCGGTGCGGTGTAGCCGGCGGCGGCAACTGCCTTGACGAGGGACGCGTGTAAGCCTAGTGCTTCAAAACTCATGTGTTCTTAACTCTTTCGGATTAAATCGTGGCGTTCGCGGACGACGAATAAACGACTGGCGAACGCAAAATAGCAACGCGAACCGACAAACGAAATGACTCAGAATGAAAGAAATTTCGGCACAAAAGCTTTGCGCCGGGACGGTGTCCGACAACGACACACAGGGCGGGAGGGCTTTATGGGAGGCGCTCGAAAGAGCCGCCTGGTTTGCGTAGCTGCTAAGGTGATGCTCAGGAATTCCTGCCGTGGGCTGGTTTCCACCGGACGATGGTCACGGATTTTTTGCAGCGCACAAACAGTACTATACAGTAGTTTCGCAAAGCATGCACGCCCACCGCTTTCGCGGTGTGCAAACCTTGCCTTGCGTAAATAGGCCGAGGCGGCCCCGGTAAGCCGGGGCGCCTGGATCAGCGGCGCTTGCGGGTCGAGGTGGTGGCGCGCGAGACGCGCTTCTTGGCGCCCGATACGCCGGCCTTGGCCTTGAAGCGCTGGGTTCCCGCCTTGGCGCGCTTGGCGCTGCGCTCGGCCTCAAAGGCCACCACGGCATTGTCGATGATGTTCTCGGCGATGTCGGTGTGGGCCATGGCCGAGGTCTTCGGCACCAGGATGGTCGAGCCGGCCTTGAGGCGGGTGCGGTCCGGGATATTGTTGGCCTGGCGGATGACTTCCGGCGTGGTGCCGAACTTCGAGGCCAGCGAGGCGATGGTTTCCTTGGCGCCCGTGATCTTGTGGGTGGTCCAGGACGACAGCGCCTTGCCCCAGCCGGCCAGGTTGACGTGGAATTTCTCCGCGTTTTCCTTCGGCAGCAGGATCTTGGTCTTCTCGCCGCCGGTGATCACCGGCTTCTTGAACTGCGGGTTCAGGGCCTTGAATTCGTCGATCGACATCTCGGCCAGCTGGGCGGCGACGGCCAGGTCGATGTCGCTGGTCTTGTCGACGGCGGTGAAGTAGGGCTGGTTGTCGATCGCCGGGAGCGTGACGCCGAACTGGTTCGGGCTGGCGACGATGTTCTTGACCGCCTGCAGCTTGGGCACGTAGTTGCGGGTCTCGGCCGGCATCAGCTCGGCCAGGCTGTCGAAGTCGGTGGGCTTGCCGAGCGCCTGGTTCTTCTTGATGGCGCGCTGAACATTGCCTTCGCCCCAGTTATACGCCGCCAGGGCCAGGTGCCAGTCGCCGAACATGGTGTACAGGCGCTGCAGGTAGGTCAAGGCCGCGTCGGTCGAGGCGAGCACGCCGCGGCGCTCGTCCTTGAACATGTTCTGCTTGAGGTCGTAGTCCTTGCCGGTGCCCGGCACGAACTGCCAGATGCCGGCCGCGTTGGCGGTCGACAGGGCCTGCGGATTGAAGGCGGATTCGATCACCGGCAGCAGGGCCAGTTCGGTCGGCATGCCGCGCTTTTCCAGTTCCTGCACCACGTGGTAGAGGTAGAGCGAGGCGCGGCCCGAGATGCGGGCCAGGTAGTCCGGGCGGGCGCTGTACCACTGGGCATGGCGGCCGACCAGCTTGTTGTCGACGTCCGGAATCGCGTAGCCGCTGCGGATGCGCGCCCAGAGATCGGTTTCACGGTATTCGTCGGCCTTGATGGCGTCAGCCTTGCCCGGCGCAAGCGCCTGGGGCAGGACCGGACGGGCGTTTGCGGCGGCTGCCGCCTGGGTGGCGGAAGCGGACGGCGTATCCATCGCGTGGCAGAAGGGCGCTGCGGCCGAGAGGGCCAGCGCGGCCAAGGCGAGGGTGGAGCGAGTCTTGTCGTGCATAGCGAGTCCAGTGTTGCGTTCAGGAACGAACGACGTGGGTCAAGGAGGCAGTGTACGAATGAAGCGCTGAGTCAGTCAAGAAATAATGGGTTGCCGTTACAAAAAAACTTGTCTCAGGTTATTTTTGCAAGTTGGCATCGTGAAAACAGAAGATGCCAGGCGTATCACACTTTTTATGCGGAAATAGGGGCCGCCCAATGTGGCGAATGAGACGCCGAGAGGGGATTTCCCGGGACCGGCGCGCCATCGGCCGCCCGGCTTGCGCCCTGTGTGAACCTTAGCCTTGTCAGGCTGTCAATCTATGAGGCGGCGCAAAGAGTGCGTACAATCCGGTCTCCGCCGTACGCTATTTCTTATCGAAAGTTTCATCATGAGCACTGCCAACCTGAACGTGGACGACGATGCGATCATCGCCGCGACCCGCCGCTGGCTGGAGCGGGCCGTCATCGGCCTCAACCTTTGCCCCTTCGCCAAATCGGTCTACGTCAAGGAGCAGGTGCGCTATGTCGTCTCGAACGCCACCACGCCGGAAGCGCTGCTCGAGACCCTGATGGACGAGCTGCAGCACCTGTCGGACACCGATGCGGAGCAGGTCGACACCACCCTGCTGATCCATCCCTTCGTACTCGACGATTTCGAGGACTACAACGAGTTCCTGGACGTGGCCGACGCCGCCGTCGAGGACATGCAGCTCGAGGGCGAGCTGCAGGTGGCCAGTTTCCACCCCCAGTACCAGTTCGCGGACACCGACGTGAACGACATCGCGAACTACACCAACCGCGCGCCGTACCCGATCCTGCACCTGCTGCGCGAGGACAGCATCGCGCGCGCCGTGGAAGCCTTCCCGGACGCCGCCGAGATCTTCGAGAAGAATATCGACACCATGGAAGCGCTCGGCCATGACGGCTGGGACAAGCTCGATGTCGGCCCCGCGCGCTGAGGGGGCGGGGGAGGCGTCCCCGCAGCGTCCCGACACGCCCTGCGTGGCGGTGTGCTCGACTACCTTCGACGAAGTCTGCCGCGGCTGCGGGCGCACGGTGGCCGAGGTGGCGAACTGGGTGGCGATGAGCGCCGAGGACAAGGAGCGCGTGTGGGTGCGCATCCTGTCCGAAGGCTACCCGCGCCGCAACACCTGATCAGGCCGGCCGGTTCATTCGTACTGGCCGATAAAGTCCTTCTTCCCGATCGGCACGCCGTTGTGGCGCAGGATGGCGTAGGCGGTCGTGATGTGAAAATAGAAATTCGGCAGCGCGAAGCGGGTGACATAGGCTTCGCCGCCCGCGAAGTGGCGCGCCCGTTCGCCGGTGCCGTGGGTGATCGCGCGCCCGGCGCCGGCGTCGATGTCCGCCGCCTGCAGGCTGTCGATGAAGCCCAGGGTCTTGGTGATGCGCTGCTGCAGCTCCGAAAAGCTCGTTTCGTCGTCCTCGTAGCGCGGCACCTCTGCGCCGGCCAGGCGCGCGGGAGTGCCCTTGGCGAAGTCGGCCGCGATCTGCACCTGGCGTACCAGCGGGAACATGTCCGGGAACAGGCGCGCCTGGAGCAGGGCGGCGGGTTCGATCCGGTTCTCGAGCGCATGGTTTTCCGCTTTTTCCAGCACCGCGGCCAGGGCGTCAAGCATCTGGCGGAACACCGGCACCGTGGCCGTATACAAGGTCATGCTCATGCGTTTCTCCTTAAAAGAATTCAATCATAGCAATTCCTTCCCGCCGGCGCAGGCATGGGAGGAGACCTGCGCGGCGCGGCCGATGCGTAGCCGCTGCCTTGTCAAGGTGTTGTGTATCCGCATGCGCGCCGCATAGTTAGTGACGCACGGCAAGGTTGTGTGCATAATCTGACAATCCACCTTTTGCAAGAGCCCAGCCCTGGCGTTCATCGGACGCCCCCCACGTGTCATGCCCAGACTCCGCATCGATTTTCGCGCCTTGCCGTCCCGCCTGATCCGGCTGTACGGGCGCACCCTGTATGGCGCGCTGCTGCTGGTGGTGTTCGCCAGCCTGGCCGTGCCCGCCGTGGTCGGCAGCTACCTGCTGGTGGGCGTGCAGGAGCGCGAAGAAACCATCGCCGCGCTGAACGAAAGCGTGCAGCGCAAGGCCGAGATCCTGGCGCTGGGCATGCAGGAATCGCTGTGGGACATGAACGTCGAGGCGGCGCGTTCGCTGGCCGACTCCTTCATGCGCGATCCGGCCGTGGTGCGGGTCGAGGTACGCGGCCTGTCCGACGCCGATTTCGTCGACGTGCGCGCGCAGGGCGGTCCGCTCGGGCGCCTGTACCGCGCCGAACACGCCATCGTGGTGCGCGGCCAGCAGATCGGCCGGGTCGCCATCGAGATGGACGATTACCGCAGCCAGCAGGAGCTGCGCGCCAAGCAGCGCAACTATGCGCTGGTGCTGGCGCTGCAGGTGGGCGTCTCGCTGTTCCTGATCGCGCTGCTGCTCAAGCGCCGCCTGTCCTCGCCGCTGCGCGCCCTGACCCGTTTTTCCGACCGCCTCGCCCGCGGCGATTTCGAGACCCCGCTGGGCCTGTCGGCCGGCGACGAACTGGGACGCCTGGGCGACCAGATGGAGCGCATGCGCATGGCGATCCGCGACCTGTTCGCCGACATCGCCCGGCGCGAGGAACAGTTCCGCACCATCGTCACCCAGGTGCCGGGCGCCGTGTTCCGGGTCAGCCCGGGCGGCCCGATCGACTTCGTCAGCGACGCCATCGAGGAGATCTCGGGCTATTCCGCCGAGCGCTTCATGCGCTCCACCACCGACCACTGGGAAGACATCATCCATCCCGAGGACCGGCGCATGCACCGCCAGATGGCCATGGACGCGGTGCGCGCCGGGCGCGCCTACGAGATCGAATACCGCATCATCGACGCCGGCGGCATCGAGCGCTGGGTGCTGGAGAGCGGCCAGCCGCTCGGTCTGCCGGGCAGCGACTCCTTCCGCGTGGACGGCATCATCTCCGATATCAGCGAGCGCAAGCACAACGAGATGCGCATCGAGGCCCTGCTCACCGAACAGGGCGCGATCCTGGACAACGTCATGTTCGGCGTGCTGTTCGTGCGCCAGAAAACGATCGTCTCGGCCAACCGCCGCTGCGAGGCGCTGTTCGGCTACGGCGAGGGTGAGCTGGTGGGCGGCTCGACCGAATTCCTGTTTCCCAGCGAGGCCGACTACGAACGCGCCTGGACCGAGCACCATGCGCGCCTGCGCGAGGGGGGCGACGGCGGCGAGGAGCGCCAGCTGCAGCGCCGCGACGGCAGCCTGTTCTGGTGCCTGGTGAGCGGCTGC
The DNA here is from genome assembly GCF_018119405.1 of Massilia sp. ST3. GTDB lineage: Bacteria > Pseudomonadota > Gammaproteobacteria > Burkholderiales > Burkholderiaceae_D > Telluria. Next base: position 5,435 of record NZ_JAGPWC010000046.1, on the reverse strand, counting down.
GCGCTCGACCCCGCGCGTCCGAACGAAGGCAGCATCTGGGTGTTCGCCGACATCACCGAACGCAAGCAGGCGGAGGAAAAGCTGCGCCTGGCCGCCACCGTGCTCGAGCACATCGCCGACGGCGTCATGGTGCTCGACGTGCACGGCAAGATCGTGGCCACCAACCCGGCCTTCACCCAGATCACCGGCTATACCGAATCCGAGGCGCTGGGCCGGCGTTCGAGCCTGACCCGCAACCCGGGCGACAGCGGCAAGGACGAGCAGTTCTACCAGGCCTTGTGGCGCGACCTCGCCGAAACCGGCTTCTGGCGCGGCGAGCTGTGGGACACCCGCAAGAACGGCGAGGTCTACCTCGAATGGCTCACGGTGTCGGCGGTGCGCGACGACGGCGATGCGGTGACCCACTATGTGTGCGTGTTCAGCGACATCACCAAGGTCAAGGAATCGCAGGAGAAGCTCGACCACCTGGCGCACCACGATCCCCTGACCGCGCTGCCGAACCGCCTGCTGGTGCACGACCGCCTGCAGCACGCGATGACGCGCGCCAGCCGCGACGGCGAGCAGCTGGCGGTGCTGTTCATCGACCTGGACCGCTTCAAGAACGTCAACGACACCCTCGGCCACCATGTCGGCGACGAGCTGCTCAAGCAGGTGGCGAGCCAGCTGGCCGGCTGCCTGCGCGAAGGCGATACCCTGGCGCGCCTGGGCGGCGACGAGTTCCTGGTGCTGCTCGAGGACGTGGGCGGCGCGGCCGGCGCGGCGCGGGTGGCCGAAAAGCTGATGCACATGTTCGAGCGCTCGTTCACGGTCTCGGGCTACGAGCTGTTCGTGACCGGCAGCGTCGGTATCAGCCTGTTCCCGCAGGACGCCGCCGACCTGAACATGCTGATCCGGAACGCCGACGTCGCCATGTACCAGGCCAAGGCGCGCGGGCGCAACGGCTACGCCTTCTATGCGGCCTCGATGAGCGGCGAGGGCGTCGAGCGCCTGCGCCTGGAAGCCCTGCTGCGCCGCGCGGTGGAAAAGAACGAGATCTTCCTGACCTACCAGCCGCAGGTCGAAATCGACAGCGGCCGCCTGATCGGGGTCGAGGCCCTGGTGCGCTGGCAAAGCCCCGAACTGGGCCTGGTGACGCCGGATCGCTTCATTCCGCTGGCCGAGGACACCGGCTTCATCGGCCAGCTTGGCCAGTGGGTACTGGCCGAGGCCTGCCGCCAGATGATCGTGTGGGATGGCCACGGCCTGCGGGTGCCGAAGATGGCGGTCAACCTGTCGGTGCGCCAGTTCGAGCGCGGCGGCATGGCCGCGACCGTGGCCGGGGTGCTGGCCGAAACCGGGCTGGACGCCGCCCGCCTGCAGCTGGAAGTTACCGAATCGGTGATCATGAATACCGGCGACGCCCTCCAGTTCATCAACGACCTGCATGCGGTCGGGGTAGGGCTGGCGATCGACGACTTCGGCACCGGCTACTCTTCGCTGGCCTACCTGAAGCAGATGCCGGTGCAGACCCTCAAGATCGACCGTTCATTCATCAAGGATATTTCGACGGACAGCAACGATGAAGCCATCGCTATTGCTATCATTCAGCTCGGCAAGAGCCTGAACCTGTCCGTGATCGCCGAAGGCGTCGAACGCGAGGAGCAGGCCGCCTTCCTCCTGCGCCACGGCTGCAACCGGGCGCAGGGCTACCTGTACAGCAAGCCGGTGCCCGCGAGCGAGGTGCTGGCACGATGGGGACACGATCGCAATGAGGAACTTGAAGCTGGTGCCGCCTCCGGCGCCGCAAACTGACCCGGCACTGCCCGCGCGCCGGGGGCGCCGGCGTTTCCTGATCGGCGGCCTGCTGGCCGGCGGCGCGATGCTGGTCGGCTGGGGCGTGCAGCCGCCCCGCCAGCGCCTGCACACGGCCGAGCCGTTGCCAGTGCAGGGCGGCGCGGTCGCCCTGAATGGCTGGATCGCGATCGCTCTTGATGGCACGGTGTCGGTGGTGGTGCCGCGCAGCGAAATGGGGCAGGGCGTGCATACCGCGCTGCCGATGCTGCTGGCCGAGGAGCTCGACGTGCCGCTGGCCGCCGTGCGCGTGGTCAAGGCCCCGATCGACAAGATCTTCGCCAACGTCGCCGTCATGCGCGAGAACCTCCCTTTCCACCCCGACGACGAGGGCAGCGTGCGTCAGGGCGCCAACTGGCTCCTGGCCAAGGTGGGGCGCGAGCTGGGCATCATGTTCACCGGCGGATCGAGCAGCGTGCGTGACGCCTGGACCCCGATGCGCGAGGCGGGCGCGGTGGCGCGCGCCATGCTGCTGCGGGCCGCCGCCGAGGCCTGGGGTGCGAAGCCTGCGGATTGCCGCACCGAGGATGGCTTCGTGATCCACAGCGACGGCCGCCGCGCAGGCTACGGGGCGCTGGCCGCGCGCGCCGCCGCCTTCGACATCGAGCCGGGCGAGGTGCGCCTGAAGGAGCCGGGCGCCTTCCGCCTGATCGGCCAGCCAGTACCGCGCGTGGACAGCCGCATCAAGGCCGACGGCAGCGCGCGCTTCGGCATCGACGCCCGTCCGCCGGGCATGGTCTACGCGGCGGTGCGGATGTCGCCGGTCGTGGGCGGCAAGGTTGGCGCCGTCGACGCCGCCAAGGTAAAGGGCATGCCGGGCGTGATCGCGGTCGCCGATTTCTCGTCCGCGCTCGCCGAGCACAGCGGGGCTGGGGCCGGCGTGGCGGTAGTAGCTTCTACCTGGTGGCAGGCGCGCCAGGCCGCGCAGGCGCTGCCGGTGAACTGGATCGACGGCCAGCATGCGCGGCTGTCGAGCGAGGACGTGTTCGAAGGCTTCGCGCGCGCCCTCGACGGCGACAGCGGCTACGTGTACCAGGAGACCGGGCCTGCCGAGATCAAGGATGCGGCCTTGACCGTGAGCGCCGAGTACCGTGCGCCTTACCTGGCGCATGCGACGATGGAGCCGGTCAACTGCACCGCCAAGGTGGCGGACGGCAAGGTCAGGCTGTGGGCATCGACCCAGGTGCCGAGCATCGCGGTCGACGTGGCGGCGCGGTTGGCCGGCGTGGCGCGCGAACAGGTGGAGATCGAGGTCATGCTGCTGGGCGGCGGCTTCGGCCGGCGCCTGGAGGCGGACATGGTGGCGCAGGCGGTCGCTGTGGCCGCGGCCCCCGGGGTACGCGGCAAGCCGGTGCAGCTGATCTGGACCCGCGAGGACGACACCACCCACGACGTCTACCGCCCGGCGGCCCTGGCGCGCTTCCGCGCCCACCTCGACGCCGAGGGCAATATCCTGTCCTGGGATAACAAGTCGGCGGGCGCCGCGATCGGCCACCAGTACTTCCCGCGCAACCTGGGCCTGCCGGCCGTGGGCCCGGACAAGACCACGGCCGAGGGCGAATTCGACCACCAGTATGCGATTCCCAACCAGCGCGTGGAGCACGTGACCGTGGACAGCCCGGTGCCGATCGGCTACTGGCGCTCGGTGGGGCATTCGCACAACGCCTTCTTCAAGGAGGGCTTCCTGGACGAGCTGGCGCATGCGGGCAAGCAGGACGGGGTGGCGCTGCGCCGTCAACTTCTCGGCGCGCATCCGGGCGCCGTCGCCGTGCTGGACGCGGCGGTAAAGGCGGCGGGCGAACCTGCCGCGGGCCGCGCGCACGGCGTGGCCCTGCACCGCTCCTTCGGGACCACGGTGGCGCAGGTGGCCGAGGTCTCGGTCGAGGGCAAGGATATCCGCGTGCACCGGGTGGTGTGCGCGATCGATTGCGGGATCGTGGTCAATCCCAACATCGTGGCCCAGCAGGTGGAGTCGGCGGTGGTGTTCGCACTGTCGGCGGCGCTGGGCGGCGAGATCACCCTGGCCGAGGGGCGGGTGCAGCAGTCGAACTTCGGCGACTATCCCGTCCTGCGCATGGACCGCGCGCCGCATGTCGAGACCATCATCATGCCGAGCGCGGCGCATCCGGAAGGGGTGGGCGAGCCGGCCGTGCCGCCGCTGGCGCCGGCGGTGGCCGCGGCCGTGTTCAAGTTGACGGGGCAGCGGTTGCGCAGCTTGCCGCTGCGTTTATCGTAGGGTCGGCGGGTCTTCCCGCCGACGCGTCGATACGTGACGCCTGCCTGCTGCGATGCTGCCGACGCTGCTTGAAGGCGTCGGCGGCGAAGCCGCCAACCCTACGCCAATAAAGTACGCAGGTTGCAATCCCGCTGCCACCCGCGCCGCTCCTCGCTCGATTGCGCCAGGCGGGCGAGTTCCTCATCGCTGAGCGCGGCCTGCGCCTGCACCAGCCGGTCCGCCACGGCGCCGTCCGGCAGCATGGTGCCGAAGAAGGCCACGGTGTCGCCGCGCTGCAGCAGCAGGGTAGGGAAGTTGTCCACGTCGAGGTCGCCGACCAGGTCGGCCTGGTCCTCGATGTCGATCCAGACGAAATGCTTGTCGGGGTGGCGCGCGGCCAGCTGATCGAAGGTGGCGCGGTAGGACGAACAGGTGCCGCACCAGGCGGCGCACAGGCAGGCGACGGTCCAGGCGTCGCCGTCGAGGGCGGCGGCGACCGTGTCGCGGGTGGTAGGATCGAGGGTCAGGCTATGCATGAGCGGCATTCTACATCGTGTCGCGGCCTGTCGCCCGCGGCGCTTTCGCCGGTCCGGACCATGGTTGCCGCGCTGCCGAGCGGTTAAAATACGGCATGCCCACTATTCTCGCTATCGAAACCTCGTCCGAACTCGCCTCCTGCGCCCTGCTGGCCGGCGACAAGGTCTTCGTGCGCGCCTCCTCGGGCGTGCGCACCCATTCGCAATCGGTCCTGCCGATGGTCCAGGAACTGCTGGCGGAAGCAGGCCTGGCCCTGGCCCAGGTCGATGCGGTCGCCTTCGGCGCCGGTCCCGGCTCCTTTACCGGCGTGCGCACCGCCTGCGGCGTGGCCCAGGGCCTGGCCTATGGCGCCGGCCTGCCGGTGCTGCCGATGGTGACCCTGGAAGCGATGGCCGAAGCCTGCCGCGCCCGCACCGGCGCGCACGAGGTGCTGGCCGTGCTGGACGCGCGCATGGGCGAGGTGTACTGGGCGCAGTACCGTTTCGACAAGGGCGCCTGGCGCGAGGTCGCCGCCCCCGCGCTGGCCGCGCCGCAGGCCGTGGCGCCGCTGGCCGCACAGGGCTTGCAAGCCTGCGGCAACGGCTTCTCGGCCTATCCCGAGGCCTTCGCCGGTCAGCCCTTCGCAGCCGGCGCACTGGCCGACATCGTCCCGCATGCCCAAGAACTGGCGCTGCTCGCCGTGGGCGCGCTGGCGAACGGGCAGGGCGTGCCCGCGGCCCACGCCCAGCCGATCTACCTGCGCAACAAGGTGGCGTATACCAGCGCCGAGCGCCAGGCCATCAATGCGGACGCCGCCCCCCACGCGGCGGGGGCCCGCCCAAGACCCGCCTGGCCGCAATAGGGCAGCGGGAGT
>NZ_JAGPWC010000045.1 GCF_018119405.1 Massilia sp. ST3 | reverse complement strand
AAACCGGCAGAGGCTTGCGCAAGAGGCATTTCAACTGTTGCGTTTTCGCCCTTGGGCGCCGTTGACGGCGCCCAAGGGGTGGGGCTCACGCCCCAGTGCATATAGACAGTTACAGGCCTTCGAAGTTCGGCTTGCGCTTCTCGAGGAAGGCGGACATGCCTTCTTTTTGCGCCGGGGTGCCGAAGCCGGCGTGGAAATAGCGGCGCTCGTAGCGCACCGCTTCGGTCAGCGGCATCTGGTAAGCCTGGTTGACGCAATCCTTGATCTGCATTGCAACCGACACCGGCATGTCGGCGATGCCCTGGGCAACCTTGAGCGCTTCGTCCATCACGCTGTCCGCCGGGTACACGCGCGACACCAGGCCGGTGCGCTCGGCTTCGGCCGCGTCGATCATGCGGGTGGTCAGCAGCAGGTCCATGGCCTTGGCCTTGCCGATGGCGCGCGGCAGGCGCTGGGTGCCACCGGCGCCCGGGGTGACGCCCACCTTGATCTCGGGCTGGCCGAACTTGGCGCTATCGGCGGCGATCAGGAAGTCGCACATCATCGCCAGCTCGCAGCCGCCGCCCAGGCAATAGCCCGACACGACGCCGATCACCGGCTTGCGGATATCGAGGATGTGTTCCCAGTTGCGGCCGATGTAGTTGCCGGGATAGGTGTCGGCCGCATAGGTGTAGTTCGCCATCGCCGCGATATCCGCGCCGGCCGCAAAGACCTTTTCGCTGCCGGTCAGCACGATGACGTTCACCGCCGGGTCGGCGTCGAACTTGTGCAGGGCGTCGCCCAGCTCGTTCATCATGTTGTCGTTCAGCGCGTTCATCGCTTTCGGACGGTTCAGGCGGATGACGGCGACTTTTCCGTGCTGCTCGATCAGCAGGTCTGCGTATTGCATAAAACACCCCTTTGTAGAAATGACACGTAATCCGCGATTGTAGCGCGACTGCTATGATGTCCGGCTTGCCAAATCCACAGAGAGCCGCATGGGATTCCCCAGCCTGAGCCAGCTGCGTCACGATCCCTTATTGAAGGACGCCGATTTCCGCTGCTTCTGGCTAAGCTGCACGCTCAACCAGTTCGGCGGCCAGGTCACCGCGCTGGCCCTGCCCTTGTGTGCGGTGCTGCTGCTGCACGCCACGCCGGCCCAGATGGGTGTGCTCGCCGCCCTGCAGTCCCTGCCCTTTGCCATCTTCGGCCTGCCGGTGGGCGTGCTGCTGGAGCGCTGCCGCCGCCTGCCCATCCTGCGCCTGTCGCAATTCACGCAAGGGCTGGTGCTCGCCTCGGTGCCTCTTGCCTGGTGGCTGGGCTGGCTGAATATCTACTGGCTGTACCTGGTCGGCTTCGTGATGGGTATGGGCCTGGTGGTGGGCGGCAGCGCGGAACAGATCTTCACCACCTTCCTGGTCGGCCGCGAGCGCCTGATCGACGCCCAGACCCGCCTGACGGCGACCGAGTCGGCCGCCAAGCTGGCCGGCCCCGGCATCGCCGGCATCCTGGTCCAGCTGCTCACCGCGCCAGTGGCGATCGCCTGCGAAGCCGCCACCTTCCTGTTCTCGGTCGCCAACCTGCGCCGCATCCGCGCCAAGGAGCCGCAACCGGCGGCGCCCGGCGGCCATCCGCTGCACGACATGATCGATGGCCTGCGCTTCGTCTGGCGCCACGACCTGCTGCGCCAGCTGGCCTGGGCCTCCGGCTTCTGGCACCTGCTCTTTTACGGCTATACCGCGCTCCAGGTCCTGTACGCGACCCGCGTGCTCGGCATGCCGCCCGGCGTGCTGGGGGTGGCGCAAATGCTGGGCGGCGTTGGCATCCTGGTGGCGACCGTGGTCATCAAGCCGCTGACGACGCGCTTCGGCACCGGCGGCGTGATCGTGCTGGGCGCCGCGCTGACCGCGGTCACCTTCGCCCTGCTGCCGCTGCTGCCGCGCGACTGGCTGGGCATTCCGGTGCTGACGGCCGCCGCCTATGGTGGACTGGTGTTCCTGTTCGACGCCGGCGCGATGCTGTTCTTTATTCCCTACATCGCCTTGCGCCAGCGCGTGACGCCGGACGCATTCCTGGGACGGATGGTGTCGACCATGCGCTTCCTCACGGTGGCCACCGCCCCGCTGGGCGCGCTCGCCGCCGGCGCCGTGGCCGACCTGTACAGCGTGCGCACGGCGCTGGGCTGCATCGCGGCGGGCGCGATCGCGCTGACGGTGTGGATGGTGAGCTACACCACCCTGCGCCAGGTCAGAGACTAGGCGGGGCTGGCCGGGGCGCCGCGCGAGCGGAAGCCTTGCCAGGCGGCGGCCAGCGCTTCGAGGCGCGCCCGGATCCAGTTGCGGGTCCGGTAACGGGTGCGCTCGGCCAGCGTGCCGATCGCCACCACGGTCAGGACGGTGGCGCCGAGCACTTCGAAGAAGAACAGGTAGCCGGTCGGGTCGCCGTTGATGAGCGCGCCGTAGAACTGCACCAGCGGCTGGTGCAGGAGGTACAACGGGAAGGTGAAGCTGGCGGCCCAGCGGATCGGCTTTTCGAGGACCCGGAACGGCAGGGCGAAGCGATGGCCGATGCCGCGGAAGCCGATGAAGTTGGCCGCGACGATCAGTCCCAGCAGGTAGTCGGTGACGAAATAGCGCGAGTGGGCGATCAGCTCGAAGTACTTCGGACCGAGCATTTCCTTGCTGATGCCCTTGCCGACCTGGGTCATGCGCGCATCGCAGAACCAGATGAAGGCCAGCACCGAGCCGATGAACAGGATCCAGTACACCGGTTCGCCGAGCCGCTCGAGGCGCTTGTCGCGGTGGATCCAGACGCCCAGCATCCACACCGGGAACAGCAGCAGGATCTTGGGGCCGATCAGCAGGCAGGCGCCGAGCAGCAGGAGCACGCGGCGGCGTCCGCTGCAGAAAAAGGCGATCGCGAACAGCACGTAGTACCACATCTCGTAGCAGAGCGACCAGAACGGAATGTTCGAGAACAGCATGACCGCCTGGTTCCAGGACTGGTTCATGAAGAACATGCTGATCCCCATGCGCAGCAGCGCTCCGCCTTCGGTGGTCTTGCCGTCGGCGTAGAACTGGGGGCCGAACTGCTGCCCGATCATGTCCAGCACGGGAGTGAGCAGGATGGTGGGGATGACCAGCGGGTAGAACCGCGCGATGCGGCTGGACCAGTAATCGATGGGGGTGCGTTCGCGCGTGCTGGTGATATACGAGATCACGAAGCCGGACAGCACGAAGAAGATCACGACGGCTTCATGGCCGATCGTGTTGAGCGGGTGGCCCGGCGTCAGGTAGCGCAGGTCGGTGTGCAGCAGGACCACCAGCGAGGCAGCAAAAATGCGCAGCGCATCCAGGTAAATGGAGAATTCTTTTTGCATGGACAACCTCGCGATCTTGCTTCTTGTAAAAACAACATGAGAATGTTATCACGAAGATATTGCCTAACGTTTTTGCATACGCAAAAAAACCGGGACGCGACAACGTTCCGGTCCGGGCCGCTACCCGGTAGGCTTGGCGGCTTCGCCGCCGACGCGCCGAATCGCCAGCCTTTGCTGTCTTGTGCACGGGCCGGCGGACACCGGTTGAACGCGTCGGCGGCAGAGCCGCCGACCCTACGGCGCGCTTACGGAGCAGTTTTCGGCAACAGTACCCACAGCTGGCCCGGCTGCTTCATCAAGCCTGCGTTTTCCACCGCCTCCGGCCCGAAGCCGTAGAAGAAGTCGGCGCGCACCGCGCCGCGGATGGCGCCGCCCGTGTCCTGCCCCATCACCAGGCGCTGCAGGGTCGCGCCGTCCTTCGGGAAGGTGGTCGACAGCCAGATCGGCGCGCCCAGCGGCAGGATGGTCCGGTCGATCGCCACCGAGCGTCCCGGCGTGAGCGGCACGTTGAGCGAGCCGCGCGGCCCCACGTTCGGGTCGGTCACCTTCTCTTCGCGGAAGAAGATATAGCTGGGATTGACGTTGAACAGCTCCTGGCGGCGCTCCGGATTGGCGGCCAGCCAGGCGCGGATCGACTGCGCCGACACCTGGTCGGCCGTCATGATGCCCTGCTCCACGAACCAGCGGCCGATGGCCTTGTACGGATGGCCGTTCTGGTCGCCGTAGGCCACGCGCACGGTCTCGCCGCTGTCCAGCTGGACCCGGCCCGAGCCCTGCACCTCCAGGAAGAAGGCCTCGACCGGATCGTTCACCCATAGCAGTTCCTTGCCCGCCAGCGGCGCGCGTGCGATCTCGGCGCGGCTGCTGTAGGGGACCACGGTCTTGCCCTGCAGGCGGCCGCGCAGGCGCCGTCCCTTCAGGTCGGGATAGACGCTGCCCAGGTCGATCGTGAGCAGGTCGTCCGGCACGCGGTAGAGCGGGGTCTGGTAGGCGCCGCCGCGCTTGCGGGCGCCGTAGAGCATGGCCTCGTAGTAGCCGGTAATCATGCCGGTGTCGGTACCGTCCGGGTTGCGCACCATGTTCGGCACAAAATAGGCCTCGAAATAGGCGCGGATGGCGGCGCCGTCCTGGGCGTCGACCGGGCGCGCCGCCGCGCAGGGCGCGGACCAGTCGGCGCGCGAGGCCAGCACGCGGCAGGACTGCAGGAAGGCCGGCCAGGCCTGGCGCAGGTCGTCCTGCTGCCAGCCGGGCAGTACGCCGAAGTCGACCGGGGTCAAGGGCGGCGCAGGCGGCGGCGGCGCGGGAGGCTGCACCGGCGGCTGGGCCGGAGGAACCCCGACGGGCCCCACCGGCGGCGGCATCCGGATGTCCGGCTGGCCCGGCGGCGGCGTGGAGGGTTGCGGCGGGGCCGGCGGCTGCGGCGTGGTCGAGCAGGCGCCCAGGAAGGCGACGAGAGCAAGCGAAGCGGGTACACTGCGGCGTGTCGTAAGCATAAGGACCGATATGTGGATCTTGATGGTGGAAGCCGGCGTGGCGCTGTTCCTGCTCGTATTTATCGTCTGGTGGACGATGTTCGCCGGCCGGAAGGATGTGGACCGCGATAACAACATGAGCAGTCGCGATAACAGTCGCGACAGCGCCCGCGACAAGCCCGAACCCTGATCAATGCAGGGTGCGCGGCAGCGACAGCAGGAACTCGGGGATCGCGACCTCGAAACGGTGGCCGTCCTCGGCCACGCAGAAGTATTCGCCGCCCATCGAACCCTGCGGCGTGGCGAGCTGGGTCCCGCTCGAATATTCGAACTGTTCACCCGGCTGCAGCAGCGGCTGGTGGCCGACCACGCCGAGTCCCCGGACTTCCTGGATCTTGTTGTTGGCATCGGTGATCACCCAATGACGTGAGATCAGCTGCGCGGCGATGTCGCCCGTGTTCTTGATCGTAATCGTATACGCGAAGACGAAATGGTCCTTGTCCGGGTTGGACTGGTCCTCCAGGTATTGCGTTTTGACGGTGACGGCGAAATCGTAGACAGGCATGGGTTTTCCTTGCAGGGTGTTGGCCTGCCCGGCGGGCGCGGCCCGCCGGGCGGCGCTGTGTGGCGCAAACGACAATCATACCGCCTGGCGCCGATTCTGGTCGCCAGTGCGCTGCACCTTGCCATGGTGCAGCGTAAAATAGCGGATTCCCTTTAGCGCATTGCCATCATGACCACCTACCGCATCGCCCCCAGCATCCTGTCCGCCGATTTCGCCCGCCTGGGCGAGGAAGTGCGCAACGTCGTCGCCGCCGGCGCCGACATCATCCACTTCGACGTGATGGACAACCATTACGTCCCGAACCTGACCATCGGCCCGCTGGTCTGCCAGGCGATCCGCCCGCACGTGCAGGTGCCGATCGACGTGCACCTGATGGTCAAGCCGGTCGACCGCATCATCCCGGACTTCGCCAAGGCCGGCGCCAACATCATCACCTTCCACCCGGAAGCCTCGGAACACATCGACCGCACCCTGCAGCTGATCCGCGACAACGGCTGCAAGGCCGGCCTGGTGTTCAACCCGCACACCCCGCTGCACTACCTGGAACACGTGATGGACAAGATCGACATGATCCTGATCATGTCGGTCAACCCGGGCTTCGGCGGCCAGTCCTTCATTCCCCAGGCGCTCAAGAAGATCGCCATGGCGCGCCGCATGATCGACGAATCGGGCCGCGACATCATGCTGGAGGTCGACGGCGGCATCAAGGCCGAGAACATCGCCGAAGCCGCGGCGGCCGGCGCCGACACCTTCGTGGCCGGCTCGGCCATCTTCGGCAAGCCGGACTACAAGGCCGTGATCGACGCCATGCGCGCCGAACTGGCCAAAGTGGGCAACTGATGCGTAGCGGCGCAGCGGCGATCAAGGCCGCCATCATCGACCTGGACGGCACCATGCTCGACACGGTGCCCGACTTCGAAGCGGCCCTGAACGGCATGCGCGCCGAACTGGGCCTGGGTCCCATCACCCAGGCCGTCATCAAGCCCATGGTCGGCAAGGGTTCCGAGAAGCTGGTGCGCGACGCCCTGCTGCTCGACTGGATTGCTGAGCGCGTGGACGCCATCCACCCCGACGCGATGGCCGCCTACCAGCGCCACTACCTGGCGATCAACGGCGACCGCAGCACCCTGTTCGAGGGCGTGATCGAAGGTCTCGAAGCGATGCGTGCCGACGGTCTGCGCCTGGTCTGCGTCACCAACAAGCCGCTCGCCTTCACCCTGCCGCTGCTCGACCAGAAAGGCCTCGCGCCTTATTTCGAGCAGGTCTTCGGCGGCGATTCGTTCGCGAAGAAGAAGTCGGACCCCATGCCGATGCTGGGCGCGTGCGCCGCGCTCGACCTGGCGCCATCGACGGTGGTGGCGATCGGCGACTCGTCCAACGATGCGGAAAGCGCGCGCGCCGCGGGCTGTTATGTGCTCACCGTGCCATATGGTTATAACCACGGACGGCCTGTACAAGAAATTAATTCTGATGGTATAGTGAGTTCGCTGCTAGATGCGGCAGCCTTGATTCGTGCCCACAACCGCACAGCCACCTAACTTATCTATACATGTTTTTCACCAAAAAACACACTGTCAACCAGACCGGCGCCCTTGAGGCCTGGCTGTGGCGACGCTGGCAATCCTGGGCTAACTAACCCGTCTTGATTGCTGCCGGTTGCATTCGCGCTTTGCGCTGACCCCCGGCAGGTTTTTTGAAGTGCACCACCGCCCTCTTCCCTCACGGGCGGCCTGGAGAAGAACATGACCGAACTCGAATTCAAATCGCTGGCCAACCAGGGCTACAACCGCATTCCGCTCATCGCCGAGGCCTTCGCCGATCTCGAGACCCCGCTCACGCTCTACCTCAAGCTGGCCCAGTCCCAGAAGAACGGCAAGAACACCTTCCTGCTGGAGTCGGTCGTCGGCGGCGAGCGCTTCGGGCGCTTCTCCTTCATCGGCCTGCCGGCCCATACCCTGGTGCGCACCAGCGGCAACCTGACCGAGGTCGTCAAGCACGGCGAAGTGACCGAGACCTTCGACGGCAACCCGCTCGACTTCATCGAACAGTACCAGAGCCGCTTCAAGGTCGCGCTGCGCCCCGGCCTGCCGCGCTTCTGCGGCGGCCTGGCCGGCTATTTCGGCTACGACACCGTACGCCACATCGAGCGCAAGCTGGCGCACAGCTGCCCGCCGGACGAGCTGGGCCTGCCGGACATCCAGCTGATGCTCACCGAGGAACTGGCGGTGATCGACAACCTGTCGGGCAAGCTCTACCTGATCGTCTACGCCGATCCGGCCCAGCCGGAAGCCTATGCGAAAGCGCGCCAGCGCCTAAAGGATCTGCGCATGATGCTGCGCCGGAGCGTGGACGCGCCGGTGACCTCGAGCTCCGTGCGGACCGAAGCCGTGCGCGACTTCGGCAAGGAAGACTACCTGAAGGCGGTGGCCAAGGCCCACGAATACGTGATGGCCGGCGACCTGATGCAGGTGCAGATCGGCCAGCGCATCCGCAAGCCCTACGTGGATTCGCCGCTGTCGCTGTACCGCTCGCTGCGTTCGCTGAATCCCTCGCCCTACATGTACTACTACAACTTCGGCGACATGCAGATCGTCGGCGCCTCGCCGGAGATCCTGGTGCGCAATGAAGCCCTGGCGGAGGGCGGCAAGAAGGTCACCCTGCGCCCGATCGCCGGCACCCGCCCGCGCGGTTCGACGCCGGAGCGCGACGCCGAGCTGGCCGACGAGCTGCTGTCCGATCCGAAGGAAGTCGCCGAGCACGTGATGCTGATCGACCTGGCGCGCAACGACATCGGCCGCATCGCGCGGACCGGCAGCGTCAAGGTCACCGACCGCATGGTGATCGAGAAGTACTCGCACGTGCAGCACATCGTGTCCAACGTGGAAGGTGTGCTCAAGGACGGCATGTCGAACCTCGACGTGCTGCGCGCCACCTTCCCGGCCGGCACCCTGACCGGTGCGCCGAAGGTGCGCGCCATGGAAGTGATCGACGAGCTCGAGCCGGTCAAGCGCGGCATCTATGGCGGCGCCTGCGGCTACCTTTCTTTTGGGGGCGAGATGGACGTCGCGATCGCGATCCGCACCGGCGTGATCAAGGACGGCAACCTCTACGTGCAGGCCGCGGCCGGCATCGTGGCCGACTCCATTCCCGAGATGGAATGGCAGGAAACCGAGAACAAGGCGCGCGCGGTGCTGCGCGCGGCCGAACAGGTGCAAGACGGCCTGGATGGGGAGTTCTGACATGCTGCTCATGATCGACAACTACGATTCCTTCACCTACAACATCGTCCAGTATTTCGGCGAGCTCGGCGAAGAGGTGGTCACCGTGCGCAACGACGAGATCACGCTGGAGCAGATCGCGGCCATGCGGCCCGACCGCATCTGCATCTCGCCCGGGCCGAAGGCCCCCAAGGATGCCGGCCTGTCGCTCGACATCCTGCGCGAATTCAAGGGCAAGCTGCCGATCCTGGGCGTGTGCCTGGGACACCAGGCGATCGGCGAAGCCTTCGGCGGCAAGGTGATCCGCGCCAAGCAGGTCATGCACGGCAAGACTTCGCTCATCGCGCATACGGGCGAAGGCGTGTTCAAGGATTTGCCGACGCCGTTCACGGTGATCCGCTACCACTCGCTCGCCATTGAACGGTCCTCGCTGCCGGACTGCCTGGAAGTGACGGCCTGGACCGACGACGGCGAGATCATGGGCGTGCGGCACAAGGAGTACGACATCGAGGGGGTGCAATTCCATCCCGAGTCGATCCTGTCGGAGCATGGGCATACGCTGCTCAAGAATTTCCTGACGCGCTGATTCGAGCCACCAGCCCCTGAACCGTCGTTCCGGCGAAGGCCGGAACCCAAGTCCGCCGCGTTCCGCCTGCGTCAAACGTCGTCGCTGGGCACGCAAACTTGGATCCCGGCCTTCGCCGGGATGACGGGGTAAAGCAGACGTTCACTCTTAGAAAACTGGACCCGCCATGCCGATCACCCCCCAAGAAGCCCTGCTGCGCTGCATCGAACACCGCGAGATCTTCCACGACGAGATGCTGCACCTGTTCCGCCAGATCATGTCGGGCGAGATGTCCCCCACCATGATCGCGGCCCTGACCATGGGCCTGCGCGTGAAGAAGGAAACCATCGGCGAGATCACCGCCGCCGCCCAGGTGATGCGCGAATTCTCGACCAAGGTGCCGATGGCCGACACCACCAACCTGCTCGACATCGTCGGCACCGGCGGCGACGGCGCCAATACCTTCAACATCTCCAGCGCCTCGATGTTCGTGGCGGCCGCCGCCGGCGCGCGCATCGCCAAGCACGGCGGGCGCAGCGTGTCCTCGTCCTCGGGCAGCGCCGACGTGATCGAGGCCCTGGGGGCTCACATCGACCTGAAGCCCGAACAGATCGCCCAGTCGATCGCCCAGACCGGCATCGGCTTCATGTTCGCGCCCAATCACCACGCCGCCATGAAGTTCGCCGCCCCGGTGCGGCGCGAGATGGGCGTGCGCACCATCTTCAACATCCTGGGACCGCTCACCAATCCGGCCGGCGCGCCGAATATCCTGATGGGCGTGTTCCACCCCGACCTGGTCGGTATCCAGGTGCGCGTGCTGCAGCGCCTCGGCGCCCAGCATGCGATGGTGGTGTGGGGCCGCGACAACATGGACGAGGTCTCGCTCGGCGCCGGCACCCTAGTCGGTGAACTGATCGACGGCGAGATCCGCGAATACGAGATCCATCCAGAGGACTACGGCATGCAGATGATCTCCAGCCGCAACCTGAAGGTGGCCGACAAGACCGAATCGAAGGCGCGCGTGCTCGAAGCCCTGCGCGGCGAACCGGGCCCGGCGACCGACATCGTGGCCCTGAACACCGGCACCGCGCTGTACGCGGCGGGCGTCGCGCCCTCCATCGAGGCAGGCCTGGCCAAGGCGCGCGAAGCGATCGCTTCCGGCGCCGCCCTGGCCAAGCTCGAGCAGTTCGTGAGCGTGACGCGCCAGCTCGCCGGGGTGGCGTGATGGTCGGCATCCAGGACCTGGGCGTCTTCGTCGCCGCCGGCCTGATGCTCAACATCATGCCGGGACCGGACTCGCTCCTGATCATGACGCGCAGCGCCAGCCAGGGCTGGAAGGCCGGATCGGCCGCCGCGCTGGGCATCGGCGCCGGCACCTTCGTGCACATCTTCGCGGCGGCGCTCGGCATGTCGGCCGTGCTCGCGACCTCGGCCACCGCGTTCACCGTGGTCAAGCTGCTAGGTGCCGCCTACATCCTCTACATGGCCTATGGCCTGTTGCGCAGCAAGCCGCGCGACAGCTCGACGGCGGCGCCCGTGCTGCCGCCACTGCCCTACCGGAAGATCTTCGCGCAGGGCTTCCTGACCAATGTGCTGAACCCGAAGGTGGCCTTGTTCTTCCTCGCTTTCGTGCCCCAGTTCATCAGCCATGAGGCGCCGAGCAAGGCGCTGGCCTTCGTTGTCCTGGGCTGCATCTTCAACATCAACGGCATGCTGTGGTGCCACGCCCTGGCGCTGTTCACGGCCCAGGCCAGCGCCCGCCTCAAGCCGCCTGCCGCCGTCACCCTGTGGCTGAACCGCGCCACCGGCGGCCTGTTCATCTGGCTCGGCGTCAAGCTGGCGCTGTCGAAGCAACACTAAAGGTTTTTTCATGTCCGACATCCTGAACAAGATCCTGGCCGTCAAGGCCGACGAAGTCGCCGCCGCAAAAAAACAGCGCGACCTCCCCAGCCTGCGCCGCGAGGTCGAGAGCGACCTCGATGCGCGCCGCGCCCTGCGCGGTTTCGAGCGCAGCCTGCGCGCCAGGATCGGCGCCGGCCACGCCGGCGTGATCGCCGAAGTCAAGAAAGCCTCGCCCTCGAAAGGCGTGCTGCGCCCGGACTTCCAGCCGGCCGCGATCGCCCGGAGCTATGCCGAACATGGCGCGGCCTGCCTGTCGGTGCTGACCGACCTGCAGTTCTTCCAGGGCTCGCCCGACTACCTGCGCCAGGCGCGCGCTGCCTGCGCTCTGCCGGTGCTGCGCAAGGATTTCATGGTCGACCTCTACCAGGTGTACGAGGCGCGCGCCATGGGCGCCGATGCGATCCTGCTGATCGTCTCGGCCCTCGACCACGGCCTGATGGCGGAACTGGAAGCTTGCGCGCTGGAACTGGGCATGGACGTGCTGGTGGAAGTGCACGACGGCGCGGAACTGGATGCGGCCCTGAAGCTGCGCACCCCGCTGGTGGGCATCAACAACCGCAACCTGCGTACCTTCGAGGTCACGCTCGACACCACCCTCGGCCTGCTCGACCGCATTCCGCCAGACCGCCTGGTGGTGACCGAATCGGGCATCCTCGGCCCAAGCGACGTGGCGCGCATGCGCGCGGCGAACGTGCACGCCTTCCTGGTCGGCGAGGCCTTCATGCGCGCCGCCGATCCGGGCGCGGAACTGGAACGCCTGTTCCGCTGACCCTTCCGCGGCGGCGCCCGCCGCCCTGCCGCTTCACGAACGAACACCCGCCGCGGTCATTGCCGGACCGCAGCTTTTCGTCGACATCCAGCAAAAAAGTAAAAAAAAGAAGCACTTGGCGCGTCGCCCTGACAATATTAGTGCGGAATCAACTAGACTGGCGCCTTCACCATTGAGGCCGCACCGCCATGAACGACCGCGCCAACGAGCAATCCACGCCGACCGAAGGAAATGCCCCGCCGAGCCATCTCCATTTTCCCGTGGTCGGCATCGGCGCGTCCGCCGGGGGCCTGCCTGCGCTCATACGCCTGTTCGAGCACACGCTGCAAGCACGGGCATGGCCATCGTCGTGATCCTGCACCTGTCCCCCAAGCACGAGAGTTCGGCCGACAATGTGTTGCAGCGGGCGACCAGGATGCCGGTGCTCCAGGTCACCGACCCGGTACGGCTCGAACCCGACCATGTCTATGTCATCGCTCCCAACGTGCAGCTGTCGATGGTCGACGGCATGCTGAGCGTTTCCGAGCTCAAGCGCCCGCGTGGAGGCCATATCGCCATCGATGTGTTCTTCCGCACCCTGGCCGAAGTCCACCGCGAGCGTGCGGTGGCGGTGGTCCTGTCTGGAACCGGCTCGGATGGCGCGGTCGGGATCACCCGGATCAAGGAACAGGGCGGCGTCACGCTGGCGCAAAGCCCGGAGGACGCCGAGCACGAAGGGATGCCGGCGGCGGCGATCCGCACCGGCATGGTCGACTTCGTCCTGCCCCTGATTGACATTCCGCAGAAACTGATCGAACTGTGGGACAACGCGCGCATCATCGAGCTGCCGCCTGCGGGCGACGGCGAGGACCTGGTCGCGCTTCCGCCCGAGCCGGAGGCGGCCGACCTGGCCGAGGCCGCCCTGCAGAACATCGTCCGCATCCTCCTGACCAATACCGGCCACGATTTCAGGCAATACAAGCGCGCCACCGTGCTGCGGCGCATCGAACGGCGCCTGCAGGTGCGGGCCGTGCATACCCTGCCGGAATACTGCGAGCTGCTGGAATCCGATCCGCGCGAGCATGCCGCCCTGCTCGACGACATGCTCATCGGCGTGACCAATTTCTTCCGCGACCGCGAAGCCTTCGAAGCGGTCGAGCGCGACATCATTCCCGAGCTGTTCAAGGACAAGCTGCCCACCGACGAGGTCAGGGTCTGGGTCGCGGCCTGCTCGAGCGGCGAGGAAGCCTATTCGATGGCGATGCTGCTGGCCGACCACAGCGCCGAGCAGCAGGCGGCGCCGCCCTTCCAGGTGTTCGCCTCGGACATCGACGAGCACGCCATCGCACAGGCCCGCAGCGGCGTCTATCCCGCCTCGATCATCACCGACGTGGCGCCGGTCCGGCTGCGCATTTCACCAAGGACGGCGACCGCTACCGGATCCGCAAGGCCATCCGCGACCGCATCCTGTTCGCCTCGCACAATGTGCTGCGCGATCCGCCCTTCTCGCGGCTCGACATGGTTTCCTGCCGCAACCTGCTGATCTACCTGAACCGCGACGTACAGGCCCGGGTGCTGGAGGTGTTTCATTTCGCGCTCAAGCCGGGCGGCTACCTGTTCCTGGGCAGTTCCGAGTCGGCCGAGTCGCTGTCGGACTTCTTCATCCCGGTCGACAAGAAGAACCGCATCTACCGCGCCCGTCCGACCGCGCGCAGCGTCGCCTACGGCGGCGCCGTGCCGGGAAGCGCCGCCCGCCTGCCCCAGCCGGGCGTGTCCCAGCCCGTGCGCCGCCAGTTCTCCTACGCCGAAGTGCACCAGCGCGCGCTGGCCCAGTACTCGCCGCCTTCGCTGGTGATCGACCGCGAGGGCAACGTGGTCCATATGTCCCAGGACGCCGGCAAGTTCCTGCGCCTCGGCGGCGGCGAACTCTCGCGCAATGTGCTGTCGCTGGTGCTGCCCGAACTGCGGCTGGAACTGCGCAGCGCGCTGTACCAGTCCCAGCAGACCCACGACAAGGTGCACTGCCGCCATATCGCCGTCAGCCTGCCCGACCGGAAGCTCATGGTCGCCATGAAGGTCCTGTCTTATCGGGACGAAGAAAGCGCCGAAGATTTCACCCTGCTCCTGTTCGGCGAAGTGGCGCCCGACCTGGTGATCGTGCCGCCCGAGGGCCTGCCCAGCGGCAGCGACGCCGTCCTGTTCCAGCTCGAGGCGGAGTTGCAGCGCAAGAAGGAACAGCTGCAGGAAACCATCGAATACGCCGAGATCTCCACCGAGGAGCTGCGCGCCTCCAACGAAGAGCTGCAGGCCATCAACGAAGAGCTGCGCTCGGCCACCGAGGAACTGGAAACCAGCAAGGAAGAACTGCAGTCCGTCAACGAAGAGCTGATCACGGTGAATTACGAGCTCAAGGTCAAGGTCGAGGAAACGGGCAAGGCCAACGACGACCTGAACAACCTGATCGCCTCGACCGACATCGCCACCATCTTCGTCGACAGCAGCCTGCGCATCAAGCGCTTCACGCCGCGCGCCACCGACATCTTCAGCATCATCCCCAGCGATATCGGCCGCTCGCTGCTGGACCTGACCCACACGCTCGACTACGACCAGCTGGCGGAAGACGTCAGCCACACCTTCGACACCCTGCGCCTGGTGGAACGCGAAGTGCGCAGCAACGACGGCCATTACTACATCGTGCGCCTGCTGCCCTACCGCACCGTGGAAGACCGGATCGAAGGCGCGGTGATGACCTTCTTCGACATCAGCGCGCGCCGCCAGGCCGAGGAACATGCGCGCGCCACCGACGCGCGCATGCGCCTGGTGGCCGAAAGCACCAATGACTACGCGATCGTCACGACCGACGCCGCCGGCCGCGTCACCAGCTGGAACAAGGGCGCGATGCGCATCTTCGGCTACAGCGAAACCGAGATGCTGGGCAGCCTGCTCGACCGCCTGTTCACGCCCGAGGACCTGGAACGGGGTGCGCCCGACGAGGAAATGCGACGCGCGCGCGAGGAAGGCCGCTCCGAGGACGAGCGCTGGCATGTGCGCAAGGACGGCAGCCGCTTCTTCGCCAGCGGCGTCACCACGCCGCTGGGACCGGCGGCGGCCTACGGCTATGCCAAGATCGCACGCGACCAGACCGCCCGCGTGCGCCAGGACAGCGAACGCGACGAAGCGCTCAGCCACGAGCACGAGGAGCGCCGCAACGCCCAGAACAATGCTGCGATGAAGGACGAGTTCCTGGCCATCATGTCGCACGAGCTGCGCCAGCCGCTCAACATGATCAATATTAATGTCGAGCTGCTTTCACGGGTGCCCGAGGTGCGCGCCTCCGCCACCGCGATGCGCTGCGCCGGCACGATCCGCAGCTCGGTCATCAGCCAGGCCAAGATCATCGAAGATCTGCTCGACATGTCGCGCGTGCGCACCGGCAAGCTGAGCTTGTCGGTGGCGGCGGTGGACATGAACAAGCTGGTCGGCACCATCGTCGACGTGGCGCGCGCCGATCCCATGTCGCACGAACTCGAGATCAGCTTCCGCGGCACCGACGAGGACATGACGGTGATGGCGGACGCCGTGCGCATGGAGCAGGTGGTCATGAACCTGCTCAGCAATGCGCTCAAGTTCACGCCGGCGGGCGGCAGGATCGATGTCCGCCTCGGTCGCGAAGACCACCACTTGCGCCTCGACGTGGCCGACAGCGGCCAGGGGATCGCGGCCGCCAACCTCGACAAGATCTTCGAGATGTTCGGCCAGCCGAATTCCGTGACGACCCGCTCGAAAGGCGGCCTCGGCATCGGCCTGGCGCTGGTGCGCGAGCTGGTGATCCTGCACGGCGGGCGCATCGAAGCGACTTCCGCCGGCATCGGCAAGGGCGCCTGCTTCTCGGTCTGGCTGCCGCTGATGGAACAGGCGCGCAAGACTGCCGACGATGCGCAGCAAGAAGCGCGCGCCGGCATCGATGGACTGCGCATCATGCTGGTCGACGACATGGAAGACGCGGTCCAGGTCATGCAGGCGCTGCTCGAGATGCAGGGCGCGGTGGTGCTGACCGCCACCAGTGCGCGCGCGGCGCTCGAGATCATGCGGCGCGAGCCGGTCGACCTCTTGATCTCCGATATTTCGATGCCGGAAATGGACGGCTACGCCCTGCTGCGCGAGGCGCGCGCCCTGCCGCAGTATGCCGAGCTGGCGGCGGTGGCCGTCACCGGCCTCGGACGCGAACAGGACATCGCCCATGCGCGCGAAGCCGGCTTCGCCGCGCACCTGGGCAAGCCCTTGTCGGTCGACCGCCTGCTGGCGATCATTCCCGAACTGCTCAAGCGCAAGGCGCAGTAGACCCCGCGCCGGCGCTGCTGCAGCGTGCGCAGAAGCGCCGGTTGCGGATGTGGGCGCTGAGCAGCAGCACGCCGCTCAGCACGGCGCCGGCCGCTTCGGCCAGTTCGCCGTAGACCGGGCTGAGGATGAACACGGCGGCCAGGAAGCTGGCCAGGCCGAGTGCGCCCAGCACCAGCACCGCCAGGTCGCGGTGGCGCAGGTAGCCGGGCAGCAGCGACAGCAGGACCGGGATGCTGACCGCGGCCAGGATGCTGTCGTGGAAGGCATCGTGTTCGTGCGCCAGCCCCAGCATGGGGAAGGCCGCCATCAGCAGCGGCATCGCCAGGCAGTGCAGCAGGCAGAGGGCGGACGCCGTCATGCCCGCGTAGTCGCCGAACCTGATCAAGCTTTTCATGTGCCTTTCCCGGTTGTCGAACGGTGCGCCGATCAGAAGATCAGGCGCAGGCCGGCGGTCAGGTTGCGGCCGGTGAGCGGCGCCACTTCCTTGATGAAGGAGGTGTGGCTCAGCGCCAGTTCGTCGGTCACGTTGTTGATGCGCGCGTAGAACTGGGCCGGGATGCCCCCGATGCGGGTGGTGTAGTGCGTTCCCAGGTTGAGCATGTTGTAGCCCGGCGTCGCGCTTTCGAAGTCGGCCACCTTGTCCTGCTTGCTGACGCGGTAGAACTCGACCAGGCCGTGCCAGTGCTTCCACTCGCCGTCCAGCTTCACGCCCACGCGGTGCGCCGGGATGCGCGGCAGGTTGCCGCCCGCTTCGAACTTGGCGCGCACGTAGTCGCCGAACACGGTCGCGCTCAGCAGCGGCGAGAACTTGTGGCGCAGCTCCCCTTCCAGGCCGGTGAAGGTGGCGTCGCGCTGGCCGTACTCGATCAGCTGGAAGCCCTCGACGTCGTCCAGGGTGTGGGCGTAGATATAGTCCTTGATGCGGTTGCGGAAGGCGCTCACCGAGAAGGTGGTGTCGCCGTTGAACTTGCGCAGGGTCAGGTCGACGTTGTTCGAGGTTTCCTTCTTCAGGTTTTGGTTGCCGAGCTCGTAGGTGCTGGTCGCCAGGTGCACGCCGTCCGCGTACAGCTCCTCGGCGGTGGGCAGGCGGTGGCTGCGCGACAGCGAACTGCGCAGCGAATAGTCCGGCGCCAGCTTCCACACGGCGCCGACCGAGACCGAGGTGCCCTTGGCGTCGTTGTCACGCAATGCGCCGGCGACGTCGATGTCCTGCCATTCGTGGCGCGCGGCGGCCTCGAAGCGCCAGGCGTCGAGCTTGTATTCCTCGGTCACGAACACCGCATGTTTTTTCGTGACGCTGGACGGCACATAGGCTTCGTCGCCCAGGGCGCTGAAGTCGCGCTTGGTTGTCTGGGCGCCGAGCACGCCGCGCCAGCCGCCGAGTGGCGCGTGCACGGCTTCGACGCGCAGGTCGCGGCCCTTGTTCTTGAACGAGGTGGCCACCGCGCCGCCTTCCAGCTCGTCGTGCTGGTAGTCGGTGAGCGAGGCGCGCAGGCGGATCTTGTCGATGCCGGCCACCGGATTGCGGTATTCGCCGCGGATGTCCCAGCGGTCGCTGTTCATGCGCACCACCGGGACGTCGTCCGCGCCGTGTTCGTGCTCGTGGTCGTGATCCCCGCCCTCTTCGCCTTCGTGATCGTCGTGACCGCCGCAGTGCAGGTGGTCGCCGTGCGGATGGCAGCTTTCGAATTCATGGCCGTGGCCGGGGATGCCGTATTCGGTGCGTTCCTTGGTGTACGCCGCGCCGATGAAGCCGCGTTCGCCGATCCAGGACAGGCCGACGGTGCCGCTTTCGGTGTTCTTGAAGCTGCCGCCGACGCGGTGGCCTTCCACCCAGTCGCTGCCCACGCGGTAGGGGTCGGCGTCGCGCTTGACGCCTTCGGCGTGCACGGCGATGTTGCCGGCGCCGCTGGTCACCTCGAAGGCGCCGGTGCGTTCGTGCGCGGCAGAATTCCCGCGCAGCTCCATGCTGCCCTCGACCAGCTTGGACGGCATCACGGTCGGGATCTTGCGGTCGAGGATGTTCACCACGCCGCCCACCGCGCCGCCGCCATAGGCCAGGGCCGAGGGGCCGCGCAGCACTTCGATGCGCTCGGCCAGCACGGGTTCAAACGCAATGGCGTGGTCGGGGCTGATGGTGGAGGCGTCCTGGACTTCGGCGCCGTCCGACAGGATCTTCACGCGCGGGCCGTCCATGCCGCGGATCACCGGACGGCTGGCGCCGGCGCCGAAGTGGCTGGAGGTGATGCCCGGCTGGTTGGCCAGGGTCTCGCCCAGGGTCGATTCGCGGGCGCGCACCAGTTCGCTGCCGCCGAGCGAGTTCACCGGGGTGATCATGTCGTCTCCCACCACGCCGAGCGCGCTGGCCGACACCACCACGGTCGGCACACTGTCCGGATCCTTGGCCTGCAGGCGGCTCTGGGCCGACTGGGCCTGGGCCGCCAGGGGGGCACCGAAGGCCAGCATCAGGGCAAGGGTGAGCGGAGTGCGCTTGCAGGTGAGGACAGGCATGAGACAATTCCTTGTTTATTGAACACGATGGCCGGCGCGAGAAATGGATGCGTGCTTGCTCGGGCGTCTAATGATAAGCGATTATCATTAGCGGCTAATGATAAGCCATTATCATTAAGAGCTCAAGCCCCACACTGGTCCGCGTGCGCCCGTTCAGGTATTCTTCGCCTCATGCAACGTAATACACGCCAAAAATCCGCCATTTTGCATGCGATCGAGCATGCGCGCCGTCCGCTGTCTCCGCAGGAGATCCTGGCCGAGGCCAGCCGCGACGTGAGCCAGCTGGGCATGGCGACCGTGTACCGCAACCTCAAATCGCTGGTGGACGAAGGCGCGCTGAAGGTGGTGACCCTGCCGGGCGAAGGTGCACGCTACGAATCGACGACGGCGGCCGACCACCACCACCATCACTTCCAGTGCACGCAGTGCCAGCGCGTGTTCGACGTGCACGCCTGCCCGGGCGACATCGAGCACATGGCGCCGAAGGGCTTCAGCGTCGAGCGCCACGAGCTGACCCTCTACGGCCGCTGCGCGGACTGCCTCAAGGCTGCCTGATCAGACCTTCGAATTGGTCGGAACGCGCACCGTAGGGTGGACGGGTTTCCCGTCCACGCGGTGATAACTGGGATGTCACCATATCGCGGCCGTTCCGGCGATTGTTGGACGCGTGGACGGGGAACCCGTCCACCCTACGATCTTCCGTTGCCACTTCCGCGCACTGGCCAGCGTGCACGCGGATGCGGACAGTTTATTTTGCAAGCACGTTCAGCACGGCCAGGCTCATGGCCTGCGCGGCGGTCTTGATCGACGGCTCCGGCACCGGCGCGTAGAACGGCGAGTGGTTGAAGGCGATCGGCTTGCCGCCCGGGCGCTCGGCTTCCGCCACCACTTTCGGATCGTAGACGCCGGTGAAGAAGAACATCCCGGGCACGCCTTCGTTCACGAACATCGAGAAGTCCTCGCTGGCGGTCATCGCGGGCATGCGCTGGGCATTGGCGGCGCCGAAGGCGTCCTTGAACACGGCTTCGGTCTTGCCGACCAGTTCCGCGCTGTTGACGATGGCCGCGCCGCCGCCGCCCACGTTCATCTCGGGCGCCGGTGCGCCGGCCATGGCGGCGGAGGCGTTGGCGACGCGGCGCACGCCTTCCACCAGCTTGGCGCGCACCTGCGGGCTGTAGGAGCGGATGGTGCCGCGCACCTGCACGCTGTCGGGGATAATGTTGCCCACCGTGCCGCCCTGGATCGCGCCGATGGTGACGACGCCGAATTCCTTCGGATCCTTCTCGCGGCTGATCACGGTCTGCACGTCGACCACGAAGCGCGCGGCGATGGCGATCGGATCGATGGTCTTGTCCGGCGCCGAGCCGTGGCCGCCGCGGCCCTTGAACACGATCTCGAGCGCGTCCGAGTTGGACGACACCGGGCCGTCGTTGAAGCCGACGGTGCCGTGGGCCAGCGGCCAGGAATGCAGGGCGAAGGCGACATCGGGCTTGGGGAAGCGCTTGAACAGGCCGTCGTCCAGCATGGCCTTGGCGCCGGCCACGATTTCCTCCGCCGGCTGGCCGATGAAGACCAGGGTGCCCTTCCATTGCGATTTCAGCTCCACCAGGGTGCGCGCGGCGCCCAGCCAGCTCGCCATGTGGATGTCGTGGCCGCAGCTGTGGGTGACGAAGCTCTCGCGGCCGTCGCTGACCGCCTTGGCGCGGCTGGCGTAGGGCAGGCCGGTCTTCTCTTCCATCGGCAGGCCGTCCATGTCGGTGCGCACCAGCACCGTGGGGCCGGCGCCGTTCTTCAGCACCGCGACCACGCCGGTCTTGCCGACCTTCTCGGTCACCTCGAAGCCGAGCTTGCGCATCTCGGCGGCCAGCTTGCCGGCGGTGCGCACTTCCTGGAAGGCGATCTCGGGATGGGCGTGCAGGTCTTTATAGACCTTGTCGAGCCAGGGGTACATGGCGTCGACGCGGGTGGCCACCTCGCCCTTCAGTGGGGCGGCTTGCTGGGCCTGGGCGGGAAGGAGGGAGAGTGCGAGGACGATGGCGGCGGCGATGCGGGTGAGTGGGCGGTTCAACGTGGCCTCTTGTGCGTGATAAAGGATCTTCATACGATACCACGCGTTCAGCCATGCATACGCTGGTTGAACGCGTCGGCGGCATAGCCGCCAACCCTACGTAGGGTCGGCGGGTCTCCCGCCGACGCGTTCAACGCACCGTGATTACACCGCGCTCGGGCGCTTGATAGCGACGGACTTCTTGCCGGCCACCGCCTGCGACAAGCTGATGCCCGGCACGCGGTCGCCATGCAGGGTCACCTCGAAAGCCATCAGCTCGTCGCGGCGGAAGGCGTGCACGGTCACCTTGTCGCCCACGCGGTAGCGAGCCAGCAGCGTGTCGACGTTGGGTGGGTTGCCGCTCACGCGCAGGCCGTCGATGGCGATCACCACGTCGTGCGCCGACAGGCCGGCCTGGTGCGCCGCCCCGCCCTCGTGCACCTGGGTCAGCTTGGCGCCCAGCGGGTCGCGGCCTATGCCGGCGTCCAGCGAAGGCTTGCCGTTCTTGCGCTCGTCCGTCAGCTTGATGCCCAGCGGCGCATACAGCTTGGCCAGCGGCAGGTCTTCCGTCCCGCGCACGTAGCGCTCGAACATGGTCTTGAGTTTCAGCCCGCTCACCTCGTCGAACAGCGCCTCCACCTCGGCCTCGGTCACGCCGCGGCCGACCGACGGATAGAAGTCGCGGCCGTAGCGTTCCCATAGCGCCAGCATCACGTCGTCCAGCGACTTCGCGCCATTGGTCTTGGCGCGGATGGTCAGGTCGAAGGCCAGCGCGATCAGCGAGCCCTTGGTGTAGTAGCTGATGATCGCGTTGGCCGAGTTCTCGTCCTGGCGGTAGTACTTGCTCCAGGCGTCGAAGCTCGATTCGGCCACGCTCTGCTTGGTGCGGCCGCTGCCGCGCAGGACGCCGCCGATGGTCTTGCCCAGCAGCTTGAGGTAGGTCGGCTCGCCGATGATCCCGCAGCGCACCAGCATCAGGTCGTCGTAGTAGCTGGTGAAGCCTTCGAACAGCCACAGGAGCGGCGTGTAGTTCTCGACCTGCAGGTCGTAGGGCGCGAACACGGCCGGCTTGATGCGCTTGACGTTCCAGGTGTGGAAGTACTCGTGGCTGCACAGGCCCAGGAAGCGCAGATAACCCTCGCCCGGCTCGGCGCTCTTGGGCGTGGCGGTGCTGGGCAGGTCGGCGCGGGCGCAGATCAGCGCGGTCGAGGCGCGGTGTTCCAGGCCGCCGTAGCCGTCGCCCACCGCCATGGTCATGAACACGTAGCGCTCCATCGGCGCCTTCTTCGACTTCGGCTCGAAGAAGGCGATCTGGGTTTCGCAGATGGCCTTCAGGTCGGCCTGCAGGCGCGTCATGTCGAGGTTGGGCACGCGGCCCGTGACGACGATGTCGTGCGGGATGCCGTGGGCCTTGAAGGTGGCCAGCTCGAAGTCGCCCATCTCGACCGGATGGTCGATCAGTTCGTCGTAGTTGCTTGCCGCGTAGGTGCCGAAGCCGTAGCGCTTGGCGCCCAGTTCCGCCATCGCGGTGGCCACGCGCCAGGTCCGCGCCGCCGGGTCGGCTGGGCGCTGGATGTCGACCAGGTGCGGGGTTTCTTCCTGTCCCAGCACCCGCAGGAAGACACTGGTGCCGTTGAAGAAGCCGTGGGTCTGGTCGAGGTGGGCGGCGCGCACCGACAGGTCCCAGGCATAGACCTCGTAGTGCAGGCTCAATGGACCTGCGCAGGAGGCCGCGCGCCAGGAATGCTTGTCCAGCTTGCTCAGCGCCACCGCGGCGCCGCCCGCTTCGGCGCGGATGCGCACGATGTTGCGGGCGAACTCGCGGATCATGTAGCTGCCCGGGATCCAGGCCGGCAGCGCGAAGACCTGTCCCTCGGGATCGGGCGCCGCGACCGTGAGGGTCACGTTGAACAGGTGGCCGGCCAGGTCCTTGGGGACGATGGTGTACTGGATTGCGGGCTGCTTTTTCTGGGATGGTTTTTTCATATGGAGAATGGGTCTCGCGCCGGATTTCCCGTAGTGTAATCGGATTCTTGCGCAGGCAGCAAAACCTCAGGACGCCAGGTCGGCCGGGCTGTCGACGTCGCGCAGGATGCCCGGATCGTCCACCGCCACCTCGGTCACGGGCTGGGAAGCCAGCAGGCGGCGCGCGCCCTGGTCGCCGTTCGCGGCCAGCAAGGCATCCAGGTGCCGGGCGCCGAAGCCCACCGGATTGCCGCGCCGGCCCTCGAACACGGGCGCCGCGATCTGCGCGCCCTCTTCCAGCGCGCGGCGCAGGGCCTGCAGGGTCGATGCGCGCACGAAGGGCATGTCGCCCAGCGCCACCAGCCAGCCATCGGCCGGCAGGGAGTGACGGACCGCATGGGCCAGCGACAGTCCCATGCCGCTGTCGGCGTCATCGCAGGTCGTGACGTCGCAGCCCAGCTGCCGGAGGATGGCCGCCACCCCGCCGTCGTCCGGCGGCACCACGGCCACCACGCGGGGCAGCACAGAAAGGAGATGGCGCGCGCTGGCGGCCACCACGGGCTCGCCGCCGGGAAGCCGCTGCAGCAGCTTGTTGCGCGCGCCGCTGGGGTCGAAGCGGCGCCCGCGGCCGGCGGCGAGGAGGATGCCGGCCGGCTGCGGCATCTCAGGCGGAGGCCAGGTCGAACGGCAGCTTGCGCAGGCGCTTGCCGGTCAGGCGGAACACGGCGTTGGCCAGGGCCGGCGCCAGTGGCGGCAGGCCCGGTTCGCCCAGGCCGGTGGGCGGATCGTTCGAGGGCACGATGTGCACGTCCACCTGCGGCATGTCGCTGTGGCGCGCCACAGCGTAGTCGCCGAAATTCTGCTGCTCGACCACGCCATCCTTGAGCGTGATCGCGGCGTTCGGCAAGGTCATGCCCAGGCCCATCAGGACCGCGCCTTCCACCTGGGCCGCGATCGACAGCGGATTCACCGGCTGGTTGCAGTGCACGCCGGCGGTTACCTTGTGCAGCCTGGGCGCGCCGTTGGCGATCGAGGCCTCGACCACATAGGCGACCACGGTGTTGAAGGACTCGTGCACGGCCACGCCCCAGGCGCGCCCCTTGGGCAGGGTCTTCTTGCCATAGCCCGACCTGGCCACCGCCAGGTCGAGCGCGGCCAGGTGGCGCACATGCTTCGGCCCCATCAGCTTCTTGCGGTAGGCTACCGGGTCCATCTTCGCCAGGTGGGCGGCTTCGTCGACCAGGGTCTCCATCACGAAGGCGGTGTGGGTCGAGCCCACCGAGCGCCACCACAGCACCGGCACATTCGCCTTCACCGCGTGCACCGTCAGCTGCATCGGCACCTCGTAAGGCGTCCCCATGCCTTCCACCGTGGTGCCGTCGACGCCGTTCCTGACCATCATCGGCTCGAACAGGGTGCCGGTCAGGATCGACTGGCCGACGATCTTGTGGTCCCAGGCCAGGATCTCGCCCTTGGCGTCCAGGCCGATCTCGGCGCGGTGCACATAGGCCGGGCGGTAGTAGCCGCCCTTGATGTCGTCCTCGCGGCTCCAGACCAGCTTGACCGGCTCGGCGTGGCCCCGGGCGCGCCATTCCTTGGCCACGCGCACGGTGTCGCCGATCCATTCCGAGGTCGGCACCGCGCGCCGGCCGAAGCCGCCGCCCGCCATCATGGTGTTGATCGTCACCTGCTCGGGCTTGAGGCCCAGGATCCTGGCGGCGACCTGCTGGTCCACGGTCTGGAACTGGGTGCCGGCCCAGATGGTGCAGCCCTCCCCTTGCAGCGCGACCACGCAGTTGAGCGGCTCCATCGGCGCATGCGCCAGGTAGGGGAACTCGTAGATGGCCGAGATGCGCTGGGCGCTGCCCGCCAGCTTCGAGACGTCGGCCTGGCGCGCCACGGCGCCGCCGCCGGCCTTGGCCAGCGCGACGTAGTCGGCCAGCTGCTTGTCGGAGCTGACTTTCTCCACCGCCGTGCTGTCCCATTCGATCTTCAGCGCGTCGCGGCCCTGCTTGGCCGGCCAGTAGCCCTCGGCCACCACCGCCACGCCGCGTGCGCCGCGGTCCAGGTCCACCTCGAACACGTCGAGCACGCCCTTGACGGCGCGCGCCGCCGCCGCGTCCACGCGCGCCACCCTGGCGCCGAACACCGGTGGGCGGGCGATCAAGACGGTCCTGGCATTGGCCGGCTTGAAGTCGATGCCGAACTGCTGCTTGCCGGTCGACTTGGCGCGCGCGTCGATGCGACGGGTCGGTTTGCCGATGTAGCGGAACTGTTTCGGTTCCTTGAGCGTGACGGTGGCCGGCGCCGGCTGCTTCATCGCCGCGTCGGCCAGGGCGCCATAGCTGGCCTTCTGGCCCGCCGGGCCGACGACCATGCCCTTTTCGGTGCGCAGCTGGGCCGGCGCCAGCTGCCACTGCTCGGCGGCCGCCGCCACCAGCATGGCGCGGGCACGGGCGCCGATCTCGCGGTACTGGGTGTAGGAATGGGCGATGGAGCCCGAGCCGCCGGTGATCTGCACGCCGAAGGCCGGGTCTTTATAGGCCTCGCCGGCCGGGGCCAGCTCGCTGCGCATCTGCGACCAGTCGGCGTCCATCTCCTCGGCGATCAGCATCGGCAGCGAGGTCTGCACGCCCTGGCCGAATTCGAGGCGGTTGACGATCACGGTGATGGTGTTGTCCGGCGCCACGCGCAGGAAGGCGTTCGGCGCGTAGACCTTGGCCGGGTCCGCGGCCTGCGCGAACCGGTTGGCGCCGGGCAGGAAGAAGCCCAGCACCAGGCCGCCAGTGGCGGCCGCGCCGGCCTTCAGGAAGCCGCGGCGGGACGTGAGGGCTTGCGGGAGGGTCTCCCGGTTCATCCATTCAGTGCGCATGGCGGCTCCTCAGGCGAGGGTCTTGGCCGCGTCCTTGATGGCCGCGCGGATGCGTTGATAGGTGCCGCAGCGGCAGATGTTGCCGCTCATGGCGTTGTCGATGTCGGCGTCGCTGGGGCGCTTGTTGGTGCGCAGCAGCGCGGTGGCGCTCATCACCTGCCCGCTCTGGCAGTAGCCGCATTGCGGCACATCGTGCTTGACCCAGGCGTCCTGCACCGCCTTGCCGACCTTGTCGTTCTCCATCGCCTCGATGGTGGTGATCTTCTGGCCGGTGGCGGCCGAGATCGGCGTGATGCAGGAGCGGATCGGGGCGCCGTCCAGGTGCACGGTGCAGGCGCCGCACAGGGCGGCGCCGCAGCCGAACTTGGTGCCGGTCATGTTCAGGTTGTCGCGCAGCGCCCACAGGATGGGCGTGGACGGGTCGGCGTCGACCTGGAGGTCGCGCCCGTTGATGTTCAAGGTGACCATGTGCTGCTCCCTAGTTGTTGGTACGGGCGATGCGCTTGTAATGATGTATTCTGCGCTTATTTCTTTGCTTCCAGCGACGACAGCTTGTCTTCCAGTCCCTTCAGGTCGACCGCGCCCGGAATGCGCGAACCGTCCGTGAAGAAGATCGCCGGCGTGCCCGAGATCTTCAGCTTCTGTCCCAGTGCGGCGACTTTTTCGTTCGGGGTCTCGCAGGCGGCGGGCGCGGCGGGCGGCAGCTTGCCGTTGATCATCCAGTCGTCCCAGGCCTTGACGCGGTTCGGCGCGCACCAGATGTTCTTCGACTTCACGAACGAATCCTCGGACAGGATGTTGTACATGAAGGTGTAGATGGTGACGTTGTCGAGTTCCTTGAGCGTGGTCTGGCGCAGGCGCTTGCAGTAGCCGCAGTTCGGGTCCTCGAACACGGCGATCACGCGCTTGCCGTTGCCCTTGACCTGCTTCATGGCCATCTCGAGCGGCAGGTCGCTGAACTTGATCTTGTTGATGTCGTCGATGCGCTCGCGCGTCAGGTTACGCGAGGACTTGGCGTCGTAGACATGGCCGATGAACAGGTACTCGCCCTTTTTATCCGTGTACAGGATGTCGCCCGCCACCCGCACTTCGTACAGTTCGGCATATGGGGTTTCCTTGACCGACTCGATCTTGGCGCCGCCCAGGCGCGGTTCGAGCGCCTTCCTGATGTTCGCTTCGGTATTGTTCTGGGCATCCACGCAGGACGCCATCAGCCCCGTCGCCAGCAGGACGGCGAGCTTGGTTTTGACCATGTTGATTCCTTAGAGAGTTGACTTGCCCATGGCGTGCGCCATCAGGCGCCGTTTGACCGCTGGCAACTTATCGAGCAAGTTTAATCCGAAATTGCGCACTACGCGAAGTGGTTCCAGGTTGGCGCCGAACAAACGTTCGAGCCCGTCGGTGGCGATCTGCATCAAGAGCACGTCTTCCTTGCGCTTGCGGGCATAGCGCGCCAGCACCCGCTCGTCGCCGATACCGCGCCGCTCCTCGCGGCCCTTGACGGCCTCGAGCAGGTCGACCACGTCGCCGAAACCCAGGTTCATGCCGTGGCCGGCCAGCGGATGCACGGCGTGGGCGGCGTCGCCTACCAGCGCCACGCGCGGCGCCACGATGGCGTGCGGACGCACCAGGGCCAGCGGCACCGCCTTGACCTCCTCGGGCTGGAGCGGGCGCAGGGGGCCGAGTTTTTCTTCAGCGTATTCGGCCAGCCGGATCGCCAGCTCGCCCAGCGACTCGTCCATCAGGGTGTCGGCCAGGGTCTCGGGGGCCGACCACACCAGCGACACGCGCTTGCCCGGCAGCGGCAGCAGCGCGATGATGCCGTCGGCGCCGGTGAACCACTGGTAGGCCACGCCATGGTGCGGCTTGTCGCAGGAGAAATTGGCGACGATGGCGCGCTGGTGGTACATG
Organism: Massilia sp. ST3; assembly: GCF_018119405.1. Taxonomy (GTDB): domain Bacteria; phylum Pseudomonadota; class Gammaproteobacteria; order Burkholderiales; family Burkholderiaceae_D; genus Telluria. The sequence continues at coordinate 12,194 of NZ_JAGPWC010000045.1, read as the reverse complement.
CGGTAGTCGACGCCGATGTCGCACTGCCCGCGCACCCAGGATTCGCGCCCGTCGGCGCCGACCACCAGTTCGCAGTCGATCTTGCGCCCGTCTTCCAGGCGCACCGCGGCGCCCGCTTCGCCGCACGTCAGGTCGACGGCGCAGCCGGTGACCACGTGCACGTTGTGGGAAAACTTGATCGCCGCATCCAGCGCCCCGTTCAGGTTGCTGTCCTCGACGATCCAGGCCAGAGTGCCGACATGGGCGCCGAAGGCGTCGAAACCGAGGTTGCCGCCCTGGTCGCCGTCGCCGCGGATGTCCATGGCGTCGACCGCCTGCACCCGCGCCAGGTCGAGCGCGCCCCACACCTTGAGCGAGGCGAGCAGGCTATGCGCCGTGTGGTTGAGCGCGTAAACACGCACGTCCCAGGGACGCTCGGCCGCCGACGTGGCGCCCGCCGGCGGCGCGCTCGCGGCTCCGGAAGCGGCTGCGGGGCGCGCGGGCGGCACCAGCAGGGTCACGCTGTGGCCGTCCTGGGCGAAACCGAGGGCGGCGGTCTTGGCGATGGCGCCATTGCCGACGATGCAGACGTCGGTGCGGAACGTGGTGGAGATGGCGGGTGTGGTCATGAAGGCATTATAGCCAGATGCCGGCCCCGCGCCGGACTGCTGCGCAGCCGGTTTTTGCGGGCAGGCATGCATTTCGGCATCGCGGGGGCTTGCGAACCTGAAAATGACTGGCTATAATCATGCCTCTCTTGGCCTGGTAGCTCAGTTGGTAGAGCAGAGGATTGAAAATCCTTGTGTCGGTGGTTCGATTCCGCCCCGGGCCACCAAGAACATCGTTCACGCAACGCCCACTCATGCAAGTGGGCGTTGTCGTTTCTAGGATTCCTAGTCCTTGTGTCCGGTCTATTTCCGGTGTGCCTTGCTATCAAAACGCACAGAGGAACCAGCCGACGACATGACTCTCGGAAATTTCACACGCCCGTTGTTAATCGGTAAAAGAGAGATCATAAGTCTACTGCCCGTCTGACCAAGTAAATCGGCAAGGACTGGATTTGAAACCCTTTTTGTCGGTGATTCCATTCCGTCCAGGCCACCAAGAATATTCAAGCGAAAACGCCAACCCACGCAGGTTGGCGTTTTTCATTACACGGTCCGAAATCCTGAGGTACAGCTTCTTCCCGGCCGCCGGTTCTCCAATGAACTAGGTCTGCGTCCCGCTACTTCAATCCGCTCCATATCCACGGAAAGCTATCGATAACCTGACCAGAAGTGTCCGCAGGCTCCGCAGGGCCAGCCGTTGTGAAACGAGCCATCCGCCGCTTCACGTCGGGATTCCAGCTAAAACAACCTCCTATTCTCTTTGTTCCTTACTTTTTTGCTTTTCGGTAGTATCATGAATAGTTGTCGAAAAGAATCGCCTCGGCAAGTATGAAGGCAGTTCCTCGATCATCACCTCCGTGCCTCTTGCACGACATAACCTGTCGTGAGCGCCCGTTATATTGCCCCTATGTCATCTCACAACACTTTTAATCCTGGCAAAGGGGAGAAACTGGCCCAGCGGCTGTCCCGTATCGTCGCCCGACTTCACCGCGGCGAGCGTCTCGACAAGCACCGGTTGGCAGAGGAGCACGGCGTGGACGTGCGCACCATCGAGCGTGATCTCGGAGAACGTTTGCTCGGGATCGCCGAGCGCGACGCGGACGGCAATTGGCGGCTGACACACGCCGCCCAAAGCACTATTCCAGTCAAACATCTTTACGGCTACGCGCGCTTGTCTGGCACCCATAACCTGTTTCCCGACGACAGCCTGCGCTATCTGCTCGAACAGCTCGATATGCCCGAACCCAGCCGCCCGACACGGGTGCAGGCGACGCCCCATGAGGATTTACGCGGCACCTCTGCCTTCGCGGCGCTGCACGCGGCCATCCTCGAGCGCCACCCCTGCCGCTTCATCTACAAAGGCCACGCCCGTCTTGCCTTGCCCTACCGGCTGATCCACAAGAGCGGCATCTGGTATCTTGCGGCGGAAGAAGATGCGCGGCTCAAGAATTTCAGTATCGGGTTGATCAATAAACTGGAAGTGGACAGCACCGCTTGCTTCCCCATCAATCCCGCCCACATCAAGTACATCGACGCCAACGACGATGTCTGGTACACGACAGAAACCACGGAGGTGCTGCTGCGCGTTGCCCCTGAGGCCGCGCACTACTTCAGCCGCCAGCAGCTTCTGCCGAATCAACAGCACCGCACCGACAGCGACGGCTCCCTCCTCGTGACCAGCAAGGTTAATCACATCCATCAGATGTTGCCGGTGGTACGGCATTGGCTGCCCCATGTCCGGATTCTCAGTCCGGCGGCGTGGCACGACGAGCTGGTGGCCGGTTTGAAGCAGGCGCTCCGGCGCTGGGAGAGCTGAGCCCATCGAGGCGGTCTCGTTACTTGAAGCGAAATCCTGGTCATCCTTTTTCGGAGTCGACATGCATACCGAACGCAAAAACGCAATTTTCCAGTCCGTCAGCGCCTGCCCGATCTGGCGCGGCCAGGCTGTGGAGCAAATAGGCCAGATGCTCGGCCAGATCGAGCAAGCCAACGCCATGCTCAACAATATTTCCATGACGGCGCAGAACTCCGCGATCAAGGGTGGTTTTGCCGCCGAAGTCTTTCATGCGGAGTCGTTCAACTTGGACGCCATCCTGAAGGACAAGGATGTGCGCGCATTTACCGACGGCTTTGCCAATACGCCCCTCGGGCGCAACGACCAGCTGCACGACATCGTCATCATGAAGGACGGCGAGCAGGTGCTGGGCGCGCAACTGAAATATTTCAAGGATGCCGACGCGACGCAAAAGGCCTTTCGTTCCACCAAAGACGGCGTCCACCAATACGAAAACAGCGACCTGTTCCTAGCGCCATCCGACCAGGTCGAGGGCGTCCGCGCTTCCGCGCAAAAGACCGCATTAAAGAACCAGGAAACGCGCCCGGACGTATCGCGGGCAGCGGAAAAAGTGCGCGATAACACCGGTGGCCAGCTCGACGCGGAGGGCGCCCAGTCGACGCCCTTGAGCAAGGCCGAGTCTAGGGATCTCGGCAGCGGCACCAAAGAGGGCAAGGACCTGCACGAGCAGATGCAGGGCGACTACCTGAACAAGTCCACGCTCCAGCAAAGCATGAAGGCGGCGGGTACGGCGGCCGTGATCACGGCAGTGACCGCCGGCTGTATCAATTCTTTCCAGTACCTCAAGCAGGTAAGGGATGGAAAACTGGACGCGGCGGAGGCGGCGCGCCTGATACTGACCGACACCGTGATCGCTGCCGGCGACAGCGCGTTGAAGGCGGGCGCGGCCACGGCGAGCGTTAGTATCGCCGCGCGCAAGCTTCCCGAACTGTTTGCGGGCAGCGCCTTCCAGTCCAGCCTGGCCAGCGGTGCGATCGCGGGAGCGGCCATCTGCGCAATCGATGCTGTGCAGTGCATAGTCCTGTTTGCCGCCGGCAAAATGAGCCGTGAAGAACTGGAGACACGCACCGGCAAGAATCTGTTCCAGACCGGGGCTGCTGTCGTGGGCTCCTCGATCGGGGCGGCGATCGGCGCCCTGGGCGGTCCCATCGGTGCGCTGGTCGGCAGCGTGGTCGGCGGGGCGATCACCTCCGTCGCGATGAGTATCGCGCTGGACAATCACATCGAAAAACGCTTCCAGCTCACGCTCACTGCGACCGAACAAGCGGTGAGCAGCGGCATTTCCGCGCGCGATACGCTTCAGTATCTGCAGCTGTCTCAGGAATACTTTTCCGAGTTCCACAAAGGCGTGTTCTTGTCCGAGCGTCATTTCGAGCGGCAAGTGAAGACCATGCAGGCACAAAGCCTGCGCCTGAAAGACAAGATCAACAAGCTCTGAGGTAAAAATGAACGATGCATCCGTAGCAGAACAAAAGCAGATTTTCGAGGTCTCGCTGGATGGGGCGGAACTGGAAACACTCAACGCACTGATCGCCCGGCACCGGGCCAATGACGCCCGCACCCAGCAACTCGCGCTCGATGCGTCAAAACTGGTGACGACGAGCCAGGAACGCCTTGCCCAACAGGCCGGTGCCGGCTTCTTCAAACGCTTCGCCAACGCTATCAGCGGCAAGACGGGCGAAAACCAGGCGCAGAACCAGGTCGATATGCTGCGTCTGCAAAAGTTCGCTTGGCACTATTTGCAACAGCTGCAACAGCAGAACCTGATCAACGCCCAGAGTATCGCGGTCATCCGGAACAATCTGGGCACAATGAACACGTATATCATTGAAACCCGCGACTTCCTCGAACAGGCGGTCGACAAAATCGACCAGCGTCTGCGGCATGTCGAAAAAAACACCAATTTCAATAACTGGTCGCTTGGTATCGAGGCGAACAAGCGCCGCCTGAAATCGAATCCCAAGACGCTGCTAATGCTGCGCCTCACTTACGATTTCATGCGCAGCCATCCTGGTGTTCTGCTGAGTGAACGTGACGTCGCCAATTATCTCGTCAACACCCTGGAAAAACTGGATATCAACTGCGACGAGGAGGTCAAACTGATCGATTTCATCAGCGACCTGATCGATCAGATTGAACTTCCTGGCATCGACCAGTACCGCAAGATGATCGAGATCTCGTTTGACGAGCATCGTGTAGATGCCGAGTTCATCCAGAAAAATATTTCCGGCACCGGCTTCAATGCCTTGTATTTCCTTTCCGATCATTACGGAAGGATTGTCGACCTCACCAGCGATCAGGAGCTGGTCAATAGCGACGAAGCCCGGGCAAAAATCATTTCCAAATTCTTCGGCAGCGAGTTCTCGGCGCTGGCGACGACCTATAGCATCCGCCATCTGATCTGCGAAATCATCGGCGGCAGCCAGTTGTCTATCGACGTTTACAAGGAAGCCAACGGGTTGAACGCCGCGCCGGAACAGGCCGCCGAAGCGCCGCCGCAGCAGGCAGAACGTGTGCCCCTTGTTTCCTCTCTGCCGGAGATTCATGCGCATACATTCTTCGACAGCAAGCACAGCGACGAATCGAAGCGCAATTACCTGCTGTCGCTGGCCCTCTGCGTCGCAAGTTCGGCATCGCTCACGCCGCCGGCGCTGGAGTTTGTCGCGCTCCTGTCCGCGAAAGCCGGCCACCCCGGGCTGCAACAGGATCTCGTGCGGCTGGCCGACAATCCACGCAAGCTCAATGAATACCAGCCGGTCATCCAGGCCCTGCTGGACGACGACGATAAGAAACTCACCTGGCTGCTTGACGCATTCTTCCTGCTGAACTTAGCCAGGGAACCGATCGAAAGCCCCCAGGTCAGGGCGGTACTGGGCGTGCTCAAACCGGCGCAGTTAAAGGAATTGCTTCCAAGCCTGGTTGCGCTCGTCGAGGAGAACGATAGTTCGCAGGTGCTGGAAGCGGCGCTCAAGCTGGCGCCCGCCACCCAGGGGTGGAAGAACCTCGTCCGCTACCGCAGCCTGCGCTTCGAACCCTACTTCGAGGAGGCGCTGAAGGGCCTCAACGCCGCAGGCTGGGCCAATGTGCGAATCGCCCTGGATCTGGGGGAGGTATACCGCAAGGGCCTGGAACACGCCTATTACTTCAGTTTTTCCGACGACAGTTTCCTAGGCAACCTGACGGAAAAGGCCTCGGCTGCCGTGTGCACCCAGGGACGCAAGTCGGCGCTCGCGGGCCTCAACGAGCTGCGCAAGAAAACCCGCGACTTTCTTTCGGAACACCGGTCAGCGCTGTATCGTGCGAACGGCCTCGTGTCGCGTTGGGGCATTCCTTCGTTCGAGTTCAAGGATGAGATCAACTACACCGACTTTGACCTGAATAACTCCTCTGAAAACGACGAGTGGGGCAGCCATTTCGAGGGCTACTACAGCCAGATCCAGAGCGCGCTGGACTCGTTCGAACAAGCGTGCAACGACGCCGCCGAGCAGCTCAAGTTCTTCATTGCGGGCGATTTCGACCAATCCGTCTTCGCGCTCAAGGAACAGAAACGTGCGAAATATATCAGTCAACAGCAGCAGGAGAAGCTGGAAAAACAGTCCGTGACCATCACTAGGGACGGCGCGGAGCACCGCTTCAGTATCGATTGGCAGCAGGTCGCGAAGCCACCGTGCGATGCGGAGCAGATCAGCCATATCGAAACGGACGGCAAGGTGTGGCTGGTCGTCGCTAGCATCAAATCGGATGACGTGTTTTATCGCAGCGAAGACGGGGAACATTGGCAGCAGATCCAGATCGATACGCCGCAGTTCAAGGTCTCGCTGTACAGCATCAGCATCGTCAACGGCGTCTGGATCATCAGGAATCGCGCATTACGTCAAGGAACGCGCCCAGAGGGAATCTATTACTCGAGCGATGCACTCGAATGGCGCCATAACACTGGCCCAGGCGGCGCCGGCAACGCCAGCCTGTCGCTCACCGAAGGCCATCTGTCCTATAAAAATATCATCCACTTCAAGGGCATGTGGCTGTGGGCAGTGACGCAATGGCAAAAATACAGCTATACCGAAAAAGGGTTCTTCACGGATACTACAAAAACGGACACCTACAACAAGACCATCCTCTTCGGCGCCAAGACACTCGGCGACGCTTGGCAACGCTGGGACCAGTCGCCGCAATTTAATGAGGGGGTAGAGCTGAACAATATCTGCTCGCTCCCCGGAGACAACGCGCTGCTGGCTTTTTGCGAGTACAGCAGCTCCTACATCCGTAACAAGAAGAAGCCGGACACGCCATCTTTTGTCATGTACTTTGGTGCAGCCAAGTCATGGCAGACCTGTGGCTGGGATGGTAGCAGGCGATTCTATGCTTCCGACATGCCTTTCTTCGTGCAGCAGGACGACAGGCTGATGTGTTTCATATCGGGCGAAATACTTGTCTCGCCGAAAGGCTATGACTGGGCCCGCCAGGAAACGAGGCTGAGGGTAGACAAGCACCTTGCACTGCAAGAGGTAAACCTCTTCACCGAAAGCAACGGCTCAGCTGTGTACCTGAGCCAAGATGGCAAGCAATTCAAGGAGCTTGCACTCGACGAAGGTACATGGCGTTATCTCACAGCGAACCAAGGCAGCATGCTGGGCGTCTATTATGCGAATAAGCATGAGGAAACAGTGCTCCGCGTCGGACGGTATATCTGCCAGGCCAAGCTGTAAAATTGCGATCGAGACCGACCTGCGGAGCGTCATCCTGAAGCTCCGTTGTCGGTGGCATGGTGGGCATCTGAAGGTTCTCTGGCTAAAGCGGGAAGTAAAAAGTGCCAGGCGCGCTAAAGGCCGCGGCAACACGCTAACGATTCACTTTAGCAAGATATGCTCAATCGGACTCATCGGTGAACAAATGACCTTTACAGTGGCCTTAGAGCAGCCGCAGCAAAACTTCGTCGGCAACGGTGTAGTCATACCGGCTGTATGGCTGCCCAATGAAGTTCTCTAAGTGCTGAAGCGCTTGCATTTGCGCAGGCATCGAAACCTCGACGCAAGCGACTCAGTACTCAAGGTGCTCGCCATCCAGCGCAAAGACGTGCACGTGACCGCCCCATCGTCGCTGGTCTAGCACTACCGCTGCAAGCCTAATGTCACATCCCTAAATGCAGCTAACGCTGCCTCCAAATGCTCAATGATTTCTTGCTGAAGTATATCTAGCGGCGGAAGGTCATTCAAATAAAGCAAGGTTTAGTGATAGGTACCTAGTCGCTCATAGAAAGCGCCCGAATCTTCACCAACGGACGAGGGGGGCCGTATGGTTCATGTTTTTGAAGATTTTCTACCGCTTGGGGATTGTTCAGTACACCTTGATAAAATGCAATTCCCCAATTTGTCGCGTATGGATCTGAATCTCCTTCCTTTAAACGTCTTTCGAAGGATGCGCGCACGTTGCATCCTCTCGCGCCAACGATGCGAGTCCACCGTTGGTACTGCTCATCGCAATACTCTTCTATCCGCCTTTTAACTTGAAGGGATTTAAGGTGCAGCCTTATGCGCTGTTCATCCTCAACGCTCACATATTCCAAAATACTAAATTTTGCATCGAAAATAGCCCTATTCCCAACCACTGCGACGTCAACGTGAAAACGCACCGTTGACAAGGCGGAGCTGTACATTGGATGCAGGAAAAGCGCTTGCTTGTTGGTGTCACAGTAGTAGCGTTGCCCTTTGATAGGGGCGCAGTCGCTACATTGCGGCACTAAATTGTTGGAAAAGATCGCGTATTCAGGCCAATCTTCTTTGGGTAAAAAATGATCAAGCGTTCGCGGCTTTAGTGGATAGCCACAATACGGGCATTCGTCCAGTGCATGTTTGCGACGGCGCATAAGCACCATCTCATGCAAGTCTTTTGGAGGCGCTCCGTAAAATTCTCTTAGTACAGACGCAATCAGTTTGACACGCGAAACGGGCGGACGATCTTTGAATTTATCAACAATCCCGTCAAACTCTTTATAGCAATCTAATAATGCGAACTTCGCATATTGTAGGAGGCCTGCATTTTCTTTTTTAGAAGTAATAGCGAGATCTAGCCATCCGCACTTGCTGGTGTGCATATGGAAAAGGTGCCTCATTCGGACCGCCTCGTAATCTCAATTTCGTCATCTTCCTTGACAATCTTTGAGGACAGGTAGGCCAGTGCTTCGTCTCCAATATTGGATCCAAACTTTTCTAAAGCGACTGCGGGAGAACTACAGGTTTCAACAGCCTGATCAATAGAATTCTCGTAAGGTTTCCGAACATCGTAGTCGTCAAATGCGAGCCCCATGATGACCTCGACGGTCTGCCCAAAAGTCTCAAAACCCGGTTTTGAGACCTCAGTACGATCGCCAACTCTTCGAAGAACGGAAATACCGGACTGATCTACCTCACGGGCTAAGATCGATGAATGTGTGGCGATAATCGCGTTAGATTTAGTTGCAGCAAGAAGTTGCTTCAACATATCAAGCAGACCTATCTCCATCGTTGGATGCAAATAGAGCTCTGGTTCGTCGACAATAATCAAACTCTCATCGTCAACCTCCGCCACTAGATTTGGTAGCATGTAAGAATAGATGGTTTGACCAGAACTTAATGACAAATGCTGTCCTTCCTTCAGGAAGCGAAGGCCGGACACGTAGATAAACCCATTACCCTTGGCTGCGGCATCCCTTAACGCAGCGTCATCTCGACTGAAAACAACTGGCTGCCCGTCCATGCCAGTAAGCTCGATTGCATCGAAGTCAATCGATCTTTTTAAAGTATCAAAGAGAAGAGTAAAACGGCTGGTTTCCGTAAGCCATTCGTTCTCGCGGTCATACTGAAATATACGATGCAATGCACGTGCACTACTTTCCTTCGGCCAATTGAGAGAGAAAACGCCTTCGGGCTCACGAAATCCCAAATATACGTATTCATTGACAAGCAACCTACGACGCTCATGGATGTCTTTGGCGGTAACGCCATTTTCTTCCGACGCTTCCACTGCCAACGATTTAGCTGACCTTCCAAGCGCTCTAGATAGCTCAACTTCTGTTTTAAAGGACTCGAAAGGCGAGTATGCCGCGACGATTACTTTGTGGAAGAAGGGCAAGTTATCTGCGTCACCTAATCCGCCTGTCAAGGTATCGACCAGATGACGTAGTACATGACTTTTTCCGACACCATTGCGCCCTATTAAGAGGTTAACATTGGTCTGACCAAGTGACCTCTTGTTATCGAAATTGAATTGGACTGGGTCAATATAGTGCGGGAGCCCTTCGAGCGTAAAGGAGAATATTCCCTGAGGCTCATAGCGTCCACAGGCAATTTGATGTCCTTTGTTGAGTATAGCCTTTGCCATACTACTGCGGAACAGTGACGATCCAAACCCAGCCCACTGAGTGAATGTATGTTTTTCATTATAATAATAACTACCATCGCATAGTTGGCGTAGGTATTGGGAAGCACGGGCTCCTAATTTAGAGCCAATTCGGCGATAGTAATCTATTTCCGACGCTAGAGATACAACTTTATTTGGTGATAAGAGGTGTGTAATGCAACGGCTGTTTCCTATCAACTCGCTAGATTCGAGGAAATACTTGGACGTGTCTTTGTAACCGTTTACTAGAATCTTTGTACGACCAAAGAAGTCTAGCTTACCGTTTTCCACATGGTAGATCTGGAATGTAACCACATAATCATAATCATCCCATGGACGAGTGTACTGCGTCCCAATATGGTCTTGAAGAAGATGAAAACCGCTAATCGGATTAAAATCAAAATTCGTAGAGTAAAAAAAATCGAAAATGGGCATCAGACTCTCCGCTCAAGTTGCGCTGGGTTTTCTTTGCAATTTTGCGTGAAGCGGCGCGCTGGCAATCAGGGTTGATAAGGCAAAAAGTGAAATAGAGCCAGTAAAAATAGAGCGCATGCGAAACCTTTTTAAGAATAGTCGATGGTCATGATCGTTATAGAATCTATACTACATGAATTCGCGGTCCTTTTCTACTTGGCAACAACATTGTTCCCTATATCACACATGCAGACCAAGGCACGCGCTGGAATACGCGACGGAGGTACTATCCAATCAAGTAGAGCTGTAGTCATCAGATGTTGGCGGATTCCAAAGCGAGCTAAGCCGTAACAATGCTGAACACTGGCCAAAGGGTTGATCCGACCCAGCGGTCATCACCGGATCGACGGCGATTTCCTGCATATATTATTCTGATGGTTGACCCCAGCCAAAGCCCGACGCCTCTACGGCCCGGGCTTTTTACATTTAGACGTACAAAGGGAAATCCTATACATGAATATCACCGCAAAACCGACCTGGGAATGGTCGGGCAAGAACAACCAGGCGCGTTCGCTCAAGGCACGACCTGACAACAGGGGCAGCTCGGCCCTCAAGCAAGCGTTGATGCCACGGAGCCTAGATCTGAGCTTCTCGCTGAAGTATCGGCGCTAGTCTAACTGCACAGTACCCGCCACCGCTGACAGTGCCGCACCGGCGGCACTTGCACAGCCTCTGGCAAAAGGCCCATGACATTACGTTGTCATGGGCCTTTCTTATTTGTAGCAACTACATCGAACAACAACTGGAGAGCAAAATGAGCAAGAACACTCCCGCAAGTAAACTGTCCGACAGCGCCCAATCTGCCGCCGCTACAAGCCCGGGTTCCGAGGTTGCGCTTATCCCGTTCTGGCTTCTCAATACCGGGACGGCCAAGAAGCTGGGACAGCACAGCGATGGCATTCTCAGTTATCACGTCCTTGCCGACAACGACCGCCGTGGCCTCCTCATCGTAGTAACAAAAAACGAAGGTGGCGGCTACTTCAGTCGTGAGCAGGTGCCCTTCCACGCCATCGTTACGTGTCTTGAGAAATACAAGTCGGGCGTGCCCTTCGCATCAAAAGTGCTGAGGGATGTCTTCGTATCCAAGTCCGCCAACAATGCAGGCTTCCTGTGTGCGGTGTTGCATGCGCTCGGCCTCCTCTCAGCGGCCCCCGTAGCCAAGACTCAGCACGTCGTTACCGGCGACTGGCCACTCTGGGAAAAGACCATGCTCGCTGAGAGTGGGACACGCATCGAACTGCCAACGGAAATTGGCGGCGAAATACCGGCCGGAAGCGTTGCCGTACCAGATCATAAGGACCATAGGAAAACGCTCGAGATCCCCGCCAAAAAGGCTCAATAGTGACGAGCGGGTCTATGACTACATGGCCGCATCTTGCCGCGCTGGCCGATTCCGAACGGCTCCCGCAAGGGCTGCTGCACTGGATGATCGGCGTCCGTGGCCTCTACATCTACGGGGGGCTTCTCAAGAGGATCATTGACCCGGCGTCCACGGTTCCATTGGGGGACGTGGACGTGATCGCGCTCGACGCCAAGGTCATGGAGGTCATGACCGAACGGTTTGGGATCTTCTTCAGGCGGGTAAAGACAACCACGCGGACGCTCTACTTCATCGGGAAGGCAGGGCACGGAGACGCCAAGATCATTCACCTTGCGTTGCTTGGCTCCCACGAGCAAGCAATGCGATACGTCATGAACAACCAGCTTGATATCGACCGACTCGCGTTATCCAACCACCACCTTTTCTACGATTCGCGATTCGAGCTCGATGCGCTCTGCAACGCGATTCGAACCAAGCATGCCACCCGCGTCCGGGGTAAGCGCGACATGACCCACTTCGCAAAAAATCGCTCTCAGATCGAGCATTACTACGAGGTACGCCTGCGACGCAAGGGGTACAC
>NZ_JAGPWC010000044.1 GCF_018119405.1 Massilia sp. ST3 | reverse complement strand
GGCCTTCGCCGGGATCCAAGTTACATGCAGGCTACAAACGCTTTATTTAGCCATCAACCCACGACGCTCCAGCAGCGGCTCCACCTTCGCATCGCGCCCGCTGAAGTTGCGGTACATCTGCATGGCGTCGATGGTACCGCCGCGCGACAGCAGGGTCTTGCGGAAGTGGTCGCCGTTCTTGCGGGTCAGGCCGCCGTTTTCCTTGAACCAGTTGACGGTGTCCGCGTCCAGCTTCTCGGCCCACAGGTAGCCGTAGTAGCCGGCCGAGTAGCCGCCCGAGAAGGTGTGCGAGAAGTAGGCGCTGCGGTAGCGCGGCGGCACCAGGGCGAAGTCGACGCCCGCCTTCTTCAGTGCTTCAGCCTCGAAAGCCAGCACGTCGGACGGGATCTGGTTCGGCGACAGCTGGTGCCAGGCCTGGTCCAGCAGCGCGGCCGCCAGGTACTCGGTGGTGCGGAAGCCTTCGTTGAACTGCTGCGAGGCCTGCACCTTGTCCAGCAGCTCTTTCGGCATCGGCTCGCCGGTCTGGTAGTGCTTGGCATAATTGGCCAGCACTTCCGGCCAGGCCATCCACATCTCGTTCACCTGCGACGGGAACTCGACGTAGTCGCGCGGCACGCGCGAGCCCGAGAAGCGCGGGTACTTCACGTTCGAGAACATGCCGTGCAGGGCGTGGCCGAACTCGTGGAAGGTGGTGCGCACTTCGTCGTAGGTCAGCAGGGTCGGCTCGCCGGCGGCCGGCTTGGCCACGTTCAGGTTGTTGGCGATGACAGGCTTGGTGCCCAGCAGGCTGCTCTGGCCCACCCAGGCGTTGGCCCAGGCGCCGCCGCGCTTGTTGGAGCGCGCATACGGGTCGAAGGTGAAGATCGCCAGCTGCTTGCCGTCGGTGTCGAAGACGTCGAACACGCGCACGTCCTCGTTATACGCCGGCAGGTCCTTGCGCTCCTTGAAGCTGATGCCGAACTCCTTGTTGGCGGCGAAGAACACGCCGTCCTGCAGCACGCGGTTCAGCTCGAAGTAAGGCTTGAGCTGGGCGGCGTCGAAGGCGTAGCGCTCGGCGCGCACCTTGTCGCTGTAGAAGCCCCAGTCGTGGGCGGCGGCCTGGAAGCCGCCTTTCTCCGCGTCGATCACCTTCTGGATTTCAAGCGCTTCCTTCTTGGCGTTGTTCACCGCCGGCTTGGCGAATTCGGCCAGCAGGCTGTTGACGGCCTTGGTGGACTTGGCGGTCTGGTCTTCCAGGTTGTAGGCGGCGTGGTTCGGGTAGCCCAGCAGCACGGCGCGCTCGGCGCGCAGCTTGGCGATCTTCAGCACGGTGTCGCGGGTGTCGAATTCGCCGCCGCGGCTGCCGCGCGCCATCGACGCGGCCAGCAGCTTCTCGCGGGTGGCGCGGTTGGTCAGCACCGACAGGCCGGCCTGCTGAGTGGTGTTTACCACCGGGATCACGAACTTGCCGTCCATGCCGCGCTTTTTCGCTTCAGCGGCGGCGTTGTCGATCGCCTTGTCCGACAGGCCGGCCAGTTCGGCGCGGGTGTCGACCACCAGCGCCGAGGCATTCGCCTCCTTCAGGGTAAACTGCGCGAACTGGGTCTGCAGGGCGGCCAGCTGGGCGTTGTAGTCCTTGAGCTTGACCTTGTCGGCATCGGACAGCTTGGCGCCGGCGCGCACGAAGTCGGTGTGGTAGCGCTCGAGCAGGTATTTCGACTCGGCGTCCAGCTTCAGGCTGTCGCGCTTGTCGTACAGGGTCTTGATGCGCTGGTAGAGCTTGGGATTCAGGCGGATCGCGTCGCCGTGGGCGGCCAGCTTGGGGGCCAGTTCCTTGCTCAAGGCGATGATGGTGTCGTTGGTGTAGGAGCCCGACAGGGTGCCGAAGGCGGCGCTCACGCGGTCCAGCAGGCGGCCCGAACGCTCCATGGCGACGATGGTGTTGTCGAAGGTCGGCGCGGCCTTGTTGTTGGCGATCGCCTCGACCTCGAGGGCTTCCACGCGCATGCCTTCGGCGAAGGCCGGCGCGAAGTGTTCGTTGCGGATCTTGTCCCATGCCGGGTAGTTGAACGGCAGGCTGCTTTCCTTGGCGAAGGGGTTCGACGCTTCCAGTTGCGAAGCCGGGGCGGCCCAGGCGGGAGCGAGCGCCGCGGCGCTGGCGGCGGCGGCGGCGACGAGCAGGATGTGTGGACGGTTCATGGTGTCTCTATGTGTTTGGGTACAGCGGAGTAACACGCCGCCCGCGCCGCCGCTCGTGGCGGCGGAACAGGCGGCGCAGGGGGATTAGTTGCCGGTCAGGCCACGGCGCTCGAGCAGCGGCTCGATGATCGGATCGCGGCCGCGGAAGTTGCGGAACAGGTCCATCGCGTCTGCGGTGCCGCCGCGCGACAGCAGGGTCTTGCGGAAGTGGTCGCCGTTCTTGCGCGACAGGCCGCCGTTCTGCTTGAACCACTCGACGGTGTCGGCGTCCAGCTTTTCGCTCCACAAGTAGGCGTAGTAGCCGGCCGAGTAGCCGCCGTTCATCGAGTGCGAGAAATAGGTCGTGCGGTAGCGCGGCGGCACCGGCGCGAAGTCCACGCCCGCATCCTTCAGCGCCTTGGCTTCGAAGGCCAGGACGTCCGTCGGGATCTGGCTCGGGGCCAGCTGGTGCCAGCGCTGGTCGATCAGCGAAGCGGCCAGGTATTCGGTGGTCATGTAGCCCTGGTTGAACTTCTTCGAGGCGACTACCTTGTCCAGCAGTTCTTTCGGCATCGCCGCGCCGGTCTTGTGGTGCTTGGCGTAGTTGGCCAGGACTTCAGGCCAGATCGCCCACATCTCATTGACCTGGGACGGATACTCGACGAAATCGCGCGGCACGCTGGTGCCCGAGAAGTGCGGGTACTTCACGTTCGAGAACATGCCGTGCAGCGCGTGGCCGAACTCGTGGAAGGCGGTGCGCACTTCGTCGTAGGTCAGCAAGGTCGGCTCGCCTGCGGGCGGCTTCGGGATGTTCAGGTGGTTGCCCACCACCGGGCGGCGCTTCAGCAGCGAGGACTGCGACACGTATTCATTCATCCAGGCGCCGCCCTGCTTGTTGGCGCGCGCGTAGGGGTCGAACAGGAAGATCGCCAGCTGCTTGCCGTCGTGGTCGAACACGTCGAACACGCGCACGTCCGGATCGTAGACCGGCAGGTCCTTGCGTTCCTTGAAGGTAATGCCGAATTCCTTGGTGGCGGCAAAGAACACGCCGTCGACCAGCACGCGGTTCAGTTCAAAATAGGGACGCAGCTGGTTCTCGTCGAAGTTGTATTTCGCGGCGCGCACCTTGTCCTGGTAGATCGGCCAGTCCCAGGAAGCGACCTGGAAGTTGCCTTTCTCGGCGTCGATCACCTTCTGGATCTCGCCGGCTTCCTTCTTCGCGTTGTTGACGGCCGGGCCGGCCAGTTCGCCCAGCAGCTTGTTGACGGCGGCCGGGTTCTTGGCGGTTTCCAGTTCCTGCGAATAAGCCGCGTAGTTCGGGTAGCCCAGCAGCGCGGCGCGCTCGGCGCGCAGCTTGGCCAGGCGCAGCACCAGCTCGCGCGCATCGAATTCGCCGCCGCGGCTGCCGCGGTTCAGCGACGCCTGCATCAGGCGCTCGCGGGTGGCGCGGTTGGTGAGCGTCGCCAGGGCCGGCTGGCTCGAGGTGTTCACGATGGCGATCGCGAACTTGCCCTTCTGGCCGCGTTTTTCGGCTTCCGTCGCGGCGGCGGCGATCTCGGCCTCCGACATGCCGGCCAGTTCCTCGCGGGTGTCCACGACCAGGGCCGAGGCGTTCGCTTCCTTCAGCACGCGCTGCGAGAACTCCGACTGCAGCGAGGCGATCTCGCCGTTGTATGCCTTGAGCTTCTGCTTGTCGGCGTCAGGCAGGTTGGCGCCGGCGCGCACGAATTCCTTGTACACGCGCTCCAGCAGGTGCTTCGATTCGGCGTCCAGCTTGAGGCTGTCGCGCTTGTCGTGCAGGGTCTTCACGCGCTGGAACAGCTTCGGATTCAGGTAGATCGCATCGTTGTGCGCCGCCAGCTTGGGCGACATCTCGCGGTCGACCGCGTCCAGGCGGTCGTTGGTGTTGGCGGTCTGCAGGTTCGAGAACACGGCCGATACGCGGCCCAGCAGCTGGCCGCTGCGTTCCATCGCGACGATGGTGTTGTCGAACGTCGGTGCGGCCTTGCTGTTGGCGATCAGGTCCACTTCACGCAGCTGTTCACGCATGCCCGCGGCATAGGCCGGCAGGAAATGCTCGTCCTTGATCTTGTCGAAGGCCGGATAGTTCAGCGGCAGGCTGCTTTGTTTGGCGAACGGGTTGGAGGCTTCGAGGGCCGCTGCCGCGGTGGCCGACGGCGCGGCGACCGCCAATGCGATGCTGGCCGCCAGGATGAGCTGTTGTGGACGGTTCATGGGATCTTTCTCGGACTCTAGGGTAGGAGCTGCCGGGCAAGCTCGACAGCTGTGCGCGGAGATCATAGCAGGCTTATATGCAGGTCGTCACAAGAAAAAATGTATGCATACATCCTGTAAGGACGCCTTGTATTTACTGGCGTAATGACGTGTATGGACGCCGCAAATACAGTCCGTGTTAGCATCCGCCGGCCTGCATTTCTTTCGCTTCCATGGACTTCAATTCGCACACTTTCGACGCCATCGTGGTCGGCACCGGGCCGGGCGGCGCCAGCGTGGCGCGCGAGCTGGCGCGCGCCGGCAGCCGCGTCCTGATCCTCGAGCAGGGCGGCGCGGCGCCGCTGGCCGGCACCCTCACCCAGATGGCGGCGATGGCGGCAGTGCCGGGCCGCGGCGCCTTCGTGCACCGCGACGCCTCGCTGCTGGTCGGCGGAGCCACCCTGGGCGGCAGCACGGCGGTGAACTTCGCCACCGCGGCCCCGCCGCCGCCGGCCATGTTCGCGGCCCGCGGCATCGACCTGGATCCCTACGTCGCGGCCCTGCGCGCCGAGCTGCCGATGGCGCCCCTGCCCGACAGCCTGGTCGGCCCGATGGCCACTCGCATCGCCGAGGCGGCGCGCGCGGCCGGCTTCGCCTGGCGCAAGCTGGACAAGATGATCCGGCCGGAAGCCTGCCGCAGCGGCTGCTGGCGCTGCGTCTACGGCTGCCCCTTCGGCGCCAAGTGGACGGCGCGCGACTTCGTCGAGGACGCCCAGCGCCATGGCGCCGTGCTGGCGCCCGGCAGCCGCGTGACGCGCGTGCTGGTGGAAGAAGGCCGGGCGCGCGGCGTGGCGTTCGTGCTCGGCGGCCGGGAGCAGGAGGTCAAGGCGCCGCTGGTGGTGCTGGCCGGCGGCGGCATCGGCAGCCCGCGCATCCTGCACCGTTCGGGGCTCGGACCGCGCCATGCGCCCTTCTTCAGCGATCCGGTGGTGGCGGTGATGGGCAGCGTGGACGACATGGACGGCGGGGCCGAGGTGCCGATGGCGGCCGGCCTGCATTTGCCGGAACAAGGCATCGCCCTGGCCGACCTGACCCTGCCGCGGCCCATGTACCAGGCTTTCGCGGCCCAGGTGGGGCGCTTCGACCGCCTGCTGGCGCACCGGCGTACTCTTTCAGTAATGGTCAAGATCCGCGACGAGATCGGCGGCGCGGTCGGCCAGCGCTGGGCCGACAAGCGCCTGGCGCCGGCCGACAAGGACAAGCTGCGCCGCGGCGTGGAGATGGCGCGCGCCATCCTGCGCCAGGCGGGGGCGCGCCAGGTGTTCAGCACCTGGCATTTCGCGGCCCACCCGGGCGGCAGCGTGCGCATCGGCGCGGGCGTGGATGCGGACTTGCAAACGGCCACGCGCGGGCTGTATGTATGCGACGCCTCGGTGATCCCGGAACCCTGGGGCCTGCCGCCCACGCTCACCCTGCTGGCCCTGGGCAAGCGCCTGGGGAGCCGGCTGGCCGCGCGCTAGCGCGTCAGTAGTGGGGTGGGCGCTCGTTGAGCGGGGCCTGGCGGCCGTCCTGCAGGGTGCGGACGTGGTCGGCGAGCTTGGCCACCATGGCTTCGAGCTGGTCGATGCGGCGGCTTTGCTGGTAGATGGTCTGGTTCAGCGTCTCCACCAGGTCTTCCTGGTGGGCGAGCTTGATTTCGATATCGACGAAACGGTCTTCGTGGTCCATGGGGCGTCCGCGGCAAAACCGGCATTATGCCAGTCTTGCCGCGGCGGCAGGCCGCGCAAGGCGGCCGATGCTCAGGTATTGCCGAAAGGCGTGTAGTCGATACCCTGGCCGATGACGTCGATCACGTTGCCCTTGTTTTCCGGGCTTTCGCTGAATTCCATCAGGACGCGCGCACGGCCCAGGTCCTCGATCTTGTCCAGCCAGAAGGCGTAACCGCCGGCGTCCGGATTGCGGTCCAGGACGTTGTTGTACAGCTTCGTGATGAACACTTCGTTGGTCGGGTTGACGCCATACAGCTTGTCGAACTCGATCTGGCCGTCGGGCGCCGGGACGCGCATCATGGCGTCGGCGACCTGCACCAGCTGCATGCCCTGCTCCATCTGGTACATGTAGAAGCCCTGGCCGCCGGTATCCGCCGGACGGCCGAACACGGCCTGGTACAGGCGGAACACCTGGCCGCCGATGCCGTCCACGTCGATGGCTTTCCAGCCGTCGCTGAACTGGATGCGCTCGACGTCGACCAGGCGGTCGGTGCCGCCGACGACGCTCTTGTCGCTCACGAGCGAGCCCCAGGCCGCCTTGCTGACCGTATAGCCGGCGCGCGAGCCGCTGAACACCGCGACGTCGATGCCGGCCCCGCCGCTCACCGCGCTGCTGCCGTCGCCCATGGTGAAGACATCCTTGCCCGCGGTGCCGGTCTGGTTGAGGGCGTTCGAGATGGTCATCGGCAGGTAGGCCGCGGCCGAGGCGGCGTTGCCGGCCTTGTCCGTCGCCGCCACGGCCACCTGGTAGGCGCCATTTGGCAGCGCCGCCGAATTGATGGTCCAGCGGCCGTCGGCGCCGACGGTGACGGCGCCGAATTCCTGGATGGTGTCGGCGACACGGTACAGGTGCACGACCGTCCCGACTTCGCCGGTACCGGTGAAGGCCGGCTGGTTGCTGCCGGCGGCCAGGGTGAAGCTGCCGGTCGGATTGGTTGGCGGGGTGGCGTCGATATTGAAGGACACCGGTGCGCTGGCGGCCGAGACATTGCCGGCGGCATCGGTGGCGGTCGCGGTGACGCTGTAGTTCAGGCCATCCGGGAACACGACGCTCGATTCGACCTTCCAGATCCCGCTCGCATCGACCACCGTCGATGCGATCTGGGTGGCGCCGGCATAGATCTTGACGGTGGACCCGGCTTCGGCGGAACCCTGCATCTCGGGCTTGCTGCCGCGCGCATAGTTGAACTGGTTGGCTGTCACGAGGAACACCGGGGCGCCCGGGGCGGTCGTGTCGACCAGGTCGGAACGCTGCACCGTCATGTCGGCGAACTTCAGCACTTCCACCGAACGCAGCGTGTCCGTGCCTTCGGCGCTGCTAGTCGCCAGCAGCGAACCGTCGGCCTGGTTCGCGAGCGTGTAGTTGCTGCGTACTCCACTGAACACCACGGTGTCCGTCCCTTCCCCGCCATTGATCATGTCGTTGCCTCCATTTCCCTGCAAGGTGTCGTTGTTACGCGTTCCCGTCAGGGTGTCCGCGCGATTGGTTCCAGTCAGATAGCGGGCGCCGCTCATGCTGTTGATGCCGAGCGCGCCGCGCAGGCCGTCGCCGCCGTACAGCCAGTTCAGGGCGGCGATGTCGTAGGGGCTGTACGCCGAGTACGGCCCGCCGGCCGAGTCGTAGGACAGCAGCGTGTTGCTGGTGTTGTCTTCGGAAGCGGACAGCACGGCGCCGTTCTCCGGTTCCGCTTCGAAGGGATGCTTGAGGCCGAGCGCATGGCCCAGTTCGTGCAGCAGGGTCTCGTAGCCCTCGCCGCCCGGCGCCAGGTTCTGGTTCTGGGCCCGCCATTCGGCATTGTCGAGATAGACCCAGGCATCGGCGTCGTAGGAGCTCAGCGTGCTGCCGGTATAGCTGTAGGGCGAGGTCCAGCTGCACAAACCGGTCGTACGGGAGTCCTCGAGATTGACGTTGGCGAGGTGGATCTGGGCGCTGGTGCCGGAACCGGTTTCGACGAAGGAAATGCCGGTCAGCTGCTGCAGGTAGCCGAAGGCGCCGCGCGCCGCCGTCTGCTGGACGGCCGAGAAGGCTTCCTGCCCGCTCCGGCCCTCTTCGTTACCCGAGCTGATGGAAAAGGTGTAGTAAATGGTATTGACGTTCGTACTGCTCGTCAGGTAATTCCAGTCGGGTCCTTTGTCGAGCAGGGCATCGATATGGGTCATCCCCGACAGGGGGGTGTTGAGTACTTCGGAAACGGTGGCCATCGTATTTCACTTTAATTGTTGACGCGTTAAATTACTAACGCAAATTCGCTATTGGAAAGTATTTCCCGCGCAACAGTTGAAGTCAAATAAGAATTTCAATCGTGCGCGCCTTTTGCCTGGCTATCAAGGCTGGCGCGCAACGTTTTAGCCCATCTACCCTGGTACCGGTTTCGGGGTTGCCAGCAAGGCTTTCAGGTTCGCCAAGCGTTCCTTCGGGCTCAGGACTTCCGTTTCCTTGGGCGGCGCATCGCCCACGTCGAGCTGCATTTCCTTGATAAACCGCGACGGATCGCAGTTGACCAGCTCGCCTGCGCGCTTGCGCCGCTTGCACCAGCTGACGTGCAGGGTGCGCTGGGCGCGCGTGATGCCCACGTACATCAGGCGCCGCTCCTCCTGGATACGGGCCGCGATCGATTCGACCGAGTCGTCCGGGTCGCCCTTGTGCGGCAGGATGCCCTCCTCGCAGCCGACCAGGTAGACGTGGGGGTATTCCAGGCCCTTGGACGCGTGCAGGGTCGACATGCGCACCGCATCCTGTTCCTCGTCCTGGCCTTCCAGCATCGACATCAGGGCCACCATCTGGGTCAGCTCCAGCAGATTCTTTTCCTCGCCGTCGCGCTCGCGCCCGCCGCGGCCGCGCTCCTTCAGCCAGTTGGTGAACTCGAGCACGTTCTGCCACTTGGCCTGGGCCGCGCGGTCGTCGAAGTTCTCGTACAAATAGTGCTCGTAGTTCATCTCCTTCATCATGTCGTCGAGCACCTCGGCCGCGTTGTCGCCGCTGCCCGAGGGGCCGGGGCGGGTGGCGCGGTCTTCCAGCTCCAGCATGAAGCGGCAGAAGTCGCGCAGCGGCGCCAGCTGGCGCTCGGCGAGTTTCGCTTCGATGCCGCCCTTGCGCGCGGCCTCGAACAGCGAGCAGTTCCACTGCTTGGAGAATTCGCCCAGCACCTCCAGGGTGGCCATGCCGACCCCGCGCTTCGGTGTGGTGACGGCGCGGATGAAGGCCGGGTCGTCGTCCTGGTTCGCGATCAGGCGCAGGTAGGCGATGATGTCCTTGATCTCCGCTTTGTCGAAGAAGCTCTGCCCGCCCGACATGGTGTAGGGGATGCGCTCCTTGCGCAGGGACTGCTCGATCACCCGCGCCTGGTGGTTGCCGCGGTACAGGATCGCGTAGTCGGACCACTTGTTCTTGCGCTGGAAGTGGTCGGCCGAGATCATGATCGCCACCTGGTCGGCTTCCTGGTCGTCGTTCTGCATGCCCAGCACCTCGATCGGCTCGCCCAGGCCGTGCTCGGACCACAGCGACTTCTCGAACAGCTTGGGGTTGTTGCCGATGACGGCATTGGCCGCCTGCAGGATGCGGGTGGTGGAGCGGTAGTTCTGCTCCAGCTTGATGACGCGCAGGTCGGGGAAGTCGACCTGCAGGGTCTTGAGGTTTTCCACTGAGGCGCCGCGCCAGGCGTAGATCGCCTGGTCGTCGTCGCCGACGGCGGTGAACATCGGCTTCTTGCCCAGGCCCGTGACCAAGAGCTTGACCAGCTCGTACTGGCAGGTGTTGGTGTCCTGGTATTCGTCCATCAGCAGGTAGCGCAGGCGCCGCTGCCAGCGGTCGCGGATCGGTTCGTTGTTGCGGAACAGCTCCACCGGCAGGCGGATCAGGTCGTCGAAGTCGACCGCCTGGTAGGCTTGCAGGGTCGCCACATAGCTGCGGTAGACGCGGCCGGCCATGGCCTCGTCCTCGTCGCGCGCCTGGCGGATCGCATCCTCGGGATCGACCAGGCCGTTCTTCCATAGCGAGATCGCGTTCTGGATGCGGCGGATTTCCTGCTTGTCGGTGGTCAGCGCCAGGTCGGAGACGATGGTGTAGCAGTCGTCGCTGTCCATGATCGAGAACTTGTCCTTCAGGCCGACCCCGGCCGCTTCCTGGCGCAGGATCTTGACGCCCAGCGAGTGGAAGGTCGAGACCGTCAACTGCTTGGCCTGCTTGGGCTGCTTGAGTAGCTTGGCGATGCGCTCCTGCATCTCGAGCGCGGCCTTGTTGGTGAAGGTCAGGGCGGCGATGGTGCGCGGATCGTAGCCGCGGTCCTCGATCATGTAGGCGATCTTCTGGGTGATCACGCGCGTCTTGCCCGAGCCGGCGCCGGCCAGCACCAGGCAGGGGCCGTCGAGATAGAGCACGGCTTCGCTTTGCGGCCCGTTGAGGCCGAATTTTGGTGCGTTGGACATGGGAAAGTTTCAGGAAGGCAGGCCGACATTTTAACGATGTGTTCGCCGGATGGAGCGATGCACAAAAGAAAAATAGCCGAACTGACCAGGAATGCAACACTCTCCGCCCTTCCCATTCGGGCGACGGCGCGCGCGATGGAGTACCATTCCTGCTTTGGGCGGCCGGCAGCCGGCGCCCGCGCTTTTTTCCCAGGCTGATATCAGGACTTAGGACGCTTTCCCATGAAATTCGAACATCTTGTCGAGATCAACGATCCGATGAACCCGCTGATCGACACCCTCACGCGCGAGCAGCTGTGGCGCGGCCTGGTGCTGCGCGCCGAATCGCCGATGATGTTCATGCCCCACCTGGACGAATGCCAGATCCTGGACCGCGAAGCCGGCAGCTTCGGCCGCCGCCTGCGCTACGGCGAACTGGTGATCGAGGACCGCGTGCACCTGACCCCGCTGCAGGAAGTGCGGGTCGAGGTGCCGCCCCAGGGCGAGATCGCCGCATCCAGCCTGCGCATGATCATCGAGTCGCCGACCAACGCCATGCTGCTGGTGCGCTTCTGCTACGACGACGGCACCGGCGAGCACACGGACGAGGCCAACGCCATGTATGACGAGTTCAAGAAGTCGGCTTACCAGGAGGCGGACATCGATACGGTGCGCATCCTGCGCCAGCTGGCTTCCGAGGGGAAGCTGGATGCGAGTTTGTTGAACTGAGCGGGCATCCGCCAGCTTGATCGCTCAGGTTGATCGACCATTAGCTTTAAAACCGTCATTCCGGCCTTCGCCGGAATGACGGTCTTGAGGCTAGCGGTATCGTTATGCCTGTCAGATCGACGTCGGATAGCCCTAGGTCCCCGGTTCCGAATCCGCCGCATCCGTGTCGCTCTCGCCCTCGGTCAGGCAATGCGCCAGGTCGCGCAGCGCCGTGCGCACGCCCTCCTCGATCACCGGGTGGTAGAAGGGCATCTCCAGCATCTGGTCCACCGTCAGCCGCATCTGCGCCGCCCAGGACAGGGTGTGCGCCAGGTGCTCCGCGCGCGGGCCGATCATCTCGGCGCCCAGGAACAGCCGGGTGCCGTACTCCCCGTACACCCGCAGCATCCCCTTGTTCTGCAACATGACGCGGCTGCGGCCCTGGTTTTCGAAGGACACCTTGCCGATCGCGAACTTGCGCCGTCCGCCCTCGCACAGGCTGCGGTAGTTCTTGCCGAGGGTGGCGATGTTCGGTTCGGTGAAGGCCACCGCGATCGGCGTGCGGCGCAGGCCCGGGCGCACGTCCGGATAGCGGCCCGCGTTGTCGCCCGCGATCTTGCCGTGGTCGGCGGCGTCGTGCAGCAGCGGACGCTCGTTGTTGGCGTCGCCGGCGATGAAGATGTGGCTGTTCCCGCACTGCATGGTGCGCGCATCGAAATGGGGAATGCCGTCCTCGCCGCGCTCCAGGCCCGTGTGTTCCAGCCCGATGTCGTGCACGTTCGGCGTGCGCCCGGCCGCCATCAGCACGTACTGGAAGCGCTCGGTGTTTTCCTTGCCCATGGCGTCGCTGACCGTGAGCGCGACCTCATCGCCCTCCTGCACCGCGCGCACCACCTTGGACTGGAACTGGATGTCGAGTTCCTCGTTCAGCACCCGCCCCGCCGCGCGCAGCACCTCGGGATCGGTGATGTGGGCGATGCTGCCGCCGCGCGCATAGAACTTCACGCGCACCCCCAGGCGGTGCAGGGCCTGGCCCAGCTCCAGGCCGATCACCCCGGTGCCGATCACGGCCACCGAGCGCGGCAGGTCGTCCCAGTAAAACACGTCGTCGCTGGTGACGATGCCGGGGCCCACGTTCTCCAGCTGCGGCAGGCGCAGCGGCGTGGAACCGGTGGCGATCACGATGCGCGCGGCCTGGATCTCGGTGTGCCCGTCGACCACCAGGGTGCGCGGCCCGGTGAAGCGGGCGTGGCCGCGCAGCTTGTCTTCGTCGGGGATGTTGTCCACGCCTTCCAGCACGAAGCCGACGAAGCGGTCGCGTTCGCGCTTGACGCGCTCCATCACGGCCGGGCCGTCGATGCGCACCTCGCCCGCATGCACGCCGAAGGGCGCGCTGTGCTGCATTGCATGCGCGGCCTCGCTGGCCGCGATCAGGAGCTTGCTCGGCATGCAGCCCACGCGGGCGCAGGTGGTGCCGTACACGCCGCTTTCGATCACCACGGTGCGCGCGCCCTGCGCCTTCGCCGCCCGGTAGGCCGTCATGCCGGCGGTGCCGGTGCCGATCACGGCGACATCCACATCCAGTTTGTTCATCCTGCTCTCCGCTATGGTCGGGTCATGGGCATGACGATACGCCATTTTCGGCAAGCCGGCAGGAGCAGTCCACGTCAGATATCGAGCGGATCGACCTCGAGCGACCACTTGACGCGCGACTTCATGGCGCGCAGCAGCTCCACCCACTCGCGCAGGAAGGCCTGCAGGGCGGGCCGCGACGGGGATTCGACCAGCAGCTGGGCGCGGTCGACGTTGTACACCCGCGTCATGGTCATCGGGATCGGATCGTTGATCATGATGCTGCTGGACGGCAGGCAGTCGCGCGCCTGCTCCAGGAAGGCGATCGCGGTGGCCAGCTCGCGCGCCTCGGCGCGCAGCAGGGCCTGGTACATGAAGGGCGGCAGGCCGGCTTCGCGGCGCTCGGCCAGCTGGCCGCCGGCGAAACGCTCGTAGTCGTGGCGCACCAGGGCGCCGTACAGCGGATGGCTGGCGTAGCGGGTCTGGACCAGCACGTCGGAGGGAGCCCCGCCGGCGCGCCCGGCCCGCCCCGCCACCTGCATCAGCTGGGCGAACAGGCGCTCGGCCGCGCGGTAGTCCTGCGAGAACAGGGCGGTGTCCGGGTTCAGGATGCCGACCAGGGTCAGGTTCTTGAAGTCGTGGCCCTTGGCGACCATCTGGGTGCCGATCAGGATGTCCACTTCGCCCCGGTGCACGGTATCGAAGGCTTCCTGGGCGCTGCCCTTGCGGCGGGTGGAGTCGGCGTCGATGCGCAGCACGCGCGCCTCGGGGAACATGGCCTGCAGGCCTTCTTCGATGCGCTGGGTGCCGCGCCCCAGCGGCTGCAGGTCGACGTTGCCGCAGGTGGGGCAATGGCGCGGGATGCGCAGCTCCAGGCTGCAGTGATGGCAGCGCAGGCGGTGTTCCAGCTTGTGCAGCACCATGAAGGAGGTGCAGCGGGTGCAGTTGCTGATCCAGCCGCAGGCGTCGCAGGAGATGACCGGGGCATAGCCGCGCCGGTTCAGGAACAGCAGCGACTGTTCGCCGCGCTCCAGGCGCGCGCGCAGCGCCGTCATCAGCTCGCCGGTCAGGCCGTCGCGCGGGCGGTCGCGCTCCAGGTCGACCAGGCGCACGCGCGGCAGCACGGCGTCGCGCACCGCGCGCTCGCGCAGCTCCAGCCGCTTGTAGCGCCCGGACTGGGCGTGGTGCCAGGTTTCCAGCGAGGGCGTGGCCGAGCCCAGCACGATGGGAATGTCCAGCTGGCGGGCGCGCCACACGGCCAGGTCGCGCGCCGAGTAGCGCAGGCCTTCCTGCTGCTTGTACGAGGGGTCGTGCTCCTCGTCGATGACGATCAGCTTGAGGTTCGGCAGCGAGGCCAGGATCGCCAGCCGGGTGCCGAGCACGATGCGCGCATGGCCCTGGTGGGCGGCCAGCCAGTGCAGCATGCGCTCGCCTTCCGACAAGCTGCTGTGCAGGGTGGCCAGCATCGCGCCCGGAAAGCGCGCGCGGATATTCCCTTCCAGCTGGGGCGTCAGGTTGATCTCGGGGACCAGGATCAGGATCTGGGCCTGGGGATCGCGCGCCAGCACCTGGGCGCAGGCCTGCAGGTAGACCTCGGTCTTGCCGCTGCCCGTGACGCCCCACAGCAGCAGGGGCGCGAAGCCCTGGGCCTGGCCGATCGCGGCGGCGGCTTCCTGCTGGGCGGGGTTCAGCACCGGCATGTTGGCGGCGCCGACGTCCTGGGCGGTGTCGAGCTTGGCCAGTTTCTTCAGCGCGCGGTCCAGGGCCACGGTCTTGGGCACGCGCAGGTTCTTGGGCAGCCCGGGCAGGGCCACTTCGCCGACCGGGCGCTGGTAGTAGTCGGCGGCAAAGCGCGCCAGCGCGATCCAGCGCTCCGGCAAGGGCGACAGCTGGCTGCGCAGCGCCAGCGCATCCTTGAGCTTTTCCGGCGGCACCTCGGTCTCGCGCTTGACGCCGACGATCAGGCCGATCACCTCGCGGTGCGCGAAGGGTACCAGCACCAGTTGGCCGACCATCGGGCCAGTCAGCGGCTCCTCGCCCGCCGGGCAAACCCAGCGGTAATCGAAGCTGCTGTTGAGCGGCGTGTCGAGCACGACTTCAAGGATGCATTCAGCCAACGGAAACCCTGTGCAAAACTGTGGAAAACTTTGTGAATAGCGTGGTACTTGACCCCGTTAAAGGTTTACGTTAAATCAAGCCCAATCTGAAAATTCTTCGATTCAATTATATTTTTCTTTTTAGATTCAAGCACTTGCATATATGCCGCCAGACCTGTTAACAAACTCGGCTGGAATGGCGTTGTTGTGCATAAGTAGGGGTGTCTTGGTGGAAAACTCGCTGCGTTGCATCAAAAACTTCACGCTTTACTTGAAGATCGGCGCTAAGTCACGGTAAACGAAGCACTTTTCCCCACATTTCCCGCTCCTGTGAATAACTTTGTGAACAATGGGAGGGAATGTGACGAATTCTCTGGGACAAGCTTGTGGTGGTTCGGGTACGGCGCCGGTCAGGTAGTCGAAAAACGCTTATAAATCATCGTTTTACGTTCTCTCGACCGGCTTGGAGATGTCCACAGGAATTTTTGCCCGGTTTAGCGAAGTTGTGAACAAGTAGGACTTCGCAGCGCCAATCCAGGCAGGAATTCCCGAAACTGTCAACCGGCCGCGCGCTGGCGGCGGCTGAAGCTGTGCACGGCTTCTACCATGGCGCTGACCGATTCCGGCGGCGTGAACTGCGAAATGCCGTGGCCCAGGTTGAAGACGTGGCCGTGGCCGCTCGACGGCGTGCCATAGGCGCTCAGCGAACGTTCCACCTCGGCGCGGATCTGCTCCGGCGACGCGAACAGGATGGCCGGGTCGAGGTTGCCCTGCAGCGCCACCCGGTCGCCCACCAGGGCGCGCGCACGGCCCAGGTTGACGGTCCAGTCCAGGCCCAGGGCGTCGGCGCCGATATCGGCCATCTCGTCCAGCCACAGCCCGCCGCCCTTGGTGAACACGATCGCCGGGATGCGCACGCCATCCTTTTCGCGCTGCAGCTGCGCCACCACCTGCTGCATGTAGCGCAGCGAGAATTCCTGGTAGGCGCCGTCGGCCAGCGCCCCGCCCCAGGAATCGAAGATCATCACAGCCTGGGCGCCGGCGTCGATCTGGGCGTTCAGGTACTGGGCCACGGCGCGCGCGTTGATGTCCAGGATGCGGTGCATCAGGTCCGGACGGCCGTACAGCATCTTCTTGATGGTGTGGAATTCGCGCGAGCCCTGGCCTTCGACCATGTAGCAGGCCAGGGTCCAGGGGCTGCCGGAGAAGCCGATCAGGGGCACCCGGCCATTCAGGGCGGTGCGGATCTGGGTCACGGCCTTGAATACATAGTCGAGCGAGGCCATGTCGGGCACTTCCAGGGCCATCACCTGTTCTTCGCTGCGCAGCGGGCGCTCGAACTTGGGGCCCTCGCCGTCGGCGAAATACAGGCCCAGGCCCATCGCGTCCGGCACGGTCAGGATGTCCGAGAACAGGATCGAGGCGTCCAGCGGAAAACGGTCGAGCGGCTGCAGGGTGACTTCGGTGGCGAAATCCGGATTCTTGGCCAAGCCCAGGAAGGAGCCGGCCTGCTGTCGCGTGGCGCGGTATTCCGGCAGGTAGCGGCCAGCCTGGCGCATCAGCCACACGGGGGTGTAGTCGGTCGGCTGGCGCAGCAGCGCACGCAGGAATGTGTCGTTCTGGAGCGGGGCAAATTGTGGCATGACAGGCAATCCGGATCGAAGAGAAACGCCTATTATCGCATCCTTGAGCAGACACTTATAATGCGAATCCACCCCATCCGAAGGACGCCGCCATGACCGTTGCCACCAGCAAACAAACCGCGCCCTGCGGCGCCTGGACCTCGCCGATCACAGCGGCAGTCGTCGCCGCCGGCGCCACGCCGCTGTCCCAGCTGGCCCTCGACAACGGCAGCGTCTACTGGCTGGAGGGCCGCGCCAGCGAAGCCGGGCGTTCGACCCTGCTGGGCGGGCAAGGCAGCGCCAGGGCCGAACTTACTCCCCTCCCCTACAACGTGCGCAGCCGCGTGCACGAGTACGGCGGCGGCGCCTATGCCGTGGCCGGCGGGCAGGTATTCTTTTCGCACCATGGCGACAACCGCCTGTACCGCGTGGGCGCCGAGGGCCAGCCCGTCGCGCTCACGGCGGAGGGCGAGCGCCGCTATGCCGACTTTGTCGTCGACGCGCGGCGCCAGCGCCTGGTCGGCATCCGCGAAGACCATTCCGCCGGCGTCCAGTACCCCGACAACACGGTGTGTGCGATCGGCTTCGACGGCAACGAGACGGTCCTGGTGGACGGCAACGACTTCTACGCGGCGCCGCGCCTGTCGCCGGACGGCGCCCAGCTGGCCTGGCTGTGCTGGGATCATCCGCGCATGCCCTGGGAAGGCACGGAACTCTGGCTGGCCGACGTCGCCGCCGACGGCAGCCTGGTGAACGGCCGCCTGGTCGCGGGCGGCGCCGAGGAATCGATCTGCCAGCCCGAATGGTCGCCCGACGGCGTGCTGCACTTCGTGTCCGACCGCAGCGGCTGGTGGAACCTGTACCGCTACGAGCATGGCGTGGTGCATGCGCTGTGCCCGCGCGAGGCCGAGTTCGGCGGACCGCAATGGACCTTCGGCGGCTCGCTGTACGGCTTTTCGTCCGCCAACGAGATCGTCTGCGCCTATATCGAGGCGGGTGTGAGCCGGGTGGCGCGCCTGTCGCTGCCCGACGGGACGCTGACGCCCATCGACACCCCTTACCAGGAAATCCGCGAGCTGCGCGTCGAGGGTTCCACCCTGGCGGTGCTGGGCGGCGCGCCCACGGTGGCCCTGGAACTGGCCTGCATCGACCTGGACAGCGGCCGGCGCGAGGTACTGGCGCGCTCGATCGGGCAATTGCCGGACGCGGGCTACCTGTCCGTCCCCCAGGCCATCAGCTATCCGAGCGCGAACGGCCGCATGTCCCACGCCTTCCATTACCCGCCCTGCAATCCGGACTACGCGCCACTAGCGGGCGAACTGCCGCCCCTGATCGTGATCGGCCACGGCGGCCCGACCGGGATGGCCGCCTCCACCCTGAAACTGGCGACCCAGTTCTGGACCAGCCGCGGCTTCGCCGTGCTGGACGTGAACTACGGCGGCAGCACCGGCTTCGGCCGCGCCTACCGCGACCTGCTCAAGGGCCAGTGGGGCGTGATCGACGTCGAGGATTGCGTGGCCGGCGCGCACCACCTGGCAGAGCAGGGCCTGGTCGACCCGGAGCGCCTGCTCATCCGCGGCAGCAGCGCCGGCGGCTTGACGGTGCTCAGCGCCCTGGCCTTCCACGACGTGTTCAAGGCCGGCGCCTGCTATTACGGCGTGTCCGACCTGAAAGGCCTGGACGCCGACTCGCACAAGTTCGAGTCGCACTACAACCAGTACCTGATCGCCCCGCCCGAGCGCGCCGACGCCGTGTACCGCGAACGCTCGCCGATCCACCACACCGACAAGCTGCGCCGCCCGATGATCTTCTTCCAGGGCCTGGACGACAAGGTGGTGCCGCCGCAGCAGTCCGAAAGCATGGTCGAAGCGCTGCGCGCGCGCCGTTTGCCGGTGGCCTACCTGACGCTCGAAGGCGAGGGACACGGCTTCAGGAAGGCTGAAAGCGTGGTGCGCACCCTGGAAGCGGAGCTGTGCTTCTACCTGCGCGTGTTCGGGGTGCCGGTCCCGGCCGGCCTGGGTCCGGTCGCGATCGAGAACCTCGGAGAGGCATGATCCCGAGCGAGCTGCACGAGCGCCTGGCCGACTGTCGGGCCGAGGAATTCCTGGTCCTGGTCCTGCTGGCGATGGCCGGTGAACCCATGGGCCGCCAGCGCATCCTGGAACACATGATGGCGGCCGGGGTCCCGCTGCCGCCCGAGCAATGGGCCGCCGAGCTGGCGCGCCTGCGCGGTTTGGGCCTGCTGGCGGACGCGGGCGAGCGCGGCGTGGCGATCGCGCCCGCGGCGTCCTGGCCGGTGCTCGACCGCGCGCTCGACGAGGGCCAGTTCGGCCGCGCGGCCGCCGCCTACGCGCAGGCCACGCCGGTGCGCCGCGACTGGCAGGGCCACCTCATGCTGCGCAGCTACCGCCAGGGCCTGGCCCTGCTGCGCATCGCCCTGCTTTCCGGCGAGGACAGCGACACCGTGACGCCGGTGCTGGACGCCTGCCTGCGCTGCCACGAAGCCAACTACCTGCACCCGCTGGTCGAGGTCTGCGCCCGCCCCGGATTCGAGCCGGAGATCGTCAAGCGCATGCACCGCAACGTGCGCGACGGCGTGCTGGCGGTGCTGGTCATGCACTGCCAGCGCGAGCCGCTGGGGGCGCCGGCCATCCGCGCCGCCGCCGAGCGCCAGGCCGCCGCCGGCGAACCTTCGGCGGCCCTGCGCCTGGCGCTGGCCGAGCACTTCATCCTGTGCGGGCGGCTCGACGACGCCCTCGCCCTGCTGGACGAAGCGGCGGATTCGCCCGCCCTTTTCCTGCGCAGCGTGATCGCCCTGCTGCGCGACGACCTGGACGCCGGCCTCGAGGGCGCCGAGGCGGCGCTCAAGCTGCTGCGGCGCGAGACCGGCAAGCGCAAGGCGACCTTCGGCGGCCTGGGCGCCCACCTCTACCTGGCTGCCCTGATGCGCAGCAACCTGCCGGCGCACCAGAAGCAGCTCGACGCCTGGCTGGAAGTCGTCACCCGCGCCGTGCAGCGTCCCGACAATGCGGTGCTGTTCCAGCTCAGCATGCTGCGCGAGATCCGGCGCGGCACGGTCGACGCCGAGGTGCTGGCCTCGCGCAACTGGGAGCTGTCGCTCGAACCCTTCCTGTTCCGCGCCCTGATGCATCACTGGCTCGGCCTGCAGCAGCTGGCGGGCAAGCGCGCCCAGCTCGAGGAGATGCTGGAGCAGTCCGAGCGCGCCGGCTTCGATTTCATCTCGGCCCAGCTGGCCGGCCTGCTGGGCCAGCTCGGCTACGTCGGCCATGAACAGCGCGCCGGCGAACTGCGGCGGCGCCACCGCTTCGGCGACCTGGCGCACTGGTTCGAACGCGAGGAAGCCTGGGAGCGCCAGCTCAACGCCCTGATCAACCTGCAGCCGGCGGTGAATGCCGAAGTGGTCCGTGAATCGCGCCTGGTGTGGATGATCCGCTACGACCCGCACCTCGGCGTGCAGGAGATCGAGCCGCGCGAACAGAAGCGCGATGCACAAGGCGGCTGGACCCGTGGCCGCGCGGTGGGGCTCAAGCGCCTGGCCGAGGAAGGCGCGGAACTCGACTTCCTCACGGCCCAGGACCTGCAGGCCGTGAACGCCATCGCCGGCCGGCGCTACTACGGCAGCAGCAGCGTGCGCTTCGAGCTCGAACTGGGCAAGGCCCTGGCCGTGCTGGTCGGCCATCCGCTGCTGTTCTGGATGGACGCGCCCGGCACCCGGGTGGAGCTGCTGCCGGGCGAGCCGGAACTGCTGGTGAAGGCGCGCGCCGGCACCGTCCTGATCGCGCTCCAGCCTTCCCTGGAAGACCAGGACGGCGACGTGGTCGTCACGCGCGAGACCCCGACCCGCCTGCGCCTGGTGCACATCAAGGAAGAACACCGCCGCATCGCCGCCATCCTGGGCGAGGGTCTGGAAGTGCCGCTGGCGGCGGAACGGCGCGTGCTGCGCGCGATCAGCGCCATTTCTGCCATCGTCACCGTGCAATCGGATATCGGTTCCAGCGCCGGCGACATCGAGCAAGTCCAGGCCGACCCGCGCCTGCACGTGCACCTGCGGCCCTACCAGCAGGGCATGCGCATGCAATTGCTGGTGCGCCCGCTGCCGGACGCAGGCGCCTATTACGCGCCGGGCGAGGGCGCGGAAAACGTGATCGCCGACGTCGCGGGTATCCGCACCGAGGCCAGGCGCAACTTGAACGCCGAGCGCGAGGCCGAGCGCCAGCTGATCGGCGCCTGCCAGGCGCTGGAGCACGCGGAGCTCGACCACGGAGAATGGCTGCTCGGCCAGCCCCTGCAGTGCCTGGAGCTGGTCGACCAGCTGCGCGGACTCGATCCCGCCGGCGTGGTAGTGGCCTGGCCCGAGGGCGAGAAATTCCGGGTTTCCAAAAAAGCCACCACCAAGTCGGTGCGCCTCCAGATCCGGCGCGACCGCGACTGGTTCGCGGCCAGCGGCGAAGTGGTCATCGACGAGGGGCGCGTGATGGACCTACGCGCCCTGCTGGAACGCCTGCGCGAAGGCGGCAGCCGCTTCGTGGCCTTGGGCGACAACGAATACCTGGCCCTGAGCGACGAGCTGCACCGGCGCCTGACCGAACTCTTTTCCTATGGCGAACTGCAGGGCGATGGCGTGCGCCTGCATGCACTGGCCAGCTTTTCGCTGGAGGAACTGGCGCGCGAAGCGGGCCGCGCCGAGACCGACGAGGCCTGGCGCGCGCACCTGGCGCGCATCGCCGAGACCGAGGCCTATACGCCGCCGCTGCCCTCGACCCTGCAGGCCGAGCTGCGCGACTACCAGCGCGAAGGTTTCGAATGGCTGGGACGCCTGGCCCACTGGGGCGTGGGCGCCTGCCTGGCCGACGACATGGGCCTGGGCAAGACCCTGCAGGCCCTGGCCCTGCTGCTGACGCGCGCGCCGGACGGCCCGGCCCTGGTGGTGGCGCCGACCTCGGTGTGCCTGAACTGGATCGCCGAAGCCCAGCGCTTCGCCCCGACCCTGAACCTGAAGCTGTTCGGCCCCGGCGACCGGAACACCATGATCGGGGAAGCCGGCCCCTTCGATGTGATCGTGAGCAGCTACGGCCTGCTGCAGCTGGAAGCGCCGCTGTTCGCGGGACGCCGCTGGCGCAGCATCGTGCTGGACGAGGCCCAGGCGGTGAAGAACATGCACACCAAGCGCTCGCAGGCGGTAATGGCCCTGCAGGGCGACTTCCGCATGGCGGCCACCGGCACGCCGCTGGAGAACCACCTGGGCGAGCTGTGGAACCTGTTCCGCTTCATCAATCCCGGCCTGCTGGGCAGCGCCGACCAGTTCCAGCTGCGCTTCGCCGGCCCCATCGAGAAGGCACAGGACAAACGCGCCGAGGCGGGCGCCCGTGCGCGGCTGCGGAGATTGACCGCGCCCTTCATCCTGCGCCGCACCAAGGCGCAAGTGCTGACCGAACTGCCGCCACGCACCGAGATCGTGCTGCCGGTGGAGCTGACAGCGGAAGAAACCGCGCTCTACGAATCGCTGCGGCGCGAGGCGCTCGACACCCTGGCGGCGCTGGAAGCGCCCGAGAGCCAGAAATCGATCGCGATCCTGGCCGAAATGATGCGTCTGCGCCGCGCGGTCTGCAATCCGGAGCTGGTGGCGCCGGGCGCCGGCATCGCCAGCAGCAAACTGGCCGCCTTTGCCCGCCTGACGGACGACCTGCTGGACAATCGCCACAAGGTGCTGGTGTTCAGCCAGTTCGTCGACCACCTGAGCCTGATCCGCCAGTACCTGGACAAGAAGGGCATCCCCTATCAATACCTGGACGGCTCCACGCCGATCCACGAGCGCAAGCGCCGCGTCGACGCCTTCCAGGCCGGCGAGGGCGAGCTGTTCCTGATCAGCCTGAAGGCGGGCGGGGTCGGCATCAACCTGACCGCGGCCGACTACGTGATCCACATGGACCCGTGGTGGAACCCGGCCGTGGAAGACCAGGCCTCGGACCGCGCCCACCGCATGGGGCAGCAGCGGCCGGTGACCATCTACCGCCTGGTCGCGCGCGGCACCATCGAGGAAGGCATCGTGGAGCTGCACCACCACAAGCGCGACCTGGCCGACAGCCTGCTCGAAGGGACCGAGATGGCGGCGCGCATGTCCCCTGGCGACATGCTGGAGATGCTGCGCACGGGGCTGGGCCCGATCGCCCGGTAGGGTAGGCGGCTATGCCGCCGACGCGGTGATAGTTGGCCATGTATCATCCCGCTTTTGCCGAAGAGTTAACACTCCATTTCACGACAAGGTGTCGTAATGTTTCAAGCCCCCGCAAGCGGCCTGAATGGTGCTACTCTTCACGCGCCCCCTGCACAGCAGTACGCAGCGGGCGCCCCGCTTCTTTTCTGTTACAGGGCCGAATACGATGATGAAAACGAAAATCGCGCTGGCAGTGCTGCTGGCGAGTTTCGCACTGGCGCCGGCCAGCGCCAAGACCACCAAGCCCGCCAAGGGCAAGGCGAAAACCACCAAGGTCGTCAAGGCGAAGAGCACCGACAAGCGCAAGAAGGCGCCGGTGAAGAAAGCCGCCGTCGCCGGCGCAGCCGCGGCGGCAGTCACCACCGCCGCAGTCGCCGCCCCGGCGGCGCAGGCCTCCGCCTTCCGACTCGACCGCCGCATGGAGACGCTCTCCATGCAGTTCCTGACCGCGCAGTGGCGCATGGATCCCGAAGGCGGCATCTACGTCGGCAAGTTCGACCAGGCCGCCAACCTCACCCTTCCCGACGACGCCACCCGCGCCAGGAAGCTCGCCTTCGCCAGCGAGTGGCTGGAAAAATTCGGCAAGCTCGATCCCAAGCAGCTGTCGCCGCGCCACCGCACCGACCTGGCGCTCCTGGTCAACAAGCTGGAAAAGGATCGCTGGTACCTCGGCACCTGGCGCGAGTACCAGTGGAACCCGTCGCTGTACAACATCGCGCAGCCGCTCGACCTGATCCTCAACACCGAGTATGCGGCCAAGCCGCAGCGCCTGCGCACCATCCTCAAGCGCCTGGCCAACGTGCCGGCCTACTACCAGGCCGCGCAAGCCTCGATCACCAAGCCGACCGTCGAGCACACCCAGCTCGCCATCGCCCAGGCGCCGGGCACCATCGCGGTGCTGGCGGACCTCGGCAAGGCGGCCCAGGAATCGACCCTGAGCACGCAGGAAAAGGCGATCTTCGCCCAGCGCATCGCCAACGCCGGCACCGCGGTGCTGGGCTACGTGGACTTCCTGACCCAGCTTGAGAAGAACCTGCACGTGGCCAAGGATGCGCGCCCCTTCCGCGCCGGGAAAGACCTGTACGAGCAGAAGTTCGCGCTCGAGATCCAGTCGGCCAGCAGCGCCGAGCAGACCTACCGCAAGGCGCTGGCCACGCGCGAGGAACTGCTGGCGCGCATGGACGCGGTGTCGGACGAGCTGTGGCCGCGCTACATGGCGAGCGTGAACAAGCCGCGCGACCGCTTCCAGAAGATCGGCATGATGATCGACAAGCTCTCGGCCCGCCATGTCGCGCGCGAGAACTTCTTCCCCGAGATCCGCCGCCAGATCCCGCTGCTGCAGGACTGGGTGATCAGGAACGACCTGCTCACGCTCGACCCGGACAAGCCGCTCGAAGTGCGCGAAACCCCGATGTACCAGCGCGGCGTGGCCGGCGCCAGCATCGACGCGCCCGGCCCCTACCGTCCGAAGGACAAGACCTACTACAAC
Organism: Massilia sp. ST3; assembly: GCF_018119405.1. Classification (GTDB taxonomy): domain Bacteria; phylum Pseudomonadota; class Gammaproteobacteria; order Burkholderiales; family Burkholderiaceae_D; genus Telluria. Next base: position 15,847 of record NZ_JAGPWC010000044.1, on the reverse strand, counting down.
GTCACGCCAATGGACAACCTCACGCCGGAACAGGCCGAGAGCAGCCTGCGCGAGTACAACGAGTGGATCCTGCAGATCCTGAACATCCACGAGGCGATTCCCGGCCACTACGCCCAGCTGGTGCACGCCAACAAGTCGCCTTCGCTGATCAAGTCGCTGTTCGGGAACGGCGCGATGGTCGAGGGCTGGGCCGTGTACGGCGAGCGCATGATGCTGGAGTCGGGCTACGGCGGCAACGCGCCCGAGATGTGGCTGATGTACTCGAAGTGGAACCTGCGCAGCGTGACCAACACCATCCTCGACTACAGCGTGCACGTATTGGGCATGGGGCAGAACGAGGCGATCGACCTGCTGACGCGCCAGGCCTTCCAGACGCGCCAGGAAGCCGACGAGAAGTGGCGCCGCGTGACCCTGACCTCGGTGCAGCTGACCAGCTACTACAGTGGCTACGAGCAGATCGTGGAACTGCGCGAGCGCCGCAAGCAGCAGCTGGGCGAGCGCTTCAAGCTGAAGGAGTTCCACGACCAGTTCCTCAGCTACGGCAATGCGCCGGTGAAGATGATCGCGGAGCTGATGCAGTAAATTTGCTGTGCAAATGCGCACAAGCGGCGTGCCTGCACGCCCAGCTTGTGCGCGCCACTCCAGCCGCATAATGCTTGCAGAGGCCGCTTCGAGCGGCCCACTACGACAACACAGCTGGAGACCATCCTCATGACCCTCATCACTTCGCCGTCGTCCTAGCGCGCGGGCTGCCAGTCTTTCCTGTTTGTCATCCCAAGCCGGGCATGCGCCGGCGTGATCGCTCACGCCTGTCCGCCCGGTTCCGCAGTCTCACGCAATGAACGGAGGCTTCAATGGCATTACGCATGAATCGGGCGGCAGCGGCGGCCGCCTGCCTGGCATTATTCGCATCGTGGACACCCGCCCAGGCCCAGGTCCAGGCCGGACCGGGAAGCTGGAGCGCCAACCAGACCTGGGCGACCGACACCACCAACGGCGGCGCCCTCACCGGCTACTACTACTGGCCGGCGACCCAGCCAGCCCTGGACGGCAAGCGCGCGCTGGTGCTGGTGCTGCACGGCTGCGCCCAAACCGCCGGCAACGACGTCATCGACGGCGCCAGCGACAAGGGCTACAACTGGAAGGCGGCGGCCGACCAGTACGGCGCCGTGATCCTGGCGCCCAACGCCACCGGCAACCTGTACTCCGCCCACTGCTGGGACTGGGCCGCCACCAACCGCAGCCGCAGCTACGGCCACAACGCGGTGCTGCTCGACCTGGTCAACCGCTTCCTCGGCAACCCACAGTATGCGATCGACCCCAAGCAGGTCTACGTCACCGGCCTGTCCTCGGGCGGCGCCAAGACCATGGTGCTGGGCTGCGTGGCGCCCGACATCTTCGCCGGCATCGGCATCAATGCGGGGCCGGCGCCCACCGTGTCGACCTCGCAGATCTCCATGGTCCCCTCGGGCACGACCGCGGCCAGCGTGGCCAATAGCTGCACCTCATGGGCCGGAACGAACGCCAGCCACTTCTCGACCCAGGTCGCGAGCGTCATCTGGGGCGCCAGCGACTACACGGTAGCCCAGGCCTACGGCCCGCTCGACGCGGCGGCCATGCGCCAGGTCTACGGCGGCGCCTACACCAAGGGCGCGACCGTCACGGTGCCGACCGGCGGCAGCAACACGCCCTACCTGGACGCGAACGGCAAGCTGCGCACCTCGGAAATCGCGGTGTCCGGCCTGGCCCACGCCTGGCCGGCCGGCAGCGGTGGCCAGAACAGCAATTACGTCAACGCGAGCACGGTGAACTACCCGTCCTTCGTGATGGATTTCTGGTTCAAGAACAACCTGCGCGTGGCGCGCGCGCCGGCGCCGACCATGAGCGCATGCAGCGCCAGCGTCTCGGGATCGACGGTGACGGTGAACGGCGCGGCCACGGTGGCCGGCGGCTCGGTCGCCAGCTACCGGGTGGTGCTCAGCGGGCCTTCGCCGGTGGACGATGCCGCGGCCGGCAGCGGCGCCAGCTTCAGCAAGGCCTATGGCGCGCGCGCCGACGGCTATTACACGGGCAGCGTCACGGCCACCGGCGGCACGGGCCAGGTGTCGGCCTCCTGCGCGATCCCGCAATTCCTGGTCGGCACGGCGCCGGCCCTGCAGCCGCCCGCCGGCCTCGCGGTCGGGACGCGGACGGCGAACAGCATCGCCTTGTCGTGGAATGCGGCCAACGGGGCGACTGGCTACAACGTCTACCGCAATGGAACAAAGGTGAATGCCTCGGCGCTGACCGCGACCGGCTATACGGATACGGGACTGGCGGCGTCGATGAGTTATAGCTACCAGGTGTCGGCGCTCGGGAATGGCGGGGAAAGCGCGCTGTCTTCAGCGGTGACAGGAACGACGAGCTCGGGCTTCGTGTGCACGTCGACGACGGCCAGCAACTATGCGCATGTGACGGCGGGGCGGGCGCATAACAGCGGAGGCTATGCGCTGGCGAACGGGTCGAATCAGAATATGGGCTTGAACAATACCTTCTATACGACGACCCTGGCGCAGACGTCGGCGGGGTATTACGTCATCGGGAATTGCCCCTAGCCTTTGCTTACGGCCCGCGCCCTTAACACGTCATCCCCGCGCAGGCGGGGATGACGTTGGTGGGCGTTGGGATGACGCTTACACCGTCTCTTCCGGTCTCTGCGTCGCCCTGACGAACACCGGCGCCAGCAGCAGCCCCAGCTCGTAGAGCAGGCACATCGGAATCGCCAGCGCCAGCTGGCTGACCACGTCCGGCGGCGTGACGATGGCGGCGATCACGAAAGCGCCGACGATCACGTAGGAGCGGATCTCGCGCAGCTTCTGCAGGCTGACCATGTTCATGCGCACCAGGATCACCACCACCACCGGCACTTCGAAGGTAACGCCGAAGGCCAGGCACATCGACATCACGAAGTCGAGGTAGTTCTCGATGTCCGGGGTCACCGCGATCGACTGCGGTGCGAACTCGCCGATGAAGTGGAACACACGGCCGAACACGAAGAAGTAGCAGAAGGCCACGCCGGCGATGAACAGCAGCGAGGACGAGATCACCAGCGGCAGCACCAGACGCTTCTCGTGGGCGTACAGGCCGGGCGCGATGAAGGCCCAGGCCTGGTAGAACACCCAGGGCAGCGCCAGGATGAAGGCCAGCAGCAGGGTGACCTTCATCGGCACCAGGAAAGGCGAAATCACGCCGGTGGCGATCATCTTGGAGCCGACCGGCAGCGAAGCGATCATCGGTGCGGCAATGAGGTCGTAGATGTGCGAAGGACCCGGCCACAGCATCAGCGCCGCGCACACGATCGCGATCCCGATCGAGGCCTTGACCAGGCGGTCCCGCAGCTCGACCAGGTGGGAGATGAAGGTTTCTTCGCCGGCGGCTTGCTCAGTCATCAGAAGAAGGTAGTAGTGGATTTGACGCCGGGGCGGAACTTGCGCACCCGCGCGGCGCCCGACATCACATGGCGCTTGGTGCCATGGCGGTTCTTGTACCAGGCCGGCACGCTCGAGGTGCGCACCAGCTTCTTGCGGCGGAAGTCGCGCGCCTTGCGCTCGATGTCCTGCGGCGTGGCCGGCACGTTGAAGCCGGAATCATGGGCCGCGCGGCCGTCCCACAGCGCCTCGACCTCGTCGACGTGGCTGTGGACCGTGTGCTCGACCTCGTCCTTGAACGACTGCGCGCTCTCCTGCACTTCCTTGTGCAGGTTACGCAGCTCGTCCAGTTCGATCTCGCGGCTGACTTCGGACTTCACGTCGTGCAGGTAGCGCTGGGCGCGCCCGTACAGGGTGCCCGCCATGCGCGCCACCTTCGGCAGCTTTTCAGGGCCGATCACGACCAGGGCGACGACGCCGATGATCGCGAGTTTGGACAGTCCGAGATCGATCATGGGACCCTGGAATTACGAACGGGTCTTGTCGCGGGCTTCCACGTCGATGGTCGTCTTGTCGGCGACCTGCTGCGGCTGGGTGGTGGAAGCGTTCGGGTTGGCGTTGGCCGCATTGGCCTTCTCTTCGTCACCCTTCACGCCGTCCTTGAAGCCCTTCACTGCTTTGCCGAGATCGGAACCGATATTGCCGATCTTCTTGGTGCCGAAAATCAGCATCACGACGACCAGGACAATGACCCAGTGCCAAATACTCATCGAACCCATGTTTGTCTCCTAGCAAGGCGCAAGCGCCTGAAAATCGGGAATGCGTATGTTTCAGTATACGCGATGTGGGGCTCTTGCCCCCATATAAAAGCTTAGACCGGGCTTAGGTGCCGAGACCACGCCAGGGGCGCTTGCCGCCGTACATATGCAGGTGCAGGTGGTAGACCTCCTGCCCGCCGTCCGGACCGCTGTTGATCAGGGTCTTGAAGCCGCCGCTGCGTCCGCCCTTGCCGTCGGTCTTCACCGCGACTCCGTGTTCCTCGGCAAGCCTGGGCGCGAGCGCCAGCATCTTGCCCAGCACGGCGGCGTGCTCGCCGGTGCAGTCGGACAGGGTGTCCACGTGCTGCTTCGGAATCACCAGCAGGTGCACCGGCGCGGCCGGGTTGATGTCCTTGAAGGCAAGCAGGTCGTCGTCCTCGTAGACGACGGTGGCCGGGATCTGCTTGGCGACGATCTTGCAAAAAATGCAGTTGTCCATCTTGTCTCCAGATGATTACGGTGCTTTCCATTTGGAAAACTCGACTATCCTACCAGCGCCGCATGACATTGGGATGACGATGTTGTCACCGAAGCCAGTCGAAAGATTGCAAGTGAGGACCGACTACTCTTTCCGGGCAGCTTTTTCGTCGAGTCCAGACAGTCCTTCGCGGCGCGCCAGCTCGTCGAGCACCTGCTGCGGGGTCAGGTCGAAGCGGGCCAGCAGCACCATCGAGTGGAACCACAGGTCGGCGCACTCGTACAGGACCTTGGAGGCGTCGCCGGAGACGCGCGCGTCCTTGGCCGCCATCACGGTCTCGGTGGCTTCTTCGCCGATCTTCTTGAGGATGGCGTCGTCGCCCTTGGCGAACAGCTTGGCCACATAGGATTTGTCGGGATCGCCGCCGTTTTCCAGCTTGCGCGATTCGATCACGGCCGCGACACGGGCCAGGGTAACGCTCATGAGGGTTTCTTATCCGCGGAATAAATGGTGTCGGGATCCTTCAGCACCGGCTCGGCCGTCTGCCAGTCGGCGCCGTCGAATTTCTGGAAGAAACAGGAGTGGCGCCCGGTGTGGCAGGCGATGCCGCCCGCCTGCTCGATCTTGAGCAGCACCACGTCCTCGTCGCAGTCGAGGCGCATTTCCAGCACCTTCTGCACGTGGCCGGACTCTTCGCCCTTGTGCCACAGCTTCTTGCGCGAGCGGCTCCAGTACACGGCTTCGCCCAGCTCGGCGGTCCTGGCCAGCGCTTCGCGGTTCATCCAGGCGAACATCAGGATGTCGCCGGTGGCGGCTTCCTGGGCGATCACCGGCACCAGGCCGTGTTCGTCCCAGCGCACCTTGTTCAGCCATTTTGCGTTGGTCGCCATGTTCACTCCAGCCGCATCGGGATGCCACGCTCGGCCATGTAGCGCTTGGCTTCGCCCACCGTGTGCTGCCCGTAGTGGAAGATGCTGGCCGCCAGCACCGCATCGGCGTGGCCTTCCAGGATGCCGTCGGCCAGGTCCTGCAAGCCGCCCACGCCGCCCGAGGCGATCACGGAGATGCCGACCGCGTCCGAGACGGCGCGCGTCAGGCCCAGGTCGAAACCGACCTTGGTGCCGTCGCGGTCCATGGAGGTGAGCAGCAGCTCGCCGGCGCCCAGGCTTTCCATCTTGCGCGCCCACTCGACGGCGTCGAGGCCGGTGGCGTTGCGTCCGCCATGGGTGAAGACCTCCCACTTGCCGGGCGCGACCTGCTTGGCGTCGATCGCCACCACGATGCACTGCGAGCCGTGCTTTTGCGAGGCGTCGAACACCAGTTGCGGGTTGGTGACGGCCGAGGTGTTCATGCTGACCTTGTCGGCGCCCGCGTTCAGCAGGCGGCGCACGTCCTCGACCTTGCGCACGCCGCCACCGACGGTGAGCGGAATGAAGACGGTCGAGGCCACCGCTTCGATGATCGGCAGGATCAGGTCGCGGCCGTCGCTGGAGGCGGTGATGTCGAGGAAGGTGATCTCGTCGGCGCCCTGCCCGTCATAGCGGCGTGCGATCTCGACCGGGTCGCCGGCATCGCGCAGCTCGGTGAAGTTGACGCCCTTGACCACACGGCCGCCGGTGACGTCGAGGCAGGGGATGATGCGTTTTGCGAGCATAAAATTTGTGGCGTTAGCCTGAGTCCATCGTTAGCGTACGCACGTCATCCCCGCCACTGGCGGGGATGACGTGCCAAGGCTGCGGACTGACGATTAAGCGTCCGCGCCTTCAGTCAGTTCATCGGCACGCACCTGCGCCGAAGTCAAATCCAGCGTGCCTTCATAGATCGATCGGCCGCAGATCACGCCTTCGATGCCTTCGTCCTGCACCGCGCACAGCGCTTCCACGTCGGCCAGGTTGTGCACGCCGCCCGAGGCGATGATCGGGATGCGCACGGCCTGGGCCAGCTTGACGGTGGCTTCGATGTTCACGCCGGCCATCATGCCGTCGCGGCCGATGTCGGTGTAGACGATCGATTCCACGCCGTAGCCTTCGAATTTCTTGGCCAGGTCGATGACCTCGTGGCCCGACATCTTGCTCCAGCCGTCGGTGGCGACCTTGCCGTCCTTGGCGTCCAGGCCGACGATGATGCTGCCCGGGAAGGCGCCGCAGGCGTCGTGCAGGAAGCCCGGGTTCTTCACCGCGGCGGTGCCGACGATGATGTATGTGATGCCGTCGTCCAGGTAACGCTCGATGGTGTCGAGGTCGCGGATGCCGCCGCCCAGCTGGACCGGGATCTCGTCCAGGTCGTTCTGGTCGGCGTATTCCTGCACCACTTGCAGGATCGACTTGATCGCCGCTTCGTTCTTGGGCTTGCCCGCGAACGCGCCGTTCAGGTCCACCAGGTGCAGCCGGCGCGCGCCTTTCTTGAGCCAGTGCAGCGCCATTTCGGCGGGATCTTCGGAAAACACGGTGGCGAGGTCCATATCGCCCTGTTTCAGGCGAACGCAGTGACCGTCTTTCAGGTCGATGGCGGGGATCAGCAGCATGATGGTGGTCGTTTGGTTGACGGGATTGAACGGGAGTTCAAGGATTCCAGTGAATGAAATTACGGTACAGGCGCAGCCCTGCGGCCGCGCTCTTTTCGGGGTGGAACTGGGTGGCGACGAGATTGTCGCGCGCCACCGCGCAGCAGTAGGGCGCGCCGTAGTCGGCCTCGCCGATGGTGTCGGACGGGTCGCCCGGCGCCGCATAGTAACTGTGCACGAAATAGAAATAGCTGTTGTCGGCCACGCCTTCCCACAGCGGGTGGGCGCGGGTCTGGCGCACGCGGTTCCAGCCCATCTGCGGGACCTTGAAGCGCGAGCCGTCCGCCTGCAGCTTGCCGTCGAGCTGGAAGCGTACCACCTTGCCGGGCAGCAGGCCCAGGCCGGGGGTACCCTCGTTTTCCTCGCTGGACTCGAACAGCATTTGCTCGCCGACGCACACGCCCATGACCGGCTTGTTCTTCACGGCGCGCAGCAGGGCTTCCTCGGCGCCGGATTCACGCAGGCTGTTCATGCAGTCGCGCATCGCGCCCTGGCCGGGGAGGACGATGCGGTCGGCCGCGTCGATGTCGGCGGCCTTGCTCGAGACCAGCACTTCGGCTTCCGGCGCGGCCGCGCGCAGGGCCTGCGCCACCGAGCGCAGGTTGCCGAGGCCGTCCACCACCACAATCTTGTTCGTCATGGTGTGGGCCTCAGAGGCTGCCTTTGGTCGAAGGAATGATGCCGGCGGCGCGTTCGTCCAGCTCGGTGGCCATGCGCAGGGCGCGCCCAAAGGCCTTGAACACGGTTTCGCACTGGTGGTGGGCGTTCACGCCGCGCAGGTTGTCGATGTGCAGGGTCACGCCGGCGTGGTTGACGAAGCCGCGGAAGAACTCGCCCGTCAGGTCGACGTCGAAGGTGCCGATCATGGCGCGCGTGAACGGAATGTGCATTTCCAGGCCCGGACGGCCGGAGAAGTCGATCACCACGCGCGACAGCGCCTCGTCGAGCGGCACATAGGAATGGCCGTAGCGGCGGATGCCCTTCTTGTCGCCGACGGCCTTGGCCACCGCCATGCCGAGGGTGATGCCGGTGTCCTCGACGGTATGGTGCGCATCGATGTGCAGGTCGCCGACGGCTTCGACCTCGAGGTCGATCATGCCGTGGCGCGCGATCTGGTCCAGCATATGGTCGAGGAAGGGAACGCCAGTGTTCAGCTTCTGGCGGCCGGTGCCGTCGAGATTGATCGCGACGCGGATCTGCGTCTCGTTGGTGTTGCGCGTGATATCGGCGGTGCGGGTCATTGCAGGGTGCTCGTCAGTCGGCCTTCTCCCCTTGGGGAGAGGCCGGTTACAGGGACGCTTTCAGGGCAGTCAGGAATTGGGTGTTTTCTTCCGGGGTGCTGACCGTGACGCGGATGCAGTTCGTCAGCAGCTTATGCATTTTACTCAAATTTTTGATCAGGACCTTCTCGGCATGGAGACGGGCGCAGACGGCGTCGGCGTCGGGCACCCGCAGCGAGATGAAATTCGCGGCGGACGGAAAGACTTCGACACCCGGCAGGGCCGCCAGTTCGCTCGCCAGTCGGCTGCGCTCGGCATTGATGCTCTCGGCCTGGCGGTCCAGGATCTCCAGGTGGTCGAGCGCGAACTCGGCCGCCACCTGGGTCAGCACGTTGACGTTGTAGGGCGGGCGCACTTTCTCGAACTCGGCCAGCAGCTCGGCATTGCCGGACAGATAGCCCAGGCGGATGCCGGCCAGGCCCAGCTTGGACAGGGTGCGCATCACGACCAGGTTGGGGAAGTCCGGCAGCCGGCCCATGAAGCTCTTCTGGGCGAAGGGCTGGTAGGCCTCGTCCACCACGGCGATGCCGCTGTCGCCCAGCGCGCGGATCACCGCTTCCATGTCGGCGGCGTCGAACAGGTTGCCGGTGGGGTTGTTCGGGTAGGCCAGGAACACCAGCGAAGGCTGGTGCTGCTCGATGGCGGCCAGCATCGCCTCGCGGTCGAGCGAGAAGTCGGCCTTGACCGGCACGCCGACGAAGTCCGCGCCCGCGAACTGGGCCGAGCGGGAAAACATCACGAAGGCCGGCACCGGGGCCATCACCACGGCGCGTTTATCTTGCCGGGCGATGGCGGTGGCCATGATCGCGATCAGCTCGTCCGAGCCATTGCCGAGCAGGACGTCGTAGCCGGCGGGCACGCCCAGCTTGGCGCAGATCTTGTTCTTGATGGTGCGGTAGGAGGCCACCGGATAGCGGTTCAGGGCCGCGTCGGCCAGGCGCGCGCCCAGTTCGCGGCGCAGCGATTCCGGCAGCTCGTAGGGATTTTCCATCGCGTCGAGCTTGATGTAGCCGCTGGCGTCCGGCACATGGTAGCTGCCGATCGCACGCACGTCCGCACGGATGGTGTTCTCGATCAGCTTGTCGATGGCGCTCATGGATTTCCTTCAGGAGTGATGGCGATGGCCCCCTTGGCCGCCGCCTTGCGTTTTTTGGCTGCCGCCTTGGCCGCCAGCGGCACCTCGGGCGCCGCCAGGCGCGCCTGGATGATCTCGCAATAGGCCGGGTTCAGCTCGAAGCCGGTGAACTGGCGCCCCAGGCGCTGGGCCGCGATGGCCGTGGTGCCGCTGCCCATGAAGGGATCGAGCACCACGCCGCCCGGCGGGCAGGAGGCCTTGACCATGCGCTCGATGATCTCCAGCGGTTTCTGGGTCGGGTGGTCGGCGCGTTCCGGGTGTTCGCGGTGCAGGCGCGACACGCTCCACACGTCCTTTGGGTTGTAGCCGACTTCCAGCCACTTGGCCCCGACGAAGATCGAGCGCGAACGGGCCTTCTTGGTCTCGGCGTCGTAGGGAATGCGCACCGCGTCCAGGTCGAAGTAGTAATCCTTGCGGTTCACGAAGAAGCCGATGGTGTCGTGCACCGAGCTGAAGCTGCGCACGCTGCCGCCCATCGAGGGCACGCGGCGGTCCCAGATGATCTCGTTCATCATCGTCATGCGTTTCTTCAGCATGACGAAGATCTCGGGCGCGAAGCGCCAGGTCAGGAAGATGTACAGGCTGCCGTTGGCCTTCAGCTTGGGCAGCACGGCGGCTATCCACTGCTCGGTCCAGGCCAGGTAGGCTTCGACGCTCTGCTGGTCGGAGGCGTTGCCGTAGTCCTTGCCGAGGTTGTAGGGCGGGTCGGTCAGGACCAGGTCGATGGACGCATCCGGGATGCGCGCGAGTCCTTCGAGCGCATCCTCGCAGAAGACCTGGTTGACCCAGTCTTTCATGACGCCTTGATCCTGAGTTCTGCGCTCCGCGCGTGCGCCTGCAGGCCTTCGCCATAGGCCAGTTCGGCCGCCACCTTGCCGAGCGTTTGCGCGCCCTGCTCGCTCACCTGGATGATGGACGAGCGCTTCTGGAAGTCGTACACGCCCAGCGGCGAGGAGAAGCGCGCCGTGCGCGAGGTCGGCAGCACGTGGTTCGGGCCGCAGCAGTAGTCGCCCAAGGACTCCGACGAGAAGCGGCCCAGGAACATGGCGCCCGCGTGGCGGATCTTGTCGGCCCACTGCATCGGCTCCTCGGCCGAGATCTCCAGGTGCTCGGCGGCGATGGCGTTGGCGATCGCGCAGGCTTCTTCCATGTCGCGCACCTTGATCAGGGCGCCGCGATCGGTCAGCGAAGTCGTGATGGTTTCATGGCGCGGCATGGTCGGCAGCAGCTTGTGGATGCTCTGCTCCACCTTGGCGATGTAGTCCGCGTCCGGGCACAGCAGGATGGCTTGCGCCAGCTCGTCGTGCTCGGCCTGCGAGAACAGGTCCATCGCCACCCAGTCCGGGGAGGTGGTGCCGTCGCACAGCACCAGGATCTCGGAGGGCCCCGCGATCATGTCGATGCCGACGGTGCCGAACACGCGGCGCTTGGCCGAGGCGACAAACGCGTTGCCGGGGCCGACGATCTTGTCGACGGGCGGGATGGTCTCGGTGCCGTAGGCCAGCGCGCCGACGGCCTGGGCGCCGCCGATGGTGATCACGCGGGTCACGCCGGCGATCGCCGCGGCGGCCAGCACCATCGCGTTCTTCACACCGTCCGGGGTCGGCACCACCATGACGATTTCCTTGACGCCCGCGACCTGTGCGGGAATCGCGTTCATCAGCACCGAGGACGGATAGGCGGCCTTGCCGCCCGGGACGTAGATGCCGACGCGGTCGAGCGGCGTGACGCGCTGGCCCAGCACGGTGCCGTCAGGCTCGGTGAAGGTAAACCCGTTCAGTTCCTGCTTCTGGCGCTCGTGGAACACGCGGATGCGCTCGGCGGCGGTGCGCAGCGCGGCGCGCTGGGCGTCGGGAATCGCGGCCAGGGCCTCGTCGAGTTCTTCCTGCGTCACGTCGAAGGCGGCGATCGAGGACGCGCCGCCGTTCGGGATGCGGTCGAACTTGTTGGTGTACTCGAGCACGGCGGCGTCGCCGCGCTTGCGGACGTCCGCAAGGATCTTCGCGACCGCCGTTTCGATGGCGTCATCGGTCTCCGCCTCGAATGCCAGCAGCGCATCCAGGGTGGGCTTGAAATCGGGAGCGGTGGAATCGAGCTTGCGGATCTGTACTGCCATGGTCAGCCTTGTTGAGCGGAGGCGCGCTGGAACGCGTCGAGGATGGGTTGCAGGCGCTCGCGCTTGAGCTTGAGCGCGGCCTGGTTGACCACCAGGCGCGAAGAGATGTCCATGATCTTTTCGACTTCGACCAGGTTGTTGGCGCGCAGGGTGCCGCCGGTCGAGACCACGTCGACGATGGCGTCCGACAGGCCGACCAGCGGCGCCAGTTCCATCGAGCCGTACAGCTTGATCAGGTCGACGTGCACGCCCTTGGCCGCGAAGTGCTCGCGCGCGGTGTTGACGAACTTGGTCGCCACGCGCAGGCGCGCGCCCTGGCGCACCGCGGTCTCGTAGTCGAAGCCGGCGTTCACCGCGACCGACATGCGGCACTTGGCGATCTGCAGGTCGATCGGCTGGTACAGGCCTTCGCCGCCGTGCTCGAGCAGCACGTCCTTGCCGGCCACGCCGAAGTCGGCGGCGCCGTGCTGGACATAGGTCGGCACGTCGCTGGCGCGCACGATCAGCACGCGCACGCCCGGGTCGTTGGTCGGCAGGATCAGCTTGCGCGAGGTCTCGGGGTTTTCCAGCACCTCGATGCCCGCCGCGGCGAGCAGCGGCAGGGTGTCTTCGAAGATGCGGCCCTTGGACAGCGCCAGGATCAGGCCGGAACTCGTGTTTTGACTGTTCGGATTCATGCTTACTTGATGCGGACGATGTCGGCGCCCACGGCCGACAGCTTCACTTCCATGCGGTCGTAGCCGCGGTCCAGGTGGTAAATGCGGTCCACCAGGGTCGTGCCTTCGGCCGCCATGCCGGCGATGACCAGGGACGCCGAGGCGCGCAGGTCGGTCGCCATCACGGGCGCGCCCACCAGGCGGTCCACGCCCTTGATGAAGGCGGTGTTGCCTTCGGTGTGGATCGAGGCGCCCAGGCGGTTCATTTCCTGCACGTGCATGAAGCGGTTCTCGAAGATCGTCTCGGTCACGCGGCTCGGGCCCGAGGCGATGGTGTTCACGGCCATGAACTGGGCCTGCATGTCGGTCGGGAAGCCAGGATACTCCGTGGTGCGGAAGGACACCGGGTTCGGACGGCCGTCCATGCGCGCGCGGATGGTGTTGCCCGACACGGTCAATTGCAGGCCCATCTCGCGCAGCTTGTCCAGCGCGACGTCGAAGATGTCGGTGCGGGTGTTGGTCAGGACGATGTCGCCGCCGGTGGCCGCGACCGCGCACAGGAAGGTGGCGGCCTCGATGCGGTCGGAAATCACCGCGTGTTCGGCGCCGTGCAGTTCGGCCACGCCCTGGATCACCAGGCGGTCGGTGCCGATGCCTTCGATCTTCGCGCCCATGGCCACCAGGAGGTTGGCCAGGTCGGTCACTTCCGGCTCGCGCGCCGCGTTTTCCAGCACGGTCTCGCCCTGGGCCAGGGTGGCGGCCATCAGGAGGTTCTCGGTGCCGGTGACGGTGATCATGTCGGTGTGGATGCGCGCGCCCTGCAGCTTGTTGGGCGCCTTGGCGTAGATGTAGCCGCCTTCGATGGTGATCTCGGCGCCCATCTGGCGCAGGCCCTTGATGTGCTGGTCGACCGGGCGCGAACCGATGGCGCAGCCGCCCGGCAGCGAGACCTTGGCTTCGCCGAAGCGCGCCAGCAGCGGACCCAGCACCAGGATCGAGGCGCGCATGGTCTTGACCAGCTCATACGGCGCTTCGAGCGAGGTGATGCTGGCGCCGTTCAGGGTGACGTTCTCGTCGTCCTGGTCGACCTTGAGGCCGGTCTGCTCGAGCAGGCGCAGCATGGTGCGCACGTCATGCAGGCGCGGCACGTTCGACAGACGCACGTCGCCCGCCGTGAGCAGGCCGGCGCACAGGATGGGCAGGGCCGCGTTCTTGGCGCCCGATACCGGGATCTCGCCGTTCAGGCGCTTGCCGCCGACGATCTGGAGCTTGTCCATGCTTAGCCTCCGAATTCTTCAGGGGTCAGGGTTTTCATCGACAGCGCGTGGATCTCTTCGCGCATGCGGTCGCCGAGGGCGGCGTACACCAGCTGGTGGCGCTGGATCGGGCGCTTGCCGGCAAAGGCCGGCGACACGATCACGGCCGTGAAATGGCGGCCGTCGCCCTGGACCTGCAAATGGGTGCATTCGAGGCCGGCGCTGATATAGCTGTGGATCAGTTCTGGTGTGGTTTCCACGACAACTCCTGGGTAGATTCTTTGTTAGTGGCGCAGCTTGTAGCCGCGCTTGAGCATGTTGATTGCAATTGCCGCCAGCACCGCGAAGAACACGGCGACGATGGCCAGGCTGGTCCAGGGCGAGACGTCGGACTTGCCGAAGAAACCGTAGCGGAACCCGTCAATCATATAAAAGAACGGGTTGAAATGCGAGACGGCGAGCCAGAAGGGCGGCAGTTTTTGAATGGAATAGAACACGCCGGCCAGGAAGGTCGCCGGCATGATCAGGAAGTTCTGGAAAGCGGCCAGCTGGTCGAATTTCTCGGCCCAGATGCCGGCGATCACGCCCATGGTGCCCAGGATGGCCGCGCCAAGGAAGGCGAATACGACGATCCACAGCGGCGCCACGAAACTCAGGTGGGCGAACCAGGCGGTGACCAGGAACACACCGGCGCCGACCGCGATCCCGCGCAGCACCGAGGCCAGCACATAGGCCGACAGGATCTCGGCGTGCGACAGCGGCGGCAGCAGGATGAAGACCAGGTTGCCGGTGATCTTGGACTGGATCAGGGACGAGGACGAGTTGGCGAAGGCGTTCTGCAGCACACTCATCATCACCAGTCCCGGGATCAGGAAGGCGGTGTACGACACGCCTTCGAGCATCTCGATCCGGCCATCGAGCACGTGGCCGAAGATCAGGAGATAGAGCATGGCGGTGACGATCGGCGCCGCCACGGTCTGGGTCGCGACTTTCCAGAAGCGCAGCGACTCCTTGTAGAACAGGGTGCGAAAGCCCACGGAGAACAGGTTCATTGCTTGCCCTCCTCCATGATCTGGATGAAGATGTCTTCCAGGTCGGCCTGCTCGAGCTGCATCTCGTCGATCACGGCGCCCGACTCGCGCAGGCGCGCCAGGATAGGTTCGACCTCCGAATAGTCGTTCACGCGCAGCGTATATTTGTTGCCGTTGTTGTGTTCGTCGTGCGAGACCAGGTGGCGCAGGTCTTCCGGCAGCGCGCCGCTCTTGAGGTGTACCACCAGCTGCGAACCCGACACGCGGCGCAGCAGGTTGGGCATGGTGTCCAGCGCCACCACCTGGCCCAGCTTGAGCATGGCCACGCGCTGGCACATGGCCTGGGCCTCCTCGAGGTAGTGGGTGGTCAGGACCACGGTGTGGCCTTCGCGGTTCAGGCGCGCGATGAACTTCCACAGGGTCTGGCGCAGTTCCACGTCGACGCCGGCGGTCGGTTCGTCGAGCACGATCACGGGCGGCTTGTGCACCAGGGCCTGGGCCACCAGCACGCGCCGCTTCATGCCGCCGGACAGGGCGCGCATGTTGACGTCGGCCTTGTTGGTCAGGTCGAGGTTGTGCATCACCTCGTCGATCCAGGCGTCGTTGTTCCTGATCCCAAAGTAGCCGGACTGCAGGCGCAGGGTCTCGCGCACCGTGAAGAAGGGATCGAACACCAGCTCCTGCGGCACCACGCCCAGGCGCATGCGCGCTTCGCGGAAGTCGCCGACCACGTCGTGGCCGTGCACGCGCACGCTGCCCGCGTCGGGACGGATCAGGCCCGCGATGGTGGAAATCAGGGTGGTCTTGCCGGCGCCGTTGGGGCCGAGAAGGCCGAAGAACTCGCCTTCCTCGATATTCAGGGAAACGCCCTTGAGGGCCTTGAAGCCCTTGTAGCTTTTCTCGACGTTGCTGATCTGGATCGCTGTCATTCTTGTTGGGAGGCGCGGACGCGCTGGGACGGTGCGGGGAAACAGCCCATTATAGGGGAATTCGCAATGTCAAGAGCGCCAGGGGGATTTTCGGGGCGGGAGATACGGCGGTAGGGTTGGCGGCTTCGCCGCCGACGCGTTCGACCGGTGCGTGAATTGATCGAACCGCTGCCGTTCCTTGAACGCGTCGGGGGGCTAGCCCCCCCCCCCAACCGCAGCGCTAAAAAAAAAACGCCGG
>NZ_JAGPWC010000043.1 GCF_018119405.1 Massilia sp. ST3 | reverse complement strand
GCGGCAAAGCCGTCCACCCTACGTGATACCGCGGCGAGATTCAGGGCGCCAGCGCCGCCAGCACCTGCCCTTTCAAGGCCTTGATCAGGGACGTCTCATCCGGCGGCACGCCCTCCGGCGCGGGATTGGTGCGGTCCGCGTAGAACAGCCCCAGCTGCGCCTTGCCCACTACCAGCGGCAGGACGATGAAGCTCTTGGCGTCCGGCAGCAGCTCCTTGTGCCAGGCCGGCAGCAGGTCGCGGATCTTGGGGCTGCCTGCGTCCGAGATCATCAGGTCGGCGTCGTTTTCCATCGCCAGGTGGAACAGGTCGCGCCCCGCCGCGGCCGGGAAGGCGAAACCGGCCTGCAGGCGCGCGCCGTCCTCGCCCAGGGACACGCGGGCCCGGTACTGGCCGGCGCGCGCGTCCTTCAGGCAGACGCAGGCGAAGCGGAAGCCCAGCGCCCCGTACAGGGTCTCGAGCACCGCGAGGATCACGTCGTTGACCTTGCCCTCGCCCGAGGCGCGCAGCTGGGTCACGTCCTGCACGCCCGCCAGCAGCAGTTCGCGCGCGTTCTTCGGCTTGCCGCTCGGGTGCACGCCGTCCTGGTCGTCCTCGCCGGCGTCCAGCGTGGCCAGCAGCAGCACGTTGGGCAGCCCGCTCGCGCCTTCCGGCTCGGCCTTGGGCGCGGGCTCCATGTTCATGCTCTGCAGCAGGGCGCTCATGCCGTCCTGTACGGCGGAGAACATGGCGTCCATGCGCTCCTTGTCCAGGTCCAGCGCCTGGCCGTAGCGCAGCAGCAGCGTGCGCGCCTCGAGGGTATCGGCCGGGTCGTGGCTGCGCGCCATCAGGCGCGCCATGTCGAGGCCGAAGGCGGCCACCTGGCGCATCCATTCGCCGCGGTTGGCCGCCACCCGCACGGCGGTCGGCGGCAGCGCGGCCTGGGCGCGCACGATCACGTCCGGGATCTTCCATTCCGCCAGCACGGCCTCGGACAAGGCGTCGTAGCTGCAGCCCAGGATCAGCTGCGATGCCTGGCCGGCGGTGTGCTTGCCGCCCGCGGTGAGGGCCGCGATCTCGCGGTAGCGGTCGTGCTCGTGGCAGGCCACCAGCAGCGGGCCCAGGTTCTTGAACAGCGCGCAGATCGCCGCTTCCTCGGCGCCCTGGTAGAAGCTGTGGCGCGCCATCTCGCGCCCCACCAGGCTGGCGCACAGGGCGGCTTCCAGTTCCACCCGCACGCTGCCCGCATGCTCGCCGCTGTCGAGGGCGTCGACCAGCAGCATGGCCAGTGCGGTGGCCTTGACGTTGTCGAAGCCGAGCAGCGAAATCGCGCGCGAGATCGTGGTCACCGGCGTGCCGGACGCGGTGCGGTACTGGACGGTATTGGACAGGCGCAGGATGCGCTGGGTCAGCGCCATGTCCGAGACCACGTAATAGGCCAGGTCATGGGTGCCCTGGTCGTCGCTGGAGGCCATCTCGACCACGCGCGCGACCGAGGCCCCGAGGGCGAACATCTCTTCGTCGCCGCAGACCTTGTGCATCAGGGCTGCGCGCACGCGGCGGGTCACGCCTTCGGGTGGGCGGGTGGTCATGGCGGCTTATTGTGCTTTCTGTGCGGCGCCCAGCACGGGCACGGCCAGCGCGGACGGCGCTGCGGGCGGGCGCGCGGCGGCCGCCGCGGGACGGGACACGGCCTTGTTGTATTTCTTGAGCACCTGCTGGTGCAGGGACGACAGCGCGCCCAGCTTGGCGTTGGCTGGATCGAGCTGGCGGATCTTGCCGATCAGTGCCGGCACCTGCTGGCCGAGGCGATCTTCCCAGCCTTCGTGCTCCAGGCAGCGCAGCACCGCCAGCGCGGCGTTGAAGGCCACGGAAGGGTTCTGCGGCAGCTTGACGGCCGCTTCCAGCATCAGGGTCACGGCGCCCTTGTAGTCGCCGCTCCTGGCGCGCGCGGCGCCGCCGGCGACCAGGTCGACCACGTGCTGGCGGCTTTCCTGGGCCAGGGTGCGGGCCAGTTCGGGGAAGCCGGCCTGCTCCATCACGCCCATGGCGCGCGTCATCACGGCGTCGCTCGAGGCATTGCGCATCACGTCGCGCACGATGTCCGAGGCGCCCTCCTCCATGTTGTTCTGGAGGCAGGTGCGGGCCAGCTCCAGCTTGAGGTCGGAGGACAGGGTGGGCGCCTCCTTGCAGGCCGCCAGCGCGGTGTTGAGGGCGTCGTTCAGGCGGGTCTCGTTGCCGGTGTATTCATGCAGCAGGGCCGAGGAGATCGCGCTGCACAGGGCGGTGTTCGGGCGTCCGCCCATCGAGCGGTCGAGGTCGCGGATCACCGAGGCGGCGGCCACCGGGTCGCCCTTGACGACCAGGGCGCGCACCAGCTTGACGTGGTCTTCGGGATCGCGGAATTCGGAATACTTGGCCTTGTCGACCACCTTCCTGAAGGCCTTTTCGGCGGCCTCGGCGTCGCCCGCCTCGAACGCGGTCTCGGCCAGGGTGCGCAGGCGCCTCACGGCGTGCGGCGACACCGCCACCGCCTCGTTCAGCACCGCCTGCGACTTGGCCAGGTCGCCCACCGCGGCATGGGTGCGGGCCAGCCAGTCGGCGGCGTCGACGAAGGTGCGGTTGGAGGACACCAGGTCTTCCAGGATCTCGCGCGCCTCCTCGAAGCGCTTGCGCACGAACAGGGTCTTGGCCAGGCCCAGGCGCGCCCAGGCGATCGCCTTGGCCTCGGCCAGCTGGCGGTAGATCGGCTCGGCCAGGTCGGCTTCGCCCAGGAACATGTGCAGCTCGGCGCGCAGGCGCAGGAAGTCGATGGCGTAGCGCGGATACTGGGCCTGGGCCTCGATGCAGACGGCGATCGCCTCGCGCTGGTCGCCGGCGTCCATCAGGGCGTAGACCGGCAGGAAGGCGTTGCGCCGGTCGAGGGCGCGCGCGATGCGCTCCAGCAGGCGGTCGGCGGTGAAGGGCTTGAGCACGTAGTCGGTCGGCGCCAGCTCGGCGGCGCTGACCACCTTGCTCTGGTTGCCTTCGGCCGTGACCATGAAGAACATGGTCGACAGGGGCATCAGCTTGTGGTGGCGCAGGTCTTCCAGCAGCTGCTGGCCATCCTGGCCGCCCTCGAGGTCGTACTCGCACAGGATCAGGTCGAACGCGCGCAAACCCAGGTGCTTGACGGCCTGGTTCGAGCTGCTGGCGTGCTCGATCCGGGTCAGTCCACACAGGTTGAGCATGCTGTGGATGTTGGCGCGCATCCCTGCATGGGGCTCGATGATCAGGGCGGTGAGGCCTTCAAGTTCGTTCATGGGTTCCGTTTTCAGCCTGCGTTGGGCGTGCCGGCCGGGCTGCATGGGCGCACGGCATCGACCCAGTATATTACGGCAGGGGAACAAAATAATTAAATCGGGTAAATACGACAATACCGCCGTGGCCGGGGTGCGGGGAAAATGCGACAGCCGGCTGGCCGCTCAGCCTTCCGGGGTGACGGCGGCGGCCTGGCGCAGCGGCAGGCGGCGGCCGTTGACGCACTCGCCCCGCGGGGCGCCGACCAGGATGTTCTGGTAGCGGACTTCGTACTTGCCGGCCGCAAGCTTGTCGATCAGGAAGCTTTCGCGCGCCTGGACGAAGGCGTGGCGCACGTTCGAGCGGCGGTCCAGGTCGTAGACCTTGACGAACACGGGCGAGGTATTGGCGCTGTTGTCGACCACCACCTGCATCTCGCTGCCGCTGTTGCCCACCGGGTAGCCGGCCAGGTAGCCGGAATCCTCGGGCCAGGGGTCGCCGGTGGGGGCATGTAGGGTCTGCAGGTCGGTGCCGCAGTCCGGCGCGCGCTGGGGCACGATCAGCTGGGTGACGGCGAGCGCCTTGATCTCGGGCGGCGGCTCCTTGCCCGCCTCGCCGCTGTAGCGGCGCGCCCAGCCTTCGATGCTGGTATCGTTGCCCAGCTCGTCCTGCGGGGCCGGGTTGGCGGCCGCCGTGTCGGCGGGGCCGGCGGCCGGTCCCGGCTTGCCGGGCCAGGCCAGGGCGCTGGGCAGCATGCTGGGCTGCTGGGCCAGCAGCACCGCGCAGGCGGCGCCGGCCACGAAGCAGGTGGTCAGGCCCAGCCACCAGCGCGGATCGCGCAGCAGGCGCGCGCGGCGCGGGCCCTCGGGCGGACGCGCTTCCCAGCTTTCCGGGCGGCCGCTGCCTTCCTCGGCGTTCGAGCTTTCCACCCACTCGACTTCCCATTCCTCGGACGCGATCCAGTCGTCGTGCTCCTTGCGGCGCACCGGGTCGGACAGGGTGTTGTAGGCGGTGTTGACGATCGCCATGATGCGGGCGGCCTTTTCGTCGCCCGGATTCTTGTCGGGATGGTATTTCTGGCTGAGGGCCTTGTACGCCGCACGAATGACTTCCTGCGGCGCGCCGCGCGCAACCTTCAGGTTGTCATAGTGGGTGTGGATCTTGGCCATGGTGTGTGGTGTGCGTGTTCAGCGAATGATAGCCGATCCGGCTGCCGCGCCACCGTACAGCTTAGCCGGATTTGTGTCCGCTGTGCAAGTTATTACCGGGTCTAGAGGCGGTGGCTGCGGTCGGCCGCCGCGATGGCGTCCGGCAGGTCCACGTCGCGGCCCACCACCAGCACCTTGAACAGTTCGCCCATCTCGGCCGGCGAGACCAGTTTCTGCACCGCCTTGGCCTGGGGCAGGAAGCGCAGCGCGTCTTCCGGATCGTGCTCCATCAGCAGCTCGCCGAT
This sequence comes from Massilia sp. ST3, assembly GCF_018119405.1. GTDB lineage: Bacteria > Pseudomonadota > Gammaproteobacteria > Burkholderiales > Burkholderiaceae_D > Telluria. The sequence goes on along the minus strand of NZ_JAGPWC010000043.1, from coordinate 36,344 downwards.
GCCGGCGCCCAGCAGGAAGGAGGCCTGGTTCATGTAGGCCAGCACCGGCAGGCCGGCTTCCTGGGAGGCCAGCGCCATCGCCGTGAAATCGACGTGGGCCGTGATGTCCTGCAGTCCCGGCAGGTAGAAGGGGTCGGGATGGGAGTGATGGCGATAGTGGCACATCAGGGTGCCGCCCATGCGCTGGTCGAGGTAGTACTCGTGGGCAGGGAAGCCGTAGTCCAGCAGGATGGCCGCGCCCTTGCCACCTTCGAACATGGCGGCCAGCGAGCGCATGAAGCCGGCGCTTACCGGGTGCAGCTCGGTCAGGTAGCCTTCCGGGCGCGCGTCGTGCTCCGGCACCTGGCGCGCCAGCTGGGCTTCCAGTTCCGCGCCCAGCGGCTGCTGCACGAAGGCGAACGCGCCGTTCTCGATGGTCACCATCTGGCGCCGCCAGCCGGCGGCCGTGTTCAGCACCAGCTCGACCGGCATGGCGTCGAGCACCTCGTTGGCCAGCACCACGCCCGAGAAGCGCTCGGGCATGGCGTCCAGCCAGCGCACTTGGGGCAGGTCCTTCAGGGCTTCCTGCTGGCGCGCGCGCAGCTCGCCCGAGAGTTCGATGATGGTGTACGAATTCACCGCCACGCCCTGGGCCGCCAGCGCGGCGAGCACGTCGCGCGCCAGCTTGCCGGTGCCGGCGCCGAACTCGATGATGTCGGGCGCGCTTTGGGCGATAATAGCGGCGGCCACGCGCGCGAGCGCCGCGCCGAACAGCGGCGAGATCTCGGGCGCGGTGGTGAAATCGCCTTCCGCGCCGAGCTTCGAGGCGCCGCCGCTGTAGTAGCCGAGCCGGGGCGCGTACAGCGCCAGCTCCATGAAACGCGAAAACGGAATCGCTCCGCCCTGCCCTTCGATCTCGTCGGCGATGAGCTGTTGCAGGGAATGGGACGCGGCGAGGGCGTCGTGGTCGGGTGCTGGCAGGGACATGCCGGCATTGTAGCGAGATCGGCCCGTATCAACAATTTAGCTGCTTTGACGACACCAAGATGACGGAAACCGCTTCGACCGCCCTGCCCAGGGTCGCGCTCGTGACCGGCGGCGCGCGCCGCCTGGGACGCGCCATCGCGCTCGGCCTGGCCCACGCCGGCTGGGACGTGGCCGTGCACTACCGCCATTCCGAACCGGATGCGCTGGCCACCGTCGACGCCATCCGCGCGCTCGGCCGGCGCGCCGTGGCGCTGCAGTGCGACCTCGCCAGCGAGGACGCGGTGCGCGCCCTGCCCGGCCGCGCGGCCACCGAACTCGGCCCCCTGTCTTGCATTGTGAACAACGCTTCGTTGTTTCAATACGACAGCGCCACCGAATTCTCCCCGTCCCTGCTGGCCACCCACATGCAGGCCAACGTCGCTGCGCCGCTGCTGCTGGCCCAGGCCCTGCACGCGGCCACGCCGGAAGGGGGGCAGTCCGTGGTGATCAACTTGCTGGACCAGAAACTGTACAATCTCAACCCGGATTTTCTGTCGTACACGCTGTCGAAGGCGGCGCTGCACAGCGCCACCACGATGCTGGCCCAGGCGCTGGCGCCGAAGCTGCGCGTGGTCGGCGTGGCGCCCGGCATCACGATGGTGTCGGGAGAACAGAGCGAGGAAGGCTTCGCGCGCGCCCACCGGGCGACGCCGCTGGGGCGTTCCTCGACCCCGCAGGACATCGCCGACGCGGTGGTCTACGCCGCCGCGGCGCGCGCGCTGACCGGCACCACCCTGCTGGTCGACGGCGGCCAGCACCTGGTGCCGCTGGGCCGCGACGTGATGTTCCTGACCGAAGCACCTCATTCTATTTAATCAATAAGGCTAACCATGTTGTCCGCCCTGTCCCACCCGAGCTTGCGCGATTGCCGCCGGCTGTTCCTGCGCAACTACGAAGTGATGATCAACATCGGCGTCCACGACTTCGAGAAGAAGGCGGAACAGCGTGTCCTGATCAACGTCGACCTGTTCATCCCGCTCGAGCAGTCGACCCCGAAGGCCGACCAGCTGTCGGAAGTGGTCGACTACGACTTCATGCGCGAGACGATCGCCAAGCGCGTGTCCAAGGGCCACATCCACCTGCAGGAAACCCTGTGCGACGACGTGGTCAAGGCGATGCTGACCCACCCGCGCGTGCGCGCGGCCCGGGTGTCGACCATGAAGCCCGACGTCTACCCCGACTGCGAAGGCGTGGGCGTGGAAGTGTTCCAAGTGAAGGAAGAAGCATGAGCGAAGCGGATCTCGACCAGCTGGCGGTCGACACCAAGAAGGCGGAAAAGGTCGCCTACGAGAACAACAAGCTGCACAAGCGCCTGTGCCGCCTGGTGGGCCAGGCGATCGGCGACTTCAACATGATCGAGGACGGCGACAAGGTGATGGTCTGCCTGTCGGGCGGCAAGGACAGCTACGCCCTGCTCGACATCCTGATGACCCTGCGCGAGCGCGCGCCGATCCACTTCGACATCGTGGCGGTGAACCTCGACCAGAAGCAGCCGAACTTCCCGGCCGAGGTGCTGCCGGCCTACCTGGACAAGCTCGGCGTGCCCTACCACATCGAGAACCAGGACACCTACAGCATCGTCAAGCGCCTGATCCCGGAAGGCAAGACCACCTGCTCGCTGTGCTCGCGCCTGCGGCGCGGCATCCTCTACCGCGTGGCGGACGAGCTGGGCTGCAACAAGATCGCCCTGGGCCACCACCGCGACGACATCCTCGAGACCTTCTTCCTGAATATGTTCTTCGGCGGCAAGCTGAAGGGCATGCCGGCCAAGCTGGTCTCGGACGACGGCAAGCACATGGTGATCCGCCCGCTGGCCTACGTGAAGGAAGAAGACACCGAGCGCTACGCCGCGGTGAAGGGCTTCCCGATCATCCCGTGCGACCTGTGCGGCTCGCAGGAAAACCTGCAGCGCAAGCAGATCAAGGCCATGCTGCGCGAGTGGGAAAAGAAGCACCCGGGCCGCGTGGACAATGTGTTCTCCTCGCTCAGCACCGTGGTGCCTTCGCACCTGCAGGACCGCAACCTGTTCGGCTTCGCCGACCTGAAGGTGGACGGCGTGGCGAATCCGAACGGCGACATCGCCTTCGACGAGGAGCCGTGCTCGACGCCGGCCCCGAACACCATCTCGCTGACCCAGCTTTAAGCCGGCCGGTCACGGGATGAAACGGAGAAGCAGGGTCGTGGTACCCTGCTTTTTTTTCGCTCGAAAGGATCGGAATGTGCGTGACTTCCCGCCTGCTGCGGCAGCTGACCCTGGCCCTGGCCATCCTCCTGCCCTGCGCGGCGATGGCTGAACCGACCATCATCTACCTGGTGCGGCATGGCGAAAAGGCCGCCGTCGGCCAGGATCCCGAGCTCACCCCGCAAGGACAGGCGCGGGCGCGCAATATCGCCACCATCCTGGGGCGCGCTGGCATCACGGCCATCTTCAGCACGCCGTATGCGCGTACCCAGCAAACCGCGAAACCGCTGGCCGCGTCTCTGGCGCTGGAGGTGCAGAGCTACGATCCGCGCGCGCCGAAGGCGCTGGTGGAGAAGGTCAGGACGATCCAGGGCCCGGTGCTGGTGGTGGGGCACTCGAATACGCTGGGGGAGCTGGTGACGCTGTTCGGCGGGGCGCCGGGAACGGAGATCGGGGATGACGAGTATGACCGGCTGTACCAGCTGATCGGGGCGGAGGGGAAGGTGACGACGGTGATGTTGAGGTCGGTGGGGCAGTGATTTCCACCGTCGGCGCTTGAACCGTCATCCCCGCCAGTGGCGGGAATGACGGTTTTTAGGCTAGGGGTGAAAGGGCGTGACGCCGTCATTCGCCCAATCACAACGCCACATTCGTCCGCATCACCGGATACAGGTTGAAGCGCTCATCCCACGACGCATGCCGCTTCGCGAAGAACTCCAGGCGTGCGTGCGGGTTCTTGGCGAAGGCCGGGTCGGTCGCCAGCAGGCGCTGGAACTCCGCGGCCACCTGCGGATCGGCCGCCATCTGCTCGCGCGCCACGTCTTCCGCCACGTACTCTTCCATGTATTCCTTGCGCTCGTAGGCGGTGTTGAACAGGCCCCAGCCGGCCAGCGAGTCGGGCGCCTGCGGCTCCAGCATCGCCATCACCAGGCGCGCCTTCGGCTGGTCGATCGGCACGAACAGCGCGCCGCGCCCGATGGTGCGCGCCTCGGTCTTCCACTGGCCATCCAGGGTCAGGCGCTGGTGGCCTTCGAAGGAGGTGGCGCCGAAGCTGGCCTTGTCGGCGCGGAAGGTCTCGACCTCGGCGCGCTCGACGGCCTTGTCCAGCTTACGGAAGGCGATGCCGTGCAGCTTGAGTTTGGCGGCCACCTGCGCCGCATGCGCGGCCGGCACGATGTAGCCGGCGCGCGGCGCGGTCACTTCCAGGTCCGGCACCACTTCCTGGCGCAGCGGCACGCGCCACACCTGCGGCTTGCTTTCGTCGTAGCGGGTCATCAGCATGCCCGACACGTCCGAATGCTGGCGCGTGTACTCGTAGCCCTGGAAGTCGACCATCTCGGTCTTGTCGGTGGTGCGGTAGGTCAGCGCCACCTTGGCTTCGGCCAGCTTCGCGGCGCGCGCGTCGGCGGCCCAGGCGGCCTGCTGCCAGGCCTTGCCGTGTTTGGCGACCTGCTCCAGGATCGAAATCACGGTGTTGTGGGTGACGCGCACGCGGGTCGGGTAGTCCTTCCACGAATGGGTCTCGACCAGCAGCGCCATGCGGTTGCGCAGCTGGAAGTAGCCGGTCGAGAAGCGCGGTTCGGACACGCTGTCGACGAAGCCCGACATCGGGTCGTCGGTCTTGGCGAAGGACATGTAGTAGGACTGCGGCGTCGAGCCCTGCCTGGCGATGTCGGCGATGACGTTGGTGCGCAGCGCCAGGCCGGCCTTGCGGAATTCCGGGTCGCCCGAATACACCGGCTCGACCTGGATCGAGACGTCGTGCTGGAACTTGGCGCCGTCGGTCACGTGCAGGTCGACATAGGTCAGCGGATCCCAGGCGTTCACCAGGCCCAGCATGGCCTGCATCTCGGGCGCGTCGGCCTTCACGTAGTCGCGGTTCAGGTTGTAGTTCTGGGCGGTGGTGCGCCAGCCCATCTCGACCGGGCCGCGCTGGTTCGGGCGGTTCCACTTGCCGAAGCGCTCGTGGCCGTCGACGTTGAACACCGGGACGAAGAGCAGCACCTGCTTGCTCAGCGCGCCCTTGGCCAGGCGCCCTTCCAGTATTTCGCGCAGGGCCAGGAAGCCGGCGTCCTTGCCGTCGATCTCGCCCGCGTGGATGCCGCCCTGGATCAGGGTCACCGGCAGGCCCTGGCGCTTGGCGTCGAGCGGCGTGAAGGCGCCGCTGGCGCTCACGATCAGGGCTTTCATCGGGCGGTCTTCCGGGGTGCGGCCGAAGTCGATGCACTTGACCTGCTTCGGATAGGCCTTCTGGAAGGCGGCGCACAGGGCGATCACTTCCTCGTAGCGGCCGGTGGCCTGGAAGCCGGAGCGTTCCGAGACGGTGCTCAAGGCGGAAGCGGGAGCGGCATGGGACAGCGGCGCGGCGGTAAGCAGGGCTAGCAGGAACGCGGAACGGATCATCGGGAAGGTCTCCGGCAAGTGAAGAGGTCGCAAAGCCGGAGATTATAGACGCGTTGCCCGACGCCGGAAGGCATCGGGTAACGGGAAGTGCAGTTTAGCGGCGCTCGGGGTAGATCGCGATTTCCTTCGCCTGCGGGCGCACCAGTTCCATCTTGACTTGGCGCGCACGGCTCTGCGCCGACGGCGCCGGGCAGGCGTTGCTGGTGCGGTAGGCCAGGGCCGCGGCCAGCAGGCCTTCGGCCGGGTCGCCCACCGGGCGCGACAGGTCGTCCGCCACCTGGCAGGTTGGCGCCAGGCCGTCCGCGAAGTCGCCGTAGCCCTTGTGGTTCACGCCCTTGAACTCGATCGAGAAATAAGTCGTGCCGCAGTTCGGCACCGGCGTGAAGCCATAGGGCTTGCCGCAGGTGGCGCCGCCGATCTGGATCACCTCGATGTCGGCGCCGCGCAGGCCGTTAATGACCGCCTCGCTGGCCGAGCAGGTGCCCGAGGTGCTCAGCACCGTCACGCGGTTCAAGCCCAGGTAAGGCAGGGCCGTGCCGCCGCGGATCGGGTCGGGCGAGGAGAAGCCGTAGGCCGTGGAGCGGAACATGATCGGCGCCTCGGCGCCCTGCTTGTCGTTGTACTGCGGGCGCTCGAACACCTTGCCGGCGGTGGCCGCCGGGCCGGCGATCATGTAGGCCAGCTCGCTGGCGACGTAGAGCAGGCCACCGCCGTTGTAGCGCATGTCCAGCACCAGGTCGCTCACGCCCTGCTGCTTGAAGGTGGTGAAGGCGTCCACCAGCTGCTTCTCGGACACGCCGTTATGCGTGTCGAAGGTCAGGTAGCCGACCTTGCCGTTGGCGGTGTCCAGCACCTTGACGTTCTTCACCGGATCGACGCGCACTTCGGCGCCGGTCATGGTGACCTCGAAGGGCGCGCCGGCGCGCTGGAAGGTGAAGCGGTGCGCCGTGCCCGCCGAGGTCGGGAACAGGCCCTCGTTGATGGCGTCGACCGCGGCGTCGCCGCTGGCATTGATGAAATCGATGTTGTCGACCCGGGTCAGCATGTCGCCGCGGCGCACGCCGGCCGCTTCCGCCGGCGAGCCCGGTTCGACCGCGGTCACCAGCCAGGTGCGCGGGATCTTCGGCTCGGTGTTGCGCGAGAAGGTAAGGCCGTAGCCCAGGTCGATGCCTTCGTTCTGCATCGCTTCCCATTCCGCGGTCGGATAGGTGAAGTGATACCGGTCCTTGGCCTTGCCCGAGGCGGTCAGCGCCGGGGTCTTGAGGACGTCGAAGTAGTCGAGCGCGCTGGTGAAATCCGCCATCCGGTAGGTGTTCGGCACCTCGTTGTACCAGAGGTAATACTCGTTGGTCCAGGCGCGCAGGAACTTCAGCTCGTCGAGCAGGGTGCCCTGGCGGTCCGGGAAAGGCCGGCCGCTGGCGTCGACGCCGGTGCGCGGGGCGGCGCACAGGTTCCAGTAGGTGCCGAAGGCCTCGCCCAGCAGGTTGGGATTGAGGTCTTCCGGCGACTGCTGGCCGGCGGGCGGCGGCGGAGGCGTCGTGGCCGGGGGCGGCTGCTGGCCGGTGGGCGGAGGTGTCGTCGTGCCGGCCGTGGCGCCGGGCGAGCCTCCCCCACCGCCGCAAGCGGCGAGCAGCAGCAGCGCTGCGAGCGAGGTGGAGACGAGGCGGAGGGAGGCGGAAGGCGTTCTCATGCGCCCGATTATAGACGTGCATATCGGGCGCAAGTGCAAGCAACTGTAACAGTTGGGTCTGCCGAACAACAGGTGATGCTAGAGATACATTAATTGTAGGGTTGGCGATTTCGCCGCCGACGCGTTCAACGGTTGCCGGAACCGATGCGATATTGATACGTTACGTATCACCGCGTCGGCGGCAAAGCCGCCAACCCTGCGGCTTATGCAGCCTGCGACGCCGCGCCGGCCGGCGCATGGAAAGCCTGCACCAGCGCGGCTTCCTTCTGCTTGGCCGCCTTCAGGTGGCGCTCCTTCACGTGGCCGTAGCCGCGGATGTCTTCCGGGATGCTGGCGATCGCCACGGCCTGAGGAAGGTTTTCGAGCGTTAGCTTCGGCAGCAGCGCCTCGACGGTCGCACGGTATTCGCCGATCAGGGCGCGTTCGGTGCGGCGCTCGGCGGTGTAGCCGAACACGTCGAGCGGGGTGCCGCGCAGACCCTTGAACTTGGCCAGCACGCCGAAGGCGCGCATCATCCAGGGACCGTATTCCTTCTTGATCGCGCGGCCTTCCTTGTCGTGCTTGGCCAGCAGCGGCGGCGCCAGGTGGAACTTGAGCTTGATGTCGCCTTCGAACATGCCCGCGATCTTGGCCTTGAAGGCCGGATCGGTGTGCAGGCGGGCGACTTCGTACTCGTCCTTGTAGGCCATCAGCTTGTAGAAGTAGCGCGCGACCGCCTCGGCCAGGCGGGTGCCCTTGCCCAGCTTGGCTTCCTCGGCGCGCACCTGGTCCACGAAGGCCTTGTACTGCGCGGCGTAGGCGGCGTTCTGGTAGGCGGTCAGCAGCTCGACGCGGCGGTTGATCAGCTCGTCCAGGGTCTGGGTGCGCTTGAACTCGATCACCTGGGCCGGGGTGGTCAGCTTCTTGACCGCTGCCAGGTCGTGCGCCGCGGTGCGGCCCCAGTTGAAGGCGGCCTTGTTGAAGGGCACCGAGACGCCGTTCAGTTCGATCGCCTTCAGCAGCGAGGCTTCCTGCAGCGGCACATGGCCCTTCTGGAAGGCGTAGCCCAGCATGAACATGTTGGTCGCGATCGCGTCGCCCATCAGGGCGGTGGCGATCTGGCCGGCGTCGACGAAGTCGACGTTCTGGGCGCCGCAAGCCTGCAGGATGGCGCCGCGCGAACCCTCGGCCGGGAATTGCCAGTCCGGGTTCTTGACGAAGGCCGCGGTGGTGGCGCCGGTCGAATTGACGGCGGCCCAGGTACGGCCTTCGCCCATGCGGCTCAGGGCGTCGCGGCTGGAGGTGACGATCTGGTCGCAGCCGATCACGAGGTCGGCGCTGCCGGTGCCCACGCGGGTCGAGTGCAGGTCGGACTGGCGTTCGGCCAGGCGCACGTGCGACATCACCGGGCCGCCCTTCTGGGCCAGGCCGGACTGGTCGAGCACGATCGCGCCCTTGCCTTCGACGTGGGCCGCCACCGCCAGGATCTGGCCGACGGTGACCACGCCGGTGCCGCCGACGCCAGCGACCAGGATGCCGAAGGGCTCGGCCACCGACGGGATGGCGGGCGACGGCAGGGCCGGCGGAGCCGCTTCGGAAGTCGCCGCTTTCTTCGGCTTCTTCAGGCCGCCGCCTTCGACGGTCACGAAGCTCGGGCAGAAGCCCGACACGCAGGAGAAGTCTTTGTTGCAGGAGGACTGGTTGATCTGGCGCTTGCGGCCCAGTTCGGTTTCCAGCGGCTCGACCGACAGGCAGTTCGACTGCACCGAGCAGTCGCCGCAGCCTTCGCACACGGCTTCGTTGATGACGGCGCGCTTGGCCGGGTCGGGGAACTCGCCTTTCTTGCGGCGGCGGCGCTTCTCGGAGGCGCAGGTCTGGTCGTAGATCACGGCCGACACGCCCGGCATCTCGCGCAGTTCCTTCTGCACGTCCATCAGTTCGGAACGGTGGCGCACGGTGACGCCTTCGGCCCAGGCGTAGTCGTCCGGGTATTTCTCCGGCTCGTCGGTGACCACGATGATCGGGCGCACGCCTTCGGCCGCGATCTGGCGCGTGATCATGCCCGGATCGAGCGGGCCGTCGACGTTCTGGCCGCCGGTCATGGCGACCGCGTCGTTGTACAGGATCTTGTAGGTGATGTTGACCTTCGCGGCCACGGCCGCGCGGATCGCCAGGATGCCCGAGTGGAAATAGGTGCCGTCGCCCAGGTTGACGAAGACGTGCTTCTCGTCGGTGAACGGCGACTGGCCGATCCAGGTCGTGCCTTCCGCGCCCATGTGGGTGAAGGTGGAGGTCTCGCGGTCCATCCACAGCACCATGTAGTGGCAGCCGATGCCGGCCATGGCGCGCGAGCCTTCCGGCACCTTGGTCGAGCTGTTGTGCGGGCAGCCCGAGCAGAAATAAGGAATGCGGTCGGTCTGCGGATTGCCCTTGGCCGGGATGTTCTTCAGCACCAGTTCCTTGGCTTCCAGGAAGGCGATGCGTTCCTTCACGCGCTGCTCGACCGGGTGGCCGGCGCAGTAGTGCGAGATGCGCGACGCGATGGCGCGCGCGATCTGGGCCGGGCTCAGCTCGTAGGTGGCCGGCAGCAGCCAGTCGCCGTGGCCCATGCGGTCCTTGTTGCTCCATTCGCCAGTGTCATCGAACTTGCCGACCACGCGCGGGCGCTCGCTGTCCGGCAGGTTGTACAGGGCTTCCTTGAGCGCGTATTCCATCACCTGACGCTTTTCTTCGACCACCAGGATCTCGTCCAGGCCGCGCGCGAACTCGTGCACGCCTTCGGATTCGAGCGGCCAGGTCATGCCGACCTTGTACAGGCGCAGGCCGATGTCGCGCGCCGCTTCTTCGTCGATGCCGAGGTCGGCCAGGGCCTGGCGGGTGTCGACATAGCTCTTGCCGGCGGTGATGATGCCGATCTTCGGCTTCGGGCTGTCCCAGATGATGCGGTTCAGCTTGTTGGCGCGCGCGTAGGCCAGCGCGGCGTACCACTTGAAGTTGTTCATCCGGACTTCCTGGTCCAGCACGGCGTCCGGCCAGCGGATGTTCAGGCCGCCCTGGGGCAGTTCGAAGTCGGTGGGGGTGACGATCTGGACGCGGTCCGGGTCGAGGTCGACCACGGCGCCCGATTCGATGATGTCGGTCACGCACTTCATCGACACCCACAGGCCGGTGTAGCGGCTCATGGCCCAGGCATGCAGGCCGAAGTCGATGTATTCCTGGACCGAGGACGGGTACAGGACCGGGATGCCGCAGTGGGTCAGGATGTGGTCGGACTGGTGCGCGGTGGAGGAGGACTTGGCCGCGTGGTCGTCGCCGGCCAGCACCAGCACGCCGCCATGCTTGGCGGAGCCGGCGTTGTTGCCGTGCTTGAAGACGTCGCCGCAGCGGTCCACGCCCGGGCCCTTGCCGTACCACATGGCGAACACGCCGTCGTACTTGGCGTCCTTGTACAGGTTGGTCTGCTGGGTGCCCCAGACGGCGGTCGCCGCCAGGTCTTCGTTCATGCCCGGGTGGAACTTGACGTGGTGGGCCTCGAGGTGCTTCTTCGCCTTCATCGCGGTCTGGTCGACCGAGGTGACCGGCGAACCGCGGTAGCCGGTGATGTAGCCGGCGGTGTTCAAACCATCCTTGAGGTCGCGCTCGCGCTGCAGCATGGGCAGGCGGATCAGGGCCTGGGTGCCGGTCATGAAGGCGCGGCCGCGCTCGAGCGTCCACTTGTCGTCGAGCGTGATGTCGTGCGGCAGCGCCAGGTCGGCGCGCTCCAGGGGTGCGTTCATTGGTGTCTCCGTGTTTCGCTTCAGATGAGCGGAAGGCGGCTGGGCGCCGCCGGTCCGCATGGCGAACTGGCCTGCGTGGCGCCGGCGCGACGGACTCTTCTTGGTCTTGTGGTCGCGCGGCAGGCGTGGGTCAGTCTCCTCCCGTGTTGCGGAGAGTATAGTCCTGGCCTCCAAGCATTAAATTCCAAACAATTCCCCCCACTTCGCAATTTGCGCAATAAAATTGCGGTATGCACGAGAACACCGAGGGAAGCATGTCAAAGATTGAGCTGGATAAAACCGACCGCAAGATTCTTGAAATCCTGCAAACAGACGGGCGCCTGTCGAACCAGGACGTGGCCGAGCGCGTGAACCTGTCGCCCTCGCCCTGCCTGCGCCGCATCAAGCGGCTGGAGGAAGCGGGCGTGATCCGCCAGTACGTGGCCCTGCTCGATCCGGACAAGATCGGCCTCGGCCTGCTGGCCTATGTGAACGTGCGCCTGGAAAAGCACAGCGAAGTGGCCAGCGCCAGCCGCGCCCCGGGCCTGCCGGCCACCTCGCCGCGCAACGACTTCGCGGTGTCGGTGGGCTCCTGGCCGGAAGTGGTCGCCTGCTATGCGATGACGGGCGAGATGGATTTCCTGCTGCGCGTGCATGTGGGCGACATGGACCACTTCTCGCGCTTCATGATGGGGACCCTGCTCAAGCATCCGGCGGTGCTGGATGTGAAGTCGAGCTTTGCGCTGCAGCGGATCAAAGAGACCACGGCGATGCCATTGGTATAAGAGGCGTCAGCTGATTTTGTTCAGCTCCGCCTCATACGTCGTCCCCGCGCAGGCGGGGATCCAAGTTTGCAAGCGTATCGATGATGCAAGCAGAACTTGGGTCCCCGCCTTCGCGGGGATGACGTTTTTAAGCTAACGATTATTGTCGCGTCGAACGTTCACACCCTGATCTCACCAAAAAACCCCAGCTGCAAACTCGACGCGATCCGTTCCGCCACCAGGATCGCCTCCTTCGCCTCCTCCGCGCCGAACACCTCCACCGTGGTCAGCTTGAACAGCATCAGCCAGCGGATGAAATGCTCGCCCTCGATGCCGCTCAGCGCCATGTGCTTGCCGAACACATTGCCCTCGAACTCGCCGGTGCCGAGCAGGACCTTGGTCCAGAACCCATACATGCGCGGCATGTGTTCCTGCCAGCGCCCGGCCAGCTTGGCCTCGAACACGGGACCGAGCACGGCGTCCTCGCGTACGCGCCCGTAGAAGGTATCGACCAGCCGGATGATGGAAGACGGGGTGATTGCAGGTGCGGTCATCGCTTGCCTCTGATGGAATGCCCCATTCTATCAAATATGCATTTTCTATGCAGCTTAAAGCCGGCAGTGGCCGCCTGCCTGTCACCAAATTTCCACTTCCTCCTTGCGCCCCCCGGATTCCGACCTAAGCTGAGTAGGCGTGGCCATGTTGGCAACGCCGTGCCGCGCCCGCCAGGCGCGCCGACCACGTCGATCATCCCGGAGGGAATGATGAACCATCGCCTGATCTTCCGACTCGCAGCCGTCCTTGGGGTGGGTTTCGGCCTCATGCTGATGCTCACGCCGGATGCGCTGATGAGCGCCTATGGCGCGGAAAGCATGAATATCACGGGCCGCCACATGGCCATGCTGTACGGCGCATCGCTCGCCGGCTACGGTCTCATGAACTGGGGCGCCAGCCGCGCCGTCGAACTCGCCGAGATCCACTACGTCCTGATCGGCAACCTGGCCGGCCACGGGCTCGGGCTGGTGGTCAGCCTCTACCGCCAGCTGATGGTGCCGGGGACGCCGGACACCGCCTGGCTCAACGTCCTGATCTTCCTGACCTTCAGCATCCTGTTCGGCTACCTGTACCGAACCAGCCCGGCCGGCTACCGCCTGCATGCGGCGGCCCGCCACGCCTAGTCCGGCGCCAGCCCCGCATACCACTGCGCATAGGGCGTGTTGGCCACCATGCGCCGGTTGTGGTCCGGGGCCCCGTCGGTCCACCAGACGGGGCCGCGCTCCCCCAGCGCGCGCTTGGCCGCATCGACCGCGGCGCGCGCACGGCGTTCGGCCTCGGCGTCCTTCGCCTTGACGGCCAGGCCCACCTGGCGCCGCGCGCCCATGAGCGCATTGACCAGTTCCTGGCGCTGCTCCGGCGCCAGTCCCGGATTGCTGGCGCGCCACAGGCGGCCGTCCACCACGAAGTAGCGGCCGTCCGGCGTGACGGGATGGTGGGCGGGAGCGGTCATGGCCCCTACTTTACCCAGGTTCAGCGGCCGGCGCCGTCCTCCAGGTCGCGGATGCGCAGGGTCGCTTCCAGCCCGCCCTGAGGGTGGTTGCGCAGTTCCAGCGTGCCGTTCATCGCCGTCGCCAGCTGCCGGGCGATGGCCAGCCCCAGGCCGGTGCCGCCGGTGTCGCGGTTGCGCGAGGCTTCCAGCCGGTAGAAGGGCTCGAACACCTTCTCCAGTTCGGCCTCGGGAATGCCGGGGCCGAAATCCCTGACCCGGATCGTCACCTCGCCAGGATGCTCCCGGGCCACGCCGACCCGCACCGCGCCTGCGTACTTCAGGCCGTTGTCGATCAGGTTGCCCAGCACGCGGCGCAGGGCCTGGGGACGCGCCGCGATCGAGACGCCGGCCTTGCCTTCCAGGCTGACGTCCTGGCCCGCATCGCGGTAGTCGCCGGCCAGGCTTTCCAGCATGGAGTCCGGGTCGATCCGGACCGGCGCCTCGCGCGCGCCGTGCAGGGTGCGCGCATAGGCCACGCCGTCCTTCACCAGGGCTTCCATCTCGCGCAGGTCGCGGTTCATCTTGTCGCGCTGGACCTCGTCGTCCATCATGTCGGCCCGCATGCGCATGCGCGTGATCGGCGTCTGCAGGTCGTGCGAGATCGCGGCCAGGATCTGGGTGCGCTCGCTCATGTAGGAGGCGATGCGCTCCTGCATCGCATTGAAGGCCCGGGCGGCGCGCGCGACTTCGAGCGGGCCGGATTCGGGCAGCCGTTCGGACTGCAGGTCGGGCCCCAGGCTGTCGGCCGCGCGCGCCAGCTGGGCCAGCGGGCGGGTCGCCAGGCGCACCCCGGCCCAGGTGCACAGCGCCAGCAAGACCAGCTGGCCCGCCAGCACGGCGGGCAGCCAGGGCGACACCGGCATGCCGGCCGGCCGCATGTCGATGGTCAGGGGCATGCCGTCGCTCAGGATCACGTGGGCCTGGACCCGGTTCGGATGGCCCGGCGCGGCGCTCGCCGTGACCCGGTAACGCCGTCCGATGGACTCGACGAAGGAATCGGCGATGCGCTTCGACAGTTCGGTGTCGGGCATATGCCCTGGCTCGCCGGGACCGATGGCGAAGCGGTAGGTGCGGCGCGCCAGCCGGGGCAGCCAGTCGGCGCGCTCGGCGGCCGGAAGCCGGTCCAGCAGGGCGACCGAGCTGGCCACGTCCTGTTCCAGGAAGTTGAGCATCAGGCCGACCGTGGCTTCGCGGCGCTCGCTCATGATCCAGACATAGGTCAGCGCCTGCGCCAGCGCCAGCCCGGCCAGCAGGACCAGCATCAGCCGCATGAACAGGGAGCGCGGCAAGCGCAGTGCGCCCATGTTCATGGCGCGCCGTCCACGAACTCCACCGGCGACGAGAACACATAGCCTTCGCTGCGCAGGGTCTTGATATAGCGCGGCTCGCGCGCATCGTCGCCCAGGCGCTGGCGCACGCGGCTCACCAGGAGGTCGATCGAGCGGTCGAACAGGTCAGCCTCGCGGCCCTGGGTCAGGTTCAGCAGCTGGTCGCGGGTGAGCACGCGCTGAGGATGGTCGAGGAAGACCCGCAGCAGGCGATACTCGGCCCCGCTCAGGGACACCATCGTGCCCTCGCGGTCCAGCAGGTGGCGGCCGACCGTGTCGAGCCGCCAGTCGCCGAAGGCGATGAACTGCCCGGGCTCCTTGACCTCGAGATTGGGCGGCAGCATGCGGGTGCGGCGCAGGATCGAGCGGATGCGGGCATACAGCTCGCGCACCGCGAAGGGCTTGGTGAGGTAGTCGTCGGCGCCCATTTCGAGGCCGACGATGCGGTCGGTTTCCTCGTCGCGCGCGGTGAGCATCAGGACCGGCATGCTGCGCCACTTGCCGGCGCGCAGGTCGCGGCACAGGGTCAGGCCGTCCTCGCCCGGCATCATGAGGTCGAGCACCACCAGGTCGAACTGGTGCTGCTCCATCAGGCTGCGCATCTGGCGCCCGTTGGCGGCGGTGGCGGCGCGCATGCCCTGCTTTTCCAGGTAGGCGGCGATCAGTTCGCGGATCTCGAGGTCGTCGTCGACGATCAGGATGTGGTCGGGAGTGTCCATGGTTTCCTGGTAAAGGTTTCTTCGCTTGCTTTCACGGCTTCTTTATACCCGTCTCGCGACGGACTTTTGTATCCCAGTGTATCCGGCCCGGGAATCGGTACAGTACATTGCAAAAACCCCGGCCGTGGACACAGCCGGGATACGCCGGGGCGATGTAATGCGGTCATCCAACCAGGAGGACCGACACCATGCAACATCTTATCGACGCCCCACTCGCCCTGCTCGGCGGCGTGCTGACCATCGCCTCGCCCTGCGTGCTGCCCATCCTGCCCATTGTCCTGGGCGGCTCCTTGCAAGACACGGACCGCAGCCGCCCCGTCTTCATCGTCGCCGGCTTCGTGCTGGCCTTCGCCTCGCTTGGCCTGCTGCTGGCCGGCGCCTCGCAGCAATTCGAGCTGGCCCACGAGACCCTGCGCCTGGCCGGCATCGCCATGCTGGCGCTGACCGGGCTGGCCATGCTGTGGAAGGCGCCCTATGCCTGGGTGATGAACCACGCGGCCCGCTTCGCCGGCGCCCTGCTGCCCGCCTCCGCGCCGAAGCGTGCGGGCAAGCTGGGCGGCCTGCTGCTCGGCATGTCGCTGGGCGCGGTCTGGACGCCCTGCGCCGGCCCGGTGCTGGCCTCGATCCTGGTGCTGGTTGCCCAGGCACAGGATATCGGCTGGTCCGCGACCCTGCTTCTCCTCTACGCCATAGGCGCGGGCATTCCGATGCTCGCGATCGCCTACGGCGGCCAGTTCATGCGCCAGCGCATCCGCAGCGTGGCGCGCTACACCGACCGCCTGCAACAGGTGTTCGGCCTGCTGATCCTGCTGACCGCCGGCGTTATTTACTTCCAGCTCGACGTCCTGCTCTACGCCCACCTCGCCAATGTCATCTCGCTCTGAAAGGAAACACCATGAAAACCCTGATCGCCGCATTGTTCGCCGCCGCCAGCTTCTCCGCCCAGGCCGCTTCCGCCAGCCCCGCGCCCGAATTCACCGGCATCAACAACTGGCTGAACTCGCCCCCGCTGAGCATGCAGCAGCTGCGCGGCAAGGTGGTGCTGGTCGACTTCTGGACCTACACCTGCATCAACTGCATCCGCACCCTGCCCTACGTGAAGAGCTGGCACGAGAAGTACAAGGACAAGGGCCTGGTGGTGGTGGGGGTGCATACCCCCGAATACCCCTTCGAGCGCTCGAGCTCGAACGTCCAGGCGGCCATCAAGCGCTTCGGGATTCCCTACGCGGTCGCCCAGGACAACCGCTACGCCACCTGGCAGGCCTATGCGAACCAGTACTGGCCGGCGGTCTACCTGGTCAACAAGCAGGGCCAGGTCGTGTACTCGCACTTCGGCGAGGGCGACTACGCGGAGACCGAGGCCAGGATCCGCGCCCTGCTCGCGGAAGCGAACTGAGCCGACCCATTTTTGTATCCCAGTGTATCCGGGCCGGTGCCGTACACATGCGATTGCAGTCGGCTTGGATCCCGACACAGTGGGGATACCTGCAGGATTTTTAATAGAGCCATACCAAACACCAAGGACCGGACATGAACAACGCTAGCACCCAGAACAAGACCGCCCTCGTCATCGGCGGATCGCGCGGCATCGGCGCCGCCATCGCCCTGCGCCTGGCGCGCGACGGCGCCAACGTCGCCCTGACCTATGCCAGCGCCGGCGCCAAGGCGGCGGAAGTCGCCGCCGCCATCGAGGCGCAGGGCGTGCAGGCCCTGGCGCTCAAGGCGGACAGCGCCAGCGCGGCCGAGCTGCAGGACGCCGTCGGCCAGGCCGCGACGCGCTTCGGGCGCATCGACATCGTGGTCGTCAACGCGGGCATCCTGCACATCGCCGACGTGGCCGCCTTCAGCCTGGAACAGCTCGACCGCATGCTGGACGTGAACGTGCGCGGCGTCTACCTGGCGATCCAGGCGGCGCTGCCGCACATGCCGGCGGGCGGGCGCGTGATCACCATCGGCAGCAATGCCGCGGTGCGCAGCGGGCATCCGGGCTCGAGCGTGTACTCGATGACCAAGGGCGCGGTCGCCGTCATGGTCAAGGGGCTGGCGGTCGACCTGGCGCCGCGCGGCATCACGATCAACAACATCCAGCCCGGCCCGATCGAGACCGACATGACGGCCGACATGATCGAGATGGTCAAGGAATGGATACCCGTGAAGCGCGTGGGCCAGCCGCATGAAGTCGCCGCCCTGGCGGCCTACCTGGCCGGCGCCGAATCCGGCTACATGACCGGCGCCAGCCTGACCATCGACGGCGGCATGTCGCTGTGACCCCATCCACCGAGACCCTGGAGAAGATCATGAATGAGACCAACCTGAAACGCCGCAGCTTCCTCAACACCGCCTCGCTGGGCCTGGCCGCCGCCCAACTGGGCCTGGCCGGCAGCGTGCACGCCGCCGTCTCGTCCTTGGCCGTCGGCATCACGCCCGCCAGCAACACCTTCACCGACATCAGGCAGGTCCGCGCCGGCGTGCTGGACGTGGGCTATGTCGACGCCGGCCCGCGCAACGGCTATCCGATCGTGCTGTTCCATGGCTGGCCCTACGACATCCACGCCTTCATCGACGTGGTGCCGGTGCTGGCGGCGGCCGGCTATCGGGTGCTGGTGCCGCACCTGCGCGGCTACGGCAGCACCCGTTTCCTGTCCACGGACACGCCGCGCAACGGCCAGCAGGCCAGCTTCACCGCGGACGCCATCGCCTTCCTGGACGCGCTCAAGATCGACAAGGCCATCGTCGCCGGCTTCGACTGGGGCGCGCGCATCGCGGCCACCCTGGCGGCGCTGTGGCCGCAGCGCTGCACGGCCCTGGTGTCGGTCAGCGGCTATCTGATCGGCAGCCAGGAAGGCAACCGCAAGCCGCTGGCCCCAAAAGCGGAACTGCAGTGGTGGTACCAGTATTACTTCGCCACCCCGCGCGGCGAACAGGGCTACCGCGAGAACACCCACGCCTTCGCGCGCCTGATCTGGGAGCTGGCCTCGCCGGAATGGAAATTCGACGACGCCACCTTCGCGCGCTCGGCCAAATCGCTCGACAACCCCGACCACGTCGCGATCTCGGTCAGCAACTACCGCTGGCGCCTCGGCCTGGCGCCCTCGGAAGCGCGCTACGATGACCTGGAGCAGCGCCTGGCCCGCTTCCCGGACGTCAGGGTGCCGACCATCACCATGGAAGGCGACGCCAACGGCGCCCCGCATCCGGATCCCAAGGTCTATGCGAAGAAATTCCTTGGCAAGTACGAGCACCGCCACCTGACTGGCGGCATCGGCCACAACCTGCCGCAGGAAGCGCCGCAAGCCTTTGCCCAGGCCATCCTGGACGTGGCCAAGTGGATCTGACTCATCGTTGAAAGGAAACCTCATGTTCAATTCTTCCCGCCGTTTCGCCGCCCGCAGCCTCGCCGCCGGCGGTCCCACCCAGGACATCACGGTCTATGTCGCCGAATCCGGCGACGGCCGCTAAATCTTTTCACCCCACCACGAAGGAATGCATCATGCGTGATACCACCACTGTGCTTTACACCGGCAAGACCCGCACCACTGGCGGCCGCGACGGCTCCGCCCGCAGCACCGACGGCCGCCTCGACGTCAAGCTGTCCTCGCCCGGCTCGCACGGCGCCGGCACCAATCCGGAACAGCTGTTCGCTGCCGGCTGGTCGGCCTGCTTCATCGGCGCCATGGGCCTCGCTGCGGGCAAGCTCGGCCTGAAACTGCCTTCCGAGTCCTGCGTCGATGCCGAAGTCGACCTGGCCAACCTGAACGGCGAATATTTCCTCCAGGCGCGCCTGAACGTGCACCTGCCGGGCCTGCCCGCCGAGGTCGCGCAAGCGCTGGTGGACGCCGCGCACCAGACCTGTCCCTATTCGAAGGCGACGCGTGGCAATATCGACGTCGATATCCGCGTGATGTAAAAAGACCTGCCGGCATGTCGAATTCCAGTCCGCCCGTTCGTCGTGCCGGCAGAGGGCCGTCCTCTGCCACTGTCGAAAAAGGAATCGATCATGTCCACCAACAGCGTTGAACTGCACCGTGTCCTGAAAACCACCCCGGAGCGCATCTATCGCGCCTTCACCCACCCGGACGCCTTCGCCAAGTGGCTGCCGCCGCACGGCTACTTCGGCACCGTGCACGAGATGGACGCCCGGGTCGGCGGGCGTTACCGGATGTCCTTTACAGCCCTAGCGACCGGCAACAGCCATGCGTTTGGCGGCGAATACCTGGAGCTGGCGCCGGGGGAACGCCTGCGCTACACGGCCGAGTTCGACGATCCCGGCCTGCCAGGGCGGATGCAGACCACGGTCACCCTGCGCCCGGTATTCTGCGGGGTCGATGTGCGGATTACGCAGGAAGGGATTCCCGCCGCGATTCCGGCCGAGATGTGCTATCTCGGGTGGCAGGAGTCGCTGCAGCTGCTGGCGCAGCTGGTCGAGGCGGAGATCAAGGAGTAAGGTGGCGGATCGTTGGATCGGCGGCGGAGCCGCCAACCCTACGATATCTACTTCTTTGGCGAGAACCACTTCACGGCGGCGCGGGCGTTGGCCTTGACGGTGTAGTCGATGACGGCGAACTGCTCTTCCAGCGCCTCGGCCATCACGCTGCCCGGGCTGGGCGGCGGCAGTTGCAGGTAGGCGTCGGCTTCGCCGTATTCGCGCTTGATCTGCATGCCGGCCTTCTTGGCGATGTGCATCATGGTCTTGTTGGTGGACAGGCACTGCATGTACAGGGTGTCGATGTCCGAATTGCGGCAGTGGATCGCGGCGCGCTGGAACAGGCGGGTGCCGACGCCCTGCCCGCGCGCGGATGCCGAGACCGAGACGCCGAATTCGGCCACCCGCTCCTTGCTCGTGGTGCCGCGTCCCTCGGCGGTCGAGAAGGCCAGGTGGCCGACGCCGACCAGCTGGAAGACGCGGTTGACCACGCCAAACACGATGTCCTGCGAAAAGTCGATCCTGGCGACATAGGCCTTGATCTGCTCGTCAGGGATCATGCTGCCGAAGCGCAGCAGGCGGTCGTTGGCGTCCAGCGCCAGGAAATGCTTCAGCACGCGGCGGCGGTCGCGCTCGGCCAGTTCCTTGACCAGCACGGTCGGCTGGCCTTTCTTTCCGCCCAGGCCCTGGAGCCAGCGGCGCAAGGGATTGTCCAACATGGTCGCACCTTTATTGTGCACTGCAACAAACAGCATTCTAGCCGAACCCGGCTGTCCTCGCTGATTGTCGCGCTTGCCGTGCAGAAATGCCAGCGAATCCTAGACCGGGCCGATCCACTGGGATTGCGAGCTGACCACGAAGGTGCCCTTGCCCGACTGCTTGGCCTCGTACATGGCCTTGTCGGCGTCCGCCAGCAGGGCCGCCTGGCCGCGCGCGGCGCCAGCCTGGCCTTTGGCCGCGGCAATGCCGATGCTGGCCGAGATCCGCACCGGATTGCCGTCGGCTTCGGTGATCGACTCGATCTGCTCGAGCGCCAGCCTGGCCACGCGCAGCGCGCCGTCGCGCGAGCTGACGTCTTCGAGCATGATCACGAATTCGTCGCCGCCCAGGCGCGCCAGGGCGTCCTCGGCGCGCAGCTTGTCCTGGACGCGGCGCGCCACCATTTGCAGCACCAGGTCGCCGGTGGCGTGGCCCCAGGTATCGTTCACGGCCTTGAAGCCGTCCAGGTCGATGAACATCAGCACCACCACGCTGTCGCGGCGGTCGGCGCGCGCCAGGGCGCGGTCGAGCAGGCGGGTCAGCTGGCGGTAGTTGATCAGGCCGGTCAGGCTGTCGTGCTGGGCCAGGCGTTCGAGCTGCCTGGACTGGGTTTCCAGCTCGGCGGTGCGCTCGGCCACGCGCTGCTCCAGGGTTTCGTTGGCGGCCTGCAGGCGGTGGTTCACTTCGCCGATGATGCGGTAGCTGCGGCGCAGGCGCCAGCCGGCGTAGGCCAGCAGGATCAGCAGCACCGCCGAATAGGCGAACAGGTAGCCGCGGAAGCGCTGGCGCTCCAGCAGCACGGTGTCGAAGGAACGGTCGAACTCCTGGCCCAGGCGGTCGAGGGCGGCCCCGGTGCCGGCGGCGGCGATCTGCGCTTCGAGGCGGTTTTCCAGCGGACGCTTTTCCAGGATCACGCGGCAGCTGTGGATCAGGGCGTCCATCTTGTCGACCACGGCCGGCGAGAAGGCGATTTCCTGGGCCGCGACGTCGCCCAGGATCTCGTCGATGCGGGTCGCCAGCGCCGGGCTCGGCGCCAGGTTATAGCGCAGGATCTCAGTCAGCAGTGCATTCAGCGTGGTGTCGAGCCGGACCACGATGCGGGCCGGCGCCAGTGCGCCTTCGATACCGCTCAACTCCGTCTTGAGGTCGGCCACGGCCGGCGGCACGTGCAGCAGGGCGTCGCGCAGCGGCGGGTTGTGGACGGCGAACAGGGTGACCAGCTGCTCCTTGGTGCGCAAGGACTGGCGCAGCTGGGCGTAGGCGGCCGGCGCGGCGTCGCCGGTGGTGTGGGGCAGCGCCTCGCCCAGGCGGGCCATCAGGTCGTGCATGCGCGGCAGCTGGGTGGTCAGGCGCGCCTCCCGGGGGGCGCGGCCGATGTGGGCGCGCAGGATGTTGGCGTCCCATTCGGCGTCCAGCTTCTCGAGCTCGCGCAGGTTGAGCATGACCCGGTTGCGGATTTCCGGATCCACCGCCTCGGTGCGGACGAACAGGAAGATGAGCAGGAAGCTGAGCGCCCCCACCGCCAGGCCTGCCAGCAGCAGACGGCGGCGCGGACTCAGGCTCGCTACGCGCTGCGCCAATGTGGCAAGCATATTTTCCCCCAACGCAACAAATTACCGACAGGGAAGCATAGCAAAACTATTAACTGTATTGCAGGCAGGGTGTAAGCGAATGTAACACATGCATGGCGGGTTGCCCGTGTTCGACCCGGTTTTGTTCCGCTTCAGCGCATGGCGTCCAGCACAGCCGCTACCGCTTCCACCCTCCCCGCATGGACCGCGTGCGGAATCTGCTCCTTGTTCCCCGCATGCCGCTGGGCGATCTCACCCGCGTCCACGCCGCGCGCCGCCGCCAGCGCCGGCAGCAAGCGCGCTTCCTCGAGGCCTGGCGGCAGGCCCGCATCCGGGGCGGCGCAGGCGGCGGCCTGCAGCATCTGGACGAAGCGCTCCGGCTTGCGGAAGGCGTCGCAGCGCTGGAACAGCGCGACCAGGGCAGGCGCATCGGGTGCGCCCGCCTGGCGCGCCGCCAGGCCGAGTTCGCGCACCGTCATCAGGGCCAGGTCGCGGCATTCGTTGGGCGCCTTGAGGCGCTTGCACACGTCCTGGACAGGCGCCACATCGCCTTCGCCTGCAACCAGGCCGCACATCAGGACCGCGAAGCGTACCTCGAGCGGGTGCCCGCGCCGCGCCACCTCGTCGATCATGGCCACGGTGCGCGCACCGCTGTCGAGTTCGGGAAGGATGCGGGCCAGCGCGCCGCAGTCGTCCAGCACGGCCAGCATGCGCGAGGGGCGCACTTCCATCAGTCCACGCGCCAGCTCCTGCCAGACACGCTCCGGCACCAGGGCGTCGACCTCGCCCTGGTCCACCATGCGCCGCATCAGCGCGTTGGTGGCGGCGGCCACGCGGAACTCGGGCAGGCGCGCGGCGAAGCGCGCCACGCGCAGGATGCGCACCGGGTCTTCGGCGAAGGCTTCCGAGACGTGGCGGAACACGCGCTCGCGCAGGTCCCGTTGTCCGCCGTAGGGGTCGACGATCGCGCCGTCTTCGCCCAGGGCCATGGCGTTGATGGTCAGGTCGCGCCGCACCAGGTCCTGCTCCAGGGTGACGTCGGGCGCGGTGTGGAAGGCGAAGCCGTGGTAGCCCCTGGCCGTCTTGCGTTCGGTGCGCGCGAGCGCGTATTCCTCCTGGGTGGCGGGGTGCAGGAAGACCGGGAAATCCTTGCCCACCGGGCGAAAGCCGGCCGCCAGCATCTGCTCGGGCGTGGCGCCGACCACCACGTGGTCGCGGTCCTGCACGGGCAGGCCCAGCAGCTGATCGCGGACCGCGCCGCCGACGACGTAGCTGCGCATCCTCAGTCGCCCGGCAGCTCGGCGTCGTGCAGTGGGGTCGGGTCGTCCTCGAGCAGGGCTTCGTTCACCCAGCGGGCGACGGCCGGATGGGCCAGCACGCGGTCGCAATAGGCCTGCAGGGCGGGCGCCAGGGCCACGCCATAGGTGCGGAAGCGGGTCACCACCGGCGCGTAGAAGGCGTCGGCGATCGAGAACTCGCCGAACAGGAAGTGGTGGTGGCCGAAACGCGACAGGCAGTCTTCCCAGATCTCGCAGATGCGGCCGATGTCGGCCTGGGCGCCCGGCGTGCGGCCGCGGCCCGGCAGGTGGGCCTGGATGTTCATTGGCATCGCGCCGCGCAGTTCGGCAAAGCCCGAATGCATCTCGGCCACGATGGAACGGGCCAGCGCACGCGCCGCCACGTCCTGCGGCCACATGTGCTTGTCGGGGAACTGCTCGGCCAGGTATTCGGTGATCGCCAGGCTGTCCCAGACGGTCATGTCGCCAGCCAGCAGCACCGGCACCCGGCCCGCATGCGAGTAGCGCGCGATGTTGGCCGAGGTGTCGGGCTGGTCGAGCAGCACGCGCACCTCGGTGAAGGGAATGCCGAACGCGACCGCCGCGACCCAGGGACGCATCGACCAGGACGAGAGATTCTTGTTGCCGATGACGAGCGTGAGGCCCGGCCGGCGTGCCTGGTCCAGGGTGTGCGAGAGGATCGGGTCGAGTTCGATGGTCTGCATGGCGTTCCTGTGTGGTTCGTAGGGTGGACGGCTTTGCCGTCCACGCGGTGATCGTTATCGGTTCCGATTTCGCGCCGGATGAGCTTGCTGCCGACTATCACCACGTGGACGTTCGTCATTTAGGCCATTGGCCTGAATGACCCCGTCCACCCTACGGTAACGATAACGATGACATTCGTATTCTAAAACGAGTTCAGCGCCCTGCCCGGGCACGGAAAGCGTCGAGGGGATCCCTCGCCGCCAGATAGTGCGGCGCGGCGGCCTCGAGCGGTGTGAGCTTGATTCCGAGCGCCTCCGCTGTCAAGGCCTTCGTGGCCGGATCGACCACGTTGTCGGTCTTCATGGAGTCGAGGTTGTCGCGGCTGATGACGGGATCTCCGGGCAGCATCTCGAACATGCCCGCCTGGAGGCGCGCCATCCACCCGGGCAGCCCGACCACTGTGCGTTCGCAGCCCGCGTAGCGGCCGGCCAGGCGCACCAGTTCGGCCAGGGTGTAGACCCGGGGGCCGCCCAGTTCGATCACGGCGCCGCGCGTGTGCGGCTGGGCCAGCGCGCGCACGAAGGCGCTGGCGACGTCGCCGACATAGACCGGCTGGAAGCGCGCATTGGCGCAGGCCAGCGGGACCACGGGAAGGTGGCGCTGCAGGCGCGCGAACATGGTCAGGAAATGGTCGCCCGGGCCGAACACCACCGAGGGCCGGAAGATGGTGGCAGCTACCTGCGGCCGGCTGCGCGCGGCGGCTTCGCCGTCGGCCTTGGAGCGCTGGTACATCGAGGCGCCGTGCGGGCTCGCGCCCAGGGCGCTCATGTGCAGGTAGCGGGCCACGTCCAGGTCGGCGCAGGCGGCGGCGATGCGGTGCGGCAGGTCGACGTGCAGGCGCCGGAAGCCCTCGCCGTAGGGCCGGCCATGGCCGCCGTGCAGCACGCCGACCAGGTTGATCACGGCGTCGCAGCCTTCCATCAGGCCGCGCAGCACCTTGTCGTCGTGGATATTCGCCACGCGCAGGTCGACGTCAGGCAGCAGGGTCAGCTGCTTGGCGCTTTCGTAGTGGCGCGCCGGGACGATGACATCGACGCCCTCCTCGGCCAGCCGCGCCACCAGATGGCAGCCGATGAAGCCGGTCGCGCCGATCGCGACCACCTTGAGCGGGCCCATGGCGGTCTCAGGGCAGGACGGAACTGCTGCCGCGCGGCTGGATCGTGGACAGGCGCGTCTTGATCGATTGCGGCTTGTTGTCGAACACGGCGGCGTAGTTGGTGGCGTTGGCCATCACGTTGCGCACGTAGCCGCGCGTCTCGGAGAAGGGGATGGTCTCGACGAAGACCGCGCCCTCCATCGGTTCGCGCAGCAGGCCGCGCCAGGCGCGCGCGCGTCCCGGGCCGGCGTTGTAGGCGGCGGTGGCCAGCACCTCCGAGCCGTCGAAGTTTTCCAGCACCATGTTCATGTAGTTCGCTCCCAAGGTGATGTTGGTGCGCAGGTCGTTCAACATGTCGTGCACGAAGTTGTCCAGGCCGATCTTGGCGGCCACCCATTTGCCGGTGGACGGCATCACCTGCATCAGTCCCGAGGCGCCGACGCCGGAGCGCGCGTCCTGGATGAATCGCGACTCCTGGCGGATCAGGCCATACACCCAGGCCTTGTCCAGCCCGAGGTCTTGCGCGGTGGGGCGCAGGATCTCGAGGTGGGGCGCGGGGAAGCGCTGGGCGTAGTCGAGCTCGGTACGCGTGCGCAGCGAGGTCTCGACCATGCGGTCGAGCAGCTCGTTGCGGCGCGCGAATTCGGCCGCGGCCAGCAGCTGACGTTCAGACATCCCGCGCAAGGCCCAGTTCCATTCGCGGTTGCCATCCGCGCGCAGGCGCAAGGCATAGAACTTGAGTGCGCGCTGCAGGCTCGGATTGGCGGCCGCCTGCGCCAGCTCCGGGGCCGTGACCGGCGCCACCGGCGGCGGCGCCGTCACCATGCGGCCCAGTTCGTCCATCGCCAGCTGGCCATAGAAGTTCGACTGCACGGCGATGCGCTCGAACAGCTCGCGCGCCTGCTCGGCACGGCCTTCGGCCTTGTAGGCGCGGCCCAGCCAGTAGACCCAGGCCGGCTCGGCGCGCAGGCCGGCGGGCATCGCCTCGATGGCGGCGCGCACGCCCTTCCAGTCGCCGTTGCGCAGCGCGATGCGGGTCTTCCACTGCATCTGCTCATTGGTCAGGCGGGCGCCGTTGGCGCGCCGCCAGTAGTCGTCCGCCTCCGGCGACAGGCCGATCGAAGCGGCCAGCGCCAGGTTGGCCCAGCCGGTGGCGCGCTCGTCCTGCGAAAGCTTGGGGCTGTTCTTGTTCAGGGCGACGCTGGCCAGCTTGAGGCTCGAGCGCGCCATGCGGCCGAGGGCGACCAGGTAGATGGCGCGCTCGGCGCGGGTCTTGCCGATGCCGCGCGCCATGGCCACGGCCGGCAGGTCGACCGCCTGCGCCGCGCGGGTGTCCGAGGCCCCCAGCAGCAAGGCGGTGCGGCGCGCCGGGCCGGTGGCGTTCATTTCGCCGGCCAGGCGCAGTTGCCACAGCAGGTCGGCTTCGGTGAACTGGCCGGCCTGCGCCAGCTGCGCCATCAGGGCAGCGCAGGCTTCGCCGTAGGCGGGAGGGTTGGTCAGGAGCGCACGCGCCTCCTGCAGGACCTGCTCGCCGCGGCTGGCGCGCGCCAGCAAGGCGTAGCAGCGGATCTGCAGCTCGCCGTTCTGGGCCAGCGTGCCCGCCTCGCGTTCGAAAGTGCTCCAGTCGCGGCGCCGGCCCAGCTCCAGCAGCCAGTCGGCGCGCAGGCGCTCGGCGATGGCGCTGCCCTCGTGGCGGCGCAGCACCTCGCGGATTTCCTCGGGCGCGGCCTCGCGCAGGCGTGGTTTCAGACGATAATAGTCGACATAGGAGGCCAGCGGATACTGCGCTGGCAGGCGCGACACCAGGGCCTGGATCTTCGCGCTGTCGTTCTGGCGCGCGGCTTCGCGCAGGAGCAGGAAGTTGCTGTCGTCGTCGGCCCTGGGGTCCGCGGCTGGCGCTCCCGGCACGGTCGGCGCGCCGGGCGGCACGGGCTGCACGGACGATGGCGCCTGCTCGGGCTGGGGGGCCTCGGGGTCTTCCTGGGCCGAGGCAGGCGGCATCCATGCAAGGGCCAGAAGCAGGGCAATAGCGGTCGGCAAGACGCCGGCTGTCAAACTCGATCGAAACATCAGAACTCTCAAAGTACGCTGCATTCAAACCATGACCGGCGATTCAAGAATACCACGCGCATCCGGCGCTCTGCCAGACGGCACCGAGGTCATCACAAGCGCTGATGACCTTCTACAACAGGACAAATCCGCCCTGCGCAGCGCGCTCAAGGCGCGCCGCCGCGCCATCGACCACGCCACCAGGCTGGCCTGGGACGACCGCATCGGCGCCCAGGTGCTGGCCTGGTGGCAGGCCGATCCCCAGGCGATGCTGGGGGTGTACTGGCCGCTGGCGGGCGAGCCGGACTTGCGTCCAGCCTACGCGGAATTGGCGCAGGCAGGCGTACGGCTGGCGCTGCCGGTGGTGCTGGCGCGCGACGCGGCGCTCGGGTTTGCCGAATGGATACCGGGGGAGCCGACCGTGACCGACCGGCTGGGCGTGGCGGTGCCAGCCGAACTGCGCCTGGTGGCCAGGCCGCCGGCGCTGCTGGTGCCCTGCCTGGGCTTCAACGCGCAAGGATACCGGCTGGGGTATGGGGGCGGGTTCTATGACCGCACGCTGGAGGCGCAGCCGCGGCCGCGGACCTTGGGGATCGCGTATGCCTGCCAGCTGGCGGAATTCGCGGGCGACGTGCATGACGTGCCGCTGGATCGGGTGATTACCGAGGAAACGTGATCGACCGGTGTCGTCACGGGTGTGCGAAAGCGAGTTGAACGCGTCGGCGGCATAGCCGCCAACCCTACGGTAGGGTTGGCAGGTCTCCTGCCGACGCGTTCAAGCGGCGTCGATTACTTCACCAGCCGCTGCCAGATCGCGGTAGTCGCCACCGCCTGGTTCATGCTGTAGAAATGCAGCCCCGGCGCGCCGCCGGCGAGCAGGCGTTCGCACAAGGCGGTGACCACGTCCAGGCCGAAGGCCTTGATCGAGGCGCTGTCGTCGCCGTAGCTGGCCAGCTTCAGGCGCACCCAGCGCGGGATCTCGGCGCCGCACATGTCCGAGAAACGCATCAGCTGCGTATAGTTCGTGATCGGCATGATGCCCGCCACCACCGGGACATCGACACCCAGCTTGCGCGCGTTGTCGACGAACTGGAAATAGGCGTCGGCGTTGTAGAAATACTGGGTGATGGCCGCATTCGCGCCGGCCTGGACCTTGCGCGCGAAGTTCTGCAGGTCGTCCTGGGGCGAACGCGCCTGCGGATGCATCTCGGGATAGGCCGCGACCTCGATGTGGAACCAGTCGCCGGTTTCCTGGCGGATGAATTCGACCAGCTCGTTCGCGTAGCGGAACTCGCCGGCGCCGCCGTAGCCGCTCGGCAGGTCGCCGCGCAAGGCTACCAGGCGGCGGATGCCGTGGTCCTGGAACTGCTTGAGGATGGCGCGGATCGAGTCGCGGTCGCCGCCGATGCAGGACAGGTGAGGCGCCGCATCAATGCCCTCCTGCTGGATCTCGAGCACGGTCTGCAAGGTGCCGGCCTGGGTGCTGCCGCCGGCGCCGAAGGTCACCGAAAAATACTTGGGCTGCAGCTCGGCCAGCTTCTGGCGCGTGGCGCGCAGCTTTTCCGCGCCCTCAGCCGTCTTGGGCGGGAAGAACTCGATACTGAAATTAGGAGTTTCCATCTTTGTCTGAGAGGAGCAAGGTTGAAAGCGCCCACGAAATGATGCTGTACAGGATGGCCGCCAGGAAGGCCGACCAGAACCCCGCCACCTCGAAGCCCTCGATCCAGTGCGCCACCAGCCAGAACAGCAAGGCGTTGATCACCAGGATGAACAGGCCCATCGACACCAGGGTCACCGGCAGGGTCAATACCACCAGCACGGGACGGATCAGGGTATTGACCAGTCCCAGCACCAGCGCGGCGACGAAGGCCGTGCTCAGATTGGTGATCTGGACGGAGTGCATCAGGTAAGGCAGGGCCATGAGGGCGGCGGCATTGATCAGCCAGGTCAGGAGCAGGCGCATCGGGCATCGCTTTCGTGGTACGCGGGCGTGCGGGGGCACGCCCGGCTTGGGGAAGACGCCGGGCCGCGGCAACAGCGTGCGGCCCGGCGTGGCGGTACAGCGGAACTACCGGATCAGTAGCGGTAGTGTTCCGGCTTGTACGGGCCTTCCTTGCTCACCGAGATATAGGCTGCTTGCTCTTCGGTCAGTTCGGTCAGCTGCGCGTTCAGCTTCTTGAGCTGCAGGCGCGCCACTTTTTCGTCCAGTTTCTTGGGCAGCGTGTAGACGCCGACCGGATATTGCGCGGTGTTGCTGAACAGTTCGATCTGGGCGATGGTCTGGTTCGCGAACGAGGAGCTCATCACGTAGGACGGGTGGCCCGTGCCGCAGCCCAGGTTCACCAGGCGGCCTTCGGCCAGCAGGATGATGCGGCGGCCAGTCGGGAAGATCACGTGATCGACTTGCGGCTTGATGTTTTCCCACTCGTACTTCTTGAGCGCGGCGACTTCGATTTCGTTGTCGAAGTGGCCGATGTTGCAGACGATCGCCTGGTCCTTCATCTTGAGCATGTGCTGCTCGGTGATGACGTGGTAGTTGCCGGTGCAGGTGACGAAGATGTCGCCGTGTTCGGCGGCGTAGTCCATGGTCACGACGCGGTAGCCTTCCATCGCGGCCTGCAGGGCGCAGATCGGATCGATCTCGGTGACCCAGACCTGGGCCGACAGCGCGCGCATGGCCTGGGCCGAGCCCTTGCCCACGTCGCCGTAGCCGGCGATGACGGCGATCTTGCCGGCCACCATGACGTCGGTGGCGCGCTTGATGCCGTCCACCAGCGATTCGCGGCAGCCGTACAGGTTGTCGAACTTCGACTTGGTAACCGAGTCGTTGACGTTGATCGCCGGGAAGGCCAGCTTGCCGTCCTGGTGCATCTGGTACAGGCGGTGCACGCCGGTGGTGGTCTCTTCGGTCACGCCTTTGATGCATGGCAGGCGCTTCGAGTACCAGGCCGGATCGCGCGCGAGGCGGCCCTTGATGGCGTTGAACAGGCAGATCTCTTCGTCCGAACCCGGCTTGTCCAGCACCGAGATGTCCTTTTCCGCGCGCACGCCCAGGTGCAGCAGCAGGGTGGCGTCGCCGCCGTCGTCCAGGATCATGTTGGCGTGGTTGTCGCCCGGCCATTCGAAGATGCGGTGGGTGTATTCCCAGTATTCGTCCAGGGTCTCGCCCTTGACGGCGAACACCGGGGTGCCGACCGAGGCGATGGCGGCGGCGGCGTGGTCCTGGGTCGAGTAGATGTTGCACGAGGCCCAGCGCACTTGCGCGCCCAGGGCTTCCAGGGTGCGGATCAGGACCGCGGTCTGGATGGTCATGTGCAGGGAACCGGCGATACGCGCGCCCTTCAGCGGCTGGGCGGCGGCGTATTCCTCGCGGATCGCCATCAGGCCCGGCATCTCGGTTTCGGCGATGCGGATTTCCTTCTCGCCCCAGGATGCCAGGGAGATGTCGGCGACGAGGTAATCGGGGGATTCTTTGAGTACGGCGCTCATCACGCCCTCCTTTCAATGTTTAGAAAAAAGTAACGTGAGCGCAGTTGCTGATATCCGAGCCTGGCGAAGATGAACATCTTCGTCGCAACGCTCCTCGGAATGGGCTAGTTTAACACGAGTGTGCTGAAGGTGGGCCCGAGGTGTTGTTTGATTGCTTGCTGCGGAGGGGGTGCAAGGAGACGTTCCAAGTGTGTGCTGCGAACTTGGGTCCCGGCCTTCACCGGGACGACGTTGGTAAGAGTAGGATGAAGACCACGTAAGCAACTTCGGCCACGATCGTCAAAACGTCATCCCGGCGAAGGCCGGGATCCAGGTTTGTTCGCGCAGACGAACGCCTGCGCTCGCAACTATTACAGACCCGCTTCCGCGCGCAGCAGCGCCGCCTTGTCGGTGCGCTCCCAGGTGAACTCCGGCTCTTCGCGGCCGAAGTGGCCGTAGGCCGCGGTCTTGGCGTAGATCGGGCGCAGCAGGTCGAGCATCTGCACGATGCCTTTCGGGCGCAGGTCGAAGTGTTCCATCACCAGCTGGGCGATCTTCTCGTCCGAAATCACGCCGGTGCCTTCGGTGTACACGGTGATGTTGATCGGGCGCGCCACGCCGATGGCGTAGCTGACCTGCACCTGGCACTGGCGCGCCAGGCCGGCGGCGACGATGTTCTTCGCCACGTAGCGGGCGGCGTAGGCTGCCGAGCGGTCGACCTTGGACGGGTCCTTGCCCGAGAACGCGCCGCCGCCGTGCGGGGCCGCGCCGCCGTAGGTGTCGACGATGATCTTGCGGCCGGTCAGACCGCAGTCGCCCTGCGGGCCGCCGATGACGAAGCGGCCGGTCGGGTTGACCAGGAACTTGGTGCCGTCCAGCCATTCGCGGGGCAGGACCGGCTTGATGATCTCTTCGATGACCGCTTCCTGGATCTGCGAGTGGCTGATCTCGGGCGCGTGCTGGGTCGACAGCACCACGGTGTCGACGGCCACCGGGCGGCCGTTCACGTAGCGCAGGGTGACCTGCGACTTGGCGTCCGGACGCAGCCATGGCAGGCGGCCATCCTTGCGCAGCTGCGACTGGCGCTCGACCAGGCGGTGCGAATAATAGATAGCGGCCGGCATCAGTTCCGGGGTTTCGTCGCAGGCATAGCCGAACATCAGGCCCTGGTCGCCCGCGCCCTGGTCGAGGTCGATGCCGGCGCCTTCGTCCACGCCCTGGGCGATGTCCGGCGACTGCTTGTCGTAGGCGACCAGCACGGCGCAACCCTTGTAGTCGATGCCGTACTCAGTGTTGTCGTAGCCGATGCGCTTGATGGTGTTGCGCGCGACCTGAATATAATCGACGTTGGCGTGGGTCGTGATTTCGCCGGCCAGCACCACCAGGCCGGTGTTGCACAGGGTTTCGGCAGCGACGCGCGCGCGCGGATCCTGTTCCAGGATGGCGTCGAGGATGGCGTCGGAAATCTGGTCGGCGACCTTGTCGGGGTGGCCTTCCGAGACGGATTCGGAAGTAAAGAGGTAGTCGTTGGACATTCGGGCTCCAAGTTACTGGTCAAAAAACTGCCGCAGCAACTCGTGCCTGCGACGCTTTAGCGACATTTATATTCCGCTTCGCAAGTTGTCATTAACTCGGCGGATCCTGCATAAAGTGGTATTTTACGCTCCTTGTGAATTTTGGTGTGGAAACTCGCACACCTTTCAAACCTGATCAATCGCATGCTAGTCGTCCTCTTCCGTATCCTGTCCGTGTTTCCCTTGCCAGTCCTGCATGCCCTGGGAGCGGCGCTGGGCTGGCTCGTCTATGGGCTGTCGCCCTCCTACCGGCGCCGCCTGCGCGCCAACCTGCGCCAGGCCGGCTATGAGGCCCACTGGCGCGCGGCCGTTTCCGAAGCCGGCAAGGCGATCGTCGAGCTGGCTTTCGTGTGGTGCGCCCGGCCCGAGCGTGTTGCCCGTCATGCAAGCGTCGAGAACTGGGAACTGGTCCAGGCCAGGCTGGACGCCGGCCGCGGGATTGTGTTCCTGACGCCACACCTCGGCTGTTTCGAGATGACCGCGCAGCAGATCGCGCTGCATACCGCCCTGACCGTCATGTACCGGCCGCCGCGCAAGAGCGCGCTCAAGCCCCTGGTCGAAGGCGCCCGCGCGCGCCACAACCTGCACCTGGCCCCGGCCACCCTGGCCGGCGTGCGCATCCTGGCCAAGACCCTGAAAAGCGGCCAGCCGATCGGCATCCTGCCCGACCAGGTGCCGCAGGAAGGCGAAGGCGCCTGGGCGCCCTGGTTCGGCCGCAACGCCTACACCATGACCCTGCCGGCCAAGCTGGCCCAGCTGGGCAAGGCCGACATCCTGCTGGTCTATGCCGAGCGGCGCCCGCGCGGCGCCGGGTATACGGTGCGCTTCGTGCCCTTCGAAGGCGAGCTGTCGGGCCCCCCGGCCGAGCAGGCCGCCGCCATCAACCGCGCCATGGAGCAATTGATCGCGCGCTGCCCGGCCCAGTATTTCTGGAGCTATAACCGCTACAAGCAGCCGGAAGGCGTGGCGGCGCCGGACGCCGAGGTGCCGGCATGAGGGCCCTGATCTTCCTCATGTGGCTGCTGCACTTCCTGCCCTTGCCCATCCTGGGGCGCCTGGGCGAGTCAGTCGGCAGCCTGATGTTCCTGATTCTCGGCAAGCGCCGCCACATCGCGCTGACCAACCTGCGCCTGTGCATGCCGGAACTGGACGAGGCCCAGCGCCGCGACATCGCGCGCCGCCATTTCCGCGCGTATGCGCGCAGCATTTTCGAGCGCTCGATCCTGTGGTGGGCGCCGGAGGAGCGCGTGCGCAGCCTGATCCGGGTCGAGCCCGCGGTGCCCCAGGCCGAGATGGAAGCCGGCCCCACCATCCTGCTGTGCCCGCACTTCGTGTGCCTGGACGTGGCCGGCGTGGCCGCGCGCGTGATCCCCGTATGCAGCATGTATGTGCCGCAGAAAAACGAAGCCTTCGACAAGCTGCTGCGCCACGGGCGCGAACGCTACGGCCCGGTGCGCCTGGTGACGCGCAAGGAAGGCATCAAGCCGATCCTGCGCGCCCTGCGCGACGGCCTGCCCTACTTCATGCTGCCCGACATGGACTTCGGCGAGAAGGATGCCGAGTTCGTGCCCTTCTTCGGCGTCCCGGCCGCCACCCTGACGGCCCTGGGCCGCATCGCGGCCACCACCGGCGCCAAGGTGATCCCGGTGATCGCCACCTATCTGCCGAATTACGAGGGCTGGCGTGTGGTGTTCTACCCTTCGTGGGAGAATTATCCCGGCGAGGACATGGTCGCGGCGACGCGCCGCATGAATGCCTTCA
Source organism: Massilia sp. ST3 (assembly GCF_018119405.1). Lineage (GTDB taxonomy): Bacteria > Pseudomonadota > Gammaproteobacteria > Burkholderiales > Burkholderiaceae_D > Telluria. The sequence goes on along the minus strand of NZ_JAGPWC010000043.1, from coordinate 2,230 downwards.
TCGAGGACCGCGTGCGCGAAGCGCCGGAACAATATTTCTGGACCCATAAGCGTTTCAAGACCCGCCCGCCGGGCGAGCCTTCGCTCTATTAACAAGCTGCCATGAAACTGAAATTCACCAAGATGCACGGCGCGGGCAACGATTTCATCGTGGTCGACGCCATCAACCAGGACGTCTCCCTCAGCACCGAACAGTGGCGGCGCCTGGCCGACCGCCGCTTCGGCATCGGCGCAGACCAGATCCTGATCGTCGAGCGCCCGAGCGAGCCGGGGGTGGATTTCCGCTACCGCATCTTCAACAACGACGGCAGCGAAGTGGAACAGTGCGGCAACGGCTCGCGCGCCTTCGTGCGCTTCGTGGTCGACAAGGGCCTGAGCCGGGAGCGCAGCATCCGCGTCCAGACCATGTCGGGCATCATCAACCCGCGCATGGAAGAGGACGGCAGCATCACGGTGGACATGGGCGCGCCGCGCCTGGAGCCAAGCGAGCTACCCTTCGACGCCGCCGGCCTGGCCGGCTGGGCCGAGGGCGAGGACACCCTGTGGCCGCTGCCGGTACAGGGAAAGACCGTGTTCGTGTCGGTGGTCTCGATGGGCAATCCGCATGCGGTGCAGGTAGTCGACGACGTCGACAGCGCCCCGGTGGCCCAGACCGGCCCGCTGATCGAAACCCACCCGCGCTTCCCGAAGCGGGTCAACGCCGGCTACATGCAGGTGTTGGACCGCCATCACATCCGCCTGCGCGTGTTCGAGCGCGGCGCCGGCGAAACCCTGGCCTGCGGCACCGGCGCCTGCGCGGCGGTGGTGGCCGGCATCCGCCGCGGCCTGCTCGATTCGCCGGTGCGCGTGTCGGCGCGTGGCGGCGAACTGAGCATCGCCTGGGCGGGACCGGGCCAGCCGGTCTACCTCAGCGGCCCCGCGGTGACCGTATTCGAAGGCGAAGTCGAGATCTGACGCCCCTGTCGCCGGCGCTCAGGCCGCCAGGCCGATGTCCGCCGTCCCGCCAGGCGCTCCCGTCCCCGACGATCCTGTCCCGGCCGTTCCTGTGGTTGGCGCCGCGGCGGGCATCCCTGCCCCGGATGCCGGCGCCTCGTCCTCCTCGCCGGGCGCCGCCGTACCCAGCACGGTGCGCAGGCGGTACAGGCGCTGGCGGTAATTGCCTTCGGGCCCGGACGGCCCGCAATCGACATGTTCGAACATGCGCACGATGCGGTCGAGCGCCAGGCGCTCGGCACCCGGCTCCACCAGCACCAGGCGGCGCTTGCTGCGCCCATAGCTGGCGCGGATATCGATCACCAGGCAATGTCCCTGGTCGGCCGCCTTCACGTCCAGCAGCAGGGCTTCGGCGCGCGTCAGCCCGAACAGGGCGGCCAGCTCCAGCCTGGCGCTCAGCAGCGGATGGGCCCGCTGCAGGGCGCTGCGCGCCGCGCCGGTGCGCGCCGCCAGCAGGGCGCCGGTTTCCTTGTACAGGGGCGTGGCCGGACGCGGTGCGATGCGCGCCAGCAGCGCGCCAGCCTCGCCCGAACCCTGGGCCGCCGCCTTCTGCAGCCAGTAGGCCGCCCGCACGTCGTTGTTCTCGTTCTCGCGCCGCGCGCGCCAGGCGTTGTGGCCGCATTCGAGCTGGGCCTCGCGGTAGCCCATCCCGGCCGCCCGCTCCAGGTATTTTTGCGCATCGGCGACATTGCGCTGGGAGAATTCCGGCTTGATATAGATGCGCGACAGCGCATACCAGGCCTCGGCCAGGCCTTGCTCGCCGGCCAGGCTCAGCCAGCGGATCGCCTTCCTGAAGTTGGCCGGGGCGCTGCGCTCTCCACCCCTGCCGCCGGCGATCCGGCGGCCGTCGGCCTGCATCCGCGCGCAGCGCAAGCCCATCGCCAGCTGGGCATGGCGGTCATGCTCGGCGGCCGCCAGCTCCCAGAAGCAGTCGGGCTCGCCCGGGCCCGGCGCCAGGCCCAGGGCGCCGCCGTCGAGCAGGCGGGCGCAGCGCGACAACAAGGCGATCTCGTCGGGCGCGAAGCGCCGCAGCTCGCCCTGCTCGGCCCTGAGCCGCACCAGCTCGCGCGCCAGCGGCAGTGCGCGCTCCAGGTAGTCCCTGGCCTGGCCGGCGTCCCAGGCCTGCTCGAGCACCACGAACTGGGCGGACGCCACGCCGCTGTCGGCGGCGCGCTGCAGCCAGCTGGACGGCGCGCCGGGACCACGCGGCGGCGGGGCGGACACGGGAGCGGACGGAA
>NZ_JAGPWC010000042.1 GCF_018119405.1 Massilia sp. ST3 | reverse complement strand
CACGCCGCAGCTGGGCTCGCCGCAATCGGGGCCGCCGCCGACGGCCCCCGCTCCAGCCCCCGCGGCCAACGTGCAGGTGACCCCGGTGGCGCCGCCGCCGCCCGCCACCGCGCCCGCAGCGCAGCCGACCACGCAGCCCGCAACGCAGCCCGCAACGCAGCCGACTACGCCGCCCACCCAGCCATGAACGCGTATTGCGGCCCGGCTCCGCGCCGCGGCTTCACCCTGATCGAGCTGCTGGTCACCCTGGCGATCCTGGCGCTGCTGGGCACCCTGGTGCTGCCGGTGGCCCAGGTGACAGCCCAGCGCCGCGACGAGCAGGAACTGCGCCGCGCGCTGCGCGAGATCCGCGCCGGCATAGACGCCTACAAGAAGGCCAGCGACGAAGGCCGGGTGGCCAAGACCGCCGGCACCACCGGCTATCCGCCGCGCCTGGAACTGCTGGTCGAGGGCGTGCGCGACCTGCGCAGCCCGAAGGGGGCGAAGATCTATTTCCTGCGGCGCCTGCCGCGCGACCCCTTCAATCCGGACCCGGAGCTGCCTGACGCCGCCACCTGGGGCAAGCGCAGCTACGCCAGCGAGCCGAACGAACCGCGCGAGGGCGACGACGTCTACGACGTCTATTCGCTGTCGCCAAAAGAAGGCCTGAACGGGGTCCCTTACAATAAATGGTGAGCATGATGACCGGCCTGCGCCGCCGCCTTTCCCGCCCTGGCGGCTTCACCCTGATCGAGCTCCTGATCGTGCTGGGCATCGTGGCCCTGCTGCTGACCCTGGCCGTGCCGCGCTTCTTTCCCAGCGTGGACAAGAGCAAGGAGACCATCCTGGCCGAGAACCTGCGCAACACGCGCATCGTGATCGATCAGTACCGCGCCGACACCGGCCGCTATCCGGATTCGCTGGAACAGCTGGTGGAAAAGAAGTACCTGCGCGAGATCCCCTACGACCCGCTCACGGAAAGCCGCGAGACCTGGGTCGTGCTGCCGCCCGAGGAAGGCGAGCAGGGCGAGGTCTACAACCTGCACAGCGGCGCGCCCGGCAACGACCGCAACGGGCGCCCTTACGCGGAATGGTAGCGGGGCGCAGCCGCCAGGGCGGCTTCACCTACCTCGGGCTGGTGATCTTTGTCGCCATCGTCGGGATGGTGGGCGCGGCCACGCTCAAGATCGGCTCCCTGCTGCAGCGCGCCGCCGCCGAGGAAGAACTGCTGGAGATCGGCGCCGCCTTCGGCGCGGCCCTGCAGAGCTATGCGGCCGCCACGCCGAAGGGCATGCCGACCTACCCGCCGACCCTGCAGGAGCTGCTCAAGGACCCGCGCTTTCCCGAAGTGCGGCGGCACTTGCGCAAGATCTTCGTCGACCCCATGACCGGCAAGGCCGAGTGGGGCATCGTCTATGCGGGCGGGCAGACCGGGGTGCTGGCGATCCACAGCCTGTCGACGGCGAAGCCGCTCAAGATCGGGAATTTCGACAGCCGCTTCCAGGGTCTCGAGAACAAGGAAAAGATCTCGGAGTGGCGCTTCGTGGCCGGCGGCCAGGGATTGCTAACGCCGGGCAAGCCGGCGGCGCCCGGCGCGCCCAAGCCTCCTCCGGCGCCGCCCAACGCGCCGCAACCGGCGCCCGGTACGCCACCGGCCGCGCCGCCGGAAGCGCCGCCTACCGACGAGCCGCCGCCCCAGCAAACACCGCCCCAGGAGCCGCCTCAAGAGACGCCGCAGGAGCCTCCCGACGAGCCGCAGGAGCCGCCCCAGGAAGCCCAGGAACCCCAGGAGCCGCCGCAGCCGCCGCCCGTGCGGCGCTGACGAGACGGCCGCTGACCCTTAGCCCGCGCGGCGCTTGAAGTCGCGCGGACGGAAGCCCAGCGCCACCAGCACGCCGAAGTAGGCCACCACCGCGGCGCCGATGATGGCCACCAGGGCGCCGGCGCGCAGCAGCGGCGTGGCGCGCATGCCGACCCAGTCGAACTGCGCCTGGCCGAACCACGATACCGCGCCCATCACCGTCACGGCCACGACCAGTTTCAGGAAGAACTTGCCCCATCCCGGCTGCGGCACGTAGATGGCGCGCTTGCGCAGGCCGTGGTACAGGAAGGCCGCGTTGAGGCAGGCGCCGGCGCCGATCGACAGCGCCAGGCCGGCCACGCCGAACAGCGGCACGAATACCAGGTTCATCAGCTGGGTCGCCACCAGCACGCCCACGGCGATGTTGACCGGCGTGCGCACTTCCTGGCGCGCGAAGAAGGCCGGGGCCAGGGTCTTGACCAGGATGAAACCGAGCAGGCCGGCGCTGTAGGCCATCAGCGGCATGGACGAGGCGGCAACGTCGGCGTTGTCGAAATTCCCATAATGGAAGAGGGTGGCGATCATCGGCGTCGCCAGGGTCGCCATGCCGACCGCGGCCGGGATCGCCAGCAGGAAGGTCAGGCGCAGGCCCCAGTCCAGCAGGGACGAGTATTCCTGGGTGTTGCCCTCGGTATTCGCCTTCGCCAGCCCCGGCAGCAGGATGGTGCCCAGCGCCACGCCGAGCAGGGCGGTGGGCAGTTCCATCAGGCGGTCCGCATACTGCAGGGCGGTGACGGCGCCCGCCGCCAGGCCGGCGGCGATGGTGGTGTTGATCAGGAGGCTGATCTGGGCCGCGGCGACCGAAAACACGGCGGGGCCCATCTTGCCGAGCATGCGGCGCACGCCCGTGTCGCGCAGGCCGGTCATCGGGTTGAGCGAAATGTGCGGCAGCATGCCCAGCTTCTTCAAGGACGGGATCTGCAGCGCAACCTGGGCCAGGCCGCCGATGCAGACGCCGACCGCCATCGCATAGATCGGCTGTTCGAACCAGTCGGCCATGACCACGGCGGCGAAGATGAAGGACAGGTTCAGCAGCACCGGGGTAAAGGCGGGGATCTTGAACTGGCGCCAGGTATTCAGCACGCCGCTGGACAGGGCGACGAAGGACATGCAGGCGATGTAGGGAAACATCATCTGGGTCATGAGCACCGAGGCCTCGAAGGCGGCCGGTTCGCGCTGCAGGCCGCCGCCGATCAGGAGGATCAGCACAGGCGCGGCGACGATCCCGGCGATGCTGGTCAGCATCGTGGCCCAGATCAGCACGGTGGCCACGTGGTCGACCAGGGTCTTGGTTGCTTGTGCGCCATGTTTCGTCTTGTATTCGGTCAGGATGGGAACGAAGGCCTGGGAGAAGGCTCCTTCCGCGAACAGGCGCCGCAGCAGGTTGGGCAGGCGGAAGGCGATGTTGAAGGCGTCGGTGTAGTTCGAGGCGCCGAAGGCGGCCGCGAACAGGCTTTCGCGCAGCAGGCCGGTGACGCGCGACACCATGGTCATGCTGGAAATGGCAGCGAGGGTTCTGAGCAGGTTCATGGGCCGAGATTATACGGTGGCAACTGTATGCGCACGGGCAAAAATCGGCCGAGAGTGATTTATGAATTGCCCTGGGATGAATCTTTCGCTATAATCGTGGGCTGTACTGAATTCTGTTGGCAGACACTAATCGTTGGGCAGGCACAAGAAGAGCCGGTTTCACTCGCTAATGTTTGCAAACGCAACTTGACCCCGATTTAGGAAATTCCATGGCAAATACCGCACAAGCGCGCAAACGCGCTCGTCAAGCAGTTAAGCAAAACGCACACAACTCGGCACAGCGTTCGACCCTGCGCACCGCAATCAAGGCTGTCCGCAAGGCGATCCAGGCTGGCGACAAGGCCGCTGCGACCACCATCTTCCAGCAATCCGTGTCGACCATCGACAGCATCGCTGACAAGAAGATCATCCACAAGAACAAGGCAGCGCGCCACAAGAGCCGCCTGGCTGCCGCCATCAAGGCACTGTCGGCCTAAACGCCGCGTGCGCGCGGCCACGGCCGCGCTGGCAAGTTCTGTGCAGTAGAAAGACCCGCCCGACCTCCTGGTCCCGGCGGGTTTTTTTGCTTGGCGCGGACGCTGTTTTTCCGCGTTGCGGGTGCGACCCGGGCCGAAGGCATATCGTCTAAAACCATGGCGCACAGTAAAATGTTGGTGCATAATGTGAAACGCCCGTCTTATGTCTTATAGAAGACTTGAGCGTCACAACCGAATTTCACGTAGCGCGAACTTAAATAGCGTTATCCACGCGAGCATCGAGGAAAAAGCGTATGAGCGATCCGACCATCATCTACACCCTGACCGACGAGGCGCCCCTGCTGGCGACCCACGCCTTCCTGCCTGTCGTCAGCACCTTCACCAAGCCGGCCGGCATCAAGGTCGAGCAGAGCGACATCTCGGTCGCCGCCCGAATCCTGGCAGCCTTCCCGGAATACCTGACCGAAGAGCAGCGCGTTCCCGACGCGCTGGCCGAGCTGGGCAAGAAGACCCTGGAGCCGGACGCGAACATCATCAAGCTGCCGAACATCTCCGCTTCGGTCGGCCAGCTGACCGCCGCCATCAAGGAACTGCAGGGCAAGGGCTACAAGCTGCCCGACTACCCGGCCGATCCGAAAACCGACGAAGAGAAGGCCATCAAGGCGCGCTACGGCAAGTGCATCGGCTCCGCCGTGAACCCGGTCCTGCGCGAAGGTAACTCGGACCGCCGCGCGCCGAAGGCCGTCAAGGAATACGCCCGCAAGAACCCGCACTCGATGGCGCCGTGGTCGCAGGCCTCGCGCACCCACGTCTCGCACATGACCCACGGCGACTTCTACCACGGCGAGAAGTCGATGACCGTGAGCGGCGCGCGCGAAGTCAAGATGGAACTGATCACCAAGGGCGGCCAGACCATCGTGCTGAAGCCGAAGGTCGCGCTGCAGGACGGCGAGATCATCGACTCGATGTTCATGAGCCGCAAGGCCCTGCTCGAGTTCTACGAACAGCAGATCGAAGACGCCAAGGAAACCGGCGTGATGTTCTCGCTGCACGTCAAGGCGACCATGATGAAGGTCTCGCACCCGATCGTGTTCGGCCACTGCGTGCGCATGTTCTACAAGGAAGCCTTCGAGAAGCACGGCGCCCTGTTCGACAGCCTGGGCATCAACGTCAACAACGGGATGGCCGACCTGTACAACAAGATCGCCGGCCTGCCGGCCTCGCAGCGCGAGGAAATCGAGCGCGACCTGCACGCCTGCCAGGAACACCGTCCGGCGCTGGCCATGGTCGACTCGGCCAAGGGCATCACCAACTTCCACTCGCCGAACGACGTGATCGTCGACGCGTCGATGCCGGCCATGATCCGCGCCGGCGGCAAGATGTACGGCGCCGACGGCCGCCTGAAGGAAGTCAAGGCGGTCATTCCGGAATCGACCTTTGCCCGTATCTACCAGGAGATCATCAACTTCTGCAAATGGCACGGCGCCTTCGATCCGAAGACCATGGGCACCGTCCCGAACGTGGGCCTGATGGCGCAGCAGGCCGAGGAATACGGCTCGCACGACAAGACCTTCGAAGTGCCGGAAGCCGGCGTGGCCAACATCACCGACATCGCCACCGGCGAAGTCCTGATGAGCCAGAACGTGGAGCAGGGCGACATCTGGCGCATGTGCCAGGTGAAGGACGCCCCGATCCGCGACTGGGTCAAGCTGGCCGTCACCCGCGCGCGCAACTCGGGCATGCCGGCCGTGTTCTGGCTGGACCCGTACCGTCCGCACGAGAATGAACTGATCAAGAAGGTCAAGACCTACCTGAAGGATCACGACACCACCGGCCTGGACATCCAGATCATGTCGCAGGTGCGCGCGATGCGCTACACCCTGGAGCGCGTCAAGCGCGGCCTGGACACCATCTCGGTGACCGGCAACATCCTGCGCGACTACCTGACCGACCTGTTCCCGATCATGGAACTGGGCACCAGCGCCAAGATGCTGTCGATCGTTCCGCTGATGGCGGGCGGCGGCATGTACGAAACCGGCGCGGGCGGCTCGGCGCCGAAGCACGTGCAGCAGCTGGTCGAAGAGAACCACCTGCGCTGGGATTCGCTGGGCGAGTTCCTGGCGCTGGCGGTGTCGCTGGAAGACCTGGGCCTGAAGACCGGCAACGAGAAGGCCAAGATCCTGGCCAAGACCCTGGACGCCGCGACCGGCAAGCTGCTGGACAACCGCAAGTCGCCATCGCCGAAGACCGGCGAGCTCGACAACCGCGGCAGCCAGTTCTACCTGTCGCTGTACTGGGCGCAGGAACTGGCGGCGCAGACCGAAGATGCGCAGCTGGCTGCGACCTTCGCGCCGCTGGCCAAGACCCTGGCCGAGAACGAGGCCAAGATCGTTGCCGAACTGCTCGAAGTGCAGGGCAAGCCGGTCGACATCGGCGGCTACTACAAGGCCGACGAGGCCAAGGTCAAGGCCGTGATGCGTCCGAGCGCGACCTTCAACGCGGCGCTGGAAGCGCTGGCGTAATCCGCTTCAGGCAGTAGCAATGAAAACCGCCGGCTCTTGGGCCGGCGGTTTTTTTATTTGTCGTGGTTGTTCGTAAAACTTAGGTTCCGGCCTTCGCCGGAACGACGTTAATTTAGTGTGCGTGAGCAGTACATAGGTGACGTTGGACACGCACATAAGCACGTCGTCCCGGCGAAGGCCGGGACCCAAGTTTGCAAGCAGGCCATCAGCGCATCACCGCAGCGCAGAAGCCTGCACCTCCACAAACTCCCCCGGCATCAAGGGATGCGTCGCCAGCGAAAACGGCCCGATGCTGCTCCTCACCAGCCGCAGGGTCGGCAGCCCGACCGCCGCCGTCATCCTGCGCACCTGCCGGTTCTTGCCTTCCTCCAGCGTGATCGCGATCCAGCTGGTCGGCTTGTCCGCGCGCGCACGGATCGGCGGGTTGCGCGGCCACAGCCAGGCCGGCTCGGCGATCCGCACCGCGCGGCAAGGCTTGGTGACGAAGTCGCCCAGGTCGAGTGGCGCCTGCAGGCGCGCCAGCGCGGCCGCGTCCGCCACGCCGTCCACCTGGACCAGGTAGGTCTTGGCTTCCTTGTGGTCCGGATGGGCGATCTTGTGCTGCAGCTTGCCGTCGTCGGTCAGCAGCATCAGGCCCTCGCTGTCCGCATCCAGGCGCCCGGCCGGGTAGATGCCGGGGATCTTGAGGTAGTCGGCAAGCGACTCGCGTCCCTCCTGCGGGCTGAACTGGCAAAGTACCTGGAAGGGTTTATTGAAGAGGATCAAGGACATATCGAAGGAGTGGAACTTAGAATCGGGCCGCCGGGGCGGATACGCTTGAGTGCCGGCGTGCGCCTTGCAACAGTCTGGTGCATAATGCAAGACGCGACATCCATGTCTTATACAAGACTACCCACCATTGTAATTCAGATCGCAGACCGCGCAGGACTTCGTCCGCCACATGCGACCACTTGGGAGAACACGATGTACCAACATATCAAGGTCCCGGCCGACGGCCAGAAAATCACCGTCGGCGCCGATTTCTCGCTCAGCGTCCCCGACACCCCGATCATCCCCTACATCGAAGGCGACGGCACCGGTGTCGACATCACCCCGGTCATGATCAAGGTGGTCGACGCGGCCGTGGCCAAGGCCTACGGCGGCAAGCGCAAGATCAGCTGGATGGAAATCTTCGCGGGCGAGAAGTCGACCAGCGTGTACGGCCCGGACGTGTGGCTGCCGGCCGAGACCCTGGACGTGCTGAAGGACTATGTGGTCTCGATCAAGGGCCCGCTGACCACCCCGGTGGGCGGCGGCATCCGTTCGCTCAACGTGGCGCTGCGCCAGGAACTCGACCTGTATGTCTGCCTGCGCCCGGTGCGCTACTTCAAGGGCGTGCCTTCGCCGCTGAAGGAACCGGAAAAGACCGACATGGTCATCTTCCGCGAGAATTCCGAGGACATCTACGCCGGCATCGAATGGGCCGAAGGTTCGGAGGGCGCGAAGAAGGTCATCGAGTTCCTGACCAGGGAAATGGGCGTCAAGAAGATCCGCTTCCCCGAGACCTCGGGCATCGGCGTCAAGCCGGTCTCGCGCGAAGGCACCGAGCGCCTGGTGCGCAAGGCGATCCAGTACGCGATCGACAACGACAAGCCCTCGGTGACCATCGTCCACAAGGGCAACATCATGAAGTACACCGAAGGCGGCTTCCGCGACTGGGGCTATGCCCTGGCGCAGCGCGAGTTCGGCGCCGAGCTGATCGACGGCGGCCCATGGTGCAAGTTCAAGAACCCGCGCACCGGCCGCGACATCACGGTCAAGGATTCGATCGCCGACGCCTTCCTTCAGCAGATCCTGCTGCGCCCGGCGGAATACAGCGTGATCGCCACCCTCAACCTGAACGGCGACTATGTCTCGGACGCGCTGGCGGCCCAGGTCGGCGGCATCGGCATCGCGCCGGGCGCCAACATGTCGGATTCGGTGGCGATGTTCGAAGCCACCCACGGCACCGCGCCCAAGTACGCGGGCAAGGACTACGTGAACCCGGGTTCCCTGATCCTGTCGGCCGAGATGATGCTGCGCCACATGGGCTGGACTGAAGCGGCCGACCTGATCATCAGCGCGATGGAAAAGGCGATCACCTCCAAGAAGGTCACCTACGACTTCGCGCGCCTGATGGAAGGCGCGACCCAGGTCTCGTGCTCTGGCTTCGGCGAAGTGATGATCGAACAGATGTAAGCACGCGCCGGCGGCGCGCCGCTTCGGGTAGCATCGAAGCCCCGGCCTCGCAAGAGGCGGGGCTTTTTCTTCTTGCGGAGGCCGGCGATGCAGGCAGCGGGACGGAACCAGGTGGAGCGGATCGGCAGGCTGGTCTACGCCCAGGTGCGCGGCGAGTGGCTGGTCGGTGAAGCCGCCCGGCTGGCGGCGCGCTCGCCGGCGCCGGCGCTGGATCTGCTGCTGGCGCGGGGCAGGGCGCTCGGCGCCAGGTGCCAATTGCTGTCCGGCTTGTTTCCCGACCCGCCGGCCGACGACACCGACGCGGCCACGGCCGGGATGATCGCGCTGAACGAGGAGATCCACCGGTATCTGGATGGGGCGGGCTGGCCATGATGTTCCGGTTGCTGCCGACCCGACGAATGCGCAGGCGAAAAAAACCCCGCTCGCGCGGGGTCTTTTGCTTCCGGGGGAGAGGTATTACACGCCCTGGATGTTGGAAGCTTGCTTGCCTTTAGGGCCTTGCGTGACTTCGAATTGGACTTTCTGACCTTCTTTGAGGGTCTTAAAACCGGCCATATTGATTGCGGAGAAGTGCGCGAACAGATCTTCGCCGCCGTCATCAGGAGTGATGAAGCCAAAACCTTTGGAATCATTGAACCACTTAACAGTACCAGTTGCCATAAAAGAAACTTTCAATTAAAAACAAATCACACGAGCCATAAAAGCAAGAAGCTTCTTGCCCCCTCCTCAGCCTGCTCACTTCTTATCAACAAGTACATAAGTACAATGTCAATAACTGCATTGTTGGTGGAATAATCACTGAAGTCAAGCGGTTTTGCGCGCCTATTGCCAAATTTGCTACATCGGCCTCAGCAGCGCTCTTGATTTCCCCAATTGGATCGCCATCTGCGCAAAGAACGAAAAACACGTAACATGGAAGCACATGAAAACGAGCTGATGTTTATGCTTGGCACTATTCCTGAAAGCATTAGAATACCCCCATGGCAACGAAGCACGACACTGAACAACTACTGGAGCGGCAGACCGTCAAACCACCACCCTTGTACCAGGTGGCGCTGCTGAACGACGACTACACGCCGATGGAATTCGTGGTCGCGGTGATCCAGGAGTACTTCAACAAGGATCGCGAAACGGCGACGCAGATCATGCTCTCCGTGCACAGGCATGGTAAGGGGGTGTGCGGTGTGTTTTCCAAAGATATAGCGTGTACCAAAGTGGAGTTTGTCTTAACGCATGCGCGTAAGGCAGGGCATCCCCTGCAATGCGTGATGGAGGAAGTATGATTGCGCAGGAACTTGAAGTATCCCTACACATGGCCTTTGTCGAAGCGCGGCAGGCACGGCACGAGTTTATTACCGTGGAGCATCTGCTGCTGGCGCTCCTCGACAATCCATCGGCCGCCGAAGTCCTGCGTGCGTGCGCTGTCAATATCGAAGACTTGCGCAAGACTTTGACTAACTTTATTGGTGACAACACCCCGACCGTGCCGGGCACGGGCGAGGTCGACACCCAGCCGACGCTCGGTTTCCAGCGCGTGATCCAGCGCGCGATCATGCACGTGCAGTCGGCCTCGAACGGCAAGAAGGAAGTCACCGGCGCCAACGTGCTGGTCGCGATCTTCGGCGAGAAGGATTCGCACGCTGTTTACTACCTGCACCAGCAGGGCGTGACCCGCCTCGACGTGGTCAACTTCATCTCGCACGGCGTCCGCAAGGACCAGCAGATGGAGTCCCAGAAGGCGTCCGAGGGCGTGGAAGAAGCGCAGGTCGAGGGCCAGACCAAGGAAAGCCCGCTCGACCAGTTCACCCAGAACCTCAACAAGTCGGCAGCGGACGGCAAGATCGACCCGCTGATCGGCCGCGAGGAAGAAGTGGACCGCGTGATCCAGATCCTGTGCCGCCGCCGCAAGAACAACCCGCTGCTGGTGGGCGAGGCCGGTGTCGGCAAGACCGCCATCGCCGAAGGCCTGGCCTGGCGCATCGTCCAGGAGGACGTGCCCGAGATCCTGCAGAACGCCGTCGTCTACTCGCTCGACATGGGCGCGCTGCTGGCCGGCACCAAGTACCGCGGCGATTTCGAGCAGCGCCTGAAGGCCGTGCTCAAGCAGATCAAGGACACCCCGAACGGCATCCTGTTCATCGACGAAATCCACACCATCATCGGCGCCGGTTCGGCATCGGGCGGCACGCTGGACGCTTCGAACCTGCTCAAGCCGGCCCTGGCCAACGGCCAGCTCAAGTGCATCGGCGCGACCACGTTCACGGAATTCCGCGGCGTGTTCGAGAAGGACCACGCGCTGAGCCGCCGCTTCCAGAAGGTGGACGTGAACGAACCCTCGGTCGAGCAGACTGTGGCGATCCTGCGCGGCCTCAAGTCGCGTTTCGAAGAGCACCATGGCGTCAAGTATTCCGCCTCGGCGCTGTCGACCGCGGCCGAGCTGGCGGCGCGCTTCATCAATGACCGCCACCTGCCGGACAAGGCGATCGACGTGATCGACGAAGCGGGCGCGGCCCAGCGCATCCTGCCGAAGTCGAAGCAGAAGAAGACCATCGGCAAGACCGAGATCGAGGACATCATCGCCAAGATCGCGCGGATTCCCCCGCAGACGGTCAACCAGGACGACCGCAGCAAGCTGCAGACCATCGACCGCGACCTGCGCAACGTGGTGTTCGGCCAGGACCCGGCGATCGAAGCGCTGGCGTCCGCCATCAAGATGGCGCGCGCCGGCCTGGGCAAGACGGACAAGCCGATCGGCTCCTTCCTGTTCTCCGGCCCCACCGGCGTCGGCAAGACGGAAGTCGCCAAGCAGCTGGCCTTCATCCTGGGCATCGAGCTGGTGCGCTTCGACATGTCGGAATACATGGAGCGCCACGCCGTGTCGCGCCTGATCGGCGCGCCGCCGGGCTACGTCGGCTTCGACCAGGGCGGCCTGCTGACCGAGGCCATCACCAAGAAGCCGCACGCGGTGCTGCTGCTGGACGAGATTGAAAAAGCCCACCCGGACATTTTCAACATCCTGCTGCAGGTGATGGACCACGGCACGCTGACCGACAATAACGGCCGCAAGGCGGACTTCCGCAACGTGATCATCATCATGACCACCAATGCGGGCGCCGAGAGCCTGACCAAGCGCACGGTGGGCTTCCTGGATACCAAGGCGCAAGGCGACGAGATGGCCGACATCAAGCGCATGTTCACGCCGGAGTTCCGCAACCGCCTGGACGCGATCATCAGCTTCCGCGCGCTGGACGAGGACATCATCCTGCGCGTCGTGGACAAGTTCCTGATGCAGCTGGAAGAGCAGCTGCACGAGAAGAAGGTGGAAGCCGTGTTCACCGAGAAGCTGCGCAAGTTCCTCGGCAAGAAGGGCTTCGATCCACTGATGGGCGCCCGTCCGATGTCGCGCCTGATCCAGGACATGATCCGCAAGGCCCTGGCCGACGAGCTGCTGTTCGGCCGCCTGGTCAACGGCGGCCGCGTGACCGTGGACCTGAACGAGAAGGACGACGTGACCCTCGAGTTCCCGGAAGGGGACGCGCTGCCGCCGCCGGCGCCGCCGGAGACGGTCGAGATCGAGTGATCGTTTCGTTCTCAGCAAAAACCGCGCTTCGGCGCGGTTTTTTTTCGTCTACTGGGTTGTGGTGCAAGGTGGCAGCGGTGGTGCGCGACGAACTTAGGTTCCCGCCTGCGCGGGAATGACGTGCTTGAGCTTGCCACTCATGTTTGATCCGTCATTCCCGCGAAGGCGGGAACCCAAGTTTGCGTGCAAACCAACAGCGCCCGAACCGAACGCACCACCAGATTTTTTGCACGTATGCACGCCAACTCATCTTTTCACTGTGGCAAACTCATCCTCTTTAGCCACTCACGCCACGGACCATGACCGTCTCCCGCACCATCCTCGCGCTGTCGCTCGCCCTCATCGGCACCCAGGCCGCCGCCGCTGATCCCTATTTCCGCTTCCCGGCCGTCCGCGGCGACACCATCGTCTTCACCGCCGAGGGCGACCTGTGGCGCACCAGCACGGCGGGCGGCAAGGCCACCCGCCTGACCACCCACCCCTCGGCCGAGACCCACGCCGCGATCTCGCACGACGGCAAGCTGGTGGCCTTTGCGGCCTCCTACGAAGGCGCGCAGGAAGCCTATGTGATGCCGCTCGAGGGCGGCCTGCCCAAGCGCATCACCTTCGAGAACGGCGGCGTCACCGTGCTGGGCTGGACCGCCCAGGGCGAAGTCCTGGTCAGCACCGAGAATTCGGTCGGCCCCTCCAAGCACCGCATCGTCGCCGCGCTCGACCCGTCGACGATGAAGCGTCGCGTGTTGCCGCTGGCCGATGCCAACGACGCCGCGCTGGACGAGGCCGGCAAGGTGGTCTATTTCACGCGCATGGGCCTGTCCATGACCAACGATAACGTGCGCGCCTACCGCGGCGGCGCCCATGCCCAGCTGTGGCGCTTCGACCCGGGCGGCCAGGCCGAAGCCACGCCGCTGTTCAAGGGCGACACCGCCAACAACCGCCGCGCCATGTGGCATGCGGGCCGGGTCTATTTCATCAGCGACGCCGGCGGCGCCGACAACATCTGGTCCGCGCTGCCGGACGGCAGCGATCGCCGCGCCCACACCAATCACAAGGAATGGGACGTGCGCACCGCCTCGCTCGGCGACGGCCGCATCGTCTACCAGCTCGGCGCCGACCTGCGCGTGCTGGACATCGCCAGTGGCGCGGACAACTTGCTCAAGGCCAGCCTGGTCTCGGATTTCGACCAGCAGCGCGTGCGCCGCGTGAAGTCTCCACTTGACGCCCTGACCAGCATCGAGCCCGCCAACAAAGCCGAGCGCATCGTGCTGACCGCGCGCGGCAAGGTCACCATCGCCGGCACCGGCAGCTATCGCCGCGTCGAGATCGCGGTGCCGGACGGCGTGCGCGCCCGCAGCGCCGTGTTCAGCCACGACGACAAATGGGTTTACGCCATCACCGACGCCAGCGGAGAAAACGAGATCTGGCGCTATGCGGCCGACGGCTCGGGCCAGGGCGAGCGCCTGACCAGGGACGGCGCGGCCCACCGCTGGAACCTGTATCCGTCGCCGGACGGTAAGTGGCTGGCCCACACCGACAAGAAAGGCCGCACCTGGCTGCTCGACCTGGCCACCAAGGCCAATGTCGTGATCGACGACGCCGGCCAGGCCGGCATCGACCGCCTGGAGCAGGTGGTATGGTCGCCCGACAGCCGCAACCTGGCGTTCGTGCGCATCGGCAGCAGCGAGCAGCGCAACCAGATCGGTCTGTACAACCTGGCCGGCAAGCAGATGAGCTTCGTGACCACCGACCGCTACGAAGCCAACTCGCCGGCCTTCTCGACGGACGGCAAGTGGCTGTACTTCCTGTCGGCGCGCCACTTCAACCTGGGGAACGCCTCGGTCTGGGGCGACCGCAACATGGGACCGGTGTTCGACAGGCGCGTCGGCGTGTATGCGCTGGCGCTCCAGCCGCTGCAGTCAGACAATCGCTTCCCCTTCAAGCCCGAGGACGAGCTGACCAAGCCGGAAGAACCCTCGCCGGAAGCCGCCGCCAAGGCCGCGGTCAAGACACCGGGCACCGAGGATCAGACTGCCGACAAGCAGGCCGCGGCGGCCACGGCGGCCGCGGCGGCGGCCACCGCCAGCGCGGCCAAGGCGGCGGGCGGCGACAAGGCGAAGAAACCCACGCCCGCCATCGTCTACGCCGGCCTGCGCGAGCGGCTGTTCGAAGTGCCTGTCGCGCCGAGTAACTACCGCGCGCTGGCGGTGGACGACAAGCGCCTCTACCTGCTCGAATCCGACGACGGCCAGAAGGGCGTGCTCAAGACCCTGGAGATCGCGCGCAGCGCGCCGCAACTGGAGACCTTCGCGGCCAACGTGCGCGAGTTCGGCCTGAGCACCGACCGCAAGCACGTCTTCTACCGTACGTTCGCCAAGGGCGCGCCGGGCGACATGCTGATCGTGGCGGCCGGCGCCAAGGCGCCGGCCGATCTCACCAAGGCCCGGGTCAAGATCGACGACTGGGCGGTGAGCACGAATCCGCGCATGGAGTGGACCCAGATGTTCAACGACGCCTGGCGCATGCACCGCGACTTCCTGTACGACGCCCGCATGCGCGGGGTCGACTGGAACGCCGTGCGCACCCGCTACGCGCCGCTGGTCGAGCGCGTGACCGACCGCGCGGAATTGGACGACGTGCTGGGCATGATGGTGGGCGAGGTCGGCGCGCTGCACTCGCAGATCCGACCGGGCGACGTGCGCAAGGCCAGCGCCGAAGGCACGCCGTCCAGCCTGGGCGCGGTGTTGACGCGCACGGCGGAGGGCTACCGCGTCGACCGCATCTACCGCGGCGAGCCTGAGCTGCCGTCGGAAGCCGGTCCGCTGTCGGCGCCGGACGTCGGCGTGAAGGAAGGCGACGTGATCACGGCCGTCAACGGCCGCTCGCTGGCGCAAGCGCGCGACATCGCCGACCTGCTGCTCGACCAGGCCGACAAGCAGGTGCTGCTGTCAGTGAAGAGCACCGGCGCCAAGCCGCGCCAGGTGATCGTTACGCCGGTGAGCATGGCGCGCCACGCCAGCCTGCGCTATACGGACTGGGAGCAGGGCAGGGCCAAGCAGGCGGAAGCCAGCTCGAAGGGCAAGATCGGCTACCTGCACCTGCGCGCCATGGTGGCGCGCGACATCAACGCCTTCGCACGCGACTTCTACGCCAACATCAACAAGGAAGGCCTGATCATCGACGTGCGCCGCAATAACGGTGGCAACATCGACAGCTGGATCATCGAGAAGCTGCTGCGTCGCTCCTGGGCCTTCTGGGCCTCGAACGGCAACCAGCCGCAGTCGAACATGCAGAACACCTTCCGCGGCCACCTGGTGGTGCTGGCCGACGAGCTGACCTACTCCGACGGCGAAACCTTCGCCGCCGGCGTCAAGGCGCTCAAGCTCGGGCCGGTGGTGGGCAAGCGCACCGCCGGCGCGGGTGTCTGGCTCAGTGACGGCAACGGCCTGTCCGACAACGGCATGGCGCGCGTGGCGGAGTTCGGCCAGTTCTCGACCGACGGCGAATGGCTGATCGAAGGCGTGGGCGTGCCCCCCGACGTCGAGGTCGACAACCTGCCGCACGAGACTTTCACGGGGCGCGACCGCCAGCTGGAAGTGGCGCTGGAGATGCTGGAGAAGAAGCTGAAGGAGCAGCCGGTGAAGCCGTGGAAGCCGACGGCGATTCCGGCGTTGAAGCGTTAAGGTCAAATTCAACTTAGCTTCCGGCCTTCGCGGGAACGACGAGTCAATGGTGCTGATGTCGTCAGCGGTATTCCGACCACTGCACTAAAAACCGTCGTACGCGCCACTGGCGCCTACGACTTCCGGCGGAGGCCGGAACAATGCCCCCGGCATTGTTCCGCCCAAGTTCGTTATGCAGCCACCCACGTCACCGTGCGCCCCGTGACACAAACATGACACGCTCCTTCAAACAAATTCATAAAGCCGTCACAAACACTTTCTAAACTGCAAGTACTCACAACTCCCCGTACTTGCAATGCGCCTCGCAACGCTCCAGACCGGCACCAAGCTGCTGGCCTCCTTCGGCATCATCTCCCTCCTCATCCTTCTCATCTCGGCCGTGGCCCTGTGGCGCCTGCAGGCCGCCGACGCCTTGACGGCCGACCTGGTCGGGGACAAGCTGGCCAAGCAGCAGCTGGTCTCGGACCTGCTCGGCATCGAGCGCCTGAACGGCTCGCGCACCGTCTCGATCGCGCGCAGCGACAGCCTGGAGCTGGCCGACTACTTCCAGGCCCAGCTGCTCGAGGGCCGCAAGGGCGCGGCAGACATCGAAGCCCGGCTCGGCAAGCTGCACATCCTCGAGCGCGAACGCGCCCTGATCCAGGAAGCCGCGCAGCACAAGGCGCTATTGGCGACCATCCAGGCAGAGCTGTTCCGCGCCAAGGAATCCGGCCAGACCCAGGTCGTCGAGGAGCTGGTCAGCGGCGGGTGGCAGCAGGCCTACCGCGCCCAGGAGGACGCCCTCGAAGCGCTGCTGGCCTTCGAGACGGCCGAAGCCCACCGCCTGGCCGGCTAATCGGCGTCCGCCTCGCGCTTCAGCAAGGCGCTGCTGGTGCTGCTGGGCCTGGGCGCGCTGGCGGTGGGCGCGGCGCTCGCCTGGATCCTGACCCGCAACATCGTCGCGCCGCTGCAGCAGGCGGCGGGCCTGGCGGAACAGGTGTCCAAGGGCGACCTGCGCCCGCTGATCCGGCACGCGCGCGGCGACGAGATCGGGCGCCTGTTCGACGCCCTCAACGGCATGACCCATGGGGTCTCGTCGACCGTGTCGCAGGTGCTGCAGGGCGCCCAGGCGATCGACTCGGCCTCCAGCGAGATCGCCCATGGCAACCGGGACCTGTCGCAGCGCACCGAGCGCCAGGCCGGCGCCCTGCGCGAAACGGTGGGCGCGATGCAAGCCCTGAGCGGCGCCATCGTCCGCAACAACGCCAGCGCGCGCGAAGCCAATGCGCTGGCGCAGGACGCCTCCATGGTGGCCACCGAGGGCGCCCAGGCCGTCGGCCAGCTGGTGGCGCGCATGGCGGCCATCAAGGCCTCGGCGGACCGCATCGCCGACATCACCGGCATGATCGACAGCATCGCCTTCCAGACCAATATCCTGGCGCTGAACGCGGCGGTCGAGGCGGCGCGCGCCGGCGCCGAAGGGCGCGGCTTCGCGGTGGTGGCGGCCGAGGTGCGCAGCCTGGCGCAGCACAGCGCGGGTGCGGCGAAGGAGATCAAGAAGCTGATCGGGGAGTCGAGCGGCGAGATCGAGGCCGGCACCGGCATCGCGAAGACGGCCGGCGCGACGATGCGCGCGGTGCTCGAGCATGTGCGGGAAGTGGCGGGCATCCTGGGTGCGATCCACGAGGCCAGCGCGGGGCAGGCGAGCGGCGTGGAGCAGGTGAGCAGGGCGATCGCGGAGATGGATGCGTCGACCCAGCAGAACGCCGCGATGGTGGAGCAGGCGGCGGCCGCGGCGGCGTCGATGCGGCAGCAGGCGGCGGAGTTGTCGGAGCTGGTGGGGACGTTCAAGGTGCGGGGGACGAGCTCGCGGCGTGAACTTGCGATGGCATAAGGACATCACGGTCCGCCTCTGTCAGCCCGCAGCCTCACTACCGTCGTCCCCGCGAAGGCGGGGATCCAAGTTTGCAAGCTCCTCGATCGAATATGATTTGGATCGATACGCAAACAACACTTGGGTCCCCGCCTTCGCGGGGATGACGGTATTGGGGCTACAGGTGGAAGCTGCGCTATCAGATCGCAGCCAGTGCCCGCCGCAAATCCTCGCGCTGGTCCTCCAGATGCTCGATCCCCACCGACAGCCGGATCAACCCATCCCCGATCCCCAGCTCCGCCCTGCGCTCCGCCGGAATGCTCGCAT
The DNA here is from genome assembly GCF_018119405.1 of Massilia sp. ST3. GTDB lineage: Bacteria > Pseudomonadota > Gammaproteobacteria > Burkholderiales > Burkholderiaceae_D > Telluria. The sequence goes on along the minus strand of NZ_JAGPWC010000042.1, from coordinate 25,260 downwards.
GCGTCATCAAGGCCGGATGCTCGATCAGGCTCTCCACCCCGCCCAGGCTTTCGGCCAGGGTGAACACCTCGCAGCGCTCCAGGAAGCGCCTCGCGCCCGCCAGGTCGGTATCCAGGTCGATCGACACGATCCCGCCGAAGCCGTTCATCTGGCGCCGCGCCAGCGCGTGCTGGGGGTGCGACTCCAGTCCCGGATAGTGCACCTTGCGCACCTTGGGCTCGCGCTCCAGCCATTCGGCCAGGGCCAGCGCATTGGCGCTTGAGCGCTCGACGCGCAGGGCCAGGGTCTTGATCCCGCGCAGCACCAGGAAGCTGTCGAAGGGCCCCTGGATGGCGCCCACGGCGTTCTGGATGAAGCCCAGGCGTTCCGCCAGCCCGGCGTCGGTGCCGACGATGGCCACGCCGCCGATCACGTCCGAGTGGCCGTTCATGTACTTGGTGGTCGAGTGCACCACGATGTCGATGCCGCACTCCAGCGGGCGCTGGACGATGGGGCTGGCGAAGGTGTTGTCGCACACGCTCAGGATGCCGCGCGCCTTGCACAGGGCGGCGATCGCGCGCAGGTCGGCCAGCTTGAGCATGGGATTGGTCGGGGTTTCGACCCACACCAGTTTTGTCTCGGGACGCAGCGCGGCGGCCAGCGCGTCCGGATCGGCCAGGTCGACGTAGGTAAAGGTATGGCCCGCGCTGTCGCGGCGCACGCGCTCGAACAGGCGGTAGGTGCCGCCGTACATGTCGTCGCCCGCCACGATGTGCGAGCCGGCCGGCAGCAGTTCCAGCACCGCCGCGATCGCGGCCAGGCCCGAAGCGAAGGCGAAGGCCGCGCTGCCGCCTTCGATGTCGGCCACGCAGCGCTCCAGCGCCCAGCGGGTCGGATTGTGCGAGCGGCCGTAGTCCAGGCCCTTGTGCACGCCCGGGCTCTCCTGGCGGAAGGTGGAGGTGGCGAAGATCGGCGGCATCACGGCGCCGGTGCTGGGCTCCGGCGCCTGGCCGCCGTGGATCACGCGGGTAGCGATATGTTTCTTCGATTCGGTCATGAAAGCGTCCTTCGGAGATGATTGAGCAGGTCGAAGCGCGTGATCAGGCCGTAGAAGGTGGGGCCGTCGGTGATCACGGCGGTCAGGCCGCGGTCGAGCACCTCGCGCAGCTGCTGCATGCTAGCGCTCGGGTGCAGGGTCTGGAGCTGGGCCGTCATGGTGCTCGACACCGGCGCGCCGAAGCGTCCCGGTTCGGTGGTCACGTGGTGCAGCAGGTCGGATTCGTCGATCAGGCCCGCCAGCCGGCCTTCGTTGTCGATCACCGGCATCTGCTGCAGGTCGGCGCTGCGCATGCGGTTGAAGGCGGTGAGCAGGGTGTCGCCGGGCGACAGCGAGACCACCTCGCCGGCGTCGTAGCGGCGGCCGATCAGGTCGCGCAGGTCGCCCAGCTTGGGCCGCGTGATCAGGCCCTGGTCGACCATCCAGCCGTCGCTGTAGACCTTGGTCAGGTAGCGGGTGCCGGTGTCGCACACAAACGTCACCACGCGCTTGGGCCGCGTCTGTTCGCGGCAGTAGCGCAGGGCCGCGGCGAGCAGGGTGCCGGTGGACGAGCCGCCCAGGATGCCTTCCTGCTGCAGCAGCAGGCGCGCCGTGTTGAAGCTTTCCTCGTCGGGAATGGTGTAGGCCTTGCTCACGCGCGACAGGTCGGCGATGCCGGGAATGAAGTCCTCGCCGATGCCTTCCACCGCCCACGAGCCGGCGTCCTTCGACAGATGGCCAGTGTTGACGTATTCCGCCAGGATCGAGCCCTTGGGGTCGGCCAGGATGAATTCCAGGTGCGGCTGGGTTTTCTTGAAGTAGTGCGAGAGGCCGGTGAGGGTGCCGGAGGAGCCGACGCCGACCACGATGGCGTCGAGCTTGTGGTTGGTCTGGTCCCAGATCTCGGGGCCGGTGGTGTGCTCGTGGGCCCAGGGATTGGCCGGGTTGTTGAACTGGTCGGCGAACCAGGCGCCCGGAATCTCCTTGGCCAGGCGCGCCGCGTAGTCCTGGTAGTACTCGGGGTGGCCCTTGCCGACGTCGGAGCGGGTCAGGTGGATCTCGGCGCCGAGCGCCTTCAGGTGCAGGATCTTTTCCGCCGCCATCTTGTCGGGGACGACCAGCACCACGCGGTAGCCCTTGATGCGCGCCACCAGCGCCAGGCCCAGGCCGGTATTGCCGGCGGTGGCCTCGACCACCGTGCCGCCCGGCTGGAGGTGGCCGTCATGTTCGGCCTTTTCGATCATGGCCTTGCCGATGCGGTCCTTGATGGAGCCGCCGGGGTTTTGCGATTCGAGTTTCAGGAACAGCTGGCAGGGGCCGGTGTCGATGCGCGTCACTTCCACCAGCGGGGTATCGCCTATCAGTGAAAACAGGGCAGCCTGAGATGCGTGTTGCATATTGCCTCCAATGAGCCGGACCTCGACGGGTCAGGATGCGGCGCCTCGTGGGACGCCTTGACACGACAAGCCAGCGCCGGATGGACGCCAGCCATGGTAAAGAAAATACTATACGGCTTTTAGAATTCGTGGTGTTGAAATAAATTCAACTATGCTTCGTTGGATTGCGCATAAGAAAGATCGTGCGCACAGGGGCTTCCCCGCACGCGTTTTCTTGCGGCTGCAGGCGCCAGGGCGCGCCGCGTAGCCTCAGCCCTGCGATTTCAAGCGCCGCCACAAGGTCGTCCGGCTGATGCCGAGATGGCGGGCCGCCAGGTCGCGCTGGCCGCCGAAGCGGGCCAGCACTTCCTCGATCGACTCGCCGGCCGGCGCCGGCGCATCGAACCGGATCGCCTGCGCCGCGGGCGTGTCGCGCCGCGCCAGCTCCGGCGCCACCGACAGCAGGAAGCTCGGCGTCAGGGCCTGCAAAGGTTCGGCCGCCAGGAACAGGGCCAGGCGCTCGGCCAGGTTGCGCAGCTCGCGCACGTTCCCTGGCCATCCATAGGCCTCCAGCAGCGGCGCGCAGGCGCCGATCTCGGCATGCAGGTTAGGATGCGGCCGCGCGTCCAGCGCCGCCAGCGCGTTCTTGAGCGACCATTCGGCCAGCGGGGCGATATCCTCGACCCGTTCGCGCAGGGGCGGCAGGCTTAGCCTGAGCACGGCGAGGCGGTAGAACAGGTCGGCCCGGAAGCGCCCTTCGCGCACGCGCGCCTCCAGGTCGCAGTGGGTGGCGCTGACCACGCGCACGTCGATCGGCACCGGTCGCGTGCCGCCCACGCGCGTTACCTCGCGCTCTTCCAGCACGCGCAGCAGGCGGGTCTGCAGGGCGAGCGGCATCTCGCCGATCTCGTCGAGGAAGAGGGTGCCGCCGTTGGCCGCCTCGAACAGGCCCGCGTGGCCGCCGCGCCGCGCGCCGGTGAAGGCGCCTTCCTCGTGGCCGAACAGTTCCGACTCCAGCAGCGATTCGGCGATCGCGCCGCAGTTCACGGCCACGAAAGGGCGCCCGGCGCGGCGCGGGCCTTCGCGGTGGATCGCCTGCGCCACCAGTTCCTTGCCGCTGCCGGTCTCGCCCTGGATCAGCACCGTCGCCGGCGAGCGCGCGTACAGCACCACGGTCTGGCGCAGCCTTTCCATGGCGGCGGAATCGCCGCGCAGGTCGTTCAGCCCACGGCGCGCACGGCGCGTGTCGCTGGCCGTTGGGCGGCGCCCGCGGTTCGCCTCGAGCATGGTCAGGCGCGCCAGTTCCAGCGCGTCGTCGAAGGCCTGGCGGATCGACGCGGCCGAGTACAGGAAGACCCCGGTCAGTCCGGCTTCCTCGGCCAGGTCGGTGATCAAGCCGGCGCCGACGATCACCTCGACACCGGCGGCCTTCAGTTCGTTGATGCTGGCGCGCGCATCCTCCTCGGTCACGTAGGTGCGCTGGGCGATGTCGACGCCGAAGGTCGCCGCGAATTCCGCCAGCTCGGGCAGGGGCAGCTGGTAGCTGATCACGCCGATGCGCGGCGAGACGCGGCGCGCCCGCACCAGGGCCTGCATGACGTCGAAGCCGCTCGCCTTGGCCACCACCACCGGTACCGAGACCCGGCCGCGCAGGTAGGCCGCGTTCGAGCCGGCCGCGATGACCACGTCGCAGCGCTCGTTCGCCATGCGTTCGCGGATGTGCTTCGCGGCTTCGTCGAAGCCGAGGTGCAGCGGTTCGATCGACGCCAGGTGGTCGTACTCGAGGGTGATGTCGCGGAACAGGTCGGAGAGGCGCGAGACCGACACCGTCCAGATGACGGGCTTGTCGCCGCCGTCCGCGGGGCTGCGGGTGGAATAGCTCATGTCGGCAGTGTAGAACATTTCGGCGCCGGTGTTTCAGCCGGTGTTTCCTCTTTCAAGGCCGCGGCCCGTGTCAGAAACGTGTAAGGGAGCGTAAGAATGAGGTAAGCGCGCCGCCGTAGGATGCCCTTCAACCTGCAAGGTATGCACCGCACAGGCATCACAAAAACTCAAGGAGACACAGATGGACCAAGACATCGTACGGCGGGTCAAGGGCGACCCCGACTACCGCAAGCTGGTCGCGGCGCGCTCGCGCTTCGGCTGGACACTCACCTGGGCAATGATGATCGTGTACTACGGCTTCACGGTCCTGGTCGCGTTCAACAAGGAATTCATGGGCAGCCGCATCGGCGAAGGCGTGATGAGCTGGGGCATTCCGATCGGCCTGTTCGTCATCCTGTTCACCATCGTCATCACCGGCATCTACGTGCGCCGCGCCAACAGCCAGTACGACGAGCTGACCGACGCCATCAAGGTGCGCGTCGCCAAGAAAGAGAAGGTGGCGGCATGAAGACCCTGAAATCCATCGGCGCACTGGCCCTGCTGGGCGCGGCCGGCGCCGCGGTCGCCGCGCCCGACCTGGGCCAGGCCACCAAGCAGGCCACCAACTGGACCGCGATCAGCATGTTCGCGATCTTCGTGGTCCTGACCCTGTTCATCACCAAGTGGGCCGCGGCCAAGACCCGCTCGGCTTCCGACTTCTACACCGCCGGCGGCGGCATTTCCGGCTTCCAGAACGGCCTGGCGATCGCGGGCGACTTCATGTCGGCCGCGTCCTTCCTCGGCATCTCGGCCGCCGTCTTCCTGGACGGCTTCGACGGCCTGATCTACGCCATCGGCTTCCTGGTCGGCTGGCCCGTGATCACCTTCCTGATGGCCGAGCGCCTGCGCAACCTGGGCCGCTACACCTTCGCCGACGTGGCCGCCTACCGCTTCCACCAAAAACCCATCCGCGTGTTCGCGGCCTCCGGCACCCTGGTCGTGGTGGCCTTCTACCTGATCGCCCAGATGGTCGGCGCCGGCCAGCTGATCAAGCTGCTGTTCGGCCTGGAATACTGGATCGCGGTGGTCCTGGTCGGCATCCTGATGATGGTCTACGTGCTGTTCGGCGGCATGACCGCCACCACCTGGGTGCAGATCATCAAGGCCGTGCTGCTGCTGTCGGGCGCGTCCTTCATGGCCTTCTCGGTGCTGGCGCAGTACAACTTCAGCCCCGAGAAACTGTTCGCCACCGCGACCGAAGTGCACGCCAAGGGCGACTCCATCATGGGTCCGGGCAGCTTCATCAAGGACCCGATCTCGGCCATCTCCTTCGGCATGGCGCTGATGTTCGGCACCGCCGGCCTGCCGCACATCCTGATGCGCTTCTTCACTGTCCCGAGCGCCAAGGAAGCGCGCAAGTCCGTGCTGTGGGCCACCACCTGGATCGGCTACTTCTACATCCTTACCTTCATCATCGGCTTCGGCGCCATCGTCCTGGTCGGCACCAATCCGGAATTCAAGGACGCGGCAGGCAAGCTCCTGGGCGGTAACAACATGGCGGCGGTCCACCTGGCCAAGGCCGTGGGCGGCGACGTCTTCCTGGGCTTCATCTCGGCGGTGGCCTTCGCCACCATCCTCGCGGTGGTGGCCGGCCTGACCCTGTCGGGCGCCTCGGCCGTGTCGCACGACCTGTACGCCACCGTGTTCAAGAAGGGCAAGGCCAACAGCGCCGACGAACTGAAGGTCTCGAAGATCACCACCATCGCGCTGGGCGTCATCGCCGTGCTGCTGGGGATCGCGTTCGAAAAGCAGAACGTCGCCTTCATGGTGTCGCTGGCCTTCGCCATCGCCGCCTCGGCCAACTTCCCGGTGCTGTTCATGTCGGTGCTGTGGAAGGACTGCACCACCCGCGGCGCCACGGTCGGAGGCTTCCTGGGCCTGGCCACCGCGGTCGTGCTGACCATCGTGTCGAAGTCGGTCTGGGTCGACGTGTTCGGCAACGCGGCGCCGATCTTCCCCTACACCTCGCCGGCGATCTTCTCGATGGCCGTGGGCTTCTTCGGCATCTGGTTCTTCTCGGTAACGGACAAGAGCCCGCGCGCCGCGATCGACAAGGCGGGCTTCGAGGCGCAGGAAGTGCGTTCCGAAACCGGCATCGGCGCAGCGGCCGCTTCCGCCCACTGATCCTTCAGGCTACCGTTTGAAACCCCGCCACGGCGGGGTTTTTTTATGGCGTGCGTAGTTTCATTTTTCGGTCGCATGTTTCATAATGAAACGTTAGTGAAACAGGAGTGCCCAGGCTGGCTGCTTGTCAACGCCGCAAGTCCTTGAAAACACAGGGGAGGGCAGGGTGGCACGCCCTTTGCATTAAGGAAGCCCGACACTCTCACCACGCATCAGAAAGGACCAAGAATGAGTCAATACTCCGCAGGCGCCGCCTTCCGCAAGGCCGTCCAGGAAGAATCCCCGCTGCAGGTCATCGGCGCGATCAACGCCAACCATGCGCTGCTGGCCAAACGCGCCGGCTACCGGGCGATCTACCTGTCGGGCGGCGGCGTGGCCGCCGGTTCGCTGGGCCTGCCCGACCTGGGCATCTCCAGCCTGGAGGACGTCCTGATCGACGTGCGCCGCATCACCGACGTGTGCGACGTGCCGCTGCTGGTCGACATCGACACCGGCTTCGGCGCCTCGGCCTTCAACGTCGCGCGCACCGTGCGCAGCCTGATCAAGGCCGGCGCGGCCGCCTGCCATATCGAAGACCAGGTCGGCGCCAAGCGCTGCGGCCACCGTCCGGGCAAGGAAATCGTGAGCCAGGGCGAGATGGTCGACCGCGTGCGCGCCGCCGTCGACGCCCGTACGGACGAGAATTTCGTGATCATGGCCCGCACCGACGCGCTGGCCGTGGAAGGCCTGGACGCCGCCATCGAGCGCGCCGTGGCCTGCGTCGAAGCCGGCGCCGACATGATCTTCCCGGAAGCCATGACCAGCCTGGAGATGTACAAGCAGTTCGCCGACGCCGTGAAGGTGCCGGTGCTGGCCAACATCACCGAATTCGGCTCGACCCCGCTGTTCACCGTCGAGGAACTGGCGAGCGCCAACGTAGGCCTGGTGCTGTACCCGCTGTCGGCCTTCCGCGCCATGAACAAGGCGGCCGAGAACGTGTACCAGGCGATCCGCCGCGACGGCACCCAGAAGAACGTGATCGACACCATGCAGACCCGCGCCGAACTGTACGAGCGCATCGACTACCACAGCTACGAGCAGAAGCTGGACGCGCTGTTCGCCGCCGGCAAAACCAAATAATCGAGGAGACCCCACGCATGAGCACCACCAACGACACCCCGACCTTCAAGCCCAAGAAATCCGTCGCCCTGTCCGGCGTCGCCGCCGGCAACACCGCGCTGTGCTCGGTCGGCAAGTCGGGCAACGACCTGCACTACCGCGGCTACGACATCCTCGACGTGGCCGGCCGCTGCGAATTCGAAGAAATCGCCTACCTGCTGGTGCACGGCAAGCTGCCGACCGTGGCCGAGCTGAAGGGCTACAAGGCCAAGCTGAAATCGCTGCGCGGCCTGCCGCAGGCCGTCAAGAGCGCGCTCGAAGCGCTGCCGGCCGGCGCCCACCCGATGGACGTGATGCGCACGGGCGCCTCGGTCCTGGGCTGCGTGCTGCCCGAGAAGGAAGACCACAACATCGCCGGCGCGCGCGACATCGCCGACCGCTTGATGGCTTCCTTCGGCTCGATCCTGCTGTACTGGTACCACTACAGCCACAACGGCAAGCGCATCGAGGTCGAGACCGACGACGACTCGATCGGCGGCCACTTCCTGCACCTGCTGCACGGCGTCAAGCCGTCGCAGGAATGGGTCAAGGCGATGCACGTGTCGCTGATCCTGTACGCGGAGCACGAGTTCAACGCCTCGACCTTCACCAGCCGCGTCATCGCCGGCACCGGTTCGGACATCTATTCGGCCGTCACCGGCGCCATCGGCGCGCTGCGCGGTCCGAAGCACGGCGGCGCGAACGAAGTGGCGCTGGACATCCAGAAGCGCTACGAGAACGCCGACGAAGCGGAAGCCGACATCCGCAACCGCGTGGCCAACAAGGAAGTCGTGATCGGCTTCGGCCATCCGGTCTACACCATCAGCGACCCGCGCAACGTGGTCATCAAGGAAGTGGCGCGTTCGCTGTCCCAGGAAGCCGGTGCGATGAAGATGTTCGACATCGCCGAGCGCCTGGAATCGGTGATGTGGGAAGTCAAGAAGATGTTCCCCAACCTGGACTGGTTCTCGGCCGTGTCCTATCACATGATGGGCGTGCCGACCGCGATGTTCACGCCGCTGTTCGTGATTTCGCGCACCTCCGGCTGGGCGGCGCACATCATCGAGCAGCGCATCGACAACAAGATCATCCGCCCGAGCGCGAACTATGTGGGTCCGGAGGACCTGAAGTTCGTGCCGATTGAAGAGCGCAAGTAATAGACAGGACCAATAGCCCCAAGACCGTCGTTCCGGCGAAGGCCGGAACCCAAGTTTTGCCAGCGGGCCGCTCACGCAAACTTGGATACCGGCCTCCGCCGGGATGACGGTTTCTAGGCCAACTCAAAGGTTTATAGCCGCCATGAACACCAACCACCGCAAACCCCTCCCCGGCACCTCCCTGGACTACTTCGACACCCGCACCGCGGTCGACACCATCCAGCCCGGCGCCTACGACACCCTGCCGTACACGTCGCGTGTCCTGGCCGAGAACCTGGTCCGCCGCTGCGATCCGGCGACGCTCACCGACTCGCTCAAGCAGATCATCGAGCGCAAGCGCGAGCTCGACTTCCCCTGGTTCCCGGCGCGCGTGGTCTGCCACGACATCCTGGGCCAGACCGCCCTCGTCGACCTGGCCGGCCTGCGCGACGCCATCGCCAGCCAGGGCGGCGACCCGGCCCTGGTCAACCCGGTGGTCCCGACCCAGCTGGTGGTCGACCACTCGCTGGCCGTGGAATGCGGCGGCTTCGATCCGGACGCCTTCGCCAAGAACCGCGCCATCGAGGACCGCCGCAACGAAGACCGCTTCCACTTCATCGAGTGGACCAAGAAGGCCTTCCAGAACGTCGACGTGATCCCGCCGGGTAACGGCATCCTGCACCAGATCAACCTCGAGCGCATGTCGCCGGTGATCCAGGTCCAGGATGGCGTCGCCTATCCGGACACCCTGGTCGGCACCGACTCCCATACCCCGATGGTCGACGCCCTGGGCGTGATCGCCATCGGCGTGGGCGGCCTGGAAGCCGAAAGCGTCATGCTGGGCCGCGCCTCCTGGATGCGCCTGCCGGACATCGTCGGCGTCGAACTGACGGGCAAGCCGCAGCCGGGCATCACCGCCACCGACATCGTGCTGGCCCTGACCGAGTTCCTGCGCAAGTCCAAGGTCGTGTCGACCTACCTCGAGTTCTACGGCGAGGGCGCCTCCGCGCTCACGCTCGGCGACCGCGCCACCATCTCGAACATGGCGCCGGAATTCGGCGCCACCGCCGCGATGTTCTACATCGACGAGCAGACCATCAAGTACCTGCGCCTGACCGGCCGCGAGGAAGAGACTGTGAAGCTGGTCGAAGCCTATGCCAAGGAAACCGGCCTGTGGGCGGACGGCCTGAAGAACGCGCAGTACGAGCGCGTGCTGTCCTTCGACCTGTCGAGCGTGGTGCGCAACATCGCCGGCCCCTCGAACCCGCACAAGCGCGTCCCGACCTCCGAGCTCGCCGAGCGCGGCATCGCCGGCAAGGTGGAGAACGAACCTGGCCTGATGCCGGACGGCGCGGTGATCATCGCCGCCATCACCAGCTGCACCAACACCAACAACCCGCGCAACATGATCGCCGCGGGCCTGCTGGCGCGCAACGCCAACCGCGCGGGCTTGCTGCGCAAGTCCTGGGTGAAGAGCTCGCTGGCGCCGGGATCGAAGGCCGTCGCCCTCTACCTGGAAGAAGCCGGCCTGATGCCGGAACTGGAAAAGCTGGGCTTCGGCGTCGTGGCCTTCGCCTGCACCACCTGCAACGGCATGAGCGGGGCGCTCGACCCGACCATCCAGCAGGAGATCATCGAGCGCGACCTGTACGCCACCGCCGTCCTGTCGGGCAACCGCAACTTCGACGGCCGCATCCACCCCTACGCCAAGCAGGCCTTCCTGGCCTCGCCGGCGCTGGTGGTGGCCTACGCGATCGCCGGCACCATCCGCTTCGATATCGAGAAGGACGTGCTGGGCGTCGATGCCGCCGGCCGCGAATATCGCCTGGCCGACCTGTGGCCCTCGGACGCAGAGATCGACACCGTGGTCGAGGCCAGCGTCAAGCCGGAGCAGTTCCGCAAGGTCTACACACCGATGTTCGCGCGCGTCGCGGACGACGGCAGCAAGGTCAGCCCGCTGTACGACTGGCGCCCCATGAGCACCTACATCCGCCGTCCGCCGTACTGGGAAGGCGCGCTGGCCGGCGAGCGCACCCTGGCGGGCATGCGTCCGCTGGCGGTCCTGGGCGACAACATCACCACCGACCACCTGTCGCCCTCGAACGCGATCCTGCTGGACTCCGCCGCCGGCGAATACCTGGCCAAGATGGGCCTGCCGGAAGAGGACTTCAATTCCTACGCGACCCACCGCGGCGACCACCTGACGGCGCAGCGCGCGACCTTCGCCAACCCGACCCTCAAGAACGAGATGGTGCGCGACGCGATGGGCAACGTGAAGGCAGGTTCCTTGGCGCGCATCGAGCCGGAAGGGCAAGTCACCCGCATGTGGGAAGCCATCGAGACCTACATGGAGCGCAAGCAGCCGCTGATCGTGATCGCCGGCGCCGACTACGGCCAGGGCTCCTCGCGCGACTGGGCGGCCAAGGGCGTGCGCCTGGCGGGCGTGGAAGCGATCGTGGCCGAAGGCTTCGAGCGCATCCACCGCACCAACCTGGTGGGCATGGGCGTGCTGCCGCTGGAGTTCAAGCCAGGCGTGAACCGCCTGACCCTGGGCATCGACGGCACCGAGACCTTCGACGTACTCGGTGCGCGCACCCCGCGCGCCGACCTGACCCTCGTCATCCACCGCAAGAACGGCGAGACGCTGGAAGTGGCGGTGACCTGCCGTCTCGACACGGCCGAGGAAGTGGCGATCTACGAGGCGGGCGGCGTGCTGCAGCGTTTCGCGCAGGATTTCCTCGAGTCGAGCGTGCCGAAGGCCGCGGCGTAATTTAAAACGTGCGTTGAACGCGTCGGCGGCGAAGCCCCCAACCCTACGTAGGGTTGGCGGCTCTGCCGCCGACGCGTCCAACCGGCCCCAATGAACCCTATGGACAACGATATGCCTCACGTCCCCCAAATCAAAATCCCCGCCACCTACATGCGCGGCGGCACCAGCAAAGGCGTGTTCTTCCGCCTCGACGACCTGCCTGAAGCGGCCCGCGTGCCCGGCCCCGCGCGCGACGCGCTCCTGCTGCGCGTGATCGGCAGCCCCGACCCCTACGGCAAGCAGATCGACGGCATGGGCGGCGCCACCTCGAGCACCAGCAAGACCGTGATCGTCTCGAAGTCGACCCGCCCGGACCACGACGTCGACTACCTGTTCGGCCAGGTCTCGATCGACAAGCCCTTCGTCGACTGGAGCGGCAACTGCGGCAACCTGTCGTCGGCGGTCGGCTCCTTCGCCATCAGCAGCGGCCTGGTCGACCCGGAACGCCTGCCGCAAGACGGCGTCGCCGTGGTGCGCATCTGGCAGGCCAACATCGGCAAGACCATCGTCGCCCACGTGCCGGTTGCCAAGGGCCAGGTCCAGGAGACCGGCGACTTCGAACTCGACGGCGTCACCTTCCCGGCGGCCGAAGTCCAGCTCGAATTCATGGACCCGGCGGCGGAAGAAGAGGGCGCCGGCGGCGCCATGTTCCCGACCGGGAACCTGGTCGACGAGCTGGAAGTGCCCGGTGTCGGCACCCTGAAGGCCACCATGATCAACGCCGGCATCCCGACCATCTTCGTGAACGCCGACGCCATCGGCTACACCGGCGCCGAGCTGCAGGAAGCCATCAACGGCGACCCGCGCGCGCTGGCGATGTTCGAGACCATCCGCGCCTACGGCGCCCTGCGCATGGGCCTGATCGAGAGCATCGAGGATGCGGCCAAGCGCCAGCACACGCCCAAGATCGCCTTCGTGGCCAAGTCGGCCGACTACATCGCGTCCAGCGGCAAGCAGGTGGCGGCCGGCGACATCGACCTACTGGTGCGCGCGCTCTCGATGGGCAAGCTGCACCACGCGATGATGGGCACCGCCGCGGTGGCGATCGGCACCGCCGCCGCGATTCCCGGCACCCTGGTCAACCTGGCGGCCGGCGGCGGCAAGCGCACCGCGGTGCGTTTCGGCCATCCCTCGGGCACCCTGCGCGTCGGCGCCGAGGCGGTGGAAGCCAACGGCGAATGGAGCGTCAGCAAGGCCATCATGAGCCGCAGCGCGCGCGTGCTGATGGAAGGCTGGGTGAGGGTTCCAGGCGACAGTTTCTGAACTTGTCGGCCAGCGATGCTTTCCGGTTGTAGAGTTGGCGGCATTTCTAGTTTATGATTGCCGGATTGCAACAGTCCAGAACACCGGACAATCCAAGGGACCGACCCGCAAGCATCGATGGACCGACTACCGACTTTCCCGCCGTTCGCCGGCCCGGCGGACGCGCCCGGCGCAGGCCCCTGCGACCATGAGCAGCCATCCCTGGCGGCGGCCGACCTGTGCCGGATGGTGCTGGAGCAGCGCGCCATCCTCGAGAATGCGCCGGTCGGGATCGTGTTTACGCTCCCCGGCCAGATCAAGTCCTTCAACCCGCGCATCTGCGAGATGTTCGGCTATGGGCAGGAAGAGCTGCTGGGGCTGAAGCCGCTGCAGGTGTTTCCTTCCACAGAGGCCTACCAGGAGCTGACCGCCGAGGCCTACACGCTGCTGGCATCGGGCGGCCTGTACGAGCGCGGCGAGCAGCAGTTCCGGCGCCGCGACGGCAGCCTGTTCTGGGCGCGCCTGCGTGGCCGCGCCGTCGATCCGCGCCAGCGCGAAGCGGGCACGATCTGGATCGTCGAGGATGTCACCGAGACGCGCCAGGCGATGAACGAGGTGCAGGCGATCATGAGCAACGCCTCGGTCGGCATCATGTTCACCCGCGACCGCTTGATCCGCCGCTGCAACCCTGCCTTCAGCGCCATGTTCGGCTATACCGAAGCGCAGGCGGTGGGCCAGCTCACGCGCCTGCTGTACCCGGACGAGGCATCCTTCCTCGCGATGGGCGAGCGCGCCTATCCGCAGCTGGCCGGCGGCAAGTCCTTCCGCGCCGAGACCACCATGGTGCGCCGCGACGGCGCGCCGATCTGGGTGCAGCTGATCGGCTACCAGGTCAATCCGCTCGATCCCGAGCAGGGCACGATCTGGATGCTGGAAGACCGCACCCGCGAAAAGCAGGACGAGCAGTCGCTGCGCGACGCGCTGATGGAAAACCGCGCCATCCTCGACAACGCGGTGCTCGGCATCGCGGTGGTCGAGGGCGGGCGCACCCTGCATTGCAACCGCAAGATGGAAGAGCTGTTCGGCTGCGCCGCGGGCGAAGTGGACGGCGCCACCGTGCGCGCCCTCTATCCCGACGACGCCAGCTGGCAGGCGGCGCGCGCGCTGGCCGCGCCCGATTTCGCGGCCGGCCGCGTGCACATGGCCGAGCACCAGCTGATGCGGCGCGACGGCACCCGCTTCTGGGCGCGCCTGTCTGGCCGGCCTTTCGACGCGGCGCGGCGCGGGCGCAGCGTGTGGCTGGTGGACGACGTCACCGCCCAGCGCGAGGCGGCCGACGCGATCCGCCGCGCGCGCGACGAGCTCGAAGTGCGCGTGGCCGAGCGCACCGCTGAACTGGCGGGCGCCAACGCGCTGCTGCAGGACGAGATCGTGGAGCGGCGCCAGGCCGAGGCGAGGGTGCACCACATGGCCTACCACGACAGCCTGACCGGCCTGCCCAACCGCGCGCTGCTCTCGGACCGGCTGGACTGCGCGATCCGCACGGCCCAGCGCAGCGGACGGAAGCTGGCCCTGATGTTCATCGACCTGGACCGCTTCAAGAACATCAACGACTCGCTCGGCCACCTGACCGGCGACCACCTGCTGCGCGAGGTCGCCAAGCGCCTGGTGGTCGCCGTGCGCGCCAGCGACACCGTGGCGCGGCTGGGCGGCGACGAATTCGTGGTGCTGCTGCCCGAGATCGCATCCGGCGAGGAGTGCCGGCTGGTGGGCGACAAGATCATCGAGGCGCTGGCCTCGCCTTTCCCCTTCGAGGGGCGCAGCCTGCACATCTCGCCCTCGATCGGCATCTGCGTCTATCCGGACGACGGCAGCGACGTCGAGACCCTGATGCGGCACGCGGACGCCGCCATGTACCACGCCAAGGGCGCGGGCCGCAACAACTACCAGTTCTTCACCCAGCGCATGAACCAGGCCGCGTCGCGCCACTTCGAGCTGGAATCGAGCCTGCGCGGCGCCCTGGCGCGCGACGAGTTCGAGCTGCACTACCAGCCGATCATGTGCACCGCCACGCGCCGCCCGCGCGCGCTGGAAGTGCTGCTGCGCTGGCGCCGGAACGGCGACGGCGGGGCGCCGGGTTCCACCCTGATCGGGCCGGACGAGTTCATCCCGATCCTGGAGGACAGCGGCATGATCGTGCCGGTGGGCGAGTGGGTGATCCGCAGCGCCTGCGCCCAGCTGATGCAGTGGGAGCGCGAGGGCCTGGACGTGGTGCCGCTCGCGATCAACCTGTCGGCGCGCCAGTTCATGCACCATGGGCTGGTCGAATCGATCCAGCGCATCGTGCGCGACACCGGCATCGATCCGCGCTTGGTGGAGCTCGAGATCACCGAGACCGCGCTGATGCAGCACGGCGGGCAGACGCTCGAGATCCTGCGCCAGATCAATGCGATGGGCATGTCGCTGTCGATCGACGACTTCGGCACCGGCTATTCGAGCCTGGCCTACCTGAAGCGCTTCCCGGTCAGGAAGATCAAGATCGACCGCGCCTTCGTGCGCGAGCTCGACGCGAGCGCGGAAGACCGCGCCATCGTGGCGGCGGTGATGGCGCTGGCGAACAGCTTGCAGCTGTCGGTCGTGGCCGAGGGCGTGGAGACGGAATCGCAGTACGCGCTGCTGCGTTCCTTCGGCTGCCAGTTCGCGCAGGGCTACCTGTTTGCGCGGCCGCTGCCGGCGGGGCAGGTGGGGGCCTTCCTGGTCGGCTGAACGCGTCGGCGGCAGAGGCGCCGACCCTACCGTAGGGTCGGCAGGTTTCCTGCCGACGCGTCCACGCGGCGCTTGATCAATCCCCGATCGTCGCGATCACCGGCGTGTGGTCCGACGGCTGCTCCCACTTGCGCGGTTCGCGGTCGATGACGCAGGCGGTGCAGCGCCTGGCCAGCTTTTCCGACAGCAGGATGTGGTCGATGCGCAGCCCGCGGTTGCGGCGGAAGGCCAGCTGGCGGTAATCCCACCAGCTGTACTGCTTCTCGGGCTGCTCGAAGAGGCGAAAGGCGTCCGCCAGGCCCAGTCCCATCAGCTCCTGCAGCGCGCCACGCTCCGCCAGCGAGAAGTGGATGCGGCCTTCCCATTCGGCCGGGTCGTGCACGTCGCGCGCATCCGGTGCGATGTTGTAGTCGCCCAGGATCGCGAACTGCTCGTGGGCGCGCATCTCGGCCGCCACCCATTCCTGCAGCGCCTTCAGCCACGCCAGCTTGTAGACGAACTTGTCCGAGCCGACCTCCTGGCCGTTCGGCACATAGGCGCAGATGAAGCGCACGCCGCCGATGGTGGCTGCCAGCAGGCGCTGCTGCTCGTCCTCGAAGCGCGGATTGTTCTTGACCACGTCCTCGATCGGCAGCCTGGACAGGATCGCCACCCCGTTATAGGTCTTCTGGCCCGTGTAGGCCACCTGGTAGCCGGCCTCGTTGATCTCCGCCAGTGGGAACTTGTCGTCGGTGAGCTTGGTCTCCTGGATGCAGAGCACGTCGACCGGGTTGGCGGCGAGCCATTGCAGCAGGAGGGGGAGGCGGACTTTGAGGGAGTTGACGTTCCAGGTGGCGATTTTCATTGATGAGGGTTCGAGGATGAGGTGAACAAGGGACGGCAGGCGGCGGCCGGGTGGCCCGCACGCCTTTGAAGCCGGCAGTATACCTGCCGGCCGCGGTGGGTGGGACCAGGCGGCCGCCCAGGTTGCCGGCGAGGATGTCGAATTCTCTTACAAGCCGCATAGGCCGGCACGAAGGAATGTAGCTAAGCCTTTGTTTTAGCACGCAGGGTGCTCGAAGGCACGCAATATGCTTTATGTGCCTTCACATGTTTTACCGAAAGTCATCTTGCCGATTTGGCAGGAAGGATGCAAACGGAAATCCCGCGCGCTGGATTCTTGCTCGGGCGTTATACTAGAGGGCTGCGTGCAAGAGATATTTATGCAGCGCGTGTAATGTGAGTAGATTTGCAGTAATATTATGCAAAATACAACAGACGAAATCGCAATAACTTAATAGAATAATAAAATTAATTGCTTCTTCTGTCGGATCGCGATATAAAGACGTTCGTCAAACAATAAACGCCGCGATGTAGCATTTAACGATGTTGCATGGCGGGAACAGATAAGTTGCGACAGGGCAACTTAAGTTGTATGATTTGTAGATTGTTGGAAGCGTGTTCGGCTGCCGGCCAACGCAGGCAGCGGCTGTGCTGTGAGTGCAGTGGTGCTATTTGGAAGATATTTCGATAGTGGACAACCCGAACGCAGATTTGAAAAGGACTGAAATGCGCAATGCTTTCGAAGCATGGGCCCAGCGCGAAGGCCATATCGTTCGCCGCCGGGAAGACAAGCCCGAGGAATACCTCGTTTATGAAACCCAACGCCGCTGGGTAATCTGGCAGGCCGCACTGGCGCACGGCGCCAAGGCCGCCGCCGAGGCGCCGGCGAAGTTCGCGAAGGAACCGGAATCGAAGCCGATCGCGATCGCGCCGGACGAAGCATCGGTGCGCAACCGCGTGCTGAACGAGGTGCTGGATGCGTTCAGCGAGCTCGACGAGGCCGCCGGCATGGAAGGCGTGCTGAAGGTCATCCAGGGCCTCAAGAAGAAGCAGAAGGCGCTGGCTGAAAAGGCCTGATGCGCTACCGCCACTACAAGGGCGGCATCTACGAGCTGGTCGCTGAAGCCGTGCTGGAAGCGGACCACACGCCCGTCATGGTCTATCGCGGCCAGGACGGGAAGGTGTGGGTGCGTCCCACGGCGGCCTTCTTCGAGACCGTCGAGGTCGACGGCGCGGCTGTGCCGCGCTTTGCGCCGGTCGCCTGACCGGCCGTCCTTCCGTGCGCCTACAGTTTGGGCTCTGTTCTGCCGTTAAAGGAGAATGAGGCCAACGAGGTGCATTCCATGTTCTACCATTTCCGCCTGACCGCCGTCGCCGCCTTCGCCCTGCTGGGCGGATGCGCGACCCTGTCCGCCTCTCCCTACCAGCAGCTCGAGCTGCACACCATCCTCGACCACCGCGAAGTCGCCGGCGTCGGCTGCCTGCTGAGCAATGACATGGGCCGCTGGTATGTGGTCGCGCCGGGGCGGGTCACCATCACCCGCAGCGCCCAGCCCTTGCACATCACCTGCAAGAAGGAGGGCAAGGGCAGCGCGGCCGAGGTCGTGCAGCCGCGGGCGGATACGGCCAGCCTGATGGGCAATGTCGTGATCAGCGCGGGACTGGGCTATTTCGTCGACCGGCATTCGGGGGCGGGGTATGCGTATCCGCAGGTGCTGACGGTGCTGATGCAGCCGGCGGCGCCGGATGCGGCGGAGGCGGGGGAGCGGGCGGTGGAGGCGCGGATTTTCTGATGAGTGAAGCGTCTCGGCTGCGCTGAGAAACCTGGGTTCCGGCCTTCGCCGGAACGACGTACTGGAGCCGCGGGTCTGAGCCGGCGTCAATATGCACGCTAGCCTCAAGACCGTCATCCCGGCGAAGGCCGGGATCCAAGTTCGCACGCAAACCTCCCGGCCCAAAAAGAAACAGCCCCGCAAGCGGGGCTGTTTTCACAACTGAAATATTATTTCACCCCGATGCCGCAGGTGAAAGAATCTTTCACACGCGATTCATCAGGAACGTGGTCAGCAGCGGCACCGGACGGCCGGTCGCGCCCTTGGCCGCGCCCGACTTCCAGGCGGTGCCGGCGATGTCCAGGTGGGCCCAGGTGTACTTGCGGGTGAAGTTTTCCAGGAAGCAGGCCGCGGTGATCGAGGCCGCACCCGGGGTGCCGATGTTGGCCAGGTCGGCGAAGTTCGACTTCAGCTGCTCGTTGTAGATGTCGCCCAGCGGGAAGCGCCATGCCACGTCGCCCGCCTGCTTGCCGGCGTCCAGCAGTTCCTCGGCCAGCGCGTCGTGCGCGTCGTCGTGGCGGGTGAACAGGCCGCTGGTATGGTGGCCCAGGGCCACGATGCAGGCGCCGGTCAGGGTCGCGATGTCGACCACGGCGGCCGGCTTGAAGCGCTCGGCGTAGGTCAGGGCGTCGCACAGGATCAGGCGGCCTTCGGCGTCGGTGTTCAGGATCTCGATGGTGGTGCCGCTCATCGAGGTCACGATGTCGCCCGGCTTGGTGGCGCGGCCGGACGGCATGTTCTCGCAGGCCGCCACGATGCCGATCACGTTCAGCTTCAGCCCCATCTCGCCGATGGCGCGGAAGGTGCCCAGCACCGAGCCGGCGCCGCACATGTCGTACTTCATCTCGTCCATGTTCGGGCCCGGCTTGAGCGAGATGCCGCCGGTGTCGAAGGTGATGCCCTTGCCGACCAGGACCACCGGCGCATCGTTCTTCTTGCCGCCCATGTGCTTGAGGACGATGAATTTCGGCGCTTCGTCGCTGCCCTTGGCCACCGACAGGAAGCTGCCCATCTTCAGGGCTTCGAGCTGCTTGCGCTCCAGCACTTCGACCTGGAAGCCGAACTCGCCGGCCAGGTCGCGCGCGGTGTCGGCCAGGTAGCTCGGGGTGCAGACGTTCGGCGACAGGTTGCCCAGTACCTTGGTCAGGTTCATGCCGTTGGCGATTGCGGTGGCCTGCGCCAGGGCGCCCTTGAGCTGGCTGGCTTCGCTGGCGGCGATGGTGATCTTGCGCACGCCCGCCGGGACCGGGTCCTTCTTGCTCTTCTGCGCATCGGTGCGGAATTCGGCCTCGTTGGCGCCGATCACGAGTGCGCGCAGCGCCCAATTGATGTCGCGGTCTTTCACATCCGCCATCGGGAATGCGATAATGGCATCCTGGGCGCCCAGGGTGCCGAACACCTTGAGCGCGGCGCTCACGGCGCTGCTGAAGTTTTTCTCGGTGACGGCGTCGTTCGAGCCCATGCCCACCAGCAGCACGCGCGCGGCGCTCACGCCGGCCACGCCGCGCAGCAGCAGGGTGGTGCCGGCCTTGCCGCTGATGTCGCCGGACTTGAGCGCGGCGCTGATCTCACCGTTGACGTCGAGGGCTTGCGCGGCCGCCGACAGCTTCTTGTTCTCGAACACCGCCACTGCCACGCAGCCGGTTTTCGCGGCGGCCAGGGTGTTCTTGGTGTCGAATGCTTTTATGCTAAAGTCCATTTGATTCTCCATGTATTTTCGCGGCGCGCGGCCGGATACCGATTCCGCCAAGCTTATAGCCGTGCTTAACCTGCAATTATAACTATTGAATGATCTTCCGACGCGCTCTGCAACGTGAAATGGCCTCTTCGGCCGGCGCCACCTTCACGGTGCTCTTCACCGTACTCGTCACCTGGACCCTGATCTCCGTGCTCGGCAAGGCCGCCGGAGGCAAGGTCGCGTCGAGCGACGTGCTCGCGCTGATCGGGTTCGCGGTGCTGAATTATCTGCCAACCATCCTGATCCTCACCACCTTTATTTCGGTACTGGCCGCGGTCACGCGCAGCTACCGCGATTCCGAGATGGTGGTGTGGTTCGCCTCCGGCATGTCGCTGGCGCGCTGGATCCGCCCGGTGCTCACCTTCGGCCTGCCGATGGTGCTGCTGGTGGGGACCCTGTCGCTGGTGGTGACCCCGTGGGCCAAGCTGAAAAGCACCGAGTTCGTCGAGCGCTTCCAGAAGCGCGAAGACCTCAAGCGCGTGGCCCCCGGCCAGTTCCGCGAATCGAGCTCCGCCGACCGCGTGTTCTTCGTCGAGCGCAGCACCGAAGGCGCGACCGTGGTGCAGAACGTGTTCGTCAACAGCGTGGACGGCAACGGCCACGCCATCGTGGTGGCCAAGGAAGGCGTGATCGAATCGGACGGCAGGGGCGGCCAGTACCTGGTGCTGAGCAACGGCCGCCGCTACCAGGGCGTGCCGGGCCAGGCCGATTTCCAGTCGATGGAGTTCGAGCGCTACAGCATGCGCGTGGCGACCCAGGTGCCGGTGCTGGGCACCGATGTCCCGACCAGCGCCATGACCACGCCGCAGCTGCTGGCGGCGCCCAACCAGTTCACCCTGTCCGAGCTGCTGGGACGCGTCTCGCAGCCCATCGTCTGCCTGATCCTGATGCTGCTGGCGATCCCGCTCGGCTTCGTCAACCCGCGCGCGGGCAGCTCGGCCAACATGATCCTGGCCCTGCTGATCTTCTTCACCTATAACAACCTGGTCAAGCTGATCGAAGCCTCGGTCAAGAAGGGACGCATGGACTTCGCCATGGCCTGGTGGCCGCTGCACCTGGCGGCCGCGCTGGCGGTGCTGGCGCTGTTCGCCTGGCGCCTGAACGTGAACCACCGCTACCACCCGCTGGTCCTGATCAACGCCTGGAAGCGGCGCCGCCACTTCAAGGGCGCGCTTCCGGCCATCCACAAAGCGGAGGCGGAATGAAGATCCTGCAGCGCTATTTCGCGGTCAACATCGCCCAGGCGGTGGTGTTCGTGCTGGTCGGCCTGCTGGCCCTGATCGCCTTCATGGACCTGACCAGCATCCTGCCCTCGGTCGGCAAGAACGACTACGGCATCCAGCATGCCTTCCTGTACGTGCTGCTGCTGGTGCCGGGCCACGTCTACGAAGCCATGCCGGTGGCCGCGCTGATCGGCACCATCTACACGATGGCGCAATTCGCATCGAGCTCGGAATTCACCATCATGCGCGCCTCGTCGATGTCGACCACCCAGGCCGCCATGATGCTGTTCAAGGTCGGCATCGTGTTCGTGGCGATCACCTTCGTGTTCGGCGAACTGATCACCCCGCGCACCGCGCCGCTGGCCGAGCGCCTGCGCCTGTCGGCCAAGGGCGGCTCGATCTCGGGCGAGTTCCGCTCGGGCGTGTGGACCAAGGACAGCGTGCACGAGGACGGTGTCAAGGGGAAGATCGTCGGCACCCGCTTCTTCAACGTGCGCCAGATCCGCCCCAACGGCCAGCTCGAAGACGTGCGCCTGTATGAATTCGACAGCAACATGCGCATGCGCTCGGTGATCACCGCGCAGCGCGGCGCCTACGGCGGCGACAACACCTGGCGCCTGACCGGCGTGACCCAGACCGACTTCTCCAACAGCCGCGAACTGCCGGCGCCGGACGCCCCGGTGCCCGACGGCCAGACCCTGAACGCCACCTACGGCCAGGAGACGGCCGCCGTCGCCACCCGCAAGCTGGATGCGCTCGACCTGGTATCCGAGATCACGCCCAAGATCCTGTCGGTGTCGAGCGCGGATCCGGAACGCATGTCGGCCAATGAGCTGGCCGTCTACACCCGCCACCTGGCCGAGAACCGCCAGGAGACCGACCGCTTCAAGGTGGCCTTCTGGAAGAAGCTGATCGATCCGCTCTCGATCTTCGTGCTGATGGCGCTGGCCCTGCCGTTCGCCTACCTGCACACGCGCAGCGGCGGCGTCAGCCTGAAGATATTCATCGGCATCATGATCGGCGTGAGCTTCATCCTGATCAACGCGCTGTTCTCGCACCTGGGCGTGCTCACCACCTGGCCCGCCTTCGTCACGGCCGCCGCCCCGAGCCTGCTGTTCCTGTTGCTGGCCCTGGGCGCCCTCTACTGGGTGGAGCGGCACTGATGGGCACCCCGGCAAAACGCGGCCTGGTCTTGTTCGCCCACGGCGCCCGCGCCGCCAGCTGGGCCGTGCCCTTCGAGCGCCTGCGCGGCCAGGCCGAGGCGCGCCTGCCGGACGCCGAGGTGGCGCTGGCCTTCCTCGAACTCATGACGCCCAGCCTGCCGGACGCCGTGGCCGCCATGGCCGCGCGCGGCATCCTCGATGTCACCGTGGTGCCGGTGTTCCTGGGGCAGGGCGGCCACCTGCTGCGCGACCTGCCGGCGCTGGCCGAGGGCCTGCGCACCGCGCATGCCGGCCTGCGCCTGCAGGTTGCCGGCCCGATCGGCGAGGACCCCGGGGTCCAGAAGGCGATGACCGACTACTGCGTGAGCGCCTTCGGAGCCGCGCCCTAGGCTTGCAGGCAAGCTTGGCGGTTCTGCAAGAGCTGCTAACTGGTCGACAACTTCGGTGAAAATATGGCCATCTTCTGTTGGATTAGCGTCATATTGAGCTGGTGAATATCGTTTCTCACTTCCAATAAAAGTTGGCCTGAGGCATCATTGTTCCTGATCTTCCGCGCATTTGCCCGGCATACTCCAGGAACCCATCCCCATGAGCCTCGACACCGATTACGCCCCGGTCGGCATCATCGACGACCGCGATACGCTGTTCACGACCCTGCGCAATGGCGACGTCGCCGCGACCCTGCGCGCCATCGACACCGGTCCCCTGACCGGCGGGCGCTGGATCATCGACGACCAGTCGAGCCCCGGTCTGTTCTCGGTGGCCTACAATCCGGCCACCGACACCTCGGCGCGCCTGATCGTCAACAACGCCGGCGCGCTGCCGGAAGCGGGCCTGTGGGCGACGGTGACGATGCACTACTACGACCGCTACCAGCTCGACGGCAACGGCAATCCGCTGGCGGGCCGCGGCATCCAGGAAACCCTGGTCTACACGGTCGAGCAGGGCGCGACCCGCGACCTGCCGGGCTTCGGCAGCGACCTGGCGCTGGGCGCGGCGACCGCCCTGGCGAACCCGGGCATGGCCGCGCTGGGCGACGGCGGCTTCGTGACCGTCTGGCAGGCGCCGGGGGCATCGAGCCAGGTCCTGATGGCGCAGGTCAGCGATGCGGCAGGCAATGCGCGCGCTCCCGCGTTCGCGCTCACCAGCGGCGCCGACTACGCCGTCGAGGGCGAGCCCGCCGTGGCGGCCCTGGGCGACGGCCGCTTCGTGACCGCCTATACGGTCGTATCCGGCGGCGAGACGCGCGTGGCGTACCGCGTGGTGGACGCCGCCGGCAACGGCGCGCCGCAGGCGTATGTGGACCTGGGTCCGGCCGCCGACACCGCCATGCCGGACGTGACCGCGCTGCCCGGCGGCGGCTTCGCCATCGCCTGGCGCGCAGGCGGCCAGGTGCACGTGCGCCAGGCCGACGCCGCGGGCGTCCTCGGCGCCGAGCAGGTCCACGGCAGCATGGGCACCGCCTTCAGCCCGAGCATCGCGGCGGCCAACGGCAACGCGGGCGCCTACCTGGTGACCTGGGGCGAGATCGGCGACGGCAGCGTGTACGCGGCCATGGAGGGCGGCGCCCTGGTGATCGTCAACGCCGACGGCCTGGCGGCCAGCAGCATGACCGGCGCGCCGCTCCCCAGCGTCGCCGCGCTTGCGGACGGCAGCTTCGTGGTCGCCTGGGACAGCTACGCCAACTCGCCCTTCGGCTTCGGCTCCAGCGACGTGTACTTCCAGCGCATCGACGCCGGCGGGAACCTCGCTGGGAGCATGGTGCAGGCCAACGTCGACGGCGGACTCGGACACGACGATTCCTCGGTCACGGCGCTGAGCGACGGCGGCTTCGTCGTGGCCTGGCAGTCGGCATCGGGCGACTTCGACGGCACCGGCATCTTCGGGCGCCGCTTCAATGCCGACGGCAGCGCTGCCGACATGCGCGAATTCGCGATCAACGAGTTGCGCCAGGGCGACCAGGCCAATGCCTCCCTGACGGCGCTGGCCGGCGGCGGCTTCGCGGCCGCCTGGACCGATATCCAGGCCGGCGGCCAGGCGACGGTCGAAGCGCGCGTACTGGCCGGTACGGCCCCGATCGGCGCAACGCCTGCCGGCGTGGAGCAGGTGTCCACGTCGCCGGTGGTCGTTACGTCGCCGGAGCAGGCGCCTGTGGCGCATGTTCCCGAGCCGAGCATTCCCGTCGTGAGCGCGCCGGCACCGGCACCAGCACCGGTACCGGCACCGGCGCCGGCACCTAAGCCTGCTCCAGCACCCGCGCCGGCGCCGTCCGGTTCGGGCGCACCGGTCTCGAGCGGCAGCGGCGCGGGCAGCGCGGCCTCGGCCTACGGCAGCGACGGCGGCAACGTGTTCAAGGCGGTGGCGGGCAACCAGTCCATCGACGGCCGCGGCGGCATCGACACCATCAGCTACGAAGGCGTCAAGAGCGCGTTCGCGATCACGCGCGGCGCCACCGGGGCGACGGTGGCGGACCGTTCGGGCGGCAGCGGCACCGACACCCTGGTCAATGTCGAACGCATCGCCTTCCGCGACGTGTCGGTGGCGCTCGACATCGAAGGCAACGCGGGCCAGGCCTACCGCCTGTACCAGGCGGCCTTCGACCGCACGCCGGACAAGGTGGGGCTGGGCTTCTGGATCAATGCGCTCGACAGCGGCGTGAGCCTGGCGCAGGTGGCCGGCGGCTTCGCGGCCAGCAAGGAGTTTGCCGACCTGTATGGCAGCGCAAGCAGCGACGATACCTTCATCGACCTGCTGTACAACAATGTGCTGCACCGCGAACCCGAGGCGGGCGGTTACGAATTCTGGATGCAGGCCCTGCAGGTGCACGACGTGCCGCGCGAGGAGGTGCTGGCGCATTTCAGCGAAAGCGCCGAGAACCAGGTGCAGGTGATTGGTGCGATCCAGAACGGGATCGAGTTCATGCCGTGGCTGAATACCTGAGCTACGGTAGGGTG
>NZ_JAGPWC010000041.1 GCF_018119405.1 Massilia sp. ST3 | reverse complement strand
GGGGCGCCCCCCCCCCCCCCCCCCCCCCCCCCCCCCCCCCCCCCCCACTCCATGGTTTCCTTTTGGCCGAAAGACTCGCCGTAACATCTCGTTACACAAATCGCTTGCAATTAAATAGCGAGCTATGTAATATCCTTTTCATGGCAGCGCGGAATGGCAAATCAGTTCCGCGAAGTCCGCAGTAAGGGAATCCGTCTCCACCGCAACAAACCATTTATATAGCACGCTATACAATAGCGTTTTAATGAAAATTGAAAAGGAAACTCATCATGGCAATCGACAAAGTCCTCTACCGTGCAACTGCCAAGGCCACCGGTGGCCGCGAAGGCCGCGCCATCTCGTCGGATGGCGTGCTCGACGTCAAACTGACCACCCCGAAGGAACTCGGCGGCAACGGCATGGAAGGCACCAATCCGGAACAACTGTTCGCAGCCGGCTACTCGGCCTGCTTCCTGGGCGCGATGAAATTCGTCGCCGCCCGTGACAAGCTGAAGATCTCGCCGGACGTATCGGTGGAGGGCAGTGTCGGCATCGGCCCGCTGCCGACCGGCTTCGGCATCGAAGTCCAGCTGAACATCAGCCTGCCGGGCGTGCCGGCCGAGGAAGCCCAGGCCCTGATCGACCGCGCCCACATCGTCTGCCCTTACTCGAATGCTACCCGCGGCAACATCAACGTCACCCTGCAGCTGGTATAAGCCGCACCCAGGTGTCCCGCCTGGGACACCTGGCCGAACGACAGCCTGGTTAGCGAATCAAATAAGTAGCGGACGATTTAATCGCTAACCAAGCCGGAGTTCGGCGCCTGTAAAGATGGTTCGTTTTTCCAATGAAAACCAGGACGCCCCCGCTAAGCTCGATGGTCGTCCTGATCCAGACCTACGCATACGAAAGGAAACATCATGAAAGCACTGACCAAAACCCTCGCCGCTGCCGCCCTTGCCCTGGCCTATGGCGCCGCCTCTGCCGCCGCCGGCGGTCCCGGTGTCGAACGCCGTACCCAGGAATTCCTCCAGGCCCTGGAAGCCGGCGGCGGCAAGCCGCTCGAGCAGCTGTCCCCGGCCGACGCCCGCGCCGTGCTGGAAGGCGCGCAGAAGAGCGTCAAGCTGGTCCTGCCGAAGGCCGAGGTGTCCGACAAGACCATCACCGTCGACGGCAAGCAGATCAAGCTGAAGATCGTGCGTCCGGCCGGCCAGAAGGGCGTGCTGCCGGCCTTCATGTTCGTGCACGGTGGTGGGTGGGTGCTGGGAGACTTCCCGACCCACGAACGCCTGGTGCGCGACCTGGTCGAGAGCTCGGGCGCCGTGGCCGTGTTCGTCGACTACACCCGTTCGCCGGAAGCCGGCTACGGCGTGGCGATCAATGAGATCTATGCCGCGACCAAATGGGTGGCCGAGCATGGGAAGGAACTGCATATCGACGGCAGCCGCCTGGCTGTGGCCGGCAATAGCGTGGGCGGTAACATGTCGGCGGCGCTGACCCTGATGGCCAAGGAGAAGGGCGCCCCTACACTGCGCTACCAGGTGCTGATGTGGCCGGTGACCGACGCCAATTTCGAGACCGCCTCTTATAAGCAGTATGCGGAGGGTTATTTTCTGACCAAGAACATGATGACCTGGTTCTGGGACAGCTACACGACGGATGCCGGCAAACGCAAGGAAATCACCGCCTCGCCGCTGCAGGCCAGCCTGGCTCAGCTGAAAGGCTTGCCGCCGGCCCTGATCCAGACCGCCGAGTTCGATGTGCTGCGCGACGAGGGTGAGGCCTACGGCCGCAAGCTCGACCAGGCTGGCGTGGACGTCACCGTGACCCGTTACAACGGCATGATCCACGACTTCGGCCTGCTCAATCCGCTGGCCACCCTGCCGGGCGTGCGCTCCCAGGTGCTGCAGGCGGGGACCGAACTCAAGAAACACCTGGCCAAGTAATGAATGCTGCCGGCGCATGCCGGCAGCACGCAAGCTGCAAGCGTACGCCGCCTTCGGGCGGCTTTTTTTTATCCGCAATCGCGGCATCAAATCGGCATGGATTTCACATTCTGGTGACAAAGAAAAGACTTAATGGAAGCTCGGTCCGGGTGACCCTGGCCGCCTGTTTTTTTTGCCCGCGCAGGTATTCCGGAGGAGCACGCCAAAAGCGCCGCAGAGTGGCCGAATTGATGTTTGAAAATTAAGGAAAAGGATGTGCCAGAGAACGCGATCACGATTTCATATATGCGTTATCTATGCAGTAAATAACGCGATCTGCATGCAAATTGAATGCATTTAGCTGCCATGTATTTGGATGCCTGATAACGCATCTTTGCGATGTTGCAAGGAAGTTGCCATCCTTGCGTCAGCCCGATACAACGATCCGAAATTTTTTTCCGTACGGAAAACGCATCCGCTTTTGAGGTGTTTAAAATTGCCCTCCATCAGCTTCCTGACGGCAATTTTTTATGCAGGTCAGGGCTGCCAAAGCCAAATTGGCAAGTGCTTTAACCCTCAAAATATTTAACAATCCTACGCCGATGCAACCTACTGCTTCCATTTCGCGCAACACCACTTTTTCGCTTGCGCACCTCCAGCAATACGCACTGCCGCTCCTGTTCACGCTGTTCGGCGTGATCATGGGTTCCTGGGCCGGCCGCATTCCCGCGCTGGCCGAGCGTGTCCACGTATCCCACTCGGCCCTGTCGATGGTGCTGCTGTGCGGCGGCCTTGGCGCCGTGGTGTCTTACCCGATCTCGTCTTACCTGATGGGCCGTTTCGGCGCCCGCAAGACACTCCTGATTTCCGGCCTGGCGCTGCTGTGCGTGCTGGTCGCGATCGGGATGGCCCCGACCGTGCCGCGCCTGATGCTGGCCGTCCTGAGCCTGGGCATCACCGCCAGCACCTTCGACGTGGCGATCAACTCGGCCGCGACCAAGCGTGAAAAGCAGACCGGCAAGTCGGAGCTGTCGAAGCTGCATGGCCTCGGCTGCGCCGGCGGCCTGGCGGGCGCGACCCTGGGCAGCCTGATGGCCAGCCTCAAGATTGCTCCGGCCACCCACTTCGTGATGCTGGCTGCGCCGCTGGCCGTGCTGCTGTACATGGGCTACTCGATGCTGGAAGCCGACGACAGCGTGGAAAAGGTCGAGAAGAAATCCTTCTCCCTGCCGCGCGGTCCGCTGGCACTGCTGGGTCTGCTGGGCTTCCTGGGCTCGATGTCGGAAGGCAGCATCGCCGACTGGAGCGGCGTGTTCCTGAAAGAACACTTCGGCGCGTCGGACGGCCTGGCGCCGCTGGCCCTGTCGTCCTTCTCGGTGATGATGCTGATGTCGCGCATGGTCGGCGACAAGCTGAAGGGCCGTTTCGGCGCCCAGCGCTTGGTGACCATCGGTTCGCTGGTCTCGGCATGCGGCCTGTTCTTCGCGGTGCTGGCCCCGAACGCCTACGTCGCGCTGGGCGGCTTCGCGATCGCCGGCCTCGGCCTGTCGCTGCTGTTCCCGTTCGTCTTCAGCGCGGCCGGCGCCCAGGGCCCGATCGCCCTGGCCGGCGTGGCCAGCATGGCCTACAGCGGCAGCCTGATGGGCCCGCCGGTGATCGGCGCCGTCGCCCACTATGTCGGCATGCAGGCGGCAATCGCCTATGTCGGCGGCCTGTCGCTGGTGATTGCCCTGGTGGCCAGCCGCACCCGCCTGCTGAAATAAGCTTGTCCTCGCGCGGCTAGGCCGCGTTCCAGCGCAGACGTGTCCGCAAGGGCCGTCTGCGTTGCCGTTTCCGGGGCCGCGCCCGGAGCGCCGCCGTGAAAGGCGGTATGATCGAGCGATCCCAACCCGCCGCCGCCGATCATGTTCCAGACGCCCGCCACTTTCACGCCGCTGTTCGCTCCGCATCCCGATTCCGCCCCCCTGAGCTTCCTGTTCCACCAGGGACGCCTGCTGGTGCGCGAGGACGGCCCGGCCCTGCCGGATACGGCGCTGCTGGCGCAGCTCGCGGTGCCGGACGCGAACCTGCAGCCGCTCGGCCTGTTCGGGGAGCGCTATTGCCAGGCCGGCTGGCTGGACAGCGAGCCTGCGCTGCCGCCCGGCTATGGCTGGCGCGGGCTGCGCTCCCTGTTCGGCGAGATGGACGAGCAGCTGGTGGGCCTGGCGGCGCGCGCGGCCCAGGTGGCGGAATGGGCGCGCACCCACCGCTTCTGTGGCGCCTGCGGCAGCGGCACCGTGCTGGCCGCCGGCGAGCGCTGCTTCAAGTGCGTGAACTGCGGCCACATGGCCTATCCGCGCATCTCGCCAGCGATGATGGTCCTGATCCGCAAGGGCGACGCGGTGCTGCTGGCGATGCACGTGGCCTCGCCCACCAAGCGTTTCGTGCCGCTGGCCGGTTTCCTGGAAGCGGGCGAATCGGTCGAGGAGGCGGTCCACCGCGAGGTCTACGAAGAGGTGGGGCTGCGGGTGCAGAACCTGCGCTACTTCGGCAGCCAGTCCTGGCCCTTCCCGCATTCCCTGATGCTGGCCTTTACCGCGGACTACCTGGACGGCGAGATCCGCGTTGATACGTCCGAGATCGCCGAGGCGCGCTGGTTCGGTCCGAATGACGCCTGGCCTGAACGGGTGCCGCACATCTCGATCTCGAGCGTCCTGGTCGACGCCCACCGTCCGCCAGGCTGCTAGGCCTGCGCCTCGTGCACTGCGTGCACCTCGGCCACCACCCTGGGTACGCGCTCGTCGGCGGCGGCCTGCGAGGATGCGGGCTTGGCGCCGGTGCTGCGCAGGTTGATGGCGCGCTGCAGGAGGTCGAACCAGAAGGGTGCGCCGAACAGGGTGGTGCTGGCGGTCACCAGCCAGCCAGCTGCCTGCAGGGCGAAGCGCGCATCGAGGGTGGGCGGGAAGCTGTTCCAGCCGATCGGCAGGGCCCATAGCTGCTGCAGGGTGGCGGTATCGAGCGCCCCCGGCGCCGCGCCAATCTGGGCCGCCAGGACCGGGTGCTGCCACAGGGTGCGGAACAGGTGGATGCTGTCGATGTTGAACAGGATCGCGAGCAGCAGCGCCAGCAGCCAGGACACCAGCAGCTGGCGCCGCTTGTAGACGCCGGACAGGCGCTCCATGGCGCTGTCGAACCAGTCGGCGATGCAGTCCTGGAAGCGCTGCAGGTCGCCGCCCGCGTGCGCATACAGGGCTTGCAGGGTGCGCCGCAGCTGCGGATCGTCGACGCCGGCGATGGCGGCGCCGACCGACATCTCGCCGTGGCGGATGGTGTCGACCAAAGCCATCGCGAAGTGCCTGGGGTCGATGTACGAAGGCCTGGATCCGGGCGGCCGGCCACCGCCCGCGGCGCCGTCCCGCACCGTGGCGGCCCCCTGCGGATTGACCAGCGGGTGCGCGTACAGCATGCGCGCCAGCGCGTCGAAGCGCGGATCGGCCAGCATGCGCTTGATGCCTTCCTGGAGCATGCCGGCGCGTAGGCTGAATGCGGCCGCGAGCGCTTCCTGCAAGGTGCTGACGACCAGGGCCAGGGTGCCGTAGCAAAATGCCAGGCCGATGGCGACTTCGAGGACGGTGCTGCCGAACATGGCGCTTCTCCCAGGGACGGAATCGTCTTTACGCTACGCCGGCTGTGGTATTGCTGGCTTAAGCTTGCTCAAGAAATTGGCAGGGGCGGGCCACCCACCCGCATTTTCTATATACTTGCGGCAATCGATTTTCTAGGATTTACCATGTCTGACAAAGAAGCTTTCACCGAACACGACTGGCGCCGCCTGCTTGCCAGCCTTGGCGAGGATCCTGACCGCCCGGGCCTGCACGAGACGCCGGCGCGCGTGGCCAAGGCCTGGAAACACTGGACCTCCGGCTACGACCAGAATCCGGTGGAAGTCCTGAAGGCCTTCGAGGACGGCGCCGAGGAGTACAACGAGCTGATCGTGGTGCGCGGCATCCCGGTGTACAGCCATTGCGAACACCACCTGGCGCCTTTCTTCGGCCGCGCCACCGTCGGCTACCTGCCGAACGGGAAGATCGTCGGCCTGTCCAAGCTGACCCGCCTGGTCGACATCTACGCCAAGCGCCTGCAGGTGCAGGAGCGCCTGACGATCCAGATCGCCAACGCGCTGATGGAAGTGCTGGAGCCGAAGGCCGTGGGCGTGGTGATCAAGTGCCGCCACATGTGCATGGAAAGCCGCGGCATCCGCACCCCTGGCGAGGAAACCATCACCTCGGCCCTGCTGGGCGAGCTGCAGCCGAACCTGGCGCTGCGCACCGAGTTCCTGTCGCTGGCGCGCGACGACCGCGGCGCCTGATCCCCTGGCGCCGCCGGCTCCCACCGCGGCGCGTCTTCTGCCCCGACCGGGGAACCTGTTCCGTATCCCGGCCCTCCAAGATGTTTTGGAGACCGACATGGAGCGCCCTGCCTACCCGAGCGACGTCTCGCGCGAACAGTTCGAGAGCATCCGCGGCACGCTCGAGGCGGCGCGGCGCAAGACCCGTCCGCGCAAGCACGACTTATACGACGTGTTCTGCGCGGTGCTGTATTTCCTGCACACCGGCGCCACCTGGCGCAGCCTGCCCGCCGGCTTCCCGCCCTGGCGCACCGTGCACGAGTACTTCACCCAGTGGAACATGCAGCGCGAAGGCGAGCGTACCCTCCTCGAGAACGCCCTGGATGCGCTGGGGCGCGAACCGGAAGCGACCCAGCTGCGCAGGCTGCTGTACGGTCACTGAACCGGTGCGTGAGGACACGCGCCGTGCGGCGAAGCTGTCATCTTTTTGTCACAGTCTCTGCACTTTCGTAAAGTGCGCGGGGGCACTTGAGCTAAGCTAACAATAAAATTGTCAAATTTATATTGTTATCAAAAAAAGCCATGCTCGAGCACCTGAATCTCATCCTGTTTTCCGCGCTGAATGCGCATGCCGGCCTGACCGGCTGGCAGCTGCTGGGCGCCGTGTTCGCGGCGCGCTGGCTGATTCTCCTGATGCCGCTGGCGCTGCTGGTGCTGTGGGCGGGCGGTTCCGGCGCGCGCCGCGAAGTGGCGCTGCGCGCCTGCCTGGCGGCGCTGTGCGCGCTCGCACTTAACGGCCTGATCGGGCACCTGTGGTACAGCCCGCGTCCCTTCGTCGCCGAGGTCGGTCATACCTTCCTGTTCCACGACCCCGACAGCTCCTTCCCGAGCGACCATGCGACCAGCCTCTTCTCGGTGGCCCTGGTGCTGGCCTTCAGTGGGGTGAAGCCGGCGCGCCGCCTGGGCCTGGCGCTGTTGCCGCTGGCCCTGGTGGTCGCCTGGTCGCGTGTCTACCTGGGCGTGCACTGGCCCAAGGACATGATGGGCGCGCTGCTGGTGTCGGGAACGATGGCCCTGCTGGCCTACACGCCCGCGGCCCGCGCCGCCTGCGCGCGCGTGCTGCCGCGGCTGGAAACGCTGTACCGTCGCGTGCTGGCGCTGCCGATCGGGCGCGGCTGGCTGCGTCCCTGATTGCTATTCCTCGGGCGTCTCGAACACCAGCTTCTTGTCGGCGTCGAGATGGAACAGGCCCAGCGCCTGGCCGGTGACGGCGTCCGCTTCCGGCGCCTCGAGCTGGGAGCAGCCGCGGGTCTCGACCTGCCAGGCCTCGTCGCCGGCGCGCAGGGTGTAGGTGCCGCTGCCGTTGTCGAACAGCTCGATTTCCAGGCCCGGCAGGCGCACCTCGCCCAGCTCCAGCTGGCGCTGGCAATCCGGCATGCGCGTCACGATCACGCGCAGGCTGGCCCGTTTGCTCCAGAAGACATCCTGGTCGACGCGCACGATCAGCGCCTGGTGGTTGTCGTCGATGTCATAGCGGGCGGTTTCGCTGATGCAGCCCGCCAGGAGCAGGGGAGCCAGAAGGGTGAGGGGGAGGCGCATGGAGTTCCGTTCGATAATGCAACAGTGCATGTCCCGCCGAGTATAGAAGCGCCGCCGCCCTCGCGCAACCGCGCGCCGACATCAGAATTCGGTGCCGAGCGTCAGCGCGCCGAAGGTATGGCGCGGCACCCGCGCCGGCGCGTGGAATTCGGCCGAGCGGCGCGTGGCCCGGAACTGCACGAACCAGGGGCCGTGGTCCGGCCCGCGCGTGCGCGGAAAATCGAGGCGCAGGCCCAGCATCGCATCGCCCACCCAGCGCCGCGGCCGCACGCCCGGATCCTCGCGTCCCGGCCGTCCCTGCAGGAACAGGTTGTAGGCCACGTAGCGTCCCTCGACCCCGGCGAAGGCGGTGCACTGCACCCAGTCCCACAGGCAGGATGTGCCCAGCCTGCCGCCGCCGAGGCGGTGCGTGATCCCGGGCGGCATCGGCGACACCGCCGGCAAGTCCTTGCCGATGGCCAGCGAGACGCCGCCCGCCGCATGGCTCATCAGGGTGCCGGCGGTGAGACGCCAGTAGGTATTGGTCTGCAGCCGCACGCCGCCACCCAGCTCGCCGGACAGCAGGGGACGGGCGCTGCGTCGCTCGACCGACAGCAGGAAGGCCAGCGCGTTGCCGACCTGGTGGTCCCAGCCGCGCGGCTCCGGGCGGTCGCCGATGCGGTGCACCAGCTTTTGCGTTTGCTCGGCCAGCGACAGGCGTCCGGTGAACCCGGCCTGGCTGTCGAGCGTGGTCAGGGTCTGCCCGTCGGGCGACAGGAACACATAGTCGCGCTCCAGGTAGAGCAGGCCGGCGTAGGGCCGGTCCTGGTCCTGGCGGGCGGCGACCGTGATATCGCTGGGCGTGTACATCAGCTGTCCGAAGCTGTTCTGCGCGAACAGCAGCCGGCCCCCGGCGCAGCCCAGCCAGCGGCACAGGCCGTCGAGCAGGCGGCGCTCGCCCGGCGAACGGGTGTCCTGCGCGTGGCGCACGGCCAACTGGATGCCGTTGGTGTAATAGCGGTCGGTGTTGAAGAACTCGTCGTTCTCGTAGGTGAGGAAGCGTGCGTCCTGGGCGCTGGCGGCAAGGCTCGCCAGCAGCAGGGGCAGGGCCGCGAGCGCGGACAGGCGGGGGAAGAGCGGGCTCGGCATGGATGGCCTTTCTTGTTCGAAACGCCATCCAGTGTCGAACTTGCTCACAGGATTTTTTTGATCTGAAACAGGATCGCTGCGCGTTTCAGCCGGACTCCATGGTTTTTCGATTTACGCGATGATAGGCCGCATGGACCAGAACGCGTACGAACTGCTCGGCGGCGCCAAGGGACGTCCGGTCAAGATGTGGACCCGCGGCGTGCCGGTCGAGGCGGAAGCGAAGGAACAGCTGTCGAAACTGGCGCAGCTGCCCTTTGTGTTCCACCATGTCGCCGTCATGCCGGACGTCCATGTTGGCAAGGGATCGACCATCGGCAGCGTGATCCCGACCCTGGGCGCGGTGATCCCGGCGGCGGTCGGCGTGGACATCGGCTGCGGCATGATGGCGGCCAAGACCACCCTGCGCGCCGACGACCTGCCCGACAACCTGCACAAGCTGCGCAGCGCCATCGAACAGGCAATCCCGCACGGCATGTCGCCCAAGACGCGCAATGCGAAGGGGCGCGATGTCGGCTCCTGGAACAATCCGCCGCCCGCGGCCGAGGCCGGGTGGATGAAACTCAAGGACGAGTTCGATGAAATCTGCCGCAAGTATCCCAAGCTGCGCGGCACCAACAACTACAAGCACCTGGGCACCCTCGGCAGCGGCAACCACTTCGTCGAGGTCTGCCTGGACGAAGACAATTTCGTGTGGCTGATGCTGCACTCCGGCTCGCGCGGCGTCGGCAACGCGATCGGCAGCCATTTCATCGAGCTGGCGCGCCAGGACATGCGGCGCCACATGGTCAACCTGCCCGACCAGGATCTCGCTTACCTGGAAGAGGGCACCCAGCACTACGACGACTACGTCGAGGCGGTCGGCTGGGCGCAGAAGTTCGCCCGCATCAACCGCGAAGTCATGATGCACAACCTGGTCCACGCGGTGCGCAGCGTCATCAAAAAGCCTTTCGAGACCCACGTCGAGGCGGTCAACTGCCACCACAACTACGTGCAGAAGGAACGCCATTTCGGCAAGGACGTGCTGGTCACGCGCAAGGGCGCGGTGTCGGCGCGCGAGGGCGAGCTGGGAATCATTCCCGGCTCGATGGGGGCGCGCAGCTTCATCGTGCGCGGCAAGGGCAACCCCGAGAGCTTCAACAGCTGCAGCCACGGCGCCGGCCGCGTGATGAGCCGCACCGAGGCCAAGCGCCGCTTCACCCTGGCCGACCAGGAGCGCGCCACCGCCGGCGTGGAATGCCGCAAGGACGAGGGCGTGATCGACGAAATCCCGATGGCCTACAAGGACATCGACGCCGTCATGGACGCCCAGCGCGACCTGGTGGAAGTGGTCCATACCCTGAAGCAGGTGGTGTGTGTGAAGGGCTGAGTGTTTCCGACCGCGGGCGCGACGGCGTCCGCGTTTTTGCTGTTCCCCGACCCAAGCGAGCAATCCGATGCAAGACGACCAGAGCCTGACCAGCCGGCGGCGCACGCCCGCCCCCGAACGCATGCGCCAGGGCCCGCGCAGCGCCCGGCCCTTCCACGCGATCGCCGCGGCCGGCGGCGCCGATCCCTGCGCGGGCGAGGGCGGCCCCCTGTGCCGCGACACGACCTATGCCGGCATCGTGACCGCGGTGCGCAGCGCCGTGGAACGCAACGCCGGCTTCGGCGCCTGAACCAGATTCGCCTTCACGCCCGTCCCAGCGACAGCAGGTCGCCGGGCGCCGCGAACTCGCGCTGGGGCGCCGCGCGGCGCAAGGCCTCGATCGGCGCATAGCCCCAGCTCACCGCCCCGAAGGCCACGCCGGCCTTGCGCGCGGCCTCGGCGTCCGTGGTCTGGTCGCCGATGTACAGCGCCTGCTGCGCGGCCACGCCCGCAGCCTTGAGCACCTTGCGGATGCGCGCCGCCTTGCCGAAGATCGACATGCCGCATTCGTACTGGCGCACCAGGGCGGCGAGCTCGGGGCCGAGCACCAGGCGCACGTTCAGTTCCGAGTTCGAGGACACCACCGCCAGTTCCACCCCGCTGTGCGCCAGGTGGCGCAGCATGCCGTCGACGCCGTCGAACAGCGGGATGCGGGCGGCGTTCTCGCGCATGCGCTCGACGAAGGAGCGCGAGGCCAGCGGCAGCTTCCAGGCCGGCATGCCCACATGGCGCATGATGTCGCGCGGCCCGTAGTGGCGCAGGCGCTCGGCCTGCTGGGCGTCGACGCGCCGGAAGCCGTGCTGGTCGGCGATCTCGTTGAACACGCTCATGAAGAAGGGGAACGAGTCGGCCAGGGTGCCGTCGAAATCGAAGATCGCCAGGCGGATAGTCATGCGCGCACACGGAAGGTAGATGGGGGAATTATAAAGGGAGCACGATTCATTAAAAAAATGAAAACACCCGCGTTGAGTGATAAAATTTTCTGAGTGCATTTTTTTTGCCCGCGCGCCGGCGTCCCGCGGCCGCAAGGCCTTCTTCGCTATCGCTTCCTTCACACCATGTCTTCAGCTCCCCTTCTCGGCATCATAGGTCCCTTCGGCCCGGCGCAACTGGCCTGCATCCGCAGCTGGCGCCGCGCGGGCTACCGCACCGCGTTCTTCCAGACCGGCGGCCGGCGCGTGCCCGCCGGCCTGCAGCGGCTGACCGACGCCTACCGCTTCTACCCGGCGGGTACGGCGCTCGATGAGATCTTGGACAAGGTGGCGCAAGAATGCGTTCGCCTGCAGGTGGCCGGCCTGGCCGCGCTGTCGGAGTCGCTGGCCCTCAAGCTGCACGAACGCCAGCGCGCCGGGGACTTCGGCGCCACCACGCTGATGCTCAATACGCCGGAACTGTACGAGGTGCTGGAATCGAAGTCGCGCCAGGTGGAGCTGGCGCGCCAGGCCGGCCTGCCGGTGATGCCGACCCACGTGCTGGACCGCGGCAGCGAGCTGTCCGGCGTGGCCGGGCCACTGGTGCTGCGTCCCGACATCACGCGCCTGGTGCGGCCGTCGTTCAAGGTCAAGCTGGTCGCCACCGCGGCCGAGGCGGTGGCCGTGGCGCGCGCCATGACCACGCCGGAAGGACGGATCGTGGCCCAGCCCTTCGTGGCCGGCCCGAACCTGGTGATCCACGCCGCGCGCGCGGCGGATGGCTCCTGGGACCACCACGAAGCCTTCTGCACCTCGATCAAGTCGGCCGGCCTGGCGGTGGCGCTCCAGCCCTACGCCCTGCCGGCGGGCCTGCTGGAGGCCTGCCGCCGCTTCGAGCAGGCGGCCGGGCTGCGCGGCGTCTTCCATTACGACTTCATCCTCAATCCGGAGACCGGCGAAGCCTTCTTCCTGGAGGTGAATCCGCGCCTGGGCGGCACCACGGCCAAGGTCTACGCGGCCGGCTACGACGAACCGGCCATGCTGCCGGCCGCCTTCTTCCAGCCGGGCGCGCACCGGGTCGACCTGGACCGGCCGCGCAACGCCTCGGTCAGCCGCATCGCGGCGGTGCGCTACGGCCTGTCGCTGCTGCGCGAAGCGCCCTCGGTGCTGGACCACCCGCCGCGCCGCAACCCGCGCGCCTTCGGCCAGCTGGCCAAGGCGCTGCTGCTGCACCGGGACGAGGTGTTCCGCCTGACCGACGTGGTGGGCAACTCGGCCTACCTGCTGCAGACCAAGTCGTAGGAAGGAGCGGGGCGCGGCCCCGCATCGCCTTTATTGGCGCACCAGCTGCCAGTGGCTGTACTTCTCGTAGGCGAACTGCTCGGCCATGCGCGGCACCGCCGTGAGCAGGCTGCCGCGGATCAGGAGGTTGCGGCTGGACTGCGGCAGCATCGGCGCGCTGGCCGCGGTGGCCACGCCGACCGGCGCGAAGCGGTCGCGGTTGGCGTCGATGAAGGCGCACAGCTTTTCCAGGCGGCGCTGGTTCAGCGCGTGGCGGCGCATCTGGCGCACGGTGAAATCGCGGTTGTGCACGAATTCGAAGGGGTGGGTCAGGATCACGACCTGCTCGACGCCTTCGCGCTGCGCCTCTTCCAGCAGCATGCGCATCTCGGCGAAGCTGCTGCCGGTGATGGTCAGGGTCTTGAGGTGCTGCTTGCCCGGCAGCTTCCAGTCGCAGAAGGTCAGGATCGGGCATTCGATCACGCCATGGCGCTCGTGGCGCCCGCTGTACAGGCGGTACTGGGGATCGCCGCTGTCGAACACCGCCAGCCCGACGTGCGAGCTGAAGGGAATCCCGGCGCGCTTCTGGGCGCGGAACAGGGTGTCGTCGTGCTGCAGGCTGGCGCTGCGGAACACGGTCGGCGCCGGCAGGCGCCAGTCGTGGAAGGTCTGCATGCCGGCCTCGATCAGGCGCACCGATTCGTCCTCCGGACGGCGGTAGAAGTCGTCGATGCCCGGCTTGGTGCGCACCCGCACCCGCTCGCGCCAGTCCTCGTGCTGGAACACGGTCCAGCAGGGATGCACGTGCAGCTGCACCTCGTGGCCGGCCGTGTGCAGCTGCTCGGCGATCGTGCGCATCGGGTCGTGCTTGAAATAGTGGCGGTTCATCGCCTCGACAAAGAAGGTCGCGGTGATGCGGTGGCGCGCGAAGCAGTCGAGCATGAAACCCAGTCCGTGCGACTTGTTGTCCACCACGCACCAGACGCGTTGCTCGGCGACCGGCGACAGGGAGTGGTCGTGGAAGGCGCCGGCGATACTGAATTCAGTAT
The DNA here is from genome assembly GCF_018119405.1 of Massilia sp. ST3. Lineage (GTDB taxonomy): Bacteria > Pseudomonadota > Gammaproteobacteria > Burkholderiales > Burkholderiaceae_D > Telluria. The sequence goes on along the minus strand of NZ_JAGPWC010000041.1, from coordinate 30,115 downwards.
CGACGCTGATACAGACTTTGGTTTGCATGATAGAAGAGAAAGGTCGGAACGACGGACAAGGCGTTTGTTACCGGACAATTCTCGCATAGTTTTGCAAATGACAAGCACCCACATGCGTGGCGCTGTCGCGTCGGTGGCCCGTCCGGCGCTTCCCCGCAGACTTATGTTGTATGGATGCCGCACCTGGCGACCCGGCAATTTGATTTCTTGAATCAATAAATATTCCCTGACAGAATTACAAAATAATCTTGCAATGCTGTCCAGCGGCGCCGTCCACACCTATCCCTCACGACCCATGAACTTGAACGCCGACGATTACTTCGACATGGTCCGCGCGACCCTCCCCGCCCCCACCCGCCAGGCCGCCTCGGCAGTGCCGGAAGTGGTGGACGCCAACGCGGACGGCATTGCCGACATCCTGACCTTCGGCGCCTGGTACCCCTTCCATGGCAGCGCCGTGACGCCGCAGCCGGCGGTCCTGATGCTGGGCAAGGGCGACGGCACCTATACGGCGGCGCCGGCCGGCATGCTGCCGGCGAGCTTCACCACGGTACACCCGCGCGAGATCGTGCAGGCCGACTTCAACAAGGATGGACTGGTCGACCTGTTCATCGCCGACCATGGCTACGACGTCAATCCCTATCCCGGCGGCCAGAACAAGCTCCTGCTGGGCAAGGCCGGCGGCGGCTACACCGATGCCAGCGCCAACCTGCCGCAGGTGTCGGACTTCACCCATAGCGCGTCGGCAGGCGACATCAACGGCGACGGCAATCCCGACCTCTTCGTCGGCAACATGAGCAGCCAGGCCAGCCCGACCGAATCCTATGTGCTGCTCGGCGACGGCAGCGGCCAGTTCACGAAGACGACTGCCGGCCTGCCGCTCGAAGCGGGCGGGCTGCTGAACCGCCAGTCGGGCAATTTCGGCTTTACCTCCTCGCTGCTTGCCGACCTCAACGGCGACGGCAAGGCCGACCTGGTGCTGGGCGACGAGGGCAACCCCAACAACAAGGAACACCGCTCGCTGGTGTTCTGGAACACCGGCAGCGGCTTCAGCGCCGGCGCCATGGCTTACCTGCCGCAAGGCTATTTCGGCGACAACCGCCTGGTGCACGACATCGCCTCGATGGACATCGACGCCGACGGCGACCAGGACCTGCTGCTGCTGTCCTCCGAGACGGCCCCGCGCGAGGCCTATGGCGACGGCTGGTCGCTCGAAGTGCTGCGCAACGACAAGGGCAGCTTCGTTGACGCCACCCTCGAGCATTTCAGCGCCGCCGACAGCCGCGAGGGCCTGCCGAACACCAACAGCCACGTCGGCGCCAACCAGTTCATCCGCCTGATGGACGTGAACCGCGACGGCAGCAAGGACATCGTCGTCACCCAGTTCATGAACCAGCAGCCGACGGCCAACACGCCGATCGTCTGGACCAACGACGGCTTCGGCCACTTCGAGGTGGCGCTGCGCGCCGGCCAGCTCAACACGCTCGCGGGCGACAATTACTTCGTCGGCGTGTTCAGCGTACCGGTCGCGTCGAAGAACGGCACGAGCTTCACCAGCCTCAATTTCCATGAGGGGAATCTGTACGAAAACACCGCGTGGGCGACCAAGTCGCTGCCGCAGGCCGCCGTCATCAAGGCCAGCGCACGCGACGATCTCATCAAGCAGAACAGCGCCAGCAACAGCATCGACGGCGGCGCCGGCCTCGATACGGTGGTCTACACCAAGGCCAGCGCCGGCTACCAGGTAACGCGAAAGGAAGGCAACGCCACCGTGCGCGATGTGTCCGGCGCCGACGGCATCGACAGCCTGGCGGGCGTGGAGCGCATCCAGTTCGCCGACAAGACGGTCGCGCTCGACATCGACGGCACCGCCGGCCAGGCCTACCGCATCTACCAGGCCGCCTTCGCGCGTACCCCGGACAGCGGCGGCCTGGGCTTCTGGATCAGCAAGATGGACAACGGCATGTCGCTCGACACCGTGGCCGTCAATTTCGTTGCCTCGAAAGAATTCAGCGACAAGTACGGCGCCAACCCGTCCAACCTTGATCTGGTGCAGGCCTTCTATCGCAACGTGCTGCACCGCGACGGCGAGGAAGGCGGCGTCAAGTTCTGGACCGGCGTCCTGGACAACAAGAACGCCACCGTGGCGGAGGTGCTGATGGGCTTCAGCGAAAGCCCCGAGAACCAGGCCGCCCTGGTGGGCGTGATGGCCAACGGCGTCAGCTACACGCCATTCGGCTGAGTGCTTCCTTCCCGACGGCGCGCGCTCAGGACAGGCCGCCGTTGGCGCGCAGTACCTGGCCGTTGACCCAGCCGGAATCCGGTCCGGCCAGGAAGGACACGACCTTGGCGATGTCCTCCGGCTCGCCCAGGCGTTCAAGCGGCGGCATCCTGGCGAACTGTTCGATCTGCTCGGGGGTCTTCCCGTTGAAGAACAGTTCGGTGGCGACCGGCCCCGGCGCCACCGCGTTCACCCGCACCTGGCGGCCGCGCAGCTCCTTGGCGAAGATCCCGGTCAGTGCCTCGACCGCGGCCTTGCTGGCGGCGTAGGCGGCATAGCCGGGCAGCTTCATCGCCAGCACATTGGTCGAGAAATTCACGATCCGCCCGCCGTCGTTCAGCCGGCGCGCCGCCTCGCGCATGGTGTTGAAACTGCCCTGCACGTTGATGCCGAAGGTCTGGGCGAACAGCTCGTCCGAGGTATCGGCCAGCGGCGCGACCTTCAGGATGCCGGCGTTATTGACCAGCACATCGACCTTGCCCAGTTCGCGTTCGGCCGTGTCGAACAGGGCGCGCACCTCCTCCGCCTTCGACACGTCGGCGCGTACCGCCAGCGCCGCATGGCCGGCCGCGCGCAGGCTGTTCACCGTCCGTTCGGCTTCCTGGATATTGCTCGCATAGTTGACGACGACCCGGTAGCCGTCCTCGGCCAGGCGGCGGGCGATGGCGGCGCCGATGCCGCGCGACGCGCCGGTGACGATGGCGACCTGCTGCTGTGGGGTGGTATTCATGCTGGCTCCTGTACGTGAATGGATGCGAGCATGATCGACTATTAGCGCAAAAAGATCATTCCCGGTTCATGGGTTACTTCATTCCATATGGCCCAACAATGCGCTATCCCAAGCGTGGGATCCAATAGTGTGTTCCCTGAGGGCTCGCAGCCTTACAATAATGATAATTTCCCAGGGAGGCGTTGACGACCTATGGCCTACATCCATCCTGCCGGCTGGCGCGAGATGTCCGTGACCGGCGCCGCGGCGCGCGAAATCGAAACCCTCGCCTATCTCGACCAGCGCCTGTCCGACGCGCCCTACCACATCTACCATGGCGTGCACTGGACCAATGTCGAGCAGGGCTATTCCGTCTACGGCGACATCGACTTCATCGTGGTGGCGCCGAACGGGCGCATGCTGGTGATCGAGCAGGTGGCCGGATTCCTGACCGAGACCAAGGACGGCCTGGTCAAGAACTACCTGGGCAAGCCGCGCAAGATCCGCAACCAGATCCTGTCGACCATCGAGGGCCTGGCCAAGCGCTACCAGGGCGAGCTGTCGATCGACTACCTGCTGTACTGTCCCGACTATATCGTGCGCGACCAGCAGCTGGCCGGGATCGACCCGCACCACATCATCGACGCCACGAATAAGCCCAAACTGGCGCGGGTGATCCGCGAGGCCTTGCCGCTCACGCCCAAGACCGACGAATTCGACAAGGTTTCGCGCTTCCTGGGCGACACCCTGAACCTGCGGCCCGACCCGAGCTCGATGATCGGCCACGCGGTGAGCATGGTGACGCGCCTGTCGGGCGGCCTGGCCACCTGGGCGCGGCGGCTCGAGTTCGCGCCCTTCCGCCTGCGCGTGGTGGGCACGGCCGGCAGCGGCAAGACCCAGCTGGCGCTGGCCGAGTATACGGCCGCCATCGACGCCGGCCTGCGTCCGCTCTACGTCTGCTTCAACCGTCCGCTGGCCGACCACATCGAACGCCTGGTGCCGGCGGGCGGGCGCGTGGCCACCTTCCACACCCTGTGCGACGCCTGGCTGCGCGCCCAGGACATGACACCCGATTATTCCTCGCCGGACGTCTGGACCGACATCGAGAAATCGCTGGCGGCCGCCGACCTGCCCGAGACCTGGCGCTACGACGTGGTGATCGTGGACGAGGGCCAGGATTTCTCGAGCGTGTGGCGCGATATCGTGCTGCGCATGCTGAGGGAGGGCGGACGCGCGATCTGGCTGGAGGACCCGGACCAGAACCTGTATGGCCGCGAGATGGTGCCGCTGCCCGGCTGGGTGACCCTGCATTCGAACACCAACTACCGCAGCCCGCGCCAGATCGTCGACATGCTGACCTCGATCGGCGCGGCGCGCCAGCCGGTGGAGGCGGGCAGTCCGTTCAAGGGGGCGGACATCGAGGAGCTGACTTATCCGGAAGGCGACACGGAAGCCATGCTGTCGCAGACGCGGCGCGCCGTGACCCTGTGCCTGGCGGCCGGCTTCGGGCGCCAGGACATCGCGATCTGCTCCTTCCGCGGGCGCGAGAAGTCGACCATCCTCAAGCTCGACAAGCTGAGCGACGCGCACAGCCTGCGTTCGTTCACGGGAGGGTATGACCTGTTCGGGAATCCGCTGTTCCGCGAAGGGGGGCTGCTGGCGGAATCGGTGTATCGCTTCAAGGGCCAGTCGGCGCCAGCACTGATCTTCACCGAGATCGATTTCGAGGAGCTCGACGAACTGGCCTTGCGCAAGCTGTTCGTGGGGATGACGCGGGCGAGGCTGAAGCTGGTGCTGGTAATGAGCGAGAGGGCGTCGGTGCAGATACTGGATCGGGTGAGTAGCGGCTGATGGCTGCGGTGCGGACTTGGATCCCGGCGAAGGCCGGGACCCAAGTTTCCATGCTCAGCCAGGGAAGGCAATTCAGGCCGCCATCGCCCCCGCTTCCTCACTCGACGCCTTCACATGCCGGTTCACCGCCGACAGCACCGACTTGAACGAGGCCGTCACGATATTGCTGTCGATCCCCACGCCGAACAAGGTCGGCCCGTTCCCCACGCGCAGTTCCACATAGCAGGCCGCTTTCGCATCCGCCCCCGAGCCGATCGCGTGCTCGTGGTAATCCATCAGGCGGATTTCCAGCCCCAGCGCGTTGACGAAGGCGTCGATCGGGCCGTTACCGGTGCCCTTGAACGCCTGCGGCGCATGGTGGCGCGCCACGTTGACCTCGAGCCGCACGTCCTCGCCGCTGGCCTCGGTCATGCGGTGGCCGACATAGTGATAAGGCTCGTCCTGCTCCAGGTATTCGCTGGCGAACAGCGCGTGCAGGTCGCTCGCCGCGATCTCGCGGCCGCTCTCGTCGGCCACGCGCTGCACGGCGCGCGAGAACTCGATCTGCAGGCGGCGCGGCAGCTGCAGGCCGTATTCCTGCTCGAGCAAATAGGCCATGCCGCCCTTGCCCGACTGGCTGTTGACGCGGATGACAGCGTCGTAGCTGCGTCCCAGGTCGGCCGGGTCGATCGGCAGGTACGGCACTTCCCAGAGCGCGTCGGCCTTCTGCTGGGCGAAGCCCTTCTTGATCGCATCCTGGTGCGAGCCCGAGAAGGCGGTGAACACCAGGTCGCCCGCATACGGGTGGCGCGGGTGCACCGGCAGCTGGTTGCAGTCCTCGACCAGCTGGCGTACCGCGTCGATGTCCGAGAAATCCAGGCCAGGGTTGACGCCCTGGGTGTAGAGGTTCATCGCCAGGGTGACCAGGTCGACGTTGCCGGTGCGCTCGCCGTTGCCGAACAGGCAGCCTTCGACGCGGTCGGCGCCCGCCATCACGGCCAGTTCGGCCGCCGCAACGGCGGTGCCGCGGTCGTTGTGCGGGTGGACGCTGATGACCAGCGACTCGCGGCGCTCCAGGTGGCGGCACATCCACTCGATCTGGTCGGCGTACACATTCGGGGTGGCCGCTTCCACGGTGGACGGCAGGTTGACGATCATCCGGTTCTGCGGAGTCGGCTGCCACACGGCGCTGACGGCGTCGACGATCTGCTTCGAGAAATCGAGCTCGGTGGTCGAGAACGACTCCGGCGAGTATTCCAGGCCCCACTGGGTTTCGGGGTGCTGGGCCACCAGCTCCTTGATCAGCTGCGTGCCCTTGACCGCGATCTGCACGATCTCCTCGCGCTCCATGTTGAACACCACGCGGCGGAACACCGGCGCCACCGAGTTGTAGACGTGGACAATGGCGCGCTTGGCGCCGACCGCCGATGCCACGGTGCGGCGGATCAGCTCGTCACGGGCCTGGGTCAGCACGATGATGGTGACGTCGTCGGGAATGCGGTTTTCCTCGACCAGCATGCGCACGAAATCGAAGTCGGTCTGCGACGCGGACGGGAAACCGACTTCGATTTCCTTCAGGCCCACCTTGACCAGCATCTCGAAGAAACGCAGCTTCTTCTCCGGGCTCATCGGCTCGATCAGCGCCTGGTTACCGTCGCGCAGGTCGGTGCTCATCCAGATTGGCGGCTGGGTGATGGTGCGGCCGGGCCATTGGCGGTCGGCCAGGTCGACGGCGGGGAAGGGGCGGTACTTGGCGGCGGGATTCTGCAACATGATCGGGTGCTCCTGAATGGTGGTCACAAGGGTCTGACTGACGGTGTACTGCGTGTGGCGCAGGCTGCCGGACGGGCCACGAACGCTAGGCCCGGCAACCGATCGGTAGGCTTAGCAGCAGGCGGAACGGCGCGCGCGCGCCCGTCGCCAGGAAGGACCCGGAATGGTGAAGCGAAGACGTGGTGGTGAGACTGGCTGACATCGGTGCAACTTTCCTGACTGCTGGGGAGGCCGGCGGTGGCCGGACGGGGCGCGGAGGATTACGCGCGTAGTAGCAGGGCAGCCAGCGATAGTGCGCCGGCAGCTGGTAGGGAAGTCGATAGATGCAGTGGGAAGGACATAATTTCGACTTTATGCCAAGCTTTACCGTATGTCAAGCGGATGATGGGCGGCTGTGGCGAAGAAAGTACGGCAATTCACAAAAGCCGATGGGCCGGGAATGCGCCTGGCGCCGCGCAGATTATGCGGGCCTCATGAGCCGTCCGCAGGCGGAAGGCAGGGCTGCGTGCTAGCATCTCTGCACTATTTTTTCGGAGATGTCCATGTCCCGTCTTCCTGCTTCGCCTGCGGCCCGCTGGCGCCTGAACCTGCTCGGCGCGGCCGCCCTGATGTTCCTGTGCACCGCCTGCGGCGACGGCATTCCGAAGGACCGCGACGACGACGACGACGACCCGCCGCCGCAATCGACCGCCCTGACGGTCTTCGCGGGCGACCCGACGGCGGACGGCACCATGGACGGTACGGGAACGGCGGCGCGCTTCAACAATCCGCGCGGCCTGGCGATCGACGGCAGCGGCAACCTGTACGTGGCCGACACCAGCAATGCCACGATCCGCAAGATCACGCCGGCCGGCGTGGTCACCACCCTAGCCGGCGCGGCGGGCATGGCGGGCACCGCCAACGGCAGCGCGTCCAACGCACGCTTCAGCAACCCGGCGGCTGTGGCGGTCAACAGCGAGGGTACGGTCTTCGTCGCCGACAACCTGGCTATCCGCAGCATTACCCCGGCGGGACAGGTGAGCACCAGGTACACGCTGCCGGTCGGGACCAACGTCGACGGACGCAGCATGGCCGACGTCGTGGCCGGCGGGCTCGCCGTCGATACGAACAACAACCTGTTCATCACCAACCGCTACGGCAGCCGCAGGCTGTCCGCCGCCAACGAAGTCGTGATGCTGGAAGGCCAGGCGGTGGTGAACGACCTGCTCGGCACCCGGCTGTTCCTGCCGCGCGGCGTGGCGACCGACAGCGCGGGCAGCGCCTACCTGTACGACCTGGAAGGCAAGATCAGCAAGTGGACGCCGAGCGGTCCCTTCGGCACGCCCACCCTGACCGGCCTGGCGGGCGCGGCCAACACCAAGGGCGCCGCGAACGGCACCGGCACGGACGCGCGTTTCGAACACGTGCTGGCCATGACGGTCGATCCGCAGGGCAACGTGTACGCCGCCGATACCACCAACAACCTGGTGCGCAAGATCACGCCTGCCGGCGTCGTCACTACCGTGGCGGGCACCACCCGCGCCAACCTGGTGCGCACCGGCGCCTTGCCCGGCAGCCTGGCCGACATCCGCGGCATCGTCACGGATGGCAAGGGCAATCTCTACGTCACCTCGGGCAACGCGATCGTCAAGATCGTGCTGCCCTGATCCTCCAGCCTGGGCTCACAGCGCGCGGACCGCGCGCACGAAGTCCTCGCTGAACTTCGGCAGCTTGGGATCCTGCTGCGCCAGCTCCTGGTAGCGCAGCAGGAAGCGCTTCGGCTCCGCCTTCAGGAGCGCATACACCGCCGCCTTGCCTTCATGCCGCTCGATGGTGCTGGCCATGACCCAGCCCAGGTCATAGGCCGGCTCGTCGAAAGTACCGTAGAACAGCAAGCCGTAGATGGCTTCATAACCATCCTCGTCGCGCGGCGGGCTGGCCAGCAGGCGCAGGCCGATGGTCTCGACCATGGTCACGATGGATTCCATGCGCCTGGTATTGCGTTCGATGCGCGCCTTGCCGCGCATCGAGTAGCCGTTCGCGGGACGGTCGGCCAGCGGATGGGTGAACAGTTCAGCCGTTCCTTCCTGCAGCAGGTCGTAGAGCAGGCGCCGGGTCCAGACCTGGCCCAGCGCCGCGGCCGGGGTATCGGCCGCGGGACGGGGCGGCGGCGGCATCAGCTGCACCTGCACGCCGTGGAACAGCTCGTGCGCGACCAGCTCGGCCAGCTCCTGCGTGCTGGCCTCGGACATGCGCGCCAGGTTCACGTACACGTCGTTGCGGTTGTCGTCGAAGGCGAAGCCGCCCGCATTGCCCCCGAAGATGAAATAGACCTTCAGGCGTCCCGCGAAGTCGGCCGGCACGTATTGCCTGAGCAGGCGCGTGACCTCGTCCGCCAGCGGCGCGTAGCCGTCGCCCGCCGCGCCGCCCAGCCTGGCCTGGATCGCTTCCGCGGCCGGCGCCATCTTCGGGTTGGCGGGCAGCGTGCGCAGGTAGGCGATCAGCTCGTCCATGCCCTTGAGCTTCATCTTGCGCACCATCGCCGCGCTGGCCGGATGGCTGCGGATGGCGGCGATCGCCGCTTCGCTGAACTGGCCTTGCGCCACCGACTGGCTGACCAGCCTGGCCAGCTCGTAGTCGAAGGCGAAGTCAAGGCGCGCGGGGGCGCTGGCCTGGGTGGGCGCGGCCGGGCCGGCGGCGCAGGCGGGCGGCAAGGCGAGCATCGGAATGCCGAACAGGGCTGAGAGCAATGCGGACTTCATGTTCCTCCTCGAATCGGATGGGTATCCACGCGATTGTAGAGAAGGGCGCTTCAATAATGAACATCTGCATGCTCGATAATGAGCCGGGAATGATGTGCCCGCGTCTGCATTAGCGCAATACCCGGCGGCGCCGGACGGACTTTAATCCGAAAATACGGTCCGATGCGGGAGGCGAGATGATGAAAGTTGCCGTTTTGCTGATGCTCTTGATGGCGTCTTCGCTGCATGCGGCGGAAACGCTGCCGCAAGAAGTCCGGGCTTTCATCGGCTTGCGCGAAACCTGCGAGCATTTTCGCGGCGAATTACCCGATCCGGGCGACGTGGAGCGAACCAAGGAAGTCGCGCGCCAACTCGGCAGGTTCTGCCGCGGCACCGACCGGCGACTTGCCGCGCTCAGGAAGAAATACGCCAGGCATGCCGCTGTCACGCGGCGCCTGGCGCATTATGAAGCGCGGATCGAAGCGCCATCGCAAGCGAAGATGGGCAACCGGCGCTAAGAACGCGTACTGTGCGTCAAGTCGACATCACCACTGCTTGGCTGCCGTACACGACCACGCGCCCGCCGTGCTCGCGCTGCCACGCCTGCGCGGCGGGGGCGTCGGAGAACCACACGTGTTCATAGTCGCCGAAAGCGCCCAGATCGAGCCGGAAGCGGTCGAGCAGCGCGGAAGGGCGGCGCTCGATATCGCGCTTGCAGGCGTCCCAGCTGTCATAGCCGAGCTCGGTGGCGACGGTGCTGAACATGTGCTTGAGCTGCAAGGTCTGGCGCGCATGGTAGAGCTCAGTGATCCGCCCGGCTGGGACGGCGCGCGCCGCATGCACGCGGCGGATGACGGGCAGGGCCTTGCTGGGGTGGTCCGAGCGCGCCGCGCGCAGCATGAGGCGCGCAACCCGGCGCAAGAAGTTGGTGTTGGTTTCGGACGAGTCCGCTGGATGGGATGGCAAGTGCATACCGGATTCCTTTTCATATGTGCATGCCGTTCTCGCCGCGGCATCCATGATGGGATGGTATGAACCTTGAAACGAACGTATGAACCACGTTGGCAGGTGCGCTGGCTTTCGCGAGAGTGGGCGTCCTGCTCAGCCCGAGCGGAATGGTAGCACGGCTGCACGGACTGTCAATGCATGTTTCGCCGCCGCCTGCCGTGCGCCACGGGCGGATGCCGGGCGTATAGTGGTCGTATCTGACCACCCTGGCCAGAAAGGGAGGTCATCATGATCGAATCGTCTCCGCAGTCCACCTTCCATGGCCTGCCGCTCTCTGCCGAGCAAAACCGGGAAATCATGTCTTATATTCACCGGCAACAGCATGCGAACAAGCCGTGGGATACGGAGGAGTTGCACGCCATGTTGGCTGACATGCTCGATCCGCCCGAAAAGATAATCGAAGACAATAGCGAGCTCAGCCTGTCTGTCGAGACCGAACATTCGACCGCTACCCACGAAGAGCCTAGCCAGTTGTCATAAATGGGCGATGGGGGTTTGTGCGGCGAACATTCATTCCTGTTATACTGGCCGTACTATCGACAGCTCCCGCGCACCGCAGCGTGCGTGCATTCGAGCAACAAGCTGTCCAGCATCATTTGAAACAACGTCCGCGGCATGCGGGCGCTTTCTCCTCCTCCTGCGCTCCCGGCCAGGCCTTTTCACTTCGCGACCACCTTCGGCTCGCGACGCTTTTCCGCAATTTCCTGGAACGTGCGCGTGCACGGTCCTCAACGCCACTGGAGAAACCGCATGGCAAAAGAAGAACTGATTGAAATGAATGGCCTGGTATCCGAGGTCCTGCCCGAGATGCGCTTCCGCGTCGACCTCGACAATGGTCACAAGATGATTGCCTATACCTCGGGCCGCATGAAAAAGAACCACATCCGCATCCTGCAGGGTGATCGTGTCACGCTGGAGCTGTCGCCCTACGACCTGACCAAGGGCCGCATCGTGTTCCGCCATATCGAAAACCGCGGCCCGTCCGGACCGCGCAGCGCGCCGATGCGCCGCCGCTAAGCCATCCCGCGAGACCGTCTCGGTCTCGCAACTCTTATTGATGGCGCGTGTTTGTTGGATGTTTGTTGTGCGCGCCTGTCCTGCAAAACGCGCATACTGATGCCTGGCCGCCGCCAGCGCGGCAGGCGCATGAATCTAATGGGTACCGTCGAAAGGCCAGTGCAAAGGGTGCAATTCCACCCACGCGCGGGCGTACTGGAAGGCGCGGTCCTGGGCTTCGGCCGCACCCGCGCAACTGCCGGGAGAACTTGCATGGGCATGCTGGGCGCCCGCCTGGCGGTCGAGGATCGTGACCTGCCAGGCATAGCGTTCCTCGCTCTGCAGGCAGTACACCTCGATGTCGTATCCACGGTAGTGTTGGGAAATCACGCTGGCCTTTCATGCGGCCGCTGTCGGCGCTTGGAGCTGATGGCACCGTAACATGGATCGGCGCGGTCCGCCCACGGGAATGCGCGCCGGCCCGCACGAGGAGAAAGCGATGACGGAGTTGTTGCGTTTCCTGGATTCCGGACTCAGCCACGCGTCCTGGGTCGGCATCGTCGTCTACACCCTGCTGGCGACCCATCTCACCATCATCGCCGTCACCGTCTACCTGCACCGCCACCAGGCGCATCGCGCCCTCACCCTGCATCCCATCGCCAGCCACGCCTTCCGCTTCTGGCTCTGGCTCACCACAGGCATGGTCACGCGCGAGTGGGTCGCCATCCACCGCAAGCACCACGCCTTCTGCGAGCGCGAAGGCGATCCGCACAGCCCGCGCCTGGCGGGCCTGCGCACGGTGCTCTTGCGCGGCGCCGAACTCTATCGCACTGCCAGCCGCGACAAGCCCGCGATCGACCGCTATGCCGCCGGCTGTCCGGACGACTGGATCGAGCGTCACCTGTACAGCCGCTGGACCTGGCAGGGCGTCGGCGTGCTCTTGATTCTCGACGTGGCGCTGTTCGGCGTGATCGGCCTGTCGGTCTGGGGCATCCAGATGCTGTGGATTCCGATCTTCGCCGCCGGCGTCATCAATGGCGCAGGCCATGCCATCGGCTACCGCAATTTCGACTGCGCCGAAGCGGCCACGAACATCGTCCCGATCGGCCTCCTGATCGGCGGCGAAGAGCTGCATAACAACCACCACACCTTCGCCAGCTCGGCCAAGATGTCCGTCAAATGGTATGAGTTCGACGCCGGCTGGTTCTATATCCGCATCCTGCAGCTGCTTGGCCTAGCGCAGGCGAGGCCGGTGCCGGCGGCGCCGCGCATTCGCTACCGGCACATGGAGGTCGACGACCATACCTTGCGCGCCGTGCTGGCCAACCGGGCGCGCGTGATGGCGGCCCTGTCGGCCCGCCTGGCGCCGGTCTGGCACCGCGAGCTGCGCAATATCGCGCTGCCGGCCGGCGTCAGCCGCCGCATGGCGCTGCGCCTGCTGGCGCGCGATCCCGGTTATCTGAACGCGGACGAACAATCGGTGCTGGGCGCCTTGCTCGGCACCAGCGAACGCCTGCGGCAGGTGCAGGCGCTGCGCGAGCAACTGGCCGCCTTGTGGCAGCGCTCGCTCGCCACCGAGGACCAGTTGCGCGAAGCCTTGTCGGGATGGTGCGCCCGCGCCACCAGGGCCATGTGTCCGCAGCTGCGCTCCTTCGCCCGCGAGCTGCGCGGCTACGCGTGATCGTCACAACCCTTAGCCATAAGACCGTCGCACCGGCGAAGGCCGGTACCCAAGTTTTTAGAGCTGTCGAGACGCGGACAAAAACTTGGGTTCCGGCCTTCGCCGGAACGACGTGCTGACACTGCGGGACTATCGTGAACGAGATGAGATTGCCGTCTCTGGTAGAGCCGTACGAACGCTAGTGTCCAAGGGCGGCGATGGCCACGCCCTGGGCCACGCTCTTGGGGCTGGTAGTCACGGTAAGCGAGAACAGCGGCTTGCGCGGCGAACTATCCGTGCTCCATTCGTATGCCACGGTAAGGGTGACGCCGTCCGTCCCGGGCGAGGAGGTATTGCGCATCTGCTTGCTGCGGAAGGGCGCGGGGGCAGTGCTGACGACCTTCTCGAACAGCTCTTGCGCCGTGGTGGCGGGAACGGTCTTCGCATACAGCGCGCATAGCTGCTTGTCCTGGTTGATCACCAGGATGAACTGCCCATGCGGGCTGGGCACCATCCAGGCATTTCCTTGCGAGCCTTTCAGGAACACCGCCGCCTTGTCGGGAGACAGCCGTGGCGCGGCGCCCAGATGGCGGCGCAAGCCGTCGAAATCATGCAGGTACTTGATGCAGTGCGAGGCATAGATGTCCATGAATGCCGAGGCCTGCAGGTCCGGAGAGGCGACGGCGAGAGTGGGAAGCAGGCTTCCTCCAAGCGTCACGGCGGCTTTTCGAAGTCGCATGGGCGTATGCTCCAGCTGGTTGCGGAAACCTACTATAGCAAGCCGGCTTCCAAACGCTGGCTTGCATTACTGCAATCGAACGCGCCACCGCTGCCTGAACTGTTGTCGCCAAGACACTCATGCTGTCCTTGGCAAGAATATCTTTCGCCCTGCGCACCGGCCTTTGGTAGCATCCCGGGATGATCGATATTTCCTCTAATCAAGACACGCCGCCGCGTATCCGCCGCCGCCAAACCCTGGCCCTGGCGCTGCTCGTGGTCACCGGCGTCATCAATTACCTGGACCGCGCCACCCTGGCCGTCGCCAATGAGTACATCCGCGCCGACCTCGGCCTGTCGCTGGGCCAGATGGGCCTGCTGCTGTCGGCCTTCTCCTGGAGCTATGCCCTGTGCCAGCTGCCGGTCGGCGCCCTGGTCGACAAGATCGGGCCGCGCTGGCTGCTCGGCATGGGGCTGGTCATCTGGTCGCTGGCCCAGGCCGCGGGCGGGCTGGTGTCGACCTTCGGCTGGTTCGTGCTCGCGCGGGTCGTGCTCGGCATCGGCGAGGCGCCGCAATTTCCGGCGGCGGCGCGGGTCGTCAGCAACTGGTTCCCGCCGCGCTCGCGCGGCACGCCGACCGGCATCTTCAATTCCGCCTCGCCCCTGGGCGTCGCCCTCGCGCCGCTGTGCCTGGCGCCGCTGATCGCCGCGACCAGCTGGCACTGGGCCTTCTTCGTCACGGGGGGCATGGGCCTGGTGGCGGCCGTGGTCTGGGTGGCGCTGTACCGCGACCCCGTGCGCGATCAGCTCACGGCCGAAGAACGCGCCTACCTCGACGCCGGCCAGGCCGCCGAGGAGGCGCCGAAGGCGGGCCTGTCCTCCTGGGGCGCGCTGTTCAAGCACCGCGCCACCTGGGGCATGCTGCTCGGTTTCTCCGGCTCGGTCTACCTCAACTGGGTCTACCTGACCTGGCTGCCGGGCTACCTGCGCACCGAGCGCCACATGGACCTGGCGTATTCCGGCCTGGCGGCCTCGATCCCCTTCTTCTGCGGCTTCGCCGGCGCCCTCATAGCAGGCTGGGCCTCCGACCGGGTTGCGAAACTCGCGGCCTCGCCGGTATCCGGCCGCCGCAATGCGGTGGTGGCGTCCATGCTGGGCATGGTCGCCTTCACGATTCCGGCAGCCCTGGTCGAGAGCAATACCGTGGCCGTGGCCTGCATCTCGATCGTCATCTTCCTCGCCAACGCCTCGTCGGCCTGCTCGTGGTCGCTGGCCACGGTGGTGGCGCCGCGCAGCCGCATCGCCTCGCTCGGCGCGATCCAGAACTTTGGCGGCTTCCTGGGCGGCGCGATGGCGCCCATCCTCACCGGCTACATCGCCCAGACCTGGTCTTTCGTGCCGGCCCTGCTGACTGGTGCCGGCATCGCCTTCCTTGGCGCCATGTCCTATCTGTTCCTGGTGACCAGGCCGATTCCCGAGCAGGACTGATCTTGAAGCAGAAACGACAATGGCTCCCGAAGGAGCCATTGCCAGGACCTGCGCGGCAGGAGATCAGACGTCGATGTTCCCCGCCTGCAGCGCGTTACTCTCGATGAAGTTACGACGCGGTTCCACCTCATCGCCCATCAGGGTGGTGAAGATCTGGTCCGCCGCAATCGCGTCTTCGATCTGCACCTTGAGCAGGCGGCGCACGGTCGGGTCCATCGTGGTTTCCCACAGCTGTTCCGGATTCATCTCGCCCAGACCCTTGTAGCGCTGCTTGCTGACGCCGCGCTCGGCTTCTTCGCGCAGCCAGATCATCGCCTCGTGGAACTCGCGCACCGCGAATTCCTTCATCTTCTCGCCTTCGCCGCGGCGCATGATGGCGCCTTCGCCCATCAGGCCCTGGAAGGTCGCGGCGGCGTTGGCCAGCACCGCGTAGTCATTGCTCTGCACGAAGTCGGCGTCGATGGCGGTGACTTGCACGTTACCGTGGCGCATCCGCTCGATGCGCAGCGCGTACTTCTCGGACAGCTCGTCCGACCGCACCACGACCTTGACGGCCGGGTCCTTGATCGCGGCTTCCATCGCGCGGGCCGAGGCTTCGGCGTTCTCGAGCGAGCTCATGTCCAGGGTCACGCCGCTCATGATCGCGGTCAGCGCGGCGCGGTCGATCACGCGGGTCAGGCGCATCATGATGGCGTTGGCCAGGTTGTACTGGCGCACCAGTTCGCCCAGGGCTTCGCCGTTGATCGGCTCGGCGCCGTCGCGCGGGATCAAGGAGGCGCCGTTCAGCGCCACCGTCATCATGTAACTGGCTTCCTCGGTGTCGTCCTTCAGGTAGCGCTCGTCGCGGCCGGCCTTGACCTTGTACAGCGGCGGCTGCGCGATGTAGATGTGGCCGCGCTCGACCAGTTGCGGCATCTGGCGGTAGAACAGGGTCAGCAGCAGGGTACGGATGTGGGCGCCGTCGACGTCCGCGTCGGTCATGATGATGATGCGGTGGTAGCGCAGCTTGTCGACGTTGAATTCGTCCGGGCCGATCGAGGTGCCGAGGGTCGCGATCAGGGTGGTGATCTGCTCCGACGACAGCATCTTCTCGAAGCGCGCCTTTTCCACGTTCAGCACCTTGCCGCGCAGCGGCAGGATGGCCTGGAACTTACGGTCGCGGCCCTGCTTGGCCGAGCCGCCTGCCGAGTCACCCTCGACGATGTAGAGTTCGGCCAGCGCCGGGTCGCGTTCCTGGCAGTCGGCCAGCTTCGAGGACAGGCCCAGGCCGTCCATCACGCCCTTGCGGCGGGTCAGGTCGCGCGCCTTGCGCGCCGCTTCGCGGGCACGCGCCGCTTCGACGATCTTGCCGCAGATGATCTTGGCGTCGTTCGGCTTCTCCATCAGGAAGTCGGTCAGCGTCTTGGCCACGATCTCCTCGACCGGGCCGCGCACTTCCGAGGACACCAGCTTGTCCTTGGTCTGCGACGAGAATTTCGGCTCGGGCACCTTCACCGACAGCACGCAGGTCAGGCCTTCGCGCATGTCGTCGCCCGAGATCTCGACCTTGGCCTTCTTGGCGAAATCGTTCTCGTCGATGTACTTGTTGATCACGCGCGTCATTGCCGCGCGCAGGCCGGTCAGGTGGGTGCCGCCGTCGCGCTGCGGGATGTTGTTGGTGAAGCACAGCACCTGCTCGTTGTAGGCGTCGTTCCACTGCATCGACACGTCCACCGAGATGTTGGTGCCCTGGTCCGACAGGCGGTCGCCGGTCGCCTGGAACACGGTCGGGTGCAGGACGCTCTTGGCCTTGTTGATGTACTCGACGAAGCCGCGGGTGCCGCCTTCGAAGGCGAAGACTTCTTCCTTGCCGGTGCGCTGGTCGCTCAGCTTGATGTTGACGCCGTTGTTCAGGAAGGACAGCTCGCGGATGCGCTTCGACAGGATCTCGTAGTGGTACTCGACGGTCGTGAAGATTTCCTCGTCGGCCCAGAAATGCACTTCGGTGCCGCGCTTGTCGGTCTCGCCGATGATCTTCATCGGGGACACTTCGACGCCGTCGACGACCTCGATCAGGCGGTCCATCGGCACGCCGCGCGAGAACTCCAGCTGGTGCACCTTGCCGTTCTGGCGCACGGTCACGCGCAGCAGCTTCGACAGCGCGTTCACGCAGGACACGCCGACGCCGTGCAGGCCGCCCGACACCTTATAGGCGTTCTGGTTGAACTTGCCGCCGGCGTGCAGCTCGGTCAGGGCGATTTCGGTCGCCGAGCGCTTCGGCTCGTGCTTGTCGTCCATCTTGATGCCGGTCGGGATGCCGCGGCCGTTGTCGGTGATGGAGATCGAGTTGTCGGAGTGGATGGTGACGTGGATCTCGGAGCAGAAACCGGCCAGCGCCTCGTCGATCGAGTTGTCCAGCACCTCGAACACGAGGTGGTGCAAACCGGTGCCGTCCGAGGTGTCGCCAATGTACATGCCCGGACGCTTGCGGACCGCTTCCAGGCCTTCCAGGATCTGGATCGAGGAGGCGCCGTATTCATCGCCCTGCGGGGCGGAGGACATTTGTGCTTGGGTATTCTCGGACATGGACTGCTTTCTATAAAACGGGTGATTCAAGCTGCAGTCTTTTTGAGCGCTACAGCTTGAACCGTCATCCCGACGCAGGCCGGGAACCAAGTTTGCGTGAACACTGGCAAACTTGGGTTCCGGCCTGCGCCGGAACGACGAGGTAACAATGTGTCTCGGCCGATGGTGCTACTTAAATACGCATCGGCATGACGACATACTTGAAGTCGCCATTGTCGGGAATCGAAATCAGCGCCGACGAGTTCGAGTCGCCCAGGGCGATGTTCACCTGGTCGCACTTCAGGTTGTTCAGCACGTCGAGCAGGTAGGTGACGTTGAAGCCGATGTCGATCGCGTCGCCGCCGTAGTCGATCTCGAGTTCTTCCACCGCCTCTTCCTGGTCGGCGTTGGTCGAGCTGATCTTCATGCTGCCCGGGGTGATGATGCAGCGCACACCCTTGAACTTGTCGCTGGTCATGATCGCGGCGCGCTGCAGCGAACGCAGCAGCTCGTCGCGGCTGATCGTGAAGTCGTTCTTGTAGCCCTTCGGGATCACGCGGGTGTAGTCAGGGAACTTGCCCTCTACCAGCTTCGAGACCAGCTCGATGTCGGCGAAGGTCAGCTTGACCTGCGAGGCCGCGATATCCAGGCGCACTTCCTCGTCGCTTTCTTCCAGCAGGCGCTGCAGTTCGATGATGGTCTTGCGCGGGATGATCACTTCCTGGCGCTCGAAGGACTGCTCCGACTCCACCTGGCAGAAGGCCAGGCGGTGGCCGTCGGTGGCCACGGCGATGATGTTGTTGCCGTCCAGGACCAGCAGCAGGCCGTTCAGGTAGTAGCGGATGTCCTGCTGGGCCATCGAGAAGTGCACCATGTTGAACAGGTGCTTCAGGGTCTTCTGCGGCAGGGTCACCGAGGCGTTGTAGCTGTCGGCCACCGACACGGTCGGGAATTCCTCGGCCGCCAGGGTCTGCAGGGCGAAGCGCGACTTGCCGCTCTGGACGGCCAGGCGCTTGTTCTGCAGGGTCATGGTCACGTCGCCCGATTCCGGCAGCGCGCGCAGGATGTCGAGCAGCTTGCGCGCAGCCACGGTCGTGCCCGTCACCTCGTCGCCCGAACCGATGTTGGCCAGCGTGGTGATCTGGACTTCGGTGTCGGTCGACAGGAAGGACACGCTTTCGCCGTTCTTGCGAATGAGGATATTGGCCAGAATCGGCATAGTGTGCCGACGCTCGACAATACCGCTCACGATCTGCAGTGGCCGGAGAAGCGTATCTCGGGTGGATTTGACCAATTGCATAGTTATCCTCGAATGAGTTGTTTTTGGTGATTTATTGCTAATGCACTATTTTGCCATTGCCCGGTTTAAACACAAACCCCGGGCCCAGGGAGGCGTTTTACCCTTTGAGGGTCTGTTCCAGCACGTGCAGTTCGTGGTTGCATTCCGCGTTCTTCTGGCGGTCCTGGGCGATCTTGCGCACCGCGTGCAGCACGGTGGTGTGGTCGCGGCCGCCGAACAGCTCGCCGATTTCCGGCAGGCTCTTCTGCGTCAGTTCCTTGGCCAGGTACATGGCGATCTGGCGCGGCCGGGCGATGTTCGCCGGGCGGCGCTTGGAATACATGTCCGCGACCTTGATGTTGAAGAAGTCCGCGACCGTCTTCTGGATGTTCTCCACCGAGATCTGGCGGTTCTGCACCGACAGCAGGTCCTTCAGGGCTTCCTTCACCACGTCGATGGTGATGTCCTTGCCGTGGAAGCGCGAGTAGGCCAGGATCTTGCGCAGTGCGCCTTCGAGTTCGCGCACGTTGGAACGGAGGTGCTTGGCCACGAAGAAGGCCACGTCGTCGTTCAGGGTCACACCCTCGGACTGCGCCTTCTTGAGCAGGATCGCCACGCGCATCTCGAGTTCCGGCGGCTCGATCGCCACCGTCAGGCCCGAGTCGAAGCGCGAGATCAGGCGGTCGTCCATGCCCGTGATTTCCTTCGGATAGGTATCCGAGGTGATAATGATCTGCTTCTTGGCCGCGATCAGCGCCTCGAACGCATAGAAGAATTCTTCCTGCGTACGGCTCTTGCCGCCGAAGAATTGAATATCGTCGATCAGGAGCATGTCGAGCGAGTGGTAGTAGTGCTTGAAGTCGTCGAAGCCCTTGCGCTGGTAGGCGGTGACGACGTCGCGCACGTACTGCTCGGCATGGATGTAGCGGATGCGCGCGCCCGGCTGGTCGGCCATGACCTGGTTGCCGATCGCATGGATCAGGTGGGTTTTACCCAGGCCGACGCCGCCGTAGAAGAACAGCGGGTTGTACGAGATGCCCGGGTTGTTGGCGACCTGGATCGCGGCGGCGCGCGCCAGCTGGTTGGCCTTACCGGTCACGAAGCTGTCGAACGTCAGCTCGGTGTTGATCCGGCTTTGCTCGCGCTTGGGCGAGTTGGCGATGTTCAGGTTCTGGGTCTGGTTCTCCTGGCCGACCGGGGCAGGGCGCAGCAGGCCGGTGCCCGGCGCCGCGCCGTCGGAAGTAGGGGCGATCGGCGCCGCCGGCTTGCGGGCCGGATTGGTCTTCGGGTCGAGCACGAACTGCACCTCCACCGGCGCTTCCCAGTACTGGGCGGCGAGCTCGGTGATGCGGGTGGCGAACTGCGTCTTTACCCAGTCGAGCTTGAAGCGGTTGGGCGCGGCGATGCGCAGCTTGCCGTCTTCGTAGTCGAGGGCGACCAGCGGTTTGATCCACGCACTGTATTGCTGGGGCGTCAATTCGAGCTCCAGCTGCGCGGAACAGGTCTGCCAAAAGTTTTCCATACTTCGCTAATTGATACGTAACACGCTATTTTACCTGTCTCTTCCGTAGTTATCCACAGGTTGTGTCGACTATTTTCAACCGAAAGCGGGCTTGGTGGAGCACCCGAGGAGGGCGGCCGGATAAACCGGGAAGCTGCTTGCGAAACAACAGCCGCCTTGACAGCCGGGCCAGAACTAGGGTCTAATTCAGGGTTCCCCGCCCGGTCACCATGTCTAGCTGTCAATTCAACAGCGGATGCAGCCCGGGCGAAGAGTATCTGCTGTGGCTGACGCTGGCTTAACATCTGCGAACTGTCATTGGCGCCGAATCCTGACGACGAGACGTCAGACCCGATTTTGCAATTTCTTTTGCTTTAAGCGAGACCACCATGAAACGTACTTACCAACCTTCCGTCGTTCGTCGCAAGCGCACGCACGGCTTCCGCGCACGTATGGCTACCCGTGGTGGCCGTCAGGTTCTGAACGCCCGCCGCGCCAAGGGCCGCAAGCGCCTGGCAGTCGTCTAAGCCGGCACGCCGCAGAGCGACGCGGTTGGCCATGACAGGCGAAGGTTCACACGACTTCGCGCGCGCTCGGCGCATCGTTAAAACGGATGAATTTTCATCCGTTTTTCGTTTGCGGCCGGCACAAAAATCCGCGCATTTCGTCCTCTATACCCGCCCCAATACGCTGCCGCATGCGCGGCTGGGCGTCGTCGCGGCCAAGCGTTTCGCCCCGCGCGCGGTAACGCGCAACACGATCAAGCGCGTCACGCGCGAACTGTTCCGCAGCAGCGAACTCCAGGCGGTCGATTGCATCGTGCGCCTGTCGCGCCCGGTCAACAGCAAGGACGGCCCCGCCACCACGCGCGCCCTCAAGACCGAGCTGCGCGCCGAACTGGCGCGCCTGTTCGCTTCGCAGCGTCCGCGCCGCGGCGCCGGTAACCCTGCCCAGCCTTCATCATGAAGACGCTGCTTGTCTGGTTGCTCCGCGGCTACCAGCTGCTGCTGTCCCCGATGCTCGGGCAGAAATGCCGTTTCTACCCGACCTGCTCGAATTACGCGATCGAAGCGCTGCGCACCCATGGCGCGGCGCGCGGTTCGCTGCTGGCCGCGCGCCGCGTGTGCCGCTGCCATCCGTGGAATGCGGGTGGCGTCGACCTGGTGCCGCCCGTGCGCACCAAGGATTCTTCCCCAGCCCCCAAAGGCTGTCATCATTCCTGACTAGACCCCCAAATGGAACTCAATAAACGTACCATCCTGTGGATCGTGTTCGCCATTTCCCTGATTGTTCTCTGGAACAACTGGATGGTGGCCAACGGTAAACAGTCGCTGTTCTCGCCGGCGCCGCCGGCCAAGGTCGCCCAGCAGCCGGCCAAGCCGTCCGATGTGCCGGTCGCCGCCCAGCCAGGCAGCACCGCCGTGCCGGGTACGCCCGCCGTCGCAGGCGCCGCGCCGGCCGCGCCCGCCGCCCCGGTCAGCCAGATCGTCACCATCACCACCGACGTGGTGAAGGTCAACATCGACAGCGCCGGCGGCGTCATCAAGCGCCTGGAACTGCTGCACTATCCGGACCACTTCGACAAGACCAAGAACCAGGTCCTGTTCGACGTCAGCGGCAACAACGTCTACCTGGGCCAGACCGGCCTGATCGGCAACAGCGCCGCCGGCGTCCTGCCGAACCACAACACCGTGTTCACCGTCCGTCCGGGCGTGCGTACGCTGAATGGCGGCAACCAGGTCCAGCTGGTGATGGATGCGGAGCAGGGCGGCGTGCGCCTGACCAAGACCTTCACCTTCCGCAAGGGCGACTACGTGGTCGGCATCCGCCACGACGTGACCAACGTCGGCGCCGCGCCGGTCCAGCCTTCGCTCTACCTGCAGCTCCAGCATGACGGCAACAAGCCGGCCAACGATTCGTGGTTCATGTCGAGCTACACCGGCCCGACCCTGTACACCGACGCCGACAAGTACCAGAAGCTGACCTTCGAGGAAATCGAGAAGAACAAGGCCGAGCACTCGGCCAAGGCCGATAACGGCTGGGTCGCGATCTCGCAGCACTTCTTCGTCTCGGCCTTCATCCCGGCCGACAAGGTGCAGCGCGACATCTACACCAAGAAGATCGCCACCAACCTGTACGCGATCGGCACCGTGCAGCCGCTGGGCACCGTGGCGCCGGGCGCGACCGTGTCGACCGACACCCGCCTGTACTCGGGCCCGCAGGACGAGAAGACCCTGGAAGGCATCGCCCCAGGCCTGGAGCTGGTGAAGGACTACGGCATGCTGACCGTGATCGCCAAGCCGATCTTCTGGGTGATGGACCAGCTGCACTCGCTGCTGGGTAACTGGGGCTGGACCATCGTGGCCCTGACCATCCTGATCAAGCTGGCCTTCTTCCCGCTGTCGGCCGCCGGCTACCGCAGCATGGCGAAGATGCGCGTGGTGACGCCGAAGATGCAGGCGATCCGCGAGCGGTACAAGAACGACCCGATGAAGATGCAGCAGGCCACCATGGAGCTGTACAAGGCCGAGAAGATCAATCCGCTGGGCGGCTGCCTGCCGATCCTGGTGCAGATGCCGGTGTTCTTCGCCCTGTACTGGGTGCTGCAGGCTTCGGTCGAGATGCGCGGCGCGCCGTGGATCGGCTGGATCCAGGACCTGACCCAGCCGGACCCGTACTTCATCCTGCCGATCCTGTACGCGGTGTCGATGTACATCACCACCAAGCTCAACCCGCAGCCGACCGATCCGGTGCAGGCGAAGATGATGCTGTTCATGCCGCTGGCGTTCTCGGTCATCTTCTTCTTCTTCCCGTCGGGACTGGTGCTGTACTGGGTGGTCAACAACATCCTGTCGATCGCGCAGCAGTGGGTGATTACCAAGAAGTTCGAGGGCGCGAAGTAATTCGTTCGTCCTTCCGGAAAAACCCGCGCGAATGCGCGGGTTTTTTTATGCGCCGTCGGTGCGCTGCGGACTTGGGTCCCGCCTGCGCGGGGATGACGTGCTTAGAGCAGTGGTGTAATCAAGCCATGTAGCTACTTTAGAACGTCATCCCCGCGAAGGCGGGGACCCAAGTTCCCACGCAGACCACTAACGCTCGAATCCCTTACAATCCCCCCATGAAACTCGACACCTCCCCCATCGCCGCCATCGCCACCGCCCCCGGCCGCGGCGGCATCGGCGTCGTGCGCGCCTCCGGCAAGTCGCTGGCCGCGCTGATCGACGCCCTGTTCCCCGGTACGACACTCGCCCCGCGCCACGCCACCTACATCCCCTTCAAGGATGCGGGCGGCGCCGTGATCGACCAGGGCATTGCCCTCTACTTCAAGGGCCCGCATTCCTACACCGGTGAAGACGTGCTCGAACTGCAAGGCCACGGCGGCCCGGTCGTGCTGCAGATGCTGCTGCAGCGCGTGCTGGAAGCGGGCGCCGAACACGGCCTGCGCCTGGCCGAGCCGGGCGAATTCACCCGCCGCGCCTTCCTGAACGACAAGCTCGACCTGGCCCAGGCCGAAGCCGTGGCCGACCTGATCGACGCCTCTACCGAAGCCGCCGCCAAGTCGGCCTCGCAGTCACTGTCCGGCGCCTTCTCGCAGGTGGTGCACAAGCTGGTCGACCAGACCATCAACCTCCGCATGCTGGTCGAAGCCACCCTCGACTTCCCGGAAGAAGAAATCGACTTCCTCGAGAAATCGAACGCGCGCGGCCAGCTGGGCGGCATTATCGAGGCGCTGGAGAACGTGTTCCGCCAGGCTGCCCAGGGCGCCCTGCTGCGCGAAGGCCTGAACGTGGTGCTGGTGGGGCAGCCAAACGTGGGCAAGTCCTCGCTGCTGAACGCCCTGGCCGGCGCCGACGTCGCCATCGTCACCCCGATCGCCGGCACCACCCGCGACAAGGTGAGCGAAACGATCCAGATCGAGGGTATCCCGCTGAACATCATCGACACCGCCGGCATCCGGGCGCTGGACGAAGGCGTGGACGTGGTGGAGGCGATCGGCATCGAGCGCACCTGGGGCGAGGTCGGCAAGGCCGACGTGATCGTGCACCTGCTCGACGCCAGCCTGGGGCCGAGCAAGGCCGACGAGGAGATCGTGGCCGCCTTCCCGCAGGGCGTGCCGGTGGTGCGCATCTGGAACAAGATCGACCTGTCCGGCCACAAGCCCTCGAAGGAAGAGGGCGCGGACGCCACCCACGTGTACCTGTCGGCCCACGAGAAGATCGGCATCGAGTTGCTGCGCGCCGAACTGCTGCGCATCGCCGGCTGGCAGCAGACCGGCGAATCGCTCTACCTGGCGCGCGAACGCCATCTGATCGCCCTGCGCGCCGCGCGCGAGCACCTGGAGCTGGCGCGCCAGCACGCGATGCAGGACGACCAGTCGCTCGACCTGTTCGCCGAGGAGCTGCGCCTGGCGCAGGACCAGCTCTCCAGCATTACCGGTCAATTTACGCCAGACGATTTGCTGGGCGTGATCTTCAGCCGCTTCTGTATCGGAAAATGAGTCCCGGGCAATCGTGCTAGGCTTGCCGCATGCCGACAAGGAGAACCGCCACGATGCCCCAGGCCCCCGCTTTTCCCCGCCGAACCGTCTTGCGTCTTGCCGGCATGCTGGCCCTGTCCGGCATGCTGGCCTCCTGCGCCAACCTGGCCGGCCCGCGCCAGGTCGAACTGCCGCTCTACAAGCTGCAGGCTGGCCTGGAGCGCCGCTTCCCGCTCGATAACCGCATGCTGGACGTGCTCAACGTCCGCCTTTCTCGCCCGCTGCTGTCGATCGACCCCGATACAGACCGCGTGGCGCTGGCGCTCGACGCCTCGGTCAGCCCGCCCTTCACCGGCCAATCCTGGAACGGCAGCCTGGCGTTTTCCGGGCGCCTGTTCGTCGACCCCGGTCGTTCAGCAGTGATGATGGCCGAGCCGCGTGTGGAACGCCTCGATTTCGGCGCCGGCAGCGGCCTGGCCGAACGCCAGGTTGCGAACGTCGCCAATGGCATGATCGGCATGCTGGCGCGCGATATTCCTGTCTACTCCTTCAACATGGACGACTTGCGCTATGCCGGTGTGCAGTTCGTGCCGACCCGCATCCAGACCACGCGGCGCGGCCTGCTGGTCACGCTCGAACCGGCGCGCTGAGCACGATGCAGGGAAACTGTTGCGATGATGCTCAAAACCAAGCCTGTCGATAAGCACAGGATTGCGCAGCTTCGGCATTGGGCGCACACTGTGTCCGGCTGATTGAGCTTTCTCATGCACACGGTATTCCACTGAAGTAATCTTTTTTACACTTCAGGCAGCCGTGTTAGGGGGTGGATCTTGGAAACGACACACGAGAGTTTTCCGGACAACGGGCTGCCCGCTGAGCCGCCCATGGCCGCCGTGGCCGGGGTGGTGCATGCCGCCGCGCCCTCCCGGCAAAGCCTTCCGGCCAAGGGATCGTGCTGGTACTGCGAGAAGCCGCTCGACAGCGTGCGCCGTTTCTGCGGCAAGACCTGCGCCGATTCCTTCGACGAGGAAGCGGAGTACACGCGCTGACGCATCCAGCGCGCGGACGCTTCAGTTCCCGCCTTTAGAGCGCCTTACAAAACCTCCATGGCTGCGTTGCGTCGTCTCGCCGTACAGTCGTACTGTCTTCGACTCCGCGTCGGAGGGCCGCATCCCTTGCCCTGAAAGTTTTGTTAGGCGCTCTCTATTCTTCCAGTACTGCCAGTGCGCGTTCGAAGTCGAAGCTGCTGACCGCGGCGTCGAGCCGGCGCATGCGCTCGGCGCCCAGGGCCGCGAGGAAGGCGCCGCGGCGCGCTTCGAGCAGGGCGGGGACGGCGCCGTCGCCGATGTCGAGCATGGCGCGCAGGCTGGCCAGCTCGCCGCTGCTGGCTGCGCCGGTGCCGTGCGCGCCGGCAGCCGCTGGCGGCGCGGCCAACACTGCGTCGACCTCGGCCAGCACGCGCGCCAGTTCCGCTTCCAGTTCGCCGGTCAGGACCGCGTCCGCATTGCCTTGTGCGCGCACGGCGAGTTCGGTGTCGAGCGCCAGCTGGCGCAGCCTGCGCGCCTCGATCATGGCGGCGGCACCCTTGAGGGTGTGGGTGATGCGCTGCGCCAGCACGGCGTCGCCGGCCAGCAGTGCCTGGCGCAGGCGCAGGATGGTGTCGCGGTAGTCGGTGCGGAAGCGCCCGAGCACCCGCAGGTGCATGGCGCGGTCGCCCATGACCCGCTCGAGGCCGGCCGCCAGGTCGAGTGCCTGGCCGGGGGCTTCCTGCCTGGCCTGTCGTGGGTGCGTTTCCAGCATCAGCGCGTCGTGAACGACCACTCGCGCGTCACCGGCGCGCCGTTGACGGCGCCGGAGAAGCTGACCTCATAGGTCGTACCGCCTTTCAGCGGCTGCAGGGGGACGATGGCGGCGGCGGTCTTCTGGCCGCCGGATGGGTCGACCCGCTGGGTTGTCAGGTTGGCGCCGCCGCGCGGACGCACGGTGAAGCTCTGTACCGTGAGCGAGGCATCGAGGTTG
Source organism: Massilia sp. ST3 (assembly GCF_018119405.1). GTDB lineage: Bacteria > Pseudomonadota > Gammaproteobacteria > Burkholderiales > Burkholderiaceae_D > Telluria. The sequence continues at coordinate 3,113 of NZ_JAGPWC010000041.1, read as the reverse complement.
GTGTGCACGCTGATAGGATAGCCTACTTCGTTCTGGCTCGGGACCGGATCCGGCGCCTCGGTGTCGCTGTAGAAGTTCGGCGTCACCTGCGCCTGGCCGTTGAAGGGCCAGGTCACGATCGTCCCGCGCGCGATGCCGGGGCCGTAGCCGCCGCGCGCACCGAAGTCCGCGGTGAAGTAGTTGTAGCCGCTCGACGACGTCGCCGCGCCGGTGCCGATTTCCTTGAACATCGGTTCGAACATCACGAAGCGATGGTAGATCGCGGTGATCAGTTCCTCGGCCATGTAGAAGCCCGAGCGGTTGGTAGTGCCCGAGATGATCTCGCCGTAGGCATAGCCGCCGTTGGTGGGCAAGGTATAGCCGGCCGCGGCCAGGCGGTCCGCCAGCGTGGCGCCGGTGAAGCCCTGGCGGCCGGGCACCTGGTCGTGGCTCATCAGGTTATTGACGCGCAGGTATTCGGAGTGGCCGAGCGCCGCGGCGTTGATCTGGGCGTTCTCGGCCACGGCCGGTACGCCGGCCTGGGCGCGGCGGTAATTGATCCAGTTGCGCCCGTCGGCGGCGATGTTGCCGCTCAGGGTGGGCGCGGAGGCATCCGCCACCGGCGGGATGGCCGTGCCGCTCGGCGGGGGCGCGACGGAGCCGGTTGCGGAAGGCGTGGCCGCCGCAGGGCTGTCGCTGCCACCACCGCCGCACGCGGCGAGGGCCAGCGCGGCGCCCAATGCCGCAACAATTGTCCGCCAGCCAGGCACATAGCTCATCTTGCAACTCCTGTCAATACACAGCAACGATGCGACATTCTAGGGCAAATCGGTCCTTTGTGACGGGGTGGCGGCGTCTCTGCCACAATCTTATTTTGCTCCCTGTAGAATAAGGCATCAATTCTCTTGCCGAGCCACTAACTTGAACCCCACCCGCCAGCAGCGCCTCGCGCGCGCCAAGTTCGCCCTGCCCAGTTTCGTGACCCTGCTCTCGATCGCCTGCGGTTTCGGCAGCATCGTGATCTCGGTCGACAATGCGCATATCGGCAACCCGGCGGACTACCGCCTGGCGGCGATCCTGCTGGTGCTGGCCGGCGTGTTCGACGCGCTGGACGGCTTCGTGGCGCGCGCCACCAATACCCAGTCCAGCTTCGGGGTGCAGCTCGATTCGATCGCCGACGTGATGAACTTCGGCTGCGCCCCGGGCCTGCTGCTGTACTGCTACGGCTTTGCCCAGATGAGCGTCGCGCACCCTACCCTGGTGCGCATGGGCGGCCTGGCCTGCTTCGTGTTCGTCACCTGCGGCGCGCTGCGCCTGGCGCGTTTCAACATCAGCCACGGTCGCACCGACCCGCGCTATTTCGTCGGCATGCCGATCACCGCCGGCGCGGCCTGCGTGGCCTCGGTGGTGGTGGCCTGGCCCGATCCGGCTACCTCGATGACCCAAGCCTTTTTGATCGCGGGCCTGATGGTGGCGGTGGGCGCGCTGATGGTGTCAACCATCCGCTTCCCCAGTTCCAAGCACCCGAAAGGCAAGGTGATGATCGGCCTGCTGGCCGTGTGCGCGGTGCTGCTGGCGCTGCTGCAGACGCGCTTCTTCGTGCTGTTCTTCCTGCTCTACGTGTGCGCCACGCTGCTGTTGAACATCGGCTGGAAGACCGGCTGGACCGGCGTCGCACCGCCGAAGGTCTACGAGGATTAGGCTAGGCAAATTTATCCAGCATCGCCGCCAGGTGGGCGGCCCGCGCGCGCGCTTCCTCGAGGTCGCCCGCTTCGCCGGTCTGGGTCAGGATGGAGGCGGTGAGCAGCTGGACGAAGGAGCGGTCCAGGGCCTTGCGCGCCGCCGCCATCTGCTGGGCGACCGCGTCGCAATCCGAGGGTTCGTCGGCCAGCGCGATCAGCTTCTGCACGCCGCGCAGCTGGCCTTCGATGCGGGCCAGGCGGTTGAGCAGGTCCTTCTTCTGCTGGCCGCTCAGGGCCCGGCCTTCCACGATCTTCAGCTGGCCTTCCGCCATCTCAGGCCACCTCGTGGCCGCGCGCCGCGCGCAGGATGCGGAACCAGTCTTCGCGCGCCAGGCTGAAGCCGGCGCCGGCCACCGCCACCTTGATCGCTTCCAGGCGCCCGGTGCCGGTCAGCGGAACCGGACGGCTCGGCAGCTGCATGATCCACGCGAACACCACGCTGGCGAAGGGCTGGCGCAGGCGGTCGGCGACTTCCTTGATCACCAGGCGCAGGTTCTCGGCGCCGGCGTCGCCCGCATTGAACAGGCGCCCGCCGCCCAGCGGCGACCAGGCCATCGGGGCGATGCCCAGGTCTTGCAGGCCGTCGAAGGTTTCGTCGAACATCGGCGCGGTATACAGCGGCGAGAATTCGACCTGGTTGGTGGCCAGCGGGATGCGGCGGTTCAGGCATTCGAACTGGTGGCGCGTGAAGTTCGACACGCCGAAGTGCAGCACCTTGCCGTCTTGCTTCAGGCGGGTAAAGGCTTCGGCGATCTCGTCGAAGTCCATCAGCGGGTCCGGACGGTGGATCAGGAGCAGGTCGAGGCGGTCGGTGTGCAGCTGGCGCAGGGATTCCTCGGCGGAGGCGACGATGTGCGCCGCGCTGGTGTCGTAGTGCTGGATCGTGTGTTCCGGGCGCGCGGGCGAGATCAGCTTGATGCCGCACTTGCTCACCAGTTCGATGCGGTCGCGCAGCGAGGGCTGGGCGCGCAAGGCTTCGCCGAACAGGCCTTCGACGCCGTAGCCGCCGTAGATGTCGGCGTGGTCGAAGGTGGTCACGCCCATGGCGATGCACTGCTCGATGAAGCCCACGCGCTGCTCGACCATCATGTCCCATTCCGTCATGCGCCACATGCCGGCCACGATGCGCGACAGTTCCGGGCCGCCTTCGCGGGTGGTGATGCGGGGGCAGTGCAGGTCGGCGGGGAGCTGGGCGGTCATCGGGGGATCCTTCGAATGGCGGGATGTTCGATTATAGCGGGAGGGGAAAATGTTGTTGGCTGCGCAAGCAAACTTGGATCCCGGCCTTCGCCGGGATGACGTCGTTTGAGTTCACCTTCAGCCCAAAGACCGTCGTCCCCGCGCAGGCCGGGGCCCAAGTTCGTCGCGCAGCCCAAAAAAAAAAAACCCCCC
>NZ_JAGPWC010000040.1 GCF_018119405.1 Massilia sp. ST3 | reverse complement strand
CGGCGGCCGACACCCGCGCCAACGAGGCGGCGGCGGCGCGCCTGGCCTCCGAACACGCCGCGGCCCAGGCCGCGCAGGCGCGCGCGGCGGCCGAGGAAGAGCAGGCGCGCCTGGCGCGCGAGCGCGAGCTGGCCGAGCAGGCGGCCGTGCAGGCGGCAATCGAGAAGCGCGAAGCCCAGCGCGCCCTGCTGGAACACGCCCAGGCCCACGCCGAGATGCAGCGCAAGGCGGCCCAGGCGACCCGGCAGATGGCGGACGCGCGCAAGCATTTGCTGAATCTGGAAAGCCGGCACCAGGAAGAACAGGCGGCCGAGCTGGCCGCGACCCAGCGCACCATCGGCGAGCACAAGCAGGAGGCAAGCTACCGCTCGGTGTCGGCCGACCTGACGCGCGAGGTGCTGGGCAGGCTGAAGCAGCCGTCGGCGGGCTCGTCGGCGGCGGAAGCGGCGACGCGGCTGGCGGAGGCGATTCTGCAGCAGCGCAGCAGGGATGATCGCTAGGCCAGGGCGCTAGCGGAAAGACCGTCGAGCGCGTCGCTCAGCCCTTAGCTTCAAGACCGTCATTCCAGCGCAGGCCGGAATTCAGGTTTGCCAGCGTCTTGGCTGCGTTTGGAGTAAATGGTGGGCGTACGACTTGGATTCCGACCTGCGCCGGAATGACGTGTCATCGTCGCCGGCCGATATGAGGCGGTCGGTCGCTTCGGTATTTACATCCCCGCCGGCGCATCGCTCGGCGCCACCGGATTCACCGGCCCCGTCGCCACCTTCTCCACGTAATACTCGGTCTCGCCAAAGCAGCTGGTCGGTACGCCCTTGTGCTGCTCGTAGCTGATCTGCACCCGCTGTCCCATGCTCGACTGCAGCTGCTTGACCAGGCTCTCGTCGCGCACCGTAAAGGCGAAGCGCTCCGGAATCGCGCCCGGCATGCTCGACAGCAGGATCTCGCCTTCCCAGGTCTTGCACAGCCAGCCCTTCTTGGAGAATTTCTGCAGGTAGCCCGCCCGTTCTCCCTCGGAATACGACCAGCTCAGGGTGAACCAGGTATACAGCGCGAACAGCACCAGCACGGTGGCGATGGCGGACAGCAGGAGGGCAAGGGCGCGCTTGGGCATGGTCGTGGGCATTGAGAATCGAACGTTGTCAGGATGGCAGCGCCATTCTGCCACGGCTGGGCCGCCAAGCCAAATCGGCTATGTATCAGCCGATGTACTGGCTTATGTATCGGCAAGTTCGGGATGCTTGTGTTCCTTGGCTTCCATGCGCCGCCGGTAGCGCACCGAGGACCAGACCGATACCAGGATGAAGGCCAGCCCCGACAAGCCCGTGAACCACTCGGGAATGTGGTAGTGGACGCTGGCGAACATGATCAGCGCCAGGATGCCGATCGCGTAGTGCGCGCCGTGTTCCAGGAACACGAATTCCTGCAGGGTTCCCTTATACACGAGGAAGACCGTCATCGAACGCACGAACATGGCGCCGATCGCCAGGCCCAGCATAATGATGACCACGTCGTTGGTGATGGCGAAGGCGCCGATCACGCCGTCGAAGCTGAACGAGGCGTCCAGCACTTCCAGGTAGAGGAAGCCGCCGATGCTGCCCTGCGAGATCATGGCGCCCACCGTCGGGTCTTCCTCCTCTTTCTCGAGCAGGCCGCTGAGCCACTGGACGCCGATGTAGATCAGGACCCCGACCACGCCCGCGATCAGGACCGGCAGCTTGCGCGGGGGCGGCATCAGGCTCATGGCGAAGAACACCCCCAGCAGGGTAATCATGACCGCCAGCCCCTCGGTGCCGTATTTACCCACCTTTTCCTCGATCCAGCCGAGCCAGTGCAGCTCCTTTTCCTCGTCGAACAGGAAGTTCAGGAAAACCAGGGCCAGGAAGGCGCCGCCGAAGGCAGCCACCTCGGCGTGCCGCTCGGTCAGGTGGCGCGAATACTCGAGCGGGGTGTTGATCGCCATGTGCCAGACGTCCACCAGCCCGAGGCCGGTGGCGACCGCCACGATCACCAGGGGGAAGAGCAGGCGCATGCCGAACACGGCCACCAGGATGCCCACGGTCAGGAACAGCTTGCGCCAGAACTCGTTCCAATGGCGCAGGACGGAGGCGTTGACCACCGCGTTGTCGAAAGAAAGCGACACTTCCAGCACACCCAGCACCGCGGTGATCCACAAGGCCTGGAACATCCCCGCCACCCCCTTGTGCTCGTAGCCCCACCAGCCCGCCAGGGCCATCAGGACCACGGTAACCGCGATGGACAACCGGAAATGCCGCATACCGCCCCCTTGCTTGTCTTGGTCGAGTGGAGGAATATTACCGCTCTGGACACAGCGGGGGCGCATCGGAAGGTCCCCGGAGAGGCATGCTTCTGAGATAATTCCGCCCGGCATTCTTCTAATTAGGCGCTTTATGGAATTTATCTACCTCGTAACCCCGGTCCTGACCTGGATGATGGTCGGCCCGATCAAGTTTCTCATCACCAGCGTGCGCCAGCGCCGCTGGGCTTTCAACCTGGTCGGCAATGGGGGCTTTCCAAGCAACCACAGTGCCGTCGTGACCAGCATGGCCACCCTGATCGCCCTGCGCGAGGGGATGGGCCATCCTGCGTTCGGGGTCGCCGTGACCCTGGCCTTCATCGTGATGATCGATGCGAACAGCCTGCGCCAGCACGTCGGGCGCCATGCGGTCACCCTGAACCGCCTGCATGACGGCAAGGAAGACTACGTGATCCTGCGCGAGCGCATGGGCCATACCCTGGTCGAGATCGCCGGCGGCATCGTCACCGGCATCGGCATGGGTTTCCTGATCAATACGGTCCTGGGTGGACCGGCCGCCGCGGCCTTCTAAGGCGCCGGCGGGAGGAGACAGGGGCGGGGAAGGTGGCCGGCGGACGTCCGCCCGTCCGCGATCCGTCCAAAAATGGGGACGTTTCATCCGGGCTGGAATGCAGCTCATCGCCAAAAAACGCATTTCATCCCACGAATTCCGCAAGTCGCAGGTTCGTCTATTGAGTTCGGGCGGCCCCTACTGAATACTGCGCACTGGCCGTATCTATTCGTATTTTTAAAAAAACAAGCTTACCGAGTCCATTTCCGGAGAACACCAACATGCTGCGCAAACCACTACTCGTTCTAGCCATCGCCTCGGCCCTCGTCGCCTGCGGCAAGGAACCCGCCAAGGGCCCCGGCGCCCAGGCGAAGGACAACAAGCCCACGCAGCTGACCGTGGCCCCGGAAGACGTGCTGACCGTGCAGAGCGATTCGATCTCCTCGGGGCCGGTCGTCACCGGCTCGATCCAGCCGGAGCGCCGCGCCGACCTGCGCGCCGAAGTCTCGGCCATCGTACTGCAGGTCCTGAAGGAGAACGGCGAGCCGGTCAAGCGCGGCGACGTGCTGGTGCGCCTGGACGAGACCTCGATCCGCGACACGATGCTGTCGGCCGAGGAAGCCCAGCGCGCCGCCAACCTGTCGCTGGAGCAGGCCAATCGCCAGCTCGAGCGCCTGAAGACCCTGCGCGCCTCGGGCATGACTTCGGTGAAGGCCCTGGACGACGCCGAAATGGCGCGCAACAACGCCCTGAGCGAGCTGTCCGCCGCCAAGAGCCGCGTCGCCACCGCGCGCCAGCAGCTGGGCCGCACCGTGGTGCGCGCCCCGTTCGACGGCATCGTCTCGGACCGCAAGGTCTCGGCCGGCGATACCGCCACGATCGGCAAGGAACTGGTCAAGGTCATCGACCCGAACAGCATGCGCTTCGAAGGCCGCGTCTCGGCCGACTCGATCGCCACCGTCAAGGTCGGCCAGAAGGTCAACTTCCGCGTCAACGGGTATGGCGACCAGCAGTTCGCCGGCATCGTCAAGCGCATCGATCCGGCCGCCAACGCCGTGACCCGCCAGGTCGAGGTACTGGTCGAGTTCGCCGACAAGGCCCAGCCGAAGGTGGCCGGCCTGTACGCCGAAGGCCGCGTCGACGCGGTCTCGACCAACGCCCTGATGCTGCCGGAAGCCGCCGTCGTCAAGGCCGGCGACAAGGCCTACACCTGGCGCGTCAAGGACAAGACCCTGGCCAAGGTCGACCTGGTGCTGGGCGCGCGCGACCAGCGCAGCGGCAACGTCGAAGTCAAGCAGGGCCTCGCTGCCGGCGACGTCGTGCTGCGCGCCCCGACCTCGAACCTGAAGGCCGGCCAGAAGGTCGACATGCCAGCCGCGCGCGTCGCCAGCGCTGCACCGGTACAAGGAAAATAACAACATGTTCCTCTCTAATTTCAGTGTCAAGAATCCCGTTGCCACGGTCGTCATGATCGTGGCGATGATGGCTTTCGGCCTGCTTGCCATGTCGAAGCTCAAGGTCAACCAGAACCCGGACGTCGAAGTGCCGGTGATCGTGGTCGACATCCCCTACCCGGGCGCGTCCCCGGAAACCGCCGAGCGTGAAATCACCAACCGCCTGGAAAAGCAGATGCTGGCGATCCAGGGCGTGACCGAGGTCAATTCCAATTCCTACGAAGGCGGCGCCTCGATCTGGATGGAGTTCGACTTCGACCGCAACATCATCGAAGCCTCGGACGATGTGCGCAACGCCATCGCGGCGGTGCGCTACAAGCTGCCGGTCGAGATGCGCGAGCCGGTCCTGCGCCGCATCGATCCGGCGTCCGAGCCGGTGATGTCGCTGGCCCTGTCCTCGAGCACTCAGAGCCACGCCGAGATTTCGCGCTATGCCGAAGACATCCTGGCCGACAAGTTCCGCGCCATCGACGGCGTCTCGACCGTCAACGTGAACGGCGCCCTGCGCCGCGAACTGTCGGTCCTGCTGCGCGCCGAGAAGCTGCGTGAATTCAACGTCTCGGTCTCGGACGTCACCAACGCCCTGCGCACCCAGAACACCAATGCGCCGGTGGGCAAGCTGCGTAGCGAGCTAGACGAGAAGGGCATCCGCCTGGTCGGCCGCATCGAGCGTCCGGAAGACTTCTCGCAAGTCGTGGTCAAGCGCAACGGCGACCAGATCGTGCGCCTGAACCAGGTGGCCGAGATCCGCGACGGCTACGCCGACGTCAACAGCCTGTCCATGCGTAGCGGCAAGCCGAACGTCGGCCTGCAGGTCTCGCGTTCGCGTGACGCCTCGACCGTGTCGCTGGCCAAGAAGGTGCACGAAGTCGTCAAGGAAGCCAACAAGGAACTGCCGGAAGGCACCAAGGTCGAAGTCGTGCGCGACGGCGGCGACGACGCCCAGAGCAGCCTGAACAACGTGATCGAAGCCCTGGTGCTGGGCGCGGTCCTGACCATTTTCGTCGTCTACGCCTTCCTGAATTCCTGGCGCTCGACCCTGATCACCGCGCTGTCGCTGCCGACCTCGGTGCTGGCCGCCTTCATCGCCGTGTGGCTGTGCGGTTTCACCCTGAACTTCATGACCCTGCTGGGCCTGTCGCTGGCGATCGGCGTGCTGATCGACGATGCGATCGTGGTGCGTGAAAACATCGTGCGCCACATGGAAATGGGCTCCGACCGCCGCACCGCTGCCCTCGAAGGCACTTCCGAGATCGGCATGGCCGTGGCCGCCACGACCTTCTCGATCATGGCCGTGTTCATCCCGGTCGCCTTCATGCCCGGCATCTCGGGCGAATGGTTCGCGCCTTTCGCGCTGACCGTGACCTGCTCGGTGATCGTGTCGCTGTTCATCTCCTTCACCCTGGACCCGATGCTGTCGGCCTACTGGGGCGACCCGGTCGGCCACCACGCCGCGCCCAAGAAGGGCATCGGCAAGGTGCTGGACCGCTTCAACCACTGGTTCGACCACCAGGCCGACCGCTACGGCAACGTGATCGCCTGGGCGCTGCACCACCGCAAGTGGATGGCCGCCATCGCCGTCGCCAGCTTCGTCGGCGCGATCGCCCTGCACGCTTCCTTCGGCGGATCGAGCTTCCTGCCGAAGTCGGACCACGGCACCATCATGGTCGAGATCCGCACGCCGGCCTCGTCGAGCGTGGAATACTCGCGCCGCAAGGTGGAAGCGGCGGCCGAGCTGGCCCGTTCGATTCCTGAAACCAAGGACACCAACAGCAACGTCAACCTGAACGGCGGCCGCATCTACGTCGACATCGGCAAGCGCAGCACCCGCAAGCGCGGCGCCGCCGAGATCGCCGCCGACCTGCGCCAGAAGGTCAGCCGCCTGGTGGGCGCCGAGTATGTCGTGATCGACGACCTGAACGGCGGCGGCAAGCCGGTCCAGATCGAGTTCACCGGCCCGGATTCGCGCAAGCTGATGGAACTGACCAATACCTACATGGACCGCCTGCGCGCCGAAGTGCCGGGCGCGGTCGACGTCACCCTGTCGGAACAGGATCCGAAGAACGAGCTGCAGATCGTGCTCGACCGCGGCCTGGCCAATGCGATGGGCATCTCGATCAACGACGCCGCCCAGTCGCTGCGCGTGGCCTTTGCCGGCATCGAGGTCGGCGACTGGGTCGACCCGAGCAGCGAGACCCGCGACGTGGCCGTGCGCCTGCATCCGGACGACCGTGTCAACACCGAGAACATCGAGCGCCTGCCGATCGCCGTCAACGGCACCGGCATGATGGTCCCGCTCGAGCAGATCGCCACCATCACCATGGGCAAGGGCCCGTCGGGTATCCGCCACAAGAACGGCGAGCGCATGATCACCGTGTCCGCCAATGCCCAGGGCCGTTCGCCGGGCGAGGTGACCTCGGACGCCATGAAACTGGCCAAGAGCTTCGACTTCCCGCCGGGCTACGGCCTGTCGCTGGGCGGCGCCGGCGAAGACCAGCAGGAAGTGTTCACCGAGATGGGCATCGCCCTGATTTCGGGCATCGGCCTGATGTACCTGATCCTGGTGATGCAGTTCGGTTCCTTCACCGCACCGATGGGCGTGATGCTGTCGCTGCCGCTGTCGCTGATCGGCGTGGTGCTGGCGCTGCTGCTGACCAAGAACACCCTCAACCTGATGAGCCTGATCGGCGTCATCATGCTGATGGGCCTGGTCGCCAAGAACGCGATCCTGCTGCTGGACGCCGCCCGTGCGCTGGAGAGGGAAGGCATGGACCGCGAAGACGCGCTGATGGCGGCAGGCCGCAAGCGTCTGCGTCCGATCCTGATGACCACCTTCGCGCTGATCGCCGGCATGCTGCCGGTGGCGCTGGCCCTCGGCGACGCCGGCCAGTTCTACCAGCCGCTGGCCATCGCGATCATCGGCGGCACCATCACGTCGACCTTCCTGACCTTGCTGGTCGTGCCGACCTTCTACGACAGCATCGAGATCGCCCGCGACCGCATGGTGGCCAAGTTCGGCCGCCGCGCCGAGAAGATGAACCCGGCGCTGGCCTTCCTGATGACCTTTGTCGAGGCGATCCTGGCGCTGACCATGGTGCGTTTCGTGTTCCGCCTGATCATGCGCGGCATCGGCCTGGTGACGGGCCGCGGCCGCGGCACGCCGCAGCCGGCGTAAGAAGAGGGCGGGCGCCGCGTGCGCCCGCCGCCTGGAAGCACGATGGCCGGCGATTTCGCCGGCCGTTTTTTTTATTCCGCACAGCGCCTGCCATGCAGCGCTGTGCATCGTCACATCCATGAAAGGAACGTATGCTCGAACTACGTCCCAACTGCGAACACTGCAATATCGCCCTGCCGCCCGATGCGGCGAACGCGCGTATCTGCTCCTTCGAATGCACCTTCTGCGCCGCCTGCGCCGAGGGCTTGCTGCAGGACGTGTGCCCGAACTGCGGCGGCGGTTTCGTTCCGCGTCCAGTGCGCCCCCGCCGCGACTGGAAGAACGGGAACTACCTCGGCAAGCATCCAGCCCGGACCGAGCCGAAGCTGCGCCCGGTCGACTTGGCGGCGCATGCCGCGCTGGTCCAGGCGGTCAGCGGCATTCCGCCCCAGGAGCGCTGATCCTGGTCGGCGAGCCCGGTGTGACAGGGCGGCTGGGCGACGGACGGGAATGCGCGCGGATGCGCGGGTAGCTGGCGACGGCTAAGCTGCCGAGACGGAAATTTCAAGACGGAAGTCGGCAGGACCGGAGATGGCCAGACTGGAATCCGGGAAGTCGGCAGGACGGGAGGCTGGAAAGACCACAATCCGGATGCGGCACAAAAAGGGGGGCGCTGGCCGGGGGCAACAAAGCGCGGCCGAATGCGAGCACGGAAGACCGCGCAAGACGCCTCAAAGCTAGCCCGTCGGGCTGGCGATCGCCCTCTCGCGAGGGGTTGCCGAGGCACAGCTGGACGCGACGCTGGACAGGGCCCGCGATTGCGGGCCCTGCTCGTTGCCGGCGTCCAGCGGCTTAGCCGCCGGTGGTCGGTGGCGGGGTGGTACCGGTGCCGGTGGTGCCGGTAGTACCCGAGGTGCCCGAGGTACCGGTGCCGGTGGCCGGTGGCGTCGTCATGTCGGCCGGCGGATTGGTGGTGGTGCCGGTGGCCGGATCGGTCGTGGTCGGCGGCGTGGTGGTGGTGCCGGTGCCCATGTCGCCGGTGGTGCCGGTGGTGCCGGTGCCGGTTGCGCCCGTGCCGGTGTCACCCGTGGTGCCGGTAGCGCCCGAGGTGGAGCTCGGAGCGGTGGCCGAGGTGTCGCCAGTGGTGGTGGCCGGTTCGTTCTTCTTGCAAGCGCCCAGCATGGTTGCCAGGATGGCCGCAGTCAGAAGGATTTTTGGTGCCTTGGTCATTGCTTTCATTGTTTATACTCCTCGTTCACGTCTATCGTGTGCCGAAGCCTCCAGGTGAGGCGCTGGAGGGTCAACGGCGCCAGTTCAGTTCCTCCATGGGTCCAGGACCCCGTGGAACCATCAGGGAACCGACGCAATACGCGGCCCCGACAAGTGCCCGAATCCGACAGTGAGAATTAGACTGGCAGCCTGGCCGCCAGTTCGTCGGATCGCGCACCTGTGTTCTTTCCGCGGTGAGGCATGCGGAAATCCTGTCAAGCCGGCGCCTGGGCGCCCAGCTGTTCCAACAAGCCGGGAATTTCTTGAGAAATTTCCCGTGCCAGATATCCCAAAGTACCCAGCCGCTCGGCCAGGCGGTCGCCGGCGCGGGCATGCAGCGCCACGCCCCAGCAGGTGGCCTGGGCCAGCGGCGCGCCGCGCGCGGCCAGGCCCGCAACGATACCGGCCAGTACGTCACCCGAACCCGAGATGGCCAGGCCGATGTTGCCGGCGCCCTCGTGCCGCCACAGCACGCCGTCCGGCGCGGCGATCACGGTACGCGCGCCCTTGAGCGCCACCACGGCGTTCCATGCGCGCGCGCAGGCGAGCGCCAGCGGATCGGGACTGGCCACGATGTCGGCCTTGTCGACGCCGGTCAGGTGCGCCATCTCGCCCGCGTGCGGGGTCAGCGCCACCGGACGCTCGAAGCGGAAGGGCATGCCGGCCGGCCAGCCGCGCGGCGGATGGCGCAGCGCGCCCATTGCGCAGGCGTCGAGCACCACGCTGGTCTGGGTAGCGTCCAGGCGCGGCAGCAGCGCATGCACCAGGGCGGCCGTGGCCGCTTCGTCGCGCATGCCGGGACCGATCAGGACGGCGTCGACGCGATCGGCCAGCGGATCGAGGCTGTCCAGGGCGTCCAGGCTGAAGCCGTCGCTCGCGTGCTCGAGCAGGCCGATCACGCGCGCCTCGGGCATGGCCAGCGCCACCAGCTGGGCCACGCTGGCGCCGGTGGCGACGGTCAGCTTGCCGGCGCCGGCGCGCAGGGCGGCGGTGGCCGCGAGGATAATGGCGCCCGGCATTTCGCTGGAGCCGCCGACAATCAGCACATGCCCGCGCAATTCCTTGTCGCCGTCGGCCGACGGCCAGGGCAGGGGCCAGCCCGCCAGCAAGGCAGCGTCGACGTCGTGCACGGCAGTGGCGCGGATGCTCGGTTCCATGGAGGTGGCCTTATGCCTTCGGTGCGGCCGGCAGGTCCTTGCCCGCGGTGACCGGCGTCCCGGTGGCTTCCAGCGGGGCGACGAAGTTGAGCAGGTTGAGCGCGAGGTCGCCGCGCTTGCCCAGCGAAGGATCGAAGCGGTAGGAAGTGACCGAGCAGTTCGGCACGTCGCCGGCACGGTCGAATTCCAGGATGGTGGCTTCGTCGAGGTGTTCGAACAGGTAACGGAAGCAATTGACCGTGACCTGGTGCGCGACGATCAGCACGCGCTCGCGGCAGAACTCGCGCTCGAGCGTGTCCATCACGCTGCGCAGCCGCAGGATGACGTCGCACCAGCTCTCGCCGCCCGGCGGGCGGAAGTAGAACTTGCCGACGTGGCGGCGCTGTTCGTAGAGCTCGGGATGGTGGTGGGCGATGCCGTGCGTGGTCAGGCGGTCGAGGATGCCGAATTCCTTCTCGCGCAAGCGCTCGTCGGCCTGCACCGCCAGCAGTTCGCTGCGGTCGAGGCGCTGCATGAGGATGTCGGCGGTTTCGCGTGCGCGCCGGTAAGGCGAATGCAGCACCGCATTGGGCCGCTGGCCTTCGGGCAGCGCGGCGAACCACGAGGCCAGCGCTTCGGACTGGCGCATGCCGAGTTCGGACAGGGGCACGTCGACGTCGCGGTCGGCGATGTCGATATGGTGGCCGGCAGCCGCTTCCGCGATGTCACGCGCGACGTTGCCGGCGCTCTGCCCATGCCTGACAAGCCAGATTTCCTGCGGCCACTTCTGCTCCATCACCCGCCCGTCGTTGATATTGACATGGCGTCATCATAGACGGATTCTGCGGCGGTTTAGCGCACGATTGCGGCCTTTCCGGACTGGCTCTCCGCTCTGTCGGCAGGCTCTTACAAGGCCTTTCCACAGGGCTTCAGACCGCTTGTTCTTCGCTGTCCAGATTGATTTCCGCGTCGCTATGAAACACCCGCATGTCGGTCTCGCCGAGCACGCGGCTGGTGACCGTGCCGGCCGCGATCGAGCCGCTCACGTTGAGCGCGGTGCGGCCCATGTCGATCAGCGGTTCGACCGAGATCAAGAGGCCCGCCAGGGCCACCGGCAGGTCCATCGCCGACAACACGATCAGGGCCGCGAAGGTGGCGCCGCCGCCCACGCCTGCCACGCCGATCGAGCCGAAGGCGACGATGGCCAGCAGCGGCAGCAGGAAGCTCGCGCTCATCGGGTCGATGCCGACCGTGGGCGCGATCATCACCGCCAGCATGGCCGGGTAGATGCCGGCGCAGCCGTTCTGGCCGATGGTGGCGCCGAAGGAGGCCGCGAAGTTGGCGATGCCTTCCGGCGTGCCCAGGCGCGCGGTCTGGGTCGCCACGCTCATCGGGATCGAGCCGGCGCTGGTGCGCGAGGTGAAGGCGAAGGCCAGCACCGGGAAGATCTTGCCGACATAGCGCAGCGGATTCAGCCCGGCCGCCCCCACCATCAGCAGGTGCACGCAGAACATCAATGCCAGTGCGCAATAGGAAGCGGCGACGAAGCCCAGCAGGTTGAGGATGTCCTGCAGGCTGGAGCCGGCCACCACCTTGGCCATCAGGGCGAACACGCCGAACGGGGTCAGGCGCAGCACCAGGGTCACCATGCGCATCACGATCACATGGGCCACGTGCACGAAGTGGCTGAAGGATTCGAACACCTCCGGCTTCTTGCCGGCGATGCCGGTGGCCGAGATGCCGATGAAGATCGAGAACACGACCACGGCGATGGTCGAGGTCTTGCGCGCGCCGGTCATGTCGAGGAAGGGATTGGCCGGGATGAAGGACAGGATCATGCTGGGCAGCGAAATGTCCTTGGCGGCCGCCAGGTTGCCCTGCAGGTATTCGCCGCGCGCCACTTCGGCCGCGGAGGCGGTCAGGCCGACGGCGCTCAGGCCGAACAGCTTGGCCATCAGGATGCCGATCGCGGCCGCGATCACGGTGGTCGCCAGCAGGATGCCGATGGTGAGCGTGCTGATGCTGCCGAGCGAGGCCGTGGTGCGCAGTTTCATGATGGCCTGCACGATCGAGACCATGATCAGCGGGATCACGATCATTTGCAGCAGCTTGACGTAGCCGCTGCCCAGCACGTCCAGCCAGGCATTGGTGGCCGCCACCTCGGGGGAGCCCGCCCCATACACGGCCTGCAGGCCCGCGCCCAGTACCACGCCCATGCCGAGACCCGCCAGCACCCGCTTGGTAAAGGACACGTGGCCACTCTGCATGCGCCACAGCAGGACGCAGACGGCGAGGGCGATGGCCAGGTTCAGGATCAGCGTAAGGTTCATGGGGCCTCAGGAAAAAGTTACTGCATTGCTACAAATCGATCGCAGCATTCTATAGACAAACTGGCATCGACGCTCTCCCCGCGGAGATATTTGCACCGTCCTGGTGCGCGACTACTTGAAGCCTCAAGCCTGTGTTGCAGTGCGGCGACGGCGGAGCTGGTATATCGCAAAGGATGTGGCCAAGCAGAGCAAACATGTCCAGTTGTTTCTATAATTCAAGGAGTATTTCTCCGAAAACGCCCAAGATACCCAAGCGCTCCCATGTTCAAACACTTCAGCATCAAGTCGCGCCTCATCTTCGTCATCGCCTTCCTGGCCGTGGAACTCATTGCCGGCGCCGTCATCGGCCTGGTCAACCTCGGTGTCGCGAATGCCGAACTCAAGCAAATGTACGACCAGCGCCTGCTCGCGCTCGGCCGGGTCGGCCAGGTCGTGCAGCTGGTCACGACGAACCAGCTCAATGTCGCCAAGGCGATCAGCATCGAGGACGCCGCCGTGCGCGCCGCGCTGATGACCGAGGTCGATACCAACGCGGCCCAGATCACCAGGCTGTGGGACGAGTACAAGGGCAGCGACCTGGGCGAACAGGAACGCGCCCTGGCCGAGGCCTTCGCCGAGGCGCGCAAGTCCTTCCTGGCGCAAGGACTGCGTCCGGCCCAGGCCGCGATCCGCGGCGGCGACAATGCCCAGGCCGTGCAGCTGCTGAACGGCCCGATGCTGGCGCTGTTCAAGCCGATGCAGGACCAGGGTTTCAAGCTGATCGGCATGATGCAGGCCGAGGCCAAGGCCGACTACGACCGCTCGCAGTCGACCTTCGAACTGGTGCGCCTGGTCTGCCTGGCGGGCCTGCTGTTCGGCCTGGCAATGGCCGCGGTGGTCGGCTGGATGCTGGTGCGCGCCATCGTGCGTCCGCTGGAAAAGGCGGTGGCCATCGCCGGCGCCGTGGCGGCAGGCGACCTGACCCAGCACATCGAAGCCGACTCGCAGGACGAGACCGGCCGCCTGCTGCAGGCGCTCAAGGAGATGAACGACTCGCTGGTCCAGATCGTCAGCCGGGTACGCAAGGGCACCGATACCATCGCCACCGCATCGGGCGAGATTGCCTCCGGCAACCTCGACCTGTCGGCGCGCACCGAGCAGCAGGCCGGTTCGCTGGAAGAAACCGCGTCCTCGATGGAAGAGCTGACCTCGACCGTCAAGCAGAACGCCGACAATGCGCGCCAGGCCAACGCCCTGGCCGCCTCGGCCTCGGAAGTGGCGGGCAAGGGCGGCGCGGTGGTCGAGCAGGTGGTGCAGACCATGGGCGCGATCAACGCCTCGGCGACCCGCATCGTCGACATCATCGGCGTCATCGACGGCATCGCCTTCCAGACCAACATCCTGGCGCTCAACGCGGCGGTGGAAGCGGCGCGCGCCGGCGAGCAGGGCCGCGGCTTCGCGGTGGTGGCGGGCGAAGTACGCAGCCTGGCCCAGCGCAGCGCGGCGGCGGCCAAGGAAATCAAGGCCCTGATCGACGACTCGGTCGAGAAGGTGCACCACGGCTCCGAACTGGTCGACCAGGCCGGCGCGACGATGGCGGACATCGTGCAGAGCGTCAGCCGCGTGACCGACATCATGGCCGAGATCACGGCCGCCAGCCAGGAACAGACCGCCGGCATCGAGCAGATCAACAGCGCGGTCACCCAGATGGACCAGGTGACGCAGCAGAACGCGGCGCTGGTCGAGCAGGCCACCGCGGCCGCCCAGTCGCTGCAGGAAGAAGCGTCGGTGCTGGCGCAGACCGTGGGTGCCTTCAAGCTGAACGGTTCGGCAACGCCGGCGACGCTGGCGAGCCCGGTGCGCAGCGCGGTGGCGCTGCCGGCTGCGCGTGCGGCCAAGGTGCCGGCGGCGCCGGCGCGTCCGAAGCCCGGCAAGCAGGCGGACCGGCAGCCGGCCACGCAGGCGGCGCGTCCGGCACGGAAGGCCGAGGCGGCCCAGGCGGCGGACGGCTGGGAAGAGTTCTGAATCCAGGCGCCGCCAAGGCGCTATCCGTAATGAAAAAGCCAACCTGCACGGTTGGCTTTTTCATTGGCGCGCCCGGTTCCATCAGCGGCGCGGGCCAGGGGGCCGGCCGCGGGGATCAGGCGCGTGTGCCCGCAGCTTATTCGAACACGATCACCAGCGCCAGCAGGCCGATGCACAGGCCCACGCTGACGGCGACCCGCTGGCGCAGGCGGCGGCTGCTCGAGACGATGTCCTTGGCGATGTTGCGGCGCGGTGCGCGCGGGTCGGTGTTGTCGACAGTGGCGGTATGGATGGCGCGGTGTGCGCGTTCGGTGTGTTCGGTTTCCATGATGTCTCCATGCGCCGTCTCCACGGGAAACGGCAGGTTAGGCCTCCGAGGGCCAGGTATTCGGTCAGTACGTCGTGCGGACGCGTCGGTCTGGTGCGGCCCGGCGAAGCGATTTCGCCGGGCTCAGGCAAGCCGGGCAGCGGCCTGGCAGCCCTGGCGGGCGCGCGGCGCGAGGAAGCGGTGTCGTTGGCGGCCATGCCGCGCGGCCGCGGCGCAGCGGGTGCGCGGGCCAGGGTGGTGCAGGTAGGTGCGTGACATGCAGTGCCAGTACGTTGCTTCTTGTTCGACAATCCGTGAGCGCAGCGGTTCCATACGCAGAAGGCTTGCGCGCGCGTCCCGGGACGTTATCCATTTTACATCTCGCTATCCTAAAGGCAAGAGGCGCACGATAGCGGCGCCAACATTCGCTTACCTTCAAAAGAACGAAGTTCATCCTATCATGGTTGACCATTTGTGAAAGCCTCCAGCAGCAGAGGCCGGTATTTTGTCGCCTTTTTACCAAGTTTTTCTGGGAAACTTGGTTACAAGAAGCTGCCTTACGGTTTTTCCGTATGGAAACAGCAATACTGGCTCGACGCCGGCGCGAGACCGAGCGCGTCTTGCGAGCAGCAAGTGCGGTTTTGGAGGAGCAGGGAGGCTGGAAACAAAAACGCCAGCCCGAAGGCTGGCGTTTTCGCTGATTCTGGTAGGCCGTGCTGGGCTCGAACCAGCGACCAACGGATTAAAAGTCCGCTGCTCTACCAACTGAGCTAACGACCCGAAAGAAGCAAGATTATAGGTCGAGCTAACGAAGCTGTCAAATACCCATCACGCTTGAGTGGATCACTTGAGCGCCGCCAGGCGGTCGCGCGCGGTCTGCGCGGCGCTCGACGACGGGTACTTCGAGACCAGCTGCTGCAGGGCCTTCTTGGCGTTCTTGTTGTCCTTCAGCAGGGCGTAGCTGCTGGCGATGTTCAGCATCGCGTCCGGCACTTTCGGCGAGCTGTTGTAGGTGCTGGTCACGACTTCCTGGGCCGCGATGGCCTTCTTGTAGTCGCCCAGGGCGTAGTAGGCGTTGCCCAGCCAGTACTGCGCGTTCGAGGCATAGGCCGATTCCGGGTAGCGCTTGACGAAGTCCTGCAGCGCGGTGGCGGCGGCCTTGTAGTCGCCCGACTGGAAGGTGGCGGTGGCGGCGTCGTAGGCGGTTTTTTCGGCCGGCAGTACTTCGGCGGTCTGGCCGTCGATGGTTTCCTGGCGCGGCTCGAGCTTCTTGATGCGCGCGTCGAGGTCGGCGTACAGCTGCTTCTGGCCGTTCTGGGCCTTGGCGATCTCGTTGGCGAGCACCTCGACCTGGCCGCGCAGGCGCGCCAGTTCCTGCATCGTCTGCTCGTGCTGGTTCAGCATCTCGATGGTCGAGCTCTTGTCCGCCTTGTTGTCGACACGGGCGTTCAGCTCGCGCGCGATGTTGTCGACCTTGGCACGCAGGTCGAGGATGGCTTTGCGCGCTTCGTCGTCGTCGAGCAGGCCGGCGGACGCCTGCAGCGGCATCCAGGCCGCCAGGAACAGGCAGGCGAGACGGGACGGGGTCAGTTTCATCATGGCGTTGCTCTTTCTACTAAACCAGTTACAGAGATAAAAACGGGGCGGCTAGCAGTCTGCACTGCCCGCCGCCCCGCTGTCAATCGACCGTGCTAAACGGCAATCGATTACTGGTAAACGATGTCGGCGCGACGGTTCTCAGCCCAGGCGGCTTCGTTGCTGCCGGTTGCCTTCGGCTTTTCTTCGCCCAGCGACACGGCTTCCATCTGGCCTTCGGCCACGCCCAGCGAGGCCATGGCGCGACGGACGGCTTCGGCACGCTTCTGGCCCAGGGCCAGGTTGTACTCGGTGCCGCCGCGTTCGTCGGTGTTGCCCTGGATCAGGACCTTGCGCTCCTTGTTCTTGTTCAGGTAGCCCGAGTGGTTTTCCACGACCGGACGGCCATCGTCACGCACCACGAAGCTGTCGTAGTCGAAGTAGACGCTGCGGTTGGCCAGCACGCCCTTCGGGTCGTTCAGCGGGTCCACGGTGCCGGTTTCGACCGGTTTGATGTCACGGGTGTCGGCTTGTGCCGGCGCCGGTTCCGGCGACTTCTCGACGACCGGGGTTTCGTTCAGCTTGGTAGGCGACGAGCAAGCGGCGAGCAGGGCTGCTGCCGAGACGATGAAGGCGACGCTCTTGAGGTTGCGCATGTTTTTCTCCTGTTCTGGTAAAGGTTTTACTTCTTACTGCGTGGGAAACTCGACAAACCTACTGCGCGTCGCCCTGTCGTCCTGCGATGCTCACCGTACCTGAGTACGGCTGCGCTTCTCGGACAACATGGCTTCCGCTCGCTACGGTTTGTCGAGCTTCCCTTACTTCATGAAAGGACCCCAGCTGGGTTCCCGAATGTTTCCCGCTTGGGTGGTCAAGCGTTGCTTGACCCGTCCATCCACCGACACCACGGCCAGCGAGGTTCGCCCGCCGCCCTTGGTCGCATACATGATGTACTTGCCGTTAGGCGAAAAACTCGGTTCGGTGGCCCCATCGGCCAGGCGCAGTTCCTGGCCGCTGGCCAGGTCCATCGCATATAAGGAGAAACCGCCGTCGCGTTGGGAGATCCATGCCAGGGTCTTCCCATCAGGAGACACGCGCGGGCTGATGTTGTAGCTTCCGTTGAAGGTCACGCGGGTGGCGTTGCCGCCCGACGCGCTCATCTTGTAGACCTGCGGACCGCCGCTGCGGTCGCTGGTGAAATAAATGGACTGGCCGTCGGCCGAGAACTGCGGCTCGGTGTCGATGGCGTTGTTGGTGGTCAGGCGGCGCAGGGCGCTGCCGTCCGAGCGCACGGTATAGATCTCGGTATTGCCGTCCTTCGACAGGGCCACGGCGAGGGTGGAGCCGTCCGGCGACCACGACGGCGCCGAGTTGTTGCCCTTCTGGTTGGAGACCTTGCTGCGGCGGCCGGTCATCAGGTCCTGCAGGTAGACCACCGGCTTGCGGTCTTCCAGCGAGACATAGGCGACCTTGCTGCCGTCCGGCGACCAGGCCGGCGAGATGATCGGCTCGCGGCCATGCACGGCCACGATCTCGTTCTCGCCGTCGGCGTCGGCCACTGCCAGGCTGTAGTCGCGGCCGGCGCGGTTTTCCTTCACGTAGGCGATGCGGGTCGAGAAGATGCCCTTCACGCCGGTGAGCTTTTCGTAGACGTCGTCGGCGATGCGGTGCGCCTGCAGGCGGGTGTACTTGGGCTGGACTTCGCCGCCCATCTGCGAGATCTGGCCACCCTTGACGGTATCGAGCAGTTTATAGCGCACGGCCAGGCGGCCGTCCGGCTGGCGCGCCACGCTGCCGACCACCAGCGCGTCGGCGCCGCTGGCCTTGAAGGCGGCCAGGTCGACATTGGCGCTATCGCTGATCACTTGTCCGGCGTTGATCACCTTGAACACGCCCGAGCGCTCGAGGTCGGCACGGATCACGGCCGAGATCTGGGCCGGCGCCACGCCTTCGTCGGCGAAGGCGGCCACGGCGACCGGGATCTGGTTGCTGCCGACACCGGCGATCTCGACCTTCAGCTGGGCCTGGGTCGCAGTTCCCATCAGCATGGTCGCACTAAACAGCAGTAAATGAAGTTTTTTCATAGTCTAATCAGAGTGAGTCGGACCGGTCAGTCGAGGTCTTTCATAGAGAAATTGACTTCGAGGTTACGCTCTACCGTACCATCTTTCTTCTTGGGTAGTGGGGACGCTTTGCGGATGCCGTTTTCCACCGCGCGGTCGAATTCCGGCACGCCGCTGCTCTTGCTCAGGCGGACCGACATGATCTCGCCGGTCGGCAACTGGTCCACCTTGAACACGGCCTTCGGATTGCCCGGCACATCGGTGCCGCCTGCATAGGTCGTATTGCTCTTGATCTTGGCCGTGATCGCCGCGACGTAGCCGCTGTCGATCTTCGGCGCGGTCGATTTCTCGGCCGTGCCGCCGCTGCCCATCGCGCCGGCCATGCGCTTGAGGTCTTCCTGGCGGATCTTGTCCAGGCGCGCTTTCTCGGCGGCCGCTTTCTTCGCATCAGCCAGTTTCTTGGCGTCTTCTTTCTTTTTCTTCTCGTCGGCTTCCTTCTTGGCCAGCTCCTTGCGCTCGGCTTCTTCCTGTTTCTTCTTCTCGAGCTCGTCTTTCTTTTTCTGCTCGGCGATTTCCTTCTCGCGTTCGCGCTCGCGCTTCTCGGCCAGCTCCTTCTTCTTCAGCTCGTCGGCCTTGCGCTGCTTCTCGCGCTCGAGGGCGATGTCCGGCGGCGTCGGCGCGGGGCGCTCGACGGGCGGCGGCGGCTCGGCGCGCTGGACGGGCTGGGGTTCCGGCTTGGGCGGGGGGGGCGGCGGGTCGGCCGGCAGAGGCGGCGCGGCGGCGGTCTGGACCGACATGTCCCAGACTTCGGCCTCGACCGCGACCGGCTCGTTGCTCTGCCAGCTGATGCCGAACCACAGGAAGGACAGCAGCACGGCGTGCACCACCAGCGCCAGCACGAAGGAGGGCAGGCGTTTCGGTTCGGGCGGCACGTAGTACGGGGTGCCGGCGCTGGCTGGCTTCATGGCTGACATGGTTGCGACATCACTTGGTAGCGAGTCCCACGCGGTCGATGCCCATCTTCTTGGCTTCGGAAATCAGCTGGATGACATCGTCGTACTTGCTGTCCTTGTCGCCCGCGATCATCACCGGATAGTCCGGATTGTCCTCGTGCAGGGCGCGCAGGCGCTGGAGCAGGGCGGAGCGGTCCGCCACGTCCTCGGCGGCGACCTTCTGCTTGCCGTTCACGCCGATCGACAGCTTGCCTTCCGGGTGCACCTGGATCTGGATATAGGTATCCGGCGGCAGCGCCGATTTTTCCGCGCGCGGCAGGTTGACCACGCTCGGCGCCTCGTTGGCCGGCACCGCCATGAAGATGATGAGCAGCACCAGCATCACGTCGATGTAGGGCACGACGTTGATCTCGGACTTGAACTTGCGGCGGCGTCCGCCGCGCATGCTGCTGGAAAATGCCATACCGTCCCCCGTCTCAGCGCGCCTGGCGCTGCAGGATGTTCGAGAATTCCTCGACGAAGCTCTCGAAGCGGTTGGCCAGGCGGTCGATGTCGTGCGTGAAGCGGTTGTAGGCGACGACGGCCGGGATCGCGGCGAACAGGCCAATCGCGGTGGCGATCAGGGCTTCGGCGATGCCGGGCGCGACCACCGCCAGGGTGGCCTGCTGCACGTTGGCCAGGCCGCGGAACGCGTTCATGATGCCCCACACGGTACCCAGCAGGCCGATGTAGGGCGACACGGAGCCGACCGAGGCCAGGAAGTTCAGGTGGGTGTCCAGCATGTCGAGCTCGCGCTGGAAGGAGGCGCGCATGGCGCGGCGCGCGCCGTCGAGCACGGCGCCCATGTCGAGCGCGTCGCGCGAGGTCTGCTTGCCCTTGATGAATTCGCCCATGCCGGCCTCGAAGATGCGGGCCAGGGGGCCGCTCTGGTCGCGCTGGCTGCTGGCGCTCTGGTGCAGGGTGTGCAGGTTGCCGCCGGCCCAGAAGCTGCGCTCGAACTGCTCGGTCTGGCTACGGGCGGCGCGGATCGCGAACAGCTTGCGGAAAATATAGGTCCAGCTGATGATCGACAAGGCCAGCAGCAAGGCCATGATCAGCTGCACGAGCAGGTGGGCGTTGCTGATCAGGGCGATAAACGAAAGGTCTTGGGTCGCGGTCATCGGTAGCAATAGTTGTTTGTTTGGTCAGGCAGGGCGCTATGCGCCGCGCATTTTATCAGCCACGTCGCCGGGCAGGGAACGGGGACGCATGGTGGCCAGGTCGACGCAGCCGACTTTCACGCTGGCGCTGGTCAGGAGCGTATCGCCGCGCCAGGCCTGCTGCGCGAACTGGACCGAGGCGCGGCCGAGCTTTTCGACGCTGGTGCGGATGGTCAGTTCGTCGTCGAGACGGGCGGGCGCGTGATAGTCAAGGCTGGCGCTCTTGACCACGAAGGCGGTGCCCTCGGCGTCGAGCAGCGCCTGCTGCTGAACGCCGGTCGCGCGCAGCCATTCCGTGCGCGCGCGTTCGAAGAACTTCAGGTAGTTAGCGTAAAACACGATACCACCGGCGTCGGTGTCTTCGTAATAGACCCGGACTGGCCAGTCAAAAGCTGAAGGCATTTCCCCTGCCATTAAGTGTAAATAGGAAACATTTTACGCGATTTCCGACCGTCCTATGTACGGTGCCGTACATTAAACGGCAAAAAACCGCCTGCCTGTTCCCATCAGGCATGCATAGCGCCGCTAAGTAGACGTGAAATAGTGCAAGAAGGCCAATTACTGTAACACTTTCTCACAACTGTCCTGCGCTCGTTACAAACGGTATCTCTACGGGGGCAGGGTTGGCGGCTGTGCCGCCGACGCGTTCAAGCAGTGTGTGCCGCTGGTATGCGCTTTGCCGCGCAGGGATCACCGCGTCGGCAGCGCAGCTGCCGACCCTACGGGCAGGATGCAAGCCTCAGGTGCTGCGCTTGATGGCGAAGGGCGAGAAGCCCTGGCAGGTCGGCATCAGTTCGATCAGGTTGACGTTGATGTGCGGGGGCAGGGTCGCGATCCAGTACGCGGTCTCGGCGATGTCCTTGGCCGTCAGCGGGGTCGTGCCTTCGTAGACCTTGGCCGCGGCCGCGTCGTCGCCCTTGAAGCGCACGTTCGAGAATTCGGTGCCGCCGCACAGGCCCGGCGCCAGGTTGGTGGCGCGCACGCCCGTGCCGACCAGGTCGGCGCGCAGGTTGAGCGTGAACTGCTCGACGAAGGCCTTGGTGGCGCCGTACACGTTGCCGCCCGGGTAGGGGTAATGCCCGGCCACCGAGCCGAGGTTGATCACCAGGCCGCTGCCGCGCTCGACCATGCCCGGCAGCACGGCGCGGGTCATGCTCACCAGGCCCTGGCAGTTGGTGGCGATCATGGTTTCCCAGTCTTCCAGCGGCACCTGGTGCGCCGGCAGGGTATTCAGGGCCAGGCCGGCATTGTTGACCAGCACGTCGATGGCGCGCCAGTCTTCCGGCAGCGAGGCGAGCGCGGCCTCGATCGAGGCGCGGCTGGTCACGTCCAGGGTCAGGGGCAGGGCGGCGTCGCCCAGTTCGCCGGCCAGGTCGGCGATCCGCTCGGCGCGGCGGGCGGCGAGCACGACGCGGTGGCCGTTACGGGCGAAGGTGCGCGCCATTTCGGCGCCGAAGCCGGCCGAGGCGCCGGTGATGAATACGATCATGGTGGATCCCGAAGCGAAGTTTATTTCGAAGGTGACCGGGACATTGTAGACGAAACGACCATGCTCCCGCTGGCGCTCCCCTTTCGTTCCTCCTTTGCTCCGGCTTGCCAGGACGACAGCAGTTTCCTTGCCCTAAGGGGGGCAGATCACATACAATCTGGAGTCCCTACGTCTCTCGTAACTGGCGAAACACCGCGCGCCGCAGCCTCGGGCTCTGCGCACGGCAAGGTGGAGCCCCACCGGGGAACCTGAGACGTCATTTCGCCGTTCGCCTGGGCAGCCTGCAACTGGTACGCGCATGAAGCGCGGGAACCCGCGCGGACGCCCGTTCGTTTATGTCGGCTCCCGCCCACGCCTCAACGCTGCCGTTGCCTGGTTTACTATCGATTGGAGTTTTACATGTTTGCAAAAGACCATACGCTCGCCAACATCGACCCGGAACTGTGGGATGCCATCAAGAAGGAAAACGTTCGCCAGCAGGACCACATCGAACTGATCGCGTCCGAAAACTATACCTCGCCGGCCGTGATGGAGGCGCAGGGTTCGCAGCTGACCAATAAATACGCCGAAGGCTACCCGGGCAAGCGCTACTACGGCGGCTGCGAGTACGTCGACGTCGTCGAGCAGCTGGCCATCGACCGCCTGAAGCAGATCTTCGGCGCGGAAGCCGCCAACGTGCAGCCGAACTCGGGCTCGCAAGCCAACCAGGGCGTGTTCTTCGCCATGCTCAAGCCGGGCGACACCATCATGGGCATGTCGCTGGCCGAAGGCGGCCACCTGACCCACGGCATGGCCCTGAACATGTCGGGCAAGTGGTTCAACGTCGTTTCCTACGGCCTGACCGCGGAAGAAGACATCGACTACGAACAAATGGAGCGCCTGGCGCGCGAGCACAAGCCGAAGATGATCATCGCGGGCGCCTCGGCGTTCTCGCTGCGCATCGACTTCGAGCGCTTCGCACGCATCGCCAAGGAAATCGGCGCCTACTTCATGGTCGACATGGCCCACTACGCGGGCCTGATCGCCGCCGGCGAATACCCGAACCCGGTGCCGCACGCCGACTTCGTCACCTCGACCACCCACAAGTCGCTGCGCGGCCCGCGCGGCGGCATCATCCTGATGAAGGCCGAGCACGAGAAGGCCATCAACTCGGCGATCTTCCCGGGCATCCAGGGCGGTCCGCTGATGCACGTCATCGCCGGCAAGGCCGTGGCCTTCAAGGAAGCGCAGTCGCCCGAGTTCAAGGCCTACCAGCAGCAGGTGGTCAAGAACGCCAAGGCGCTGGCCGATACCCTGACCGCGCGCGGCCTGCGCATCGTCTCGGGCACCACCCAGTCGCACGTGATGCTGGTGGACCTGCGCGCCAAGGGCCTGACCGGCAAGGAAGCGGAAGCCATCCTGGGCCAGGCACACATGACCTGCAACAAGAACGGCATCCCGAACGACCCGCAGAAGCCCTTCGTCACCTCGGGCATCCGCCTGGGCAGCCCGGCCTTCACCACCCGCGGCTTCAAGGAAGAAGACGCGGTCAAGGTGGGCAACCTGATCGCCGACGTGCTGGACAACCCGCACGACGCCGCGACCATCGAGCGCGTCAAGGGCGAAGTCAAGCAGCTGACCGACAAGTACCCGGTCTACGCGGCCTGACAGCCTGACAGGGACCGGCACTGCCGGTCCCCTTGAACCCACCCGGCGCCATGAAATGTCCCTTCTGCCAGCATGAAGACACCCAGGTCCTCGATACCCGCGTATCGGAGGAGGGGGATTCCATCCGGCGCCGGCGCCGCTGCACCAAGTGCGACAAGCGCTTCACGACCTACGAGCGGATCGAGCTGTCGATGCCGATCATCGTCAAGAAGAACGGCAGCCGCACCGAGTTCGAATCGAGCAAGCTGCGCGGCAGCCTGATGCTGGCGCTGCGCAAGCGTCCCGTCGCGGCCGAAGCCATCGACACCGCCGTCGCCTCGATCGAGGAAAAGCTGCTCACCAGCGGCCGGCGCGAAGTCGACACCGGCTACGTGGGCGAACTGGTGATGCAGGAGCTCAAGCGCCTGGACAAGATCGCCTATATTCGCTTCGCCTCCGTCTACAAGAACTTCGAAGACCTGGACGAGTTCCAGGAAGCGCTGGACGAAGTGGGCCACCCGCGCAAATAAGCCGCTTCACTTCCTCGCCGTTTAGTTCCCCAAAATCCGCCGCCAGGGCTTAGGCCAGCTCATGGCCGGCCCGTTCACGGCTGCTACCTTTACACCTCGCCGTATCACGCGCCGCGTGATGGCGTATCGTCAGGGAAGAGGGCGGCATGCGGGGGTATCCAGAAAGCGGTTTCACGCTCATCGAAGTGCTGGTGGCGCTGTTCGTGCTGGCCGTCGGCGTGCTCGGCGCCGGCGCGGCCCAGCTGGCGGCCCAGCGCACGCGCCAGCAGTCGGCCCTGATGTCCGAGGCGGCGCAGCTGGCCGCGTCGCTGGCCGCGCGCATGCGCGCCAATGCGGCTGTCGCCACGCTGCCGGATGCGTCCAATCCCTATCTTGCGCTCGACTACGACGCCATGCTCGACGGCGCGCCCGGCGCCGCGCCGGCATCCTGCTACGGAGCAGGCCACTGCGATCCGCTGCGCCTGGCCGCCTTCGACCTGCATGAAACCAAGCAGGCCGTGTACGCATCCTTCCCCGGCGGCCGGATCGCCGTCTGCCGCGACGGCGCGCCCTGGGACGCGAGCACGGGCCGCTACCGCTGGGCCTGCGACGAGGAAGCGGGCGCGCCGGTCCTCATCAAGCTCGGCTGGATCGGCCTGGACGACGCGCCCGGCCTGGTGGCGGTGGTGCCGCAATGAGCGGCCGGTGCGGCCGGCAGCGCGGACTGACCGTGGTCGAACTGATGGTGGCGATGACGCTCGGCCTGGCGGTATTGCTTGCCGCCGGCAAGCTGCTGGTCGGCGCCACGCGCGCCCACGCGATGCAGGTGGAAACGGCCGACATGGACGAGGCCGGGCGCTACGCGCTGGACGCGGTGGCGCGCGCCGTGCGGCAGGCGGCGCATGTCGACTGGGCGGCGTCGACGGCGCCCGATCCCGCGCTGCCGGCGCGGGTTGCCGGCCTGGATGCGCGCTCGCTGTCGCGTAACGGCGCGGGCATCGCTAAGCCCATGACTGACGCGGTGAACGGCAGCGACGTGCTGGCGCTGCGCTTTCCCGGCACCGGCAAGCCGCCGGACGGCGACGGCGGCACCGTCGACTGCGCCGGCTTCCCGGTCCACGCCGCCGAAGAGGGCTGGAGCATCTTCTACGTGGCGCGCAACGCGCAGGGCGAGGCGGAGCTGCGCTGCAAGTACCGCGGCAAGACCAGCTGGTCGTCGGACGCCGTGGCCGGGAAGGTCGACGGCTTCCAGGTGCTGTACGGGCTCGATGGCGACGGCGACGGAACGCCCGAGCGCTACGTGAATGCCGCCACGCTCGCGGCGCTCGACGCCGGACTCGTCCTGAACGGCGCGACCCCGGCGCAGCGCGCCCAGGACCTGAACCGGCGCACGCACTGGAAGCGCGTGGCGGCGGTGAAGCTGGCGCTGCTCCTGCACGGTCCCCGGATCGATGGCGGAACGGGCGCCAGCTACGCGCTGTTCGGGCCCGGCCACGCGCAGACGCAGGCGGGCGGCGATGCCGGCACGCTGCTGAGCGAACGGAGCTTGGCGGGCAGGCAGGCGCCGCGCATGCGCAAGGTCTACAGCGCCACGGTGGCGCTGCCGGTGGCGCCGGAGTGAGGACGCGATGGGCGCGAGCATGCTGTCCTTTACTCCACGCACGCACGAGCGCGGCGCCGCCCTGCTGACCGCGATGGTGCTGATGCTGGCCGTGCTGATGACGGGCCTGGCCGGCGCCCGCACCGCCTTGTACGGCGCGCGCGCCGCCGCCCACGAGCGCGACCGCCTGCTGGCCTTGCAGATGGCCGAGGCTGCGCTGGCCGACGCCGAGCGCGACATCGAAGGCGGGGACGATCCGGCATCGGCGCGCGCGGCCGCCTTCGCGTCCGGCCTGGCGTCCGCCTTTGCGCAAGACTGCACCGGAGGCAGGCCCTATGACGGCCTGTGCGATGCCGAGGACGATGCCGGGGAACACGCGCAGCGGCTGGCCGACGACGAGGGACCGGCCGTGCGCTTCGGCACATTCACGGGACGGAGCATGCCGGAAGGCGAGGGCGGGCTGCCGTTCGAGGCGCCACGCTACCTGGTCGAACGCATGCCGCCGGCCGGCGCGGACCACCTGTACCGCGTCACCGCGCTCGGCACCGGCGCCATGCCCGCGACCCGGGCCGCCGTGCAAGCCTATTACCGCAAGCCCGCCACGGCGGGAACGCGCGGCCGCCGGGTCGGCTGGCGCGAGATCGGCAACTGGGCCGAGATGGCCGCAAGCGAATAGGGGAGATGACGATGACGAGACGCACGAGAGGTTTTACCTTGATCGAATTGATGCTGGTGCTGGCGATCGTCGCCCTGCTTGGGGCGGTGGCTTATCCCTCGTATGCGCGCCAGATGGCCAAGGCCAGGCGCATCGAAGCCCAGCTGGCGCTGGTGGATCTGATGCAGCGCCAGGAACAGTACCGCGCCCAGCACCACAGCTACCTGGCCTTCTCGTCGGACGCCGATACCGCGGACGCGCGCCTGTTCAAGTGGTGGCTCGGCCGTGACGCGGCTGCCAGCGCATATGAGCTCGACGGTGTCGCCTGTCCCGGCCGCACCATCCAGGAATGCATCCAGCTGCGCGCACGGCCCGGGACGGAAAACGTCGACAGCAGCTTCGCCGACCCCGAATGCGGCGCGCTGACCTATGACAGCACCGGCGCCCAGGCGTCGAATGGTACGTCGGACAGGTGCTGGCCATGAGCTACTTCCGTGACCGCACCGATGCCGCGCATGCCGAATTGATGGCCAACACTACCCGCAGGGTGGACGGCTCCGCCGTCCACGCGGTGATAGATGGCGGCTCCGATATCGCGCCGAATGATCTTGCTGCCAACCATCACCGCGTGGACGGACGAGCCGTCCACCCTACGGCACGCGCCCCGGGATCCCGCCGCCGCCACCGCGGCTTTTCCCTTTCCGAACTCACTGTCGTCCTCGGCATCGCCGCCATCGCCGCCGGCATGGCCGCCCCCAACCTGCACAGCCTGTTGCAGGCCCAGCAACTGCGCTCGGCCGCCGGCGACCTGTCGGGCGCCATCGCCTTCGCGCGCGCCCAGGCCATCGCCCGCAACGAGACGGTCAAGCTGGTTCCCAACGACGCCGCCGGCGAAGACTGGACGCGCGGCTGGACCGTCTTCGTCGACCGCGACGGCGACCGTGCGCCCGGTCCGGACGACGAGCTGCTGGCCGTCCACCCGGCGCTGCCGCACGGCATGCAGGCCGACTACGCCTTCACCAGCCCGGCGCCGCCGCAGTACATCGCCTACAATGGCGCCGGACGCAGCTGCAGCGACACCAACAGCGCTGCATCACGGCTGGGTACGCTGTCGCTGTTTCACGGCGATGGTGTCCGGCGTATTAAAATCAACATGCTGGGCCGTGCGCGGAGCTGCAATCCGGCGCGCGAGCGCGGCTGCGAAGGCGCGCCGGCGCCGCCCTGAAGGAAAGATCGACGTGAGCAAGGACACCGCGAAAGACAGCATGCAGATACGCAGCGACGCCGAAGGCATGGCGCTCGCCCTCGACTGGGCCGCCAAGGGCATGTACATCACCGCGCCCAACCCGCGCATCGGCTGCGTGATCGTGCGCGACGGCGCCGTGGTCGCGGCCGGGCATACCCAGCGCGTGGGCGGCCCGCATGCCGAGATCGTGGCCCTGCGCGACGCCGCCTCGCGCGGCGTCGACGTGCGCGGCGCCACCGCCTACGTGACCCTGGAACCCTGCAGCCACTACGGCCGCACGCCGCCGTGCTCGAACGCCCTGGTCGAGGCCGGCCTGGGCCGGGTGGTCGCGGCCATGGTCGACCCGAACCCGCTGGTGGCCGGGCGCGGCCTCGCCCAGCTCGAGGCGGCCGGCATTGCCGTCAGTTCCGGCGTCCTGGCGAACGAGGCGAACGAACTCAACATCGGATTCTTCTCGCGCATGCGCCGCGGCCTGCCCTGGGTGCGCCTGAAGACGGCCGCCAGCCTGGACGGGGCCACGGCGCTGGCGGGCGGCGAAAGCCAGTGGATTACCGGTCCTGAGGCGCGCGCCGATGGCCACGCCTGGCGCGCCCGGGCCCAGGCGATCCTGACCGGCATCGGCACCGTCAAGGCGGACGATCCACAGCTGACGGTGCGCGGCGTCGAGACGCCGTTGCCGCCGCGCCGCGTGATCGTCGACAGCCGGCTTGAGATCGCGCTCGACGCCCGCATCTTGCAAGGCGAACCGTGCTGGATCGTGGCCGCGGCGCCGCATCCGGAAAAAGAAGCCGCGCTGCGCGCCGCCGGCCACGAGGTGATCCAGCTGCCGAACGCATCGGGCAAGGTCGACCTGCCGGCCCTGAGGCGCGAACTGGGACGGCGCGAGATCAACGAAGTGCACGTCGAGGCGGGCGCCAAGCTGAATGCTTCGCTGGTGCGCGAAGGCTGCGTCGACGAGCTGCTGGTCTACCTGGCGCCGAGCCTGATCGGCCCGGGGCAGGGCATGTTCGACCTGCCGCCGCTGGCGCGCCTGGGCGACAAGCGCGGCTTGCGCTTCCACGATGTGGCGCGGGTCGGCGACGACCTGCGCATTCTGGCCAGGTTCGCCGGCCAGATGAATGAATCATGAAACCAACCTGAAGGAAGAAGGCCGTATGTTTACTGGAATCGTCGCCGCAGTCGGCAACATCACTTCGGTCGCGCCGCTGGCGGGCGGCCTGGACGCGGGCGTGCGCCTGGCGATCGACGCCGGTCCGCTGCCGCTGGCCGACGTCGCCCTGGGCGACTCGATCGCCATCAACGGCGCCTGCATGACCGTGGTCGAAAAGACCGCCAGCAGCTTCACCGTCGACGTCTCGCGCGAAAGCCTGAGCAAGACCGTGGGCCTGGACGCGCCGGGCGAGGTCAACCTGGAAAAGGCGCTGACCCTGGCCGAGCGCCTGGGCGGCCACCTGGTGTCCGGCCATGTGGACGGCCTCGGCACCGTGCACAGCTTCGAGCCGGTGGGCGAATCGCGCGAGCTGGTCATCGACGCGCCGCACGAGCTGGCCAAGTTCCTGGCGTACAAAGGCTCGGTGGTGGTGAATGGCGTGTCGCTGACCGTCAATCGTGTGGAAGATCTCGATGCCGGGGCAGGGAAGGTGTGCCGCTTCTCGATCAACCTGATTCCGCACACGATCGAGGTCACCACGCTCAAGCACCTGCGCGCGGGGTCGAAGGTCAACCTGGAGATCGACCTGATCGCGCGCTACGTGGAGCGCATGCTGTCGGCCAAGGGCTGATGGCGGGATTCCTCGTTGTCGCCGAGTGAACGTAGGGTTGGCGGCTTCGCCGCCGACGCGTTCAAGCGGCGTCGGGACAATCCGTGCGCGTCCGGTCACCCGTGGTTTGGACGCGTTGGCGGCAGAGCCGCCAACCCTACTAGCGGCTCGCGGCCCGTAGGGTGGACGGCTCCGCCGTTCACGCGTACAGCCAGCGACAATTCACGCAAGGACGGTCACGCGTACGTCCCGCGCTTCATTCCCCCGCCGCCGACGCCGCCACGTGCGCCGCCGCCGGCCGCTCCGGATTGAGCACCACCTGCACGTAATTCTCCGTATCGAAGTAGCGCCGCGCCGCCGCCTGCACGTCCTGGGCGCTGAGCGCCTGCACCTGGCGCTCCACGTCCAGGATCGAGGCCGGGTCGGTGCCTTCGGTCAGCGCCGCCTGCAGGTTCGCCACCCAGTAACCGTTCTCGCGCAGCGAGCGGCGGTGGTTCTGGATCCAGTTGCTCTTGACCTTGTCCAGGTCGGCCGCGCCCGGCCCCTGTTCCTGCAGGCGCCGGATTTCGGCAAAGGTCGCCGCCAGCACCTTGTCCACGTGTTCCGGGCCGGTCGGCAGGCTGATGCCGATCGAGTAGTTCCCATAGGGGATCTTGCTCAAGGCGCCGCTGGCGCCGCCGCCGTAGATCAGGGCCATCTGCTCGCGCAGCACCTCGATCAGGCGCAGGTTGATCACTTCGATCACCGCCGCCAGGCGCAGCTGCTCGGTTTCCGAGAACTCGGCCGCGCCGGTGAAATTCAGCGAAATCGTGCTCTTCTGCTCAAGCCCGCTGCGCACCTCGCGCTTGATCACGCCTTTCGCCGGCCGCAGTCCCACGTCGCGGTAGGCCACCGGAATGTCGGGCGTCGGCAGGCTGCCGAGGTAGGTCGCCAGCAGCGGGCGGATCGCGGCGGCGTCGAAACTGCCGACTACGATGAAGGTCAGGTCCTTGGCGCTGGAGAAGCGCTGGCGGAAGATGTCGATGCTGCGGTCCAGGTCGATCTTGGCGTAGTCGTCCGCCTCCAGCGAACGCGGCGCGCGCGGGTGGCCGTTGTACAGCGCCGACACCACCGCGTCGCCGAAGCGCTTGCCCGGCTGGCCGCTCTGGTTGCGCGCCAGTTCGGCCTGCTTGCCGACGTAGGCGCGGAACAGGTCCTCGTCGCGCCGCACGCTGGAGAACTTCAGCCACAGCAGCTGCAGCATGGTTTCCACATCCGAGGCGCCCGAGGCGCCCGCCACCAGGTCGGTGTAGCTGCCCAGGCCGACCGTCACGCCGGCCGCCTTGCCGGCCAGGATCTTGCGCATGTCCAGCGGCGTGAAGTCCTTCACGCCCATGCTGGCCACGATGGCGTTGGCGAAGCGCGCATTCAGGATGTCCTGGTCGCCGAACAGGCTCTGGCCGCCGAAGCGGGCGGCGCTCAGCATCACCTGGTCGTTGAGGAAGTCGGTCGGCTTGAGGATCACCTTGACGCCGTTCGACAGCGTCAAGTGGGTCAGCCCGAGCGCCTTGTCCTGGCGTTCCGCCACGATGGCGCCCGGGCTGGGCGGCTTGTCCATCAGGCGCGCCGCCACCGCCTTGTCGTCGTAGGGCTGGACCTGCTCCCGCGCCGCCTCGCTGACCGCCGCCAGCAGCTGGGCGCCGGTGGGGGCGCCCGGCTTGTCCACGCCCGTGTACAGCACCAGCTTGCCCGAATCGGCCGGGATGGTGCGGCGCGCGTAGGCGTTCATCTCGTCGAGCGAGATGCCGGGCACCAGCTCGCGCACGTAGCGGTACTCGGTGTCGATGCCGGGAATCGCCTCGTGCTGCAGGAAGTTGCGGATGTATTCGGCGGCGTAGGTGGCGGAATCGCTCTTGGCGCGCTCGTTCCAGGCCTGCTCGTAGTTGCGCATCAGGTTCTTCTTGGCCCGCTCCAGTTCCTGGGCGCCGAAGCCGTGTTGGCGCGCGCGTTCGTTCTCCTGCACCAGGGCAGCCAGCGCCGGCGCGGCGCCGCGCGGTCCGAGTGCGGCGCTGGCGTTATAGGAGTGGTAGCGCGGCGTGAGCTTGCCCAGCGCGCTGTTGGCGGCCAGGTAGGGTGGTTCCGGCTGCTGGGCCAAGGCCTGCAGGCGGCCGTTGAGCATGGCGCCGAACAGCAGCTGCACCAGTTCTTCGCGGTAGGCGCCGATGGTGCCGGCTTCGCGCACCGGCTGCAGCGGGTAGCGGATCAGGACCGAATTGCCGCTCGCTTCATGGTCGAGCACCACCAGCGCCTCGGTGTCGGGACGCGCGGGAATCGCGGCGTAGTCGCGCGGACGGGGCTGGGCCGGGTTCTTCAGGCGCGAGAAATGCGTCTTGATCAGGTTTTCCGCGCGCGCCGGGTCGATGTCGCCGACCACCACCACCGCCATCAGGTCGGGGCGGTACCAGTCGCGATAGAAGCGCTTGAGGGCTTCGGGCTTGAAGTTGCGCAGCACCTCCTCGCGGCCGATCGGCAGGCGCTCGGCATACTTCGAGCCGTTGAAGATCTTCGGGTAGATCTGCTTGCCCATGCGGTCCGAGGCGCCCTTGCCGAGCCGGAGTTCTTCCAGCACGATGCCGCGCTCCTTCTCGATGGCCTCCGGGTCGAAGCGCACGCCGTGGGCCCAGTCCTCCAGCACCTGGAAGGCCTTGGCGACGTTCTGCGGCTGGTCGGTGGGAATCGGCAGCACGTAGACCGTCTCGTCGAAGGAGGTATACGCGTTCAGGTCGGCGCCGAAGCCGACTCCGATCGACTGCAGGTAGGACACCAGCTCGTGCTTGCGGAAGTGGGTGCTGCCGTTGAAGGCCATGTGCTCGACGAAGTGGGCCAGCCCGCGCTGGTCCTCGTCTTCCAGGATCGAGCCGGCCTTCACCACCAGGCGCAGTTCGAGCTTGCGTTCTGGACGGGCATTGCGCTGGACGTACCAGGTCAGGCCATTGGCCAGCTTGCCGACCTTGACCTGTGGCCCGACGGGAATGGCCGCGTCCAGCCGCAGGGCCGGGGGCGCCGAGGGCGCGGCCGCGGCCAGGGTGTGCGCGAACAGCACTGCGGCCAGGCACAGGCCGCGCACGAAATTGTTGCTCATTGGGTCATTCCCGGTGATATGGTCGAGTGCATTCTAACCCGGCGCGGCGCCCAGGCCGCCGCGCGCAAGTGCGAGGGGCGCATCACCTGGCGACCCGGCCCAGGGCCAGCAGCTTGGCCATCTCGAAGGCGGCCACCGGGCGGCTATAGAGGTAGCCCTGGAACACGTCGCAGCCGATGGCGCCGAGGAAGTCGCGCTGGCCGATGGTTTCCACGCCTTCGGCCACCACCGCCAGCGACAGGCCCTGGGCCAGGGCGATCGTGGCCTGGGCGATGGCGGCGCTGCGCTGTTCGGTGGTGATGTTGCGGACAAAGGCCTGGTCGATCTTGAGCTTGTCGAGCGGGAAGCGCGACAGGTAGCCGAGCGAGGAGTAGCCGGTGCCGAAGTCGTCCAGCGAGAGCGACACGCCCATCGCGCGCAGCTCCGTCATCTGGGCTTCGGCGGCGGAGGACTCGCCCAGCATCACGCTTTCGGTCAGCTCCACCTCGAGCCAGCGCGCCGCCAGGCCGCTGTCCTCGAGCGCGGCGCGCACCACCGTGGCCACGGTGCCGGCCTTGAACTGGCTGGCCGAGACGTTGACCGCGACCCGCACCGGCGCCAGGCCGGCGTTCTGCCAGGCCTTGCTCTGGAAGCAGGCCTGTCGGATCACCCATTCGCCGATTGGCAGGATCAGGCCGGTGTCCTCGGCCAGCGGGATGAAGTCGGCCGGCGAGACCTGGCCGATCTCGTCGCTCCTCCAGCGCAGCAGTGCTTCCATGCCGACCACGCGGCCATCGACGCGCGAGATCTGCGGCTGGTAGTGCAGGGCCAGTTCGTCGCGCTCGATGGCGCGCCGCAAGCGCGTCTCGAGCGCCAGCCAGCGCAGGGCCTCGGCGTTCATCTCGCCCTTGAAGAAGCGGAAGCCGTTGCGGCCGGACTGCTTCATGCTGCCCAGGGCGGCGTCGGCGGCCTTGAGCAGGTCGCCCGGCGCGCTGCCGTCGCGCGGATAGATGCTGATGCCGATGCTGCCGGTGACCACCACGTCGTGTCCGCCCACCGTGTGCGGCTGGGCGATCGCGTCGATCAGGCGCCGTGCGCAGTAGATGATGGCGTCGGTGTCCTCGCAGCCGTTCACCACCATCACGAATTCGTCGCCCGACAGCCGCGCCACGGTGTCGGTCGGCCCGGCCACCTCGCTGGCGCGGCGCGCCACCTCGCGCAGCACGGCGTCGCCGGCCGCGTGTCCCAGGCTGTCGTTGATGCGCGAGAGGCGGTCGACGTTGAACAGCAGCAGCGCCACCTGGCCCCCGCCCTGGCGCGCCGCCGCCAGCGCCTGCTGCAGGCGGTCGTTGAACAGCGAGCGGTTGGGCAGCAGGGTCAGGGCGTCGTGGTTGGACAGGAAGTCCAGCTGGTGGTGGGCGGCCTTGAGCGCCGACATGTCGGTCGAGACCGAGACATAGGCGGTCAGCTTGCCCTTGTCGTTGCGCACCGCGCTGATGCTGGCGCGTTCGGGATAGATCTCGCCGTTCTTGCGGCGGTTCCACAGTTCGCCGCGCCATTGCCCATCCTTTTCCAGGCAGGACCACATCGCCCTGTAGAAATCGTCGTCGTGGCGGCCGGAACGCAGGACGCGCGGATTCTGTCCCATCACCTCGGCCTCGGTGAAACCCGTGATCTGCTCGAAGGCGGGGTTCACGGCCACGATGTTGGCGTTCGCGTCCGTCATCATGATCGCTTCCTGGGTGCTGTCGAACACCTGGCGCGCCAGTTCGAGCCGGTGCTTGCTCTCGCGCAGGGCGGCGTCGGCCTCGGCGCGCGCGATCGCTTCCAGCTGCAGCTGGGCGGCATGGCGCTGGACCACGTCGTAGAGATTCAGGTTTTCGTAGGCGACCGCGAGCTGGGCGGCCAGCGCGGTGGCCCAGCGTTCTTCCTCGTCCGAGAATGCCTCGGCGGCGGAGCAGCGGCCGCAATACAGCCAGCCATGCGGATGCTGCAGGTCGTGGACCTGCAGGCCGAGCAGGTGTCCCAGCGGCGGATGGCTGGGGGGCAGGCTGGCAAGCAGGGGATCGCCCTCCGACAGGCGCAGCGGGGCGCGCGCGCGCAGCAGGGCGCCCGGCAGGCGGGTATCGTCCAGGGCCGAATCGCGCAGCAGCGCGCCGTCGACGCCATAGGTCTCCAGGTGGCGCACGCTGCGCTCGGTGCTCTCCAGCAGGCAGAGCGCGACCACGTCGGCGTCCAGCACGCGGCGCGCGGCGTCCAGGAAGGCCGCCGCCAGGGCCTCGACGCGGCGCTCGCCGACCAGGGTCAGGCACATGCGTTCGAGTTCGGACAGGCGTGCGCACAGGTCGAAGGGCAGGTCGCGGTCGCGCGCGCCGTCGTCCGGCAGGGGCGGGGCCGGCGCGCCCTCCAGCACGCCCAGTTCGGCATTCACCGCTTCCAGGATCTGGTGGGCGTCGGCCGGCTTGCTCAGCACCGTGGACACGCCGCAGCGCGCGGCCATCGCCACCGTTTCGTGTTCGGCGTACACCGCGGAAAAGAAGATCACCCGGGTCGCCGCCAGGCCGGGATCGGCGCGCACCTGCTGGACGAACTCGTAGCCGTCCATGGTCGGCATCAGGATGTCGGTGATGATCAGGTCGGGACGTTCGGTGCGCGTCAGCGCCAGGGCCTGGGCGCCGTCTTCCGCTTCCAGCAGCCGGTGGCCGGTGTAGCCGAGCAGGGCGCCGAGGAAGGCGCGGTTGCTCGGCCGATCGTCGACGATCAGGATGGTGGCCATCAGCACCGCCTTCCGGTGAAGACGGCCGAATCTTCTCTGCAAGGTGGAACTACCTGCATGGCAACTCCGTCAGGAAGCGGCCGCGTGCTCATGCACGGGCGGCTGCGATGTCTTTATCATAATCGAGTCGAGCATAGGCACGCTAGGATGTTGCGCGCGGAAATGTAAAGCTTAACAATTTGCCATGGGCAAAGTTCTTATTGTTACCAATATGCAACGACGATGCCGTTTTGCTTACGTCGACGCCGTCAGCCGGCTGGGCTTCCCGAAGGGAAAGCCAGTTAAAAGCCTGTAAATCCTTTAAAATAGCGGATTACGCATAACCGTCCCGATTCAAGGAATCCGCATGTCTATCTCCAGCACCGAGGAAATCGTTGCCGAACTTCGCGCCGGCCGCATGGTCATTCTGGTCGACGAAGAGGACCGCGAAAACGAAGGCGACCTGGTGCTCGCCGCCGATTTCGTGACCCCCGAAGCGATCAACTTCATGATCCGCCACGCCAGGGGCCTGGTGTGCCTGACCCTGACCGAGGAACGCTGCGACGAGCTGGCGCTGCCGATGATGACCTCGAAGAACGGCACTTCGTTCGGGACCAATTTCACCGTGTCGATCGAAGCGGCCGAAGGCGTCACGACCGGCATCTCTGCGGCCGACCGCGCGCGCACCATCCAGGTGGCCGTCAACAAGGGCACGACCCCGGACGACCTGGTGCAGCCGGGCCACATCTTCCCGCTGCGCGCCCAGAAGGGCGGCGTCCTGATGCGCGCCGGCCATACCGAAGCCGGCTGCGACCTGACCGCGATGGCGGGCCTGACCCCGGCCTCGGTGATCTGCGAGATCATCAAGGAAGACGGCACCATGGCGCGCCTGCCGGACCTGATCGAATTCGCGCACGAGCACAAGCTGAAGATCGGCACCATCGCCGACCTGATCCACTACCGCAGCCAGAACGAGTGCCTGGTCGAGCGCGTCGCCGAGCGCAAGCTCTCGACCGAGCACGGCGAGTTCACCCTGGTCGCCTTCCGCGACAGCCCGAGCGGCGCGGCCCACCTGGCCCTGGTGCACGGCGAGCAGTCGCCCGAAAAGGAAGCCCTGGTGCGCGTGCACCAGCCGGTGTCGCTGCTGGACCTGCTGGAAAACCGTTCGTCCACCCACTCGTGGGACATGGCCTCGGCCATGCGCACCATCCAGGCCAGCGAGCGCGGCGTGATCGTGCTGCTGAACTGCGGCGAGACCGCCGAGCAGCTGTTCGCCCAGTTCGCGCCGCCGGAAGCCAAGGGCCGCGCCAACGCGCGCGCGGCCTCGATGGACCTGCGCACCTACGGCATCGGCGCCCAGATCCTGCGCGCCCTCGGCGTGGGCAAGATGCAGCTGCTGGCCAATCCGCGCAAGATGCCGTCGATGACGGGCTTCGACCTGGAAGTCACCGGCTACCTGCCGTGCCCTGCCGCCTGAGGCTTGCGTTACCATATCCCTAATATATATACACAGACAAGAAGAGGTCAGCCATGACGGTAGGAACTTTTGAAAGCAATCTGGCGGGCGACGGCCTGCGCATCGGGATCGTGCAGGCCCGCTTCAACGCCGACATCGGCCACGGCCTGCTGTCGTCCTGCCTGGCCGAGCTGAAGCGCCTGGGCGTGGCCGACGAGGACATCCTGCACGTGACCGTGCCGGGCGCGCTGGAAGTGCCGCTGGCGCTGCAGAAGATGGCCGAGACCCAGCAGTTCGACGCGCTGATCGCGCTGGGCGCGGTGATCCGCGGCGAGACCTACCACTTCGAGCTGGTGGCGAACGAATCGGGCGCGGGCATCACCCGCATCGGCCTGGACTACGGCATGCCGATCGCGAACGCGATCCTGACCACCGAGAACGACGA
Organism: Massilia sp. ST3; assembly: GCF_018119405.1. GTDB lineage: Bacteria > Pseudomonadota > Gammaproteobacteria > Burkholderiales > Burkholderiaceae_D > Telluria. The sequence continues at coordinate 7,000 of NZ_JAGPWC010000040.1, read as the reverse complement.
GCAGGCGGAAGTCCGCATGGCCGAGAAGGGCGCCGACGCGGCGCGCGTGGCGGTCGAGATGTCGAACCTGCTGATCGGCCTGGAAGAGCTGTCGGCCGAAGAAGAGTAAACAGAGAAGGTTGAGAGAAATGACTGACAAGAGCATGCACGCCAACCCCAGCAAGAACCGCACGCCGCGCCACCGCGCGCGCGAGTTCGCGCTGCAGGGACTGTACCAGTGGCTGCTGAACAATGAGCCGGCGCGCACCGTCGCCACCAACATCCGCGGCGCCCACGGCTTCGACAAGGCGGACGGCGAGTTCTTCGCCGAACTGCTGAACGGTACGATCAGTACCTCGGTCGAGCTGCGCGAGACCATCGCCCCGCTGATCGACCGCCAGCTGACCGAGCTGTCGCCGATCGAGCACGCGGTGCTGCTGCTGGGCGCCTACGAGCTGAAGAACCATCCGGAGATTCCCTACCGCGTTGTGATCAACGAAGCGGTGGAACTGACCAAGTCCTTCGGCGGCATCGACGGCCACAAGTACGTCAACGGCGTGCTGGACAAGCTGGCCTCGGGTCTGCGTCCGGACGAAGTGGGGGCGGACGGGAAGCGCTGATCCGGCGGCGTCCCTGACTGGCCACCTCGCGCAAGCCTGGTGGCCTTTTCTTTTTTGCGCTCAGATATAGGGCCGGACGATGCGTACCCTGGCCGGCCTGAGCTTGCGCAAAGCACGCTGCCAAGGCGTTGCACCAGGCAGCACGATGTCGAAGCCGTAGCGTGCCCCCAGCCGGTGGTCCATGGCCTGGGGCAGCAGTTGCGCAGGGTCGCCGGCTGCGCGGAAAAAGTGCGCGATCACCTGCTCGGGGTCCTCGAGCGGAAGAAGCTCGCTGCTCGCCACCGTCGACATCCGTCCCAGCGCATTCCCGCCCCGGCCGATCGCCGCACGCTGGGTCGCTCCGCGCAGCAGGAGATTCCTGAACAGGTTCCACTCGTAGATCGTGACGCCGTCGATCGTATAGGCACTGAAATAGGGCAGCGTATGCAGGACGATGAAATGGGCGTTTTCCTGGATCTCGCGATCGGACATCTCGATGGAGCCCAGTGCATCCCTGACCTGGCCGAGCACGCCGGGCTCCGACAAGCGCTCCCGCAGGCCGGTCAATTGGCCGACGCCGTAGGTCAGCGGTCCTGTCTTCGCTCTCCAGTTCTTGAGTTCGTCTTCCAGGGTGGCGGTTCGGCCGTCGCGTTTCCATTTGGTCTGCACGAAAAAGAGTTTGCGGCGCTTCGGCTCGAACAGGATGAGGTCGCAATCGTAATTCCGGCCCTTGCCGTTCGATCCGGACTGGACCCAGCGGCGGACGAGGTAGTCGTTTGGCGGCACGGCCTGTTCCACGTAACTCCGGACATGCGATTCGAAAGGCTTGCCCAGCTTTTGGGCATCGTCCCCGCTCAAGACTGCATGCTTGCAGCAGTTGAGCGCGTGCGTCAGCGAGGCGCCGCCGAGCGTCAGGCCGCCCCTGGCCGTGCGATAGACGCCCTGATCGGACGATAGCTCGGAGGCCTGGATGGCCAGTATCTCTTCCATCAGGGTGATATCGAGACCCAGTTGCTGGAGCAAGGCCGCATCGCATGCCATGTCGTGCTCGCCGGCCAGCCGCACGATGTCGAGAACAACAAGCCAGCGGCACAGCTTGCGCGCCTTGACGATCAGCGGCTTGACCTTGGGGTCGCCTTGCATCGACGAACTAAGGGAAAAGCCGGCGTCGAGCAGCCAGGAAGCATAGCTGTCGACCAGGGTAGGAGTCAGCCGGGCGGCGATGCTGTCGATGCGCCGCGACGCTTGCCGGCGCAACTGGTCAATGGTGTCGAGCATGACGGCGCGCATCGCGGCTTCGGTATGGTGCTGCATCGTCGTCGTCGCCACGCGATTGCGCACGCACTCCTTGCCCAGGGGAGTGAGGGCAAACGCGATCAGGCGGCCCTGGGGGCGCAGCTCGAACAGGCGCGCCAGCGTGAGAAATGCCGCTTCGTGCAACGAGGCTGCCTGGACGGCTAGCCTTGCCTCCGCGGGAGTGCAGGGACCCAGCCTTGAAGCTGCACCGCTGCGTTGCAGCCATTCCAGCTCGTCGCGCACCACTTCCTCCAGCAAAATTACCTGGGCCTGCAAGAGCACCCCGGATGGCAGGGGAAGCGTGCGTCCATTGAGTTCCGCAACCGGGCGGAGAACCGCGTCCGCTTGCGCTGCCTGGGTCGTGCCGAGCGACTTTCCCAGCGGCCGTTGAGCCGCCATGGCGCGGTAAGCGGGGCCGAGTGCGGGAAGTTCCGCCTCGATCAGCGCACAACTGTCATCGGTAAAAGGCTTGCGCAGGAAAGCGAGAAGGACCTGGCGCCGCTCCGGGGGCAGCAGGTCGGGGTCGAGCAGGATAAGCATCGATCGGCGGAGTTGGTCGGAAGAGCCTGGAGCCTAGCCGATTTTTGCAGAGCGTGCGGCGCGTGGCGCATCGAACCGCGAACAGCGCAAAAAAAACCACCGCCTCGGCGGTGGTCCATACTGAGTCCAGTACCGCTTACAGCCCGGCGATCACTTCCGCCGCCGGCGCTTCCGCCGGGGCCGGCGTGGCGGCCGGTGCCGCCGCCGGCTTGACGTCCGCCTCGGCCGGCTTGCTGACCACGATCGCCGCGGGCGGCGCCGGCGGGGTGAAGGTCGGCACCTTGTGGCCCTTGGCCACCTGCTTCAGGCGGCGGTATTCCGCCAGCACCTTGGAGCCGTAGCCCGAGTCGCTTTCCATGTCGGCCGCGCCCACGTAGGTCTTGAGGCCGCCTTCGACCGAACCGGTGCGCTTCACGTAGTCCTTCAGGATCAGGGCGCCGACACGGATGTTGGCGACCGGATTCAGCGCGGCCTGCTGGCCGCCCACTTCCGCAAACTTGTCATGGTGTACCTTGGCCATGACCTGCATCAAACCCTTGGCGCCCACCGGGCTTTCCGCGAACGGATTCAGGCCCGACTCGATCGCCATGACGGCCAGGATCAGGAGCGGATCCAGCTTGACCTCGTGCGCCGTCATGTAGGCGGTCGAGACCAGCATGTTGGCCGCGTCGCTGGCGACGCGGTAGCGCTTCGACAGCCAGTCGGTGACCCATTGCTGCTGCTTGGAGCTGCCCACGGTAGGGTGCGCCTCGTGGGTCGTTTCCTCGGCCACGGCCTCGGCGACGGTGATGGCGGTCGGGGCGGCCGGGGTGGCAGCCACGATGGCCGGCTGCGGATGCAGCAGTTGCGAGACGCGCTTGGCGACGTTCTCGTTGGTGTACAGCAGTGCGAGCGCGGCAATTGCCGTGAGACCGCAAATGGTCAGTGTGTATTGTGCGGTGGTCAAGAGACCACGTGCCGCTTTGCTCACGGAAGCCCACGTGATTGGCTGGCTGGCCATGGATTGGACGAGCCGTGCGCTCGCGATGAAACGATGCATCATCGAATCTCCCTTTTGTCGCGGCAAAAACGATCCCGCCGGAGCGCAAAGGCGCTTCGTTTGGACGTACGTTGCCGTGCATCAGAAATATCGTCTGTCGCCGCCTTGCGGTGGACTGACGCCGTCATTGCTTTGCTTAAGCTGGTATGGCCAGGGCGGCAGGGACCAGTGGCTCAACAACTGTTTCGGGGGGCTGGGCAGACGCCCAATGAAAACACTCCTTAAAATGTCATGTGGGGCCCCGACCCCGTGAATGCATGAGAACAGCTAAAATAATGTCAAAAAGACGTGCCTGCCTCATCAAGTAGGGTGGATTGTAGGGGCGAGCTTATATCAAGTCAACCCTAGCACGCTCCGCCTTTATTACTTTTAGTTCTGATTTCCTCGGGTCAATCTGGAAAATGCTCAGCAATTCAAGGACTTGAGCCAGACCCTTCACATCCCAAATGCAGTTGAAAAAACGATCAAAAACTTGATGAAATATACAGACTTACGGGATTTCATGGCCCAGCTGGACAGCATGGGCGAACTCAAGCGTGTCGGAATCCCGGTGTCGCCCCACCTCGAAATGACCGAAGTGTGCGACCGCACCCTGCGCGCCGGCGGCCCGGCGCTCCTGTTCACCCAGCCCACCGGCCACACCATCCCCGTCCTCGGCAACCTGTTCGGCACCCCGCGCCGGGTGGCCCTGGGCATGGGCGCGGAGGACGTGGGCGAGCTGCGCCGCATCGGCCACGTGCTGGCGCGCCTGAAGGAGCCGGAGCCGCCCAAGGGTTTCAGGGACATCATGGGCCTGGGCTCTCTCGTCAAGGCGGTCTGGGACATGGCGCCCAAGGAAGTGCGCGGCGCCCCCTGCCAGGAAATCGTCTGGGAAGGGCAGGACGTCGACCTCGGCAAGCTGCCGATCCAGCACTGCTGGCCGGGTGACATCGCCCCCCTGATCACCTGGGGCCTGGTGATTACCAAGGGCCCGAACAAGAAGCGCCAGAACCTGGGCATCTACCGCCAGCAGGTGCTGGGACCGAACAAGGTCATCATGCGCTGGCTAGCCCACCGCGGCGGCGCGCTCGACTTCCGCGAGCACGCGCTGGCCAATCCGGGCCAGCCTTACCCGATTGCGGTGGCCCTGGGCGCCGACCCGGCCACCATCCTGGGCGCCGTGACGCCGGTGCCGGACAGTCTGTCCGAATACCAGTTCGCCGGCCTGCTGCGCGGCAGCCGCACGACGCTCGTGAAAGCCATCGGCAGCGAGCTGCGCGTGCCCGCGTCCGCCGAGATCGTGCTGGAAGGTCATATCTATCCGGATGCCAGCCACCCGTCCGGCTTCGGGCATGCGCTCGAAGGGCCGTATGGCGACCACACCGGCTACTATAATGAGCAGGACAGCTTCCCGGTGTTCACGATCGACCGCATCACCATGCGCCGCGATCCGATCTATCACTCCACCTACACCGGCAAGCCGCCCGACGAACCGGCGGTGCTGGGCGTGGCCCTGAACGAGGTCTTCATCCCGCTGCTGCAGAAGCAGTTCAGCGAGATCACCGACTTCTACCTGCCGCCGGAAGGCTGCAGTTACCGCATGGCCGTGGTGCAGATGAAGAAGCAGTACGCGGGCCACGCCAAGCGCGTGATGTTCGGGGTGTGGAGTTTCCTGCGCCAGTTCATGTATACCAAGTTCATCGTGGTGGTGGACGAGGACGTCGATGTGCGCGATTGGAAGGAAGTGATCTGGGCGATCACCACCCGGGTCGATCCAACGCGCGACACCGTCCTGGTCGACAACACCCCGATCGACTATCTCGATTTCGCTTCGCCGATCAGCGGCCTGGGGAGCAAGATGGGGATCGATGCGACCAACAAGTGGCCGGGGGAGACCAATCGGGAGTGGGGCACGCCGATCGTCATGGACGAGGGGGTCAAGCGGAAGGTGGATGAGATCTGGCAGCAGCTGGGTATCTGATAGCAGCCTGCGGCTGGTCGTATTTAGTCAGCCTCGAGACCGTCACCCCGGCGAAGGCCGGGGCCCAAGTTCGTCGCGCAGCGGTGGCGCATGCAAATTTGGATCCCGGCCTTCGCCGGGACGACGGCTCATATGCCAACGGTAAGGCACAAGCAGACGGTTTTCCCACCGTTTCCCAAACCCGAGCCGGTGCGGTATAATGACCGCTGGCGGGCCCCTGCGCATTGTGGCATGGTTTACCTGGTCAGGTCGGGAACGAAGCAGCCAAAGCCGTTCACCGCAAGTGCCGCAGATCAGGCTCGCCTCTTATCTTCCCTCCTGTTTTACCTTCTCCTCCAGCGATCCATCCGGCAGTGGCGTCTTGTCGTGTCCGCCCTTCGTCGGTCGCGCCCTGATGCTGGACGGCATGACCTGAGATTGTTCGCGGCAACGCCCAACTGCGGTAAAATCCCGGCATGTCCTATCAAGTCCTCGCCCGCAAATACCGTCCCAAGAACTTCGAAACGCTGGTTGGCCAGGAGCACGTCGTTCGTGCGCTGAGCCATGCGTTGAGGACCGGCCGCCTGCACCACGCCTACCTGTTCACCGGCACCCGCGGGGTCGGCAAGACCACGCTGTCGCGCATCCTGGCCAAGTCGCTGAACTGCACCGGCCCGGACGGGCAGGGCGGCATCACGGCGGAACCCTGCGGGCAATGCGAAGCCTGCCGCGCGATCGATGCCGGCCGCTTCGTCGACTATATAGAGATGGACGCGGCGTCCAACCGCGGCGTCGACGAGATGGCCCAGCTGCTCGAGCAGGCGGTCTACGCGCCGAGCAATGCGCGCTTCAAGGTCTACATGATCGACGAGGTGCACATGCTGACCAACCACGCGTTCAACGCGATGCTCAAGACGCTCGAGGAACCGCCGCCGCACGTCAAGTTCATCCTCGCGACCACCGACCCGCAGAAGATCCCGGTGACGGTGCTGTCGCGCTGCCTGCAGTTCAACCTCAAGCAGATGCCCCCGGGGCACATCGTCGGCCACCTGGAGAACATCCTGGGCCAGGAAGGCGTGAGTTTCGAACAGCCGGCCCTGCGCCTGCTGGCGCAGGGCGCCCACGGCTCGATGCGCGACGCCCTGTCGCTGACCGACCAGGCGATCGCCTATGCCGCCGGCCAGGTGACCCTGGACGCGGTGCAGGGCATGCTGGGCGCGCTCGACCAGTCCTACCTGGTGCGTCTGCTGGACGCGCTGGCGGCCCAGGACGGCGCCGACCTGATGGCGGTGGCCGACGAGATGGCCAGCCGCAGCCTGTCGTACAACGGCGCGCTGCAGGACCTCGGCACCCTGCTGCACCGGATCGCCCTGGCCCAGAGCGTGCCCTCGGCCGTGCCGCAAGACTTGCCGGAACTGGCCGACATCCTGCGCCTGGCCGGCGAATTCGACGCCCAGGAAGTGCAGCTGTATTACCAGATCGCCGTCCACGGCCGTAACGAGATCGGCCTGGCGCCGGACGAGTACGCCGGCTTCACGATGACCCTGCTGCGCATGCTTGCCTTTCGTCCCGGACAGGGCGGGGCGGAAGCCCCGGCAGTCGCCACGC
>NZ_JAGPWC010000004.1 GCF_018119405.1 Massilia sp. ST3 | reverse complement strand
CCCCCCCCCCGCGGGGGCCCCCCCCCCCCCCCCGGGCGGGGCGGGGGGGGGGGGGGGGGGGGGGCGCCCCCCCCCCCCCCCCTCGCCCCCCCCCCCCCCCCCCCCCCCCGGCCCCCGGGGGGGCCCCCCCCCCCCCCCCCCCCCCCCCGGGGGCCGGGCCCCCCCCCCCCCCCCCCCCCCCCCCCCCGGGGGGGCCGGGGGGGGGGGCCCCCCCCCCCACCCTACGCTTAGCCGCCCCGCTTCTCCCTGCCGCGCTGGCGCGCCCCCTTCATCAAGGTCTTCCACTTCGCCCGTTCCGCGATCCGATCCAGCGCCGTCTGCTCCGCCCGCCTCACCTCCCTCAGCAGCTTGCGGTAGTTCCGCAAGCGATCCACATCCACCACGCCCCTCACCGCACATCCGGGCTCGCTCTCGTGGCCGCAGTCGCGGAACTGGCAGGCCTGCGCCAGCGCGGCGATGTCGTTGAAGGACAGCTCCAGGTCCTCCTCGTCCGCGTCCGGCTGCCAGGCGCGCAGCCCTGGCGTATCAATGATGCAGGCCCCACCCGGACAGCGGTGCAGCGAACGCGCCGTAGTGGTGTGGCGCCCGCGGTCGTCGCCATGGCGGGTGCCGCCGGTGGCCTGCAGGCTGCCCGTCAGCGCATTGGTCAAGGTCGACTTGCCCACGCCCGAGGATCCCAGCAGCACCAGGGTCTGCCCCGCCCCCATCCAGGGCGCCAGAACGCCGGCGTCGTCCTGTTCGGCGGGATGCAGGGCCAGCGCCGGCACGTCGCCGGGAATACGCTGGCGCAGCTGGGCGATCTTTTCATCGGCATCGCTGCCGATGTCGGACTTGGTCAGGACCATCACCGGCGCCACGCCGCAGGCGCGCACGATGGCGATGTAGCGCTCCATGCGGCGCGGATTGAAGTCATTGTCCAGGCCCATGAGCAGCAGCGCGGTATCGACGTTGCTGGCCAGGACCTGGCGCCCGGACGCGGTGCGCCGCGCCAGCCGGGTGGCGGGTTCCAGGATAAGGTCGATCCAGTAGTCGCCGAGGACCTGCACGGCGAGCACCCAGTCGCCCACGACAGGCGGGCTGGATGCCATGGGCGGCGTGGAGCGCGCCAGGAAGGCCTGGTGGCCGTCGTCCAGCATCAGGCAGTCGCGCTGGACGGAGGTGACGCGCGCGAGGCGTTGCCGCGGCGATGCCGCCGCGAGCTGGGAAGCAAATTGCTGCTTGAAACCGATCCGATGCAGGACCGGGTAGTCGAAGTCGATCATGACGATGTGTTTTCCAATTCGATGAGCGCAACAGGCGTGCGCGAACATCCGCCAATGGCGGAAAGATCGTGAAATGGAGGGTCGGCGCCTTGTAAAAGCGGGCGCCTCAGGCCATCGTCGTGATGGTGATGCGCGTCAGGCGGCCGACCGGAGGGCGGTATCAGGCTGGTTCATGCGGCGACTCCTCGGTCGGTGTTGGAAAGGCTCGTAGTCTGGCACCGACGATAGACCTCGTCAAGCAAACGGATGGCGGACAAGGCGTGGGCGGCTTTTGCGCTATGCTGGACGCTACTCCGACAACCAGCGACGAGAACCACCGTGACCACCATCTCCGCCCTGCCCGAGCGCGATTTCGCCGCCTTCCTGTTCGACATGGACGGCACCATCCTCACTTCGATCAAGGCCGCCGAGCGCGTCTGGAGCGACTGGGCGCGCAGCCATGGCTTGGACGTCGAGGCCTTCCTGCCCACCATCCACGGCAAGCGCACCGAAGACACCATCCGCAACCTGAACCTGCCCGGCGTCGACCCGGCGGCGGAGGCGCGCCGCATCACGCTGGCCGAGATCGACGACGTGGCCGGGATCGAGGCGATCGAAGGCGTGGCGGCCTTCCTGGCCAGCCTGCCGCCGGATCGCTGGGCGATCGTGACCTCGGCCCCGCGCGCACTGGCCGAGGCGCGCATCGTGGCGGCCGGACTGCCGCTGCCGGCTGTGCTGGTGGCGGCCGAAGACGTCCAGCGCGGCAAGCCGGCGCCGGATCCCTTCCTGCTGGGGGCGCAGAAGCTGGGCGTGTTTCCGGAGCATTGCCTGGTGTTCGAGGATACGCTGGCCGGGCTGCAGGCGGCCGAGGCGGCGGGGATGGATAGTATTGTCGTGACGGCGACGCATACGCATGCGCTGCAGACGGAGGCGGTTGACGTGCCGGATTATGCGGAGTTGCTGGTGGTGCGGACGCAGGATGGGTTGTTGAGGTTGCAGCGTAAAGCGGCGTAAGGCTGCTCATAGGCTGGTTGAACTTGGGTCCCCGCCTGCGCGGGGATGACGGTTTGAAGTAGCGGGTGATAGTTAGCGTTTCCTCAAACCACCACCATCAGCACGTCATCCCCGCGCAGGCGGGGACCCAAGTTCGACGGTCACTGGCACTGCCACACAGCAAGCCTTGTCTCACGATACCGAGCCCTCACATAAAGTAGGTCGACGCACTCCACCAGAGACTCCCATGCATCGCTACAGAAACCAAAGCGGCGAATCCGGCGTCACCGCCTACGACCTCGGCAAGGACTCCATCACCATCCAGTTCACCGGCGGCGACCGCTACCTCTACACCGAGCGCAGCGCCGGCGCCGAGAACATCGCCACCATGCGCAAGCTGGCCGAGGACGGACGCGGCCTCTCGACCTTCATCAGCCAGCACATCCGCCAGCGCTACGCGCGCAAGCTGAACTAGCTGCGTGGAGGATACGGCGTGCCGTCGCGATGCTGGAAAGCATCGCCCTCGCAGCGCAGGTCGATGTCGGGATAGGTCGCGACGTCTTCCTTGACGCGCGAGCCCACCACCAGGAACACCCCCGGCCCCCAGCTGCGGTTGACCAGATGGTGGCCGTTAGGCCTGCCGGCAGGAAATGCCGCGCAGTCGCCCGCGCGCATCAAGGTCTCCCCTTCGTCCGTGATCAGCACCAGTTCGCCGGACACCATCATGACGAACTCGTCCTCGTGCGAATGCCAGTGGCGCTGCGACGAGGCCGCGCCGGGCTGCAGCTCGACCAGGTTGACGCCGAACTGGCTCAGGCCGCCGGCATCGCCCAGGGCTTGCCGGGTGCGTCCATCCACCGCCTGGGCGAAGGGCTCCGGATAGCCGGTGCCGCTCACCACGGGAATACTGCTCAGGTCGAGTCTCGTCATGGTCTCCCTTTCGCTGGAAATACGGTATCAGCCGCGTTTTTGTACCAGCGTTAGGATATCGTAACTCGCCACCAGTTCGTCATTCTGGTTGGTGACCTGCACGTCCCAGGCCACCACGCCCTGGCCGCGGCCCTGCTCGTCCGTGCGGTTGCGGTCGACCTTGCGCTTGCAGGTGAGGCGCGCGCGGATGGTGTCGCCGATCGCCACCGGCGCCACGAAGCGCAGGTTGTCCAGGCCGTAGTTGGCCAGCACCGGGCCCGGGGCCGGCGACACGAACAGGCCCGCGGCCGCCGACAGCACGAAGTAGCCGTGCGCGATGCGCTTGCCGAACTGGGTGTCCTTGGCCGCGATCTCGTCGAAGTGCATGTAGAAGTAGTCGCCCGAGACGCCGCCGAAGTTGACGATGTCCGCCTCGCTCACGGTGCGGCGGTGGGTCAGCAGCGAGTGGCCAATCTCCAGGTCTTCGAACCAGCGGCGGAATGGATGGACTTCGGTCTCCTTGACCGCGCCGCCGCGCACGTATTCGCCGGTGACGGCGCCCAGCATGGTCGGCGAGCCCTGCACCGCGGCGCGCTGCAGGAAGTGCTTGACGGCGCGGATGCCGCCCAGCTCCTCGCCGCCACCGGCGCGTCCCGGACCGCCGTGCTTGAGTTGCGGCAGCGGCGAGCCATGGCCGGTGCTGTCCACCGAGGCTTCGCGGTCCAGGATCAGGACGCGGCCGTGCGAGGCGGCGGCCACCGGCACCGCGTGGGCGGCGATCGCCGGGTCCTTGGTGGCGAGGGTGGTCACCAGGCTGCCCTTGCCGCGCGCGGCCAGCTCCAGGGCTTCGTCGATGTCCTTGTAGGTCATCAGGGTGCTGACCGGACCGAAGGCCTCGATGTCGTGCACGGCGTCATTGACCAGGGCGTTACGGCACAGCAGCAGGGTCGGCGAGAAGAAGGCGCCGTTCGCGCAGCCCTCGCCCACCGGCGCGAAGCCGTCGCGGGCGCTGAACAGCACCTCATTGCCGCGCGCCAGCATCTCGACCCGCTCCGACACGTCGCGGTGCTGGTCCATCGAAGCCAGCGCGCCCATGCGCACGCCTTCCATCTTAGGGTTGCCGACGGTGATCTTGGCCAGGCGCTCGCGCAGGCGTTCTCCCACGGCCTCGACGTGCTGTTCCGGCACGATGACGCGGCGGATCGCGGTGCACTTCTGGCCGGCCTTACCGGTCATCTCGCGCGCGACTTCCTTCACGAACAGGTCGAATTCCGGATCGTCGGGGCTCACGTCCGGGGCCAGGATGGCGCAGTTGAGCGAGTCGGCTTCGGCGGTGAAGGGCACCGAGTTGCGGATCAGGTTCTGGTTGGCGCGCAGCTTGGCGGCGGTGTCGGCCGAACCGGTGAAGGTGACCGCGTCGAAGCCGCCCAGGCGGTCGAGCAGGTCGCCGGTGGAGCCGATCACCAGCTGCAGCGCGCCTTCCGGCAGCAGGCCGGAGTCCATCATCATCTTGACGGTGGCCTGCGTCAGGTAGCTGGTGGCGGTGGCCGGCTTGACGATGCAGGGCATGGCGGCCAGGAAGCTCGGCGCGAATTTCTCGAGCATGCCCCAGATCGGGAAGTTGAAGGCGTTGATGTGCACGGCGACGCCGCCGCGCGGCACCAGGATGTGGGTGCCGGCGAAGCCGCCGCGCTTGCCCAGCGCCATGGCCGGGCCTTCGTGCAGCACGTTCGAGGACGGCAGTTCGCGCGAGCCCATGCTGGCGTAGGCGAACAGGGTGCCGATGCCGCCTTCGACGTCGACCCAGCTGTCGGGACGGGTGGCGCCGGTCAGGTGCGAGATCTCGTACAGCTCTTCCTTGCGCTCCATCATGTACAGGGCCAGGGCCTTCAGGGCCTGGGCGCGCTTCTGGAAGTCCAGCTGCAACAGCTGCCTGATGCCGGTCTTGCGCGCATAGGTGACCGCTTCCTCGAAGTCGATCTTCTCGGCGTGGGTGTGGTAGATCAGCTGGTTGTCCAGCGCGCTGTGCAGCGGGGTGTGCGCTTCCTGGCCGTGCCAGCGGCCGGCGATCAGGCTTTGCAGGGTGGCGATGTTGCCCATGTTTTTGTCTCCGTTCAGTTATCTCGTCAGCTTGTGACAAGCTTCAATCCGTCGTCCTTTTACCAACGTCGTCCCCGCGAAGGCGGGGATCCAAGTCTTACGCGTACCACTGCACTGCGAACTTGGGTCCCCGCCTTCGCGGGGATGACGGTTTTGGGGCGGGTGGTGCTTTCAGTTTTTGGGTTTATGCAGCGCCCCCGTCCCGAAATCGATGCCTTTGCGGTCCGGCTCCATTTCAGTGAACGCCTCAACCTCACGCATCGTCTCCAGCGACCGCACATTCAGCTCGTGATACTGCCGCGTCCCGAAGCTCTTCCACTTCACGTCCTCGTCCGTCAGCTCACGCATCACCTTGGCCGGCGTCCCCATGACCATCGAACGCGGCGGAATGATCATTCCCGCCTTCACGAAGCTCATCGCCGCCACGATCGATTCCTCGCCGACCACGGCCTTGTCCATCACGACCGCATTCATGCCCACCATCGCGTTGCGCTTGATGCGGCAGCCGTGCAGCACGGCGCCGTGTCCGATGTGCCCGTCCACCTCGACCACCGTATCCTCGCCCGGGAAACCATGCATCACGCAGGTGTCCTGCAAATTCGCGCCCTCTTCCAGGATCAGGCGGCCGAAGTCGCCGCGCATCGAGGCCAGCGGGCCGATGTAGCAGCGCGGGCCGACGATCACGTCGCCGATCAGCACCGCCGACGGGTGCACGTAGGCGGTCGGATGCACGACCGGCCGCACGCCGTTGATCTCGTACACCTTCACCATCTCAGACCCGCTCGACGATCAGCGCGATGCCCTGGCCGACGCCGATGCACATGGTGCACAGCGCGTAGCGGCCGCCCGTTCGGTGCAGCTGGTTCACGGCCGTGGTCACCAGGCGGGCGCCCGAGGCGCCCAGCGGGTGGCCAAGCGCGATCGCGCCGCCGTTCGGGTTGACGTGGGCGGCGTCGTCCGCCAGGCCCAGGTCGCGCGTCACGGCCAGGCCCTGGGCTGCGAAGGCTTCGTTCAGCTCGATCACGTCCATCTGGTCCAGGGTCAGGCCGGTCTGGGCCAGCAGTTTCTTCACGGCCGGCGCGGGGCCGAAGCCCATGATGCGCGGCGCCAGGCCCACGGTGGCCATGCCGACCACGCGTGCGCGTGGGGTCAAGCCGTGGCGGCGGGCGGCGTCGCCGGAGGCCAGCAGCAGCGCGCAGGCGCCGTCGTTCAGGCTCGACGCATTGCCGGCGCTGACGCTGCCGTCCGGCGTGACCACGCCCTTGAGCTTGGCCAGCGCTTCCAGGCTGCTTTCACGGGGCTGCTCGTCGGTGTCGAACACGCGCGATTCGCCTTTCTTTCCGTGCAGGGTTACCGGCACGATCTCGTCCTTGAAGAAGCCTTCGGCCTGGGCGCGCGCCCAGCGCTGCTGGCTGCGCAGCGCGAACGCGTCCTGGTCGGCACGATTGATGTTGAATTCGCGCGCCACATTCTCGGCGGTCTCCGGCATCGAATCGATGCCGTACCTGGCCTTCATCAAGGGATTGACGAAGCGCCAGCCCAGGGTGGTGTCCTCGATTTTCGCGGCGCGCGAGAAGGCGCTGTCGGCCTTGCCCATCACGAAAGGCGCGCGGGTCATGCTTTCCACGCCGCCCGCGATCACCAGCTGGGCCTCGCCGGCCTTGATGGCGCGGGCGGCGGTGCCGACGGCGTCCATGCCCGAACCGCACAGGCGGTTGATGGTGTTGGCCGGCACGTCCTGCGGCAGGCCGGCCAGCAGCGCGGCCATACGGCCCACGTTGCGGTTGTCCTCGCCCGCCTGGTTGGCGCAGCCGTAGAACAGGTCGTCGACGGCGGCCCAGTCCACGTCCTTGTTACGGCTGATGAGCGCGGCGATCGGCAGCGCGCCGAGGTCGTCGGCGCGGACGGTCGAGAGCGAGCCGCCGTAGCGGCCGAAGGGGGTGCGGATCGCGTCGCAGATGAATGCGTCGTTCATGGAATCTCCTGGTTCAGTTTTTCGGGCGTTTGTCGACGACGCGCCTGGCCTTGCCGGTTAGCGTGCGCTCGATGCCTTGCGGCGGCAGCAGGCTCACGCGGGTGCTCACGCCCACATAGGTCTTGATGCAGTGCTGGAGTTCGCGGCACAGCGCGTCCACGGTGTCCTGGGGCAGGCCGCCATCGCGCAGCTCGCCCAGCACTTCCAGCGTATCGAGATGGCCGTCGCGCGCCACCACCAGCTGGTACTGGGGCGCCAGCAGCGGCATCTTCAGGATCAGTTCCTCGATCTGGCTCGGGAACACGTTCACGCCGCGGATGATCAGCATGTCGTCCGAGCGGCCGGTGATGCGGCCCATGCGGCGCATCGAGCGCGAGGTCGGCGGCAACAGGCGGGTCAGGTCGCGGGTGCGGTAGCGGATGATGGGCAAGGCTTCCTTGCTGAGCGAGGTGAACACCAGTTCGCCCTCTTCGCCGTCGGGCAGCACTTCGCCGGTGTCGGGGTCGATGATCTCGGGGTAGAAATGGTCTTCCCAGATCACCGGGCCGTCCTTGCTCTCGATGCATTCGCTTGCCACACCCGGGCCCATCACCTCGGACAGGCCGTAGATGTCGACCGCATCGATGCCGGCGCGCTCTTCGATCTCGCGGCGCATGGCGTCGGTCCAGGGCTCGGCGCCGAAGATGCCGACCTTCAGCGAGGACTGCGCCGGGTCGATCCCCTGGCGCTGGAATTCCTCGATGATGTTCAGCATGTAGGACGGCGTGACCATGATGATCGAGGGCTGGAAGTCGCAAATCAGCTGCACCTGCTTCTCGGTCTGGCCGCCCGACATCGGGACCACGGTGCAGCCCAGGCGCTCGGCGCCGTAGTGGGCGCCCAGGCCGCCGGTGAACAGGCCGTAGCCGTAGGCGATGTGCACCATGTCGCCCGGACGGCCGCCGGCGGCGCGGATCGAACGCGCCACCACGCCGGCCCAGGTGTCGATGTCCTTCTGGGTGTAGCCGACCACGGTCGGCTTGCCGGTCGTGCCCGAGGACGCGTGCACCCGCACGACTTGCTCGCGCGGGACGGCGAACAGGCCGAAGGGGTAGTTGTCGCGCAGGGTCTTCTTCTCGGTGAAGGGAAACTTCGCCAGGTCCGCCAAGGTCTTCAGGTCGCCGGGATGGACGCCGGCCGCGTCGAAGGCGGCGCGGTAATGCGGCACGTTCTCGTACGCGTGCCGGAGCGACCATTGCAGGCGTTCCAGCTGCAGCGCCTGCAGTTCGTCGCGGCTGGCGCGCTCGATCGGCTCCAGTTCGCCTGGCATGGGATTGCGTTGGACCATCTCGACCTCCTCGTACTTTGGACTATCTCTATCGGGTGTTCTCGACGACCTCTGCGACGTGGCCGCTGACGCGGTGCGACTTCCCGCGGAACAGCGCCACCAGGCGCCCTTCCCCGTTGGTCACGGTGACGTCGTAGACGCCGGTCTTGCCCGCAAGCGCCTGCTCCACCGCCTCCGCCACCAGCAAGTCGCCTTCGCGGCCCGGGGACAGGTAATCGATGGTGCAGCCGGCGCCCACGGTATTGAAGTTGTGCGAGTTGCAGGCGAAAGCGAAGGCGCTGTCGGCCAGCATGAAGATGTAGCCGCCGTGGCAGGTTGCGTGCCCGTTGAGCATGTCGGCGCGCACCCGCATCGCCATGCGCGCGTAGCCGGGGCGGATCTCGTCCAGGGTCATGCCCAGGGTGCGGGTGGCCGGATCGCGTTCGTACATGGTCTTGCCGGCCAGTTCGGCCAGCGCCTGCGGATCGCTATGCATGGATGCGCGCTCCCACGGGGTCGGCCGCCAGCTTGCGGCGCAGCAGCGGCGAGACGCGGTAGCGGTCTTCGCCGTACACGGCCGCCAGGTTGGCCAGCGCCGTCACGACCTGCGGCAGGCCGACGGCGTCGGCCCAGGCCAGCGGGCCACGCGGGTAGTTCACCCCTTTTTGCATCGCGGTGTCGACCGCGCGTGCGCTGCACACGCCCTGGTTGACGGCGTCCGCGGCCTCGTTGGCGAGCATCGCCACGGTGCGCATCACGGCCATGCCGGGCACGTCGTCGAGGCTGGTCACGGCGAAGCCGGCGGCCTGGAACAGGCCGACCACGGCGTGGTAGGCGGCATCGCTGCACTGGTCGGCGCGCGCCAGCGCGATGCGCGTGGCCTTGCCGGCGTCGAGCAGGAGATCGAACAGCACGGTGTCGCGGTGGTCGTTGTCGCGGGCGCGCTCGGTGGCGCTGCGGCCGTCGGTCAGGTAGACGGCGGCGCCCTCGCACAGGAAGCCCGGCGCCACGCCGATTTCCTGGCGCGGCAGCGCGAAGCCCGCGCCGGCAACGCGCGCCACCAGCGTTTCGAGCGGACCGGGTTCGCCGCCGATCAGCGCCACCGATTGCGGACGCGGCTGCGGCGCTTCGGTCTGCGCGGCGGGCTTGTCGGCGCCCTCGCCATACTGGTAGAAGCCACGCCCGGTCTTGCGGCCCAGGAAGCCGGCGTTGACCAGTTCCTGCTGCAGGATCGAGGGGGTAAAGCGCGGGTCGCCGAAATAGGCGTCGAAGACCGAATTCGTGACCGAGAAATTGACGTCATGGCCGATCAGGTCCATCAGCTCGAAGGGCCCCATGCGGAAGCCGCCGCATTCGCGCATCACGGCGTCCAGGGTGGCCGGGTCGGCGGCCTGCTCGAGCAGCAGGCGCAGGCCTTCGGCATAGTAGGGACGGGCGACACGGTTGACGATGAATCCCGGCGTGGACTTGGCGTGCACCGGGTTCTTGCCCCAGCCTTCGGCGGTGGCGTAGACGGTATCCGCGACAGCGCGGCTTGTCGCCAGTCCGCTGATCACCTCCACCAGCGCCATCAGCGGCACCGGGTTGAAGAAGTGCATGCCGACCAGGCGCTGCGGACGGCGCAGCGGCGCGGCGATCGCGGTGACCGAGATCGACGAGGTATTGGTGGCCAGGATGCAGTCGTCGCCGACGATGCCTTCCAGTTCGGTGAACAGGGCGCGCTTGGCGTCCAGGTTCTCGACGATGGCCTCGACCACCAGCGCGGCGTCCTTCGCTTCGCCCAGGGTCGCGATGGCTTTCAGGCGCTCGCAGGCCAGGTCGGATTCGACCGCGCCCATGCGGCCCTTCTCGACCAGCTTGGAACAGGCGATGCGGATGCTCTCGATGGCCTGGGCGGCGGCGTCCTGGCGGGTATCGTAGAGCAGGACCTGGTGGCCGGCGATCGCCGCCACCTGGGCGATGCCGGAACCCATGGCGCCGCTGCCGATGACGGCGACCGTGCTGCCTTGCGGGAGTGCGTGCATGCTCATTCTCCCTTGAAGTGGGCCGGGCGCTTGCCGATGAAGGCGGCCACGCCTTCGCGGTAGTCGTGGCTGTAGCCGAGTTCGCGCATCATCTGCGCTTCCAGCTGGAGCTGGTCTTCCAGCGAATTGGCGTAGCTGGCCTGGAAGGCCTTCTTGGTGTAGGCCAGGCCCTTGGTCGGGGCGCTCGCGAAGTGCTCGGCCATGGCCATGGCTTCGTCCATCAGCGCTTCGTCCGGCACGCAGCGCCAGATCAGGCCCCACTGCTCGGCCTTCTCGGCGCTGAGCTTCTCGCCCAGCATGGCCAGGCCGGTGGCGCGCGCCGGGCCGATCAGGCGCGGCAGGTGCCAGGTGCCGCCGGTATCCGGAATCAGGCCCAGCTTGCAGAAGGCTTCGATGAAGCTGGCCGACTTGGCCGCCAGCACGATGTCGCAGGCCAGCGCCAGGTTGGCGCCCGCGCCGGCGGCCACGCCGTTGACGGCGCAGATGACGGGCATCGGCAGGTTTTTCAGGGTCAGGACCAGGGGAGCGTAGAACTTCTCGACCGATTCGCCCAGGTCGACGCTGGGGGCGCCGGGGTCGACGGCGCGGTCGTTCAGGTCCTGGCCGGCGCAGAAACCGCGGCCGGCGCCGGTGAGCACCAGCACGCGGGCGGATTTGTCTTCCTGCAGCCTGGCCAGCGCGTCGCGCACTTCGAGGTGCATGGCCTGGGTGAAGCTGTTCAGGCGGTCCGGGCGGTTCAGGGTCAGGAGGGCGATGCCCTTGTCGATCGTGAACTGGATGGATTCGTAGGTCATGGGTGTCTCCAATCTTATTGTTATCTTCCGATCCGTCACCCCCGCGAAGGCGGGGGCCCAAGTTCGTTGCTATGCCACGAACGTCGACTTAGGTTCCCGCCTTCGCGGGAATGACGGTCTTTGGGCCAGGGGCCTATTCGGCGATGTCGAAGTCGACGACCACCTTGTCGGTGATCGGAAAACTCTGGCAGCTCAGCACGAACCCACGCCTGACTTCGTAGTCCTCCAGCGCGTAGTTCACGTCCATCTCCACCTCGCCATCCAGCACCTTGCAGCGGCAGGTCGAGCACACGCCGCCCTTGCAGGAGTAGCGCATGTCGATGCCCGCGCGCAGGCCGGCGTCGAGAATGGATTCCTTGTCCTTGTCCATGGTGAAGCTGGCGGCGCTGCCGTCCATGATCACGGTGACTTCGGTCAGGTGCTTCGCGCCCGCCTCGATATGGCGCGGCTTGTGTTCGTGCTTGGGGATGCTGGCGGCGAACAGCTCGATGCGGATCTTTTCCTTGGCCAGGCCGGCTTCCTGCAGCGAACGCGAGACGCCGTGCATCATGTCCTCGGGGCCGCAGATGAAGGCGACGTCGATGTCGCGGATGTCGATCCAATGCTTCAGGAACTGGCCGCACTTCTCTTCGGTGATGCGGCCGTTGAACAGCTCGATGTCCTGCTGCTCGCGGCTCATCACGTAGACCAGGCGCAGGCGGTCCATGTACTGGTCCTTCAGGTCGGTCAGCTCGTCGCGGAAGATCACGGTCGACGAGGCGCGGTTGCCGTACACCAGGGTGAAGCGGCTGTGCGGCTCGGCCTGCAGGGTGGTCTTGATGATCGACAGCAGCGGGGTGATGCCGCTGCCGGCCGCGAAGCCCAGGTAGTGGCGCGCGCTCTCGGGCTCGAGGGGCACGTTGAAGTGGCCCATCGGCGGCATCACCTCGAGGGTGGCGCCCGGCTGCAGCTTTTCGTTGGCCCAGTTCGAGAACAGGCCGCCGGCGCAGCGCTTGATCGCCACGCGCAGGGATTGGTCCTGCACCGCCGAGCAGATCGAATAGGAACGGCGCACGTCTTCGCCGTCGATCATGGCGCGCAGGGTCAGGTGCTGGCCCTGCTTGTAGGCGAAGGCGTCCTTCAGCTCGTCCGGCACGTCGAAGGTCACGGCGATGGCGTCGCGCGTCTCGTGCTTCACCTTCGCCACAGTGAGTGGATAGAATTTGCTCATAGTCGGGCCTAATGGCACTTGAAATAGTCAAATGGCTCGCGGCAGTCCAGGCACTTGTACAGCGCCTTGCACGGCGTCGAGCCGAATTCGCTGGTCAACTGGGTATGCGGGGAGCCGCAGTTGGGGCAGTTCACCTGCGGCGCGGCGCGGCGGCGGATGCCGGCGTGCAGGCCGCTGATGTCGATCGCCTGCTGCACCGGGGGCGCAATGCCGTAGCCCTTCAGGGCCGCCTTGCCGGCCTCGCTCATCCAGTCGGTGGTCCAGGCGGGCGACAGGCGGCTGACGATGCGCGGCTTGTCCACGCCATGCGCCTGCAAGGCTTCGCGCACCGAGTCGGCGATCACCTGCATCGCGGGGCAGCCGGAATAGGTGGGCGTGATCGTGACCACGCATTCCCCGTCCTCGAAGGCGACATCGCGCACGATGCCCAGGTCCACCACCGAAATGACCGGGATCTCCGGGTCGGCGACCTCGCCGAGCCAGCTCCAGACCTGTTCGACGGTGGCGTCCAGGGTCGTCATTACCACTGCGCTCCCGGGTAGGCGCGCTGCAGGAACTGCATCTCGGCCAGGATGTAGCCCAGGCGTTCCGTGTGGCGTCCCTGCTTGCCGCCGCGCTGCATGTAGGCGTCCGGCGGCGGCATCTTGAGGGTGGCTTCCTCGAAGACTTCCGCGACGTGGTCGAGGAACATCTTGCGCAGCGCTTCCGCCGGCGGCGCCACGCCCTCTTCCACCATCGCGTTGTCGACGGCGTCGTAGAGGAACATCTCGCCGCTGTACATCCACAGCTCGTCGGCCGCGGCCTGCATCTTCGCGTGGCTGACCTCGGTGCCGTCGCCCAGGCGCACCACCAGGTCGCCGCTGCGGCGCAGGTGGTAGGTCACTTCCTTGAGAGACTTCTCGGCGATCTCCTTGATGCGCAGGTCGCTCGAACGGGTCAGGCCGTCCATCAGGAAGTAGTGCCAGGTATCGAAGAAGAACTGGCGCATCATGGTATCGGCGTAGCTGCCGTTGGGCTGCTCCACCAGGTGGCAGTTGCGGTAGTCGTTGGCGTCGCGCAGGAAGGCCAGGCGGTCTTCGTCGCGGCCCTTGCCTTCGAGCTCGCCGGCGTAGCTCAGCCACATGCGAGTCTGGCCCAGCAGGTCCAGCGCCACGTTCGACAGCGCCATGTCTTCTTCCAGCGCCGGGCCCTTGCCGCACAGCTGGCACAGCTGCTGCGACAGGATCAGGGCATTGTCGCCCTGGCGCAGGAGATACTCGAATTTCGCATCCATGGCTGCGCTCACAGGTTCTTGACTTCTTCCGGCATCGGGAAGAAGGTCGGATGGCGGTAGACCTTGCTGTTGGCCGGTTCGAACAGCGCTTCCTTGTCGGCCGGGCTGCTGGCGACGATGTCGGCGGCGCGGACCACCCAGATCGAGACGCCTTCGTTGCGGCGGGTGTAGACGTCGCGCGCGTTGTTGATCGCCATCTCGGCGTCAGGGGCGTGCAGGCTGCCCACGTGCTTGTGGGCCAGGCCGTGCTGGCTGCGGATGAAGACTTCCCACAGTGGCCATTCTTTGCTCATCTTGTATCTCCGTACGTTTTTGTATTACGCAGCCTTCTTGGCTTTTTTCTCGGCGTGCGCGACCAGGGCGTCGCGGAACCATTCGCCGTCCTCGTAGGCCTTGACGCGGGTGCGCAGGCGCTCGCGGTTGCAGGGGCCGTTGCCCTTCAGGACGTTGTGGAACTCGCTCCAGTCGATCTCGCCGAAGTCGTAGGAGCCGCGCTCCTCGTTCCATTTCAGGTCCGGGTCGGGAATGGTCAGGCCCAGGTACTCGGCCTGCGGCACGGTCTGGTCGACCATGCGCTGGCGCAGCTCGTCGTTCGAGAACAGCTTGATGCGCCAGGCGGTCGACTGGGCGCTGTTGACCGATTCGGCGTCCGAAGGACCGAACATCATCAGCGAAGGCCACCACCAGCGGTTGAGCGCATCCTGGGCCATGGCTTTTTGTTCCGGCGTGCCCTGGGCCAGGCTCATCATGATGTCGTAGCCCTGGCGTGCGTGGAAGGACTCTTCCTTGCAGACGCGGATCATGGCGCGGGCGTAGGGGCCGTAGGAACAGCGGCAGAGCGGAATCTGGTTGATGATCGCCGAGCCGTCCACCAGCCAGCCGATGGCGCCCATGTCGGCCCAGGTCAGGGTCGGGTAGTTGAAGATGCTCGAGTACTTGGCCTTGCCCGAATGCAGGGCCTGCAGCAGCTCGTCGCGCGAGACGCCCAGGGTCTCGGCCGCGCTGTACAGGTAGAGGCCATGGCCCGCCTCGTCCTGGATCTTGGCCAGCAGCACCGACTTGCGCTTGAGTGTGGGCGCACGGGTCACCCAGTTGCCTTCCGGCAGCTGGCCGACGATTTCCGAGTGCGCGTGCTGCGAAATCTGCCGGATCAGCGTCTTGCGGTACGCTTCCGGCATCCAGTCCTTCGCTTCGATCTTGATCCCGGCGTCGATGCGCGCCTGGAATGCCTGCTCTTCGGCGCTCATGTCGTCCGCGGTCTGGACTTTCTTGAGGCCGGTCTCCACCAATTGTGCGTACATGTCTGTCTCCGTTGCAAACCTCTCCAATCCATAATACGATACAAAAAATCTGATGTACACAAAAATTTTGAATCATATTGCGATGACTTATCAATGAAACAGTCCTCCAGCGGCGAGTGGATCGACCACTTTCTTACCCATGAAACGCCGCGCCACAAGTCGCTGGTGATGACCCTGTGCGGCGACACCATCGCGCCGCACGGCGGGGCTTTTTGGCTGGGCAGCATGATCGAGCTGCTCGCGCCCCTGGGCGTCAACGACCGCCTGGTGCGCACCAGCGTGTTCCGCCTGGTGCAGGAAGGCTGGCTGGTGGCCAGCCGCGAGGGGCGGCGCAGCCGCTACACCCTGGAGCCGAAGGCGCTGCCGCGCCTGGCGCGCGCCAACCGCCGCATCTATTCGCCGCCGGGGCTGGACTGGAACGGCCGCTGGACTTTCCTGCTGGCGCCCAGCAACAGCATCGACACCGAGCTGCGCAACCTGCTGCGCAAGGAACTGGAGTGGGAAGGCTACGCCATGCTGGCGACCGGCGTGATGGCCCATCCGGCGCCGGACCGCGACAGCCTGCGCGAGATCCTGGCGCGCTGCGACGCCGAGGGCAAGGTGTTCGCCTGCGAGGCCGACGAGCTGCCGGGCGTGGGCTCGCGCCCCCTGCCCCAGCTGGTGCGCGACGGCTGGGACCTGGCCGGCGTGGTGGATGGATACCGCCGCTTCATCGACAGCTTCGCGCCGCTGCTGGCCCAGCTCGAGGGGCAGCCGGGCGTGGCGCCAAAGGACGCCTTCGCGATCCGCTCGCTGCTGGTGCACGCCTACCGCCGGGTGCAGCTGCACGACCCGATGCTGCCGGTGGCCCTGCTGCCCCAGCCCTGGCCGGGCACCGAAGCCTACGAGCTGGCGCGCCGCATCTACCGCCTGGCCTGGGCGCCGGCCGAGGAACACGTCATGGCGCTGCTGCGCCATGAAGACAAGGCCACGCCGGACGCCGACGCGGACTTCTATCAACGCTTCGGCGGACTACGGGCCTGATCCGCCGCCAAAAGCGGTATCATCTCGCCTCTCACCGTTCTTCCCATTACAGGACACACCATGTCTATCAAGATCAGCAGCCAGTTCGACGCCGGCGCCATCGAGGTCGTGAACGCCACGAGCGCCAGCGCCATCGACCTGAACATCCGCAAGGACTCGCACGCGGACATCATCCAGTGGTTCTACTTCCGCCTGCAGGGCGCGCAGGGCGAACCCTGCACCATCCGCTTCCTGAACGCGGGCCAGGCGGCCTATCCGGCGGGCTGGGAAGACTACCAGGCGATGGCCAGCTACGACCGCGTCAACTGGTTCCGCGTGCCGACTTCCTACGACGGCAAGGTGATGACCATCGAGCACACCCCGGCGATGGACAGCGTCTACTACGCCTACTTCGAGCCGTATTCGTGGGAACGCCACCTGGAGCTGCTGGACCGCGCCCAGATGTCGGAGAACGTGCGCATGCTGGACCTGGGCTCGACCGTCGACGGCCGCGACCTGAACATGCTGGTGATCGGCGAGCCTTCGCCCGAGAAGAAAAAGGTGTGGGTGATCGCACGCCAGCACCCGGGCGAGACCATGGCCGAATGGTTCGTCGAGGGCATGCTCGACGCGCTGCTGGACCCGGCCCACCCCTTCGGCCGCCAGCTGCTGAAGGAAAGCGTGTTCTACGTGGTGCCGAACATGAACCCGGACGGCTCGGTGCGCGGCAACCTGCGCACCAACGCGGCCGGCGCCAACCTGAACCGCGAATGGCTGAACCCGAGCATGGAACGCAGCCCGGAAGTCTTCCTGGTCAAGCAGAAGATGCACGAGGTAGGCGTGGACCTGTGCCTGGACGTGCACGGCGACGAAGGCCTGCCCTACGTGTTCGTGGCCGGCAGCGAATCCCTGCCGAACTTCACCGAGGCGCAAGCCGCGGCGCAGAAGCGCTTCAGCGACGACTTCATGGTCGCCAGCCCGGACTTCCAGGACGTGCACGGCTACGGCCAGACCCCGTACACCGAAGAGACCCTGACCATGGGTTCGCCGCACATCACCCATGCCTTCGGCTGCCTTTCCTTGACCTTGGAACTGCCGTTCAAGGACAACGCCAACGACCCGGACCCGCAAGTGGGCTGGGACGGCGCCCGCAGCGCGCGCCTGGGCGCGGCGGTGCTGCAGCCGGTGCTGAAGTCCATCCGCGCGATCAAGTAATCAAACAAGGAGCCCGCCATGAGCGTATTCGCCGCCCCGGTGTTCGACGCCACCGTCGTCTACGAAGGCCAGGAACTGTTCAAGGGCCGCGGCGCGGCCCAGACCTGGGCCGAGAAAGTCGCGAAGGAACTGGAAACCGAGGTAACGGTCGAGAAGATCGGCACCGGCTGGGCCTTGAAGGCCACGGTGGATGGCGAAGCGCGCACCTGGGTGGTGTTTGGGCAGCGGCTCAGCCGCAGTGAGCAGGCGGGCTAGGGTCTGTGTGACTGAACGCGGAGGCGACAAGACAAATATTGGTGCGATCGGTAGGGTGGACGGGGTGATTCGGGCCAGTGGCCCGAATCGCAAGCGTCCACGCGGTGATAGGTAGAGGCTGCGCTCTCGTGCGGGATGATCTCGATGCAAACTATCACCGCGTGGACGGCAAAGCCGTCCACCCTACGAAAAACTCACTGCGGCGCAGACTCAGTCAGATAGACCCTAGCCCGACGCAAACCGGCTGTGCTGCTTATCCCAGCCCGCCCCTACCATGCCCAGTGCCCTGCCGGCGCGTACTGGTCAAGCTCCACAGCACGGCCTCATGGCCGGCGCTGCGCATGAGCTTGCCGCCACCATCCTCTCCAAGGCTTCTGTCCTGATCAGGCTGCAGGATAGGCCGCGCGCGTGGCGGCCGCCGAGTCCTGCACCAGCTGGCGCAGCACGTCGAGGTCGAGGTCGGCCAGGCTGCGCACCGACAGGCAGGCCTTGCCCATCTTGTGGCGGCCCAGGCGCGCCAGCAGCGCGTTCTGGTTGGGCGAGGCGCCCATCAGGTAGATGCTGATGTCGTTCTTGCGCGAGGAAAATCCGACCAGGCAGGCATCGCCTTCGCGGCCGCTGTCGTAGCGGTAGTGGTAGCTGCCGAAGCCGACGATGCTGCCGCCCCACATGACGGGCGGCGCGTCCACGGCCGCGCCCATCAGGCCGGCAAGTGTTTCACAGTCCTGGCGCCGGGCGGCGTCGGGGATCGCGTCGAGGTAGGCCTGGACGCTGGCGTCGCTGGCGGTGGTCTTGTTGCCGGCCACGGCCTCAGAGCTGGACGCCGAGATGCGCCGCCACCCAGGAGTTGGCGTCTTCGGCGCTGTCGAAATGCAAGGTGGCGATGGTGGTCTTGTCCGGCGCCATGAAGGTGGCGTAGACCTTGCGGCTGTCGTTGCCGGAACTGAGCAGGTCCGAGGCCTGCGCCAGCTCGACCGTGGCCACCAGGTCGAGATTGAGCAGCACGGTTTTGTTGCTGCCCTCCTTGTCGATACGTACGAATCGGTTCATGAGCCCTCCGCTCAGCTGCCGGCCACGACCATCTTCTCGATCAGGATCGAGCCGGTGGACTTGTTGCCGCGCGTCAGCACATCGCTGCCGATCGCGACGATCTGCTGGAACATCTCGCGCATGTTGCCGGCGATGGTGATCTCCTCCACCGGGTACTGGATCACGCCGTTCTCGACCCAGTAGCCGGACGCGCCGCGCGAATAGTCGCCGGTGACGTAGTTCACGCCCTGGCCCATCAGTTCGGTCACCAGGAGGCCGGTGCCCATCTTGCGCAGCATGCCGGCGAAGTCGTCGGCGCGCTTCGTTTGGGTGGAAACGAGTTCGAGGTTGTGCGAGCCGCCGGCGTTGCCGGTGGTCTGCATGCCCAGCTTGCGGGCCGAGTACGACGACAGGAAGTAGCCTTGCAGCACGCCATCCTTGACCACCTTGCGGCGCACGGTCTTGACGCCCTCCTCGTCGAAGGGGGCCGAGCCGACCGCGCCGATCAGGTGCGGGTCCTCGACGACCTGGATGTGGCTCGGGAAGATCGACTTGCCCAGGGTGTCGAGCAGGAAGCTCGACTTGCGGTAGAGCGAGCCGCCCGACACCGCCTGCACGAAGGAACCGAGCAGGCCGGCCGCCAGCGGCGCCTCGAACAGCACCGGGCAGGTGCGGGTATCGAGCTTGCGCGCGTTCAGGCGCGCCAGGGCGCGTTCGGCGGCGTAGCGGCCGACGGCTTCCGGCTCGGCCAGTTCCTTGGGATTGCGCGAGGACGTGTACCAGTCGTCGCGCTGCATCTGGTTGCCCTTGCCCGCGATCGGCGCCACCGACAGGGTGTGGCGCGAGAACGGGTAGCCGCCGATGAAGCCGCGCGAGTTGGCGCCGACAAAGTGCGACTGCTGGACGTAGACGCTGGCGCCTTCGCTGTTGGTGATGCGGCGGTCGACCGCGAAGGCGGCGTCCTCGCAGCGCTTGGCCAGCTCGACCGCTTCCTCGGTCGAGATCTGCCAGGGGTAGCACAGGCGCAGGTCGCGCGGGTTCATCTCGAGCAGTTCGGCGTCCGGCAGGCCGGCGCAGTCGTCCTCGGCGGTGAAGCGGGCGATGTTCCAGGCCGCTTCGACCGTCGCCTTGAGCGAGCTGGGCGAGAAGTCCGAGGTATTGGCGTTGCCGCGGCGCTGGCCGTAGTAGACGGTCACGCCCAGGCCCTTGTCCTTGTTCTGCTCGATGGTCTCGATATTTCCTTTACGAACGGAAACCGATAGCCCACTGCCCTCGCTGATCTCGACCGAGGCATCGGTCGCGCCCTGTTCCCGGGCAATGGCCAGCACGTCGCGTGCGAGCTGTTTCAGCTGATCCTGGCTGTGGGTAAAAAAGGAATCGTTCATGTCGTGTTTTTCGTGGCGAGCCCTAAAACAGTTATCATAGCAGCCGTTTACTGTTTTCACCGGTAGCCCCGTGCCAACCGGATCAATCGATATCATGCCTAATCCAAACCGCGGCTCCGTGGGCTTCCAGTCCAACGAGTTTGAACAAGAATACGAACGCCCGTCCAAGTCTGAACTCAAGCGCCAGGTCAACGAGTTGCAGAAGCTCGGCGAGCAGCTCGTCGACGAGCCGCGCGACCGCGTCAAGCGCGTCCCCATGCCGGACGACGTCAAGGACGCCATCCTCGAGTGCCAGACCATCACCAACCACGAAGGCCGGCGCCGCCAGCTGCAGTTCGTGGGCAAGAAGATGCGCAGCCTGACCGAGGAAGAGGTCGATGTCATCAAGCGCACCATCGACAGCTGGAAAGGCGCCTCGAAAGCCGAGACGGCCGCCCTGCACGCCCTGGAACGCCGCCGCGAGAAACTCCTGGCCGACGACAAGGCCCTGACCCAGCTGCTGTCCGAGCAGCCGCAGCTCGACGCCCAGCACCTGCGCACCCTGATCCGCAACGCGCGCAAGGAACAGGCCGAGAACAAGCCGCCCAAGGCTTTCCGCGAGATCTTCCAGATCCTCAAGGACCTGGGCAAGAAGCCCAAGGAAGCCGCCCAGGCCGACGACGAGGAAGCGCCGGATGACGAATCCGGCGAGTGACATGCTGGCTCAGGAGCTCGTGATTGGCCTGGTGTCGGTCTCGGACCGCGCCAGCGGCGGCGTCTACGAGGACAAGGGCATTCCCGCCCTGCAGGAGTGGCTGGCGCGAGCCATCACCACGCCATACCGCATCGAAACGCGTTTGATCCCCGACGAACGCGCCGGCATCGAAGCCACCCTGACCGAGCTGGTCGACACGGCGCGCTGCCACCTGGTGCTGACCACCGGCGGCACCGGCCCGGCGCGGCGCGACGTCACGCCCGAGGCGACGCTGGCCGTGGGCACCAAGGAAATGCCGGGCTTCGGCGAGCAGATGCGCCAGATCAGCCTGCAGTTCGTGCCGACCGCCATCCTGTCGCGCCAGACCGCCGTCATCCGTGAGACCGCCGGCCACGCGGCCCTGATCATGAATCTGCCGGGCCAGCCGAAGTCGATCAAGGAAACCCTGGAAGGCCTGAAGGACGACCAGGGCAAGGTGATCGTGGGCGGCATCTTCGCCGCGGTCCCCTATTGCATCGACCTGATCGGCGGCCCCTATATGGAAACCGACCCGGGCGTGAGCAAGACCTTCCGTCCCAAGTCGGCCCTGCGCCCGCCCGCGAACTAACAAGGATTAACGCATGACCCAGCTGTTGGAAAACATCGAGATCGAAACCGCGCCGAATCCCGAAGTGGCGATCATCTGGCTGCACGGCCTGGGCGCCGACGGCAACGATTTCGTGCCCATCGTGCGCGAACTGGACCTGGCGGGCCTGCCCGGCATCCGCTTCGTGTTCCCGCACGCCAGGACCATGCCGGTGACGATCAACGGCGGCTACGTGATGCGCGCCTGGTACGACATCGTCGTCACCGACCTGACCCGCCGCGAGGACGAAACCGGCCTGCGCGCTTCGCAGCGCGAGGTCGAGGCCCTGATCGCGCGCGAGAAGGCGCGCGGCATTCCCGCTTCGCGCATCATCCTGGCCGGCTTCTCGCAAGGCTGCGCGATGACCCTGCAGACCGGCCTGCGCCATCCGGAGAAGCTGGCGGGCATGCTGTGCCTGTCGGGCTACCTGCCGCTGGCTTCCGTGGCCGGCGCCGAGCGCAACGAAGCCAGCCTGCAGACGCCGGTGTTTATGGCGCACGGGCGCCAGGACCCGGTGGTGCCCTTCCTGCGCGCGGAGCAGTCGCGCGATGCGCTGCAGGCGCTGGGCTACCAGGTGGAGTGGCATGAGTACCAGATGCAGCATTCGCTGTGCATGGAGGAGGTGCAGGATATTTCGGGGTGGATTCGGAAGGTGATTGCCTGAGTTGACGTTCCGGGGCTGCATGCAAACTTGGGCTCCGGCCTTCGCCGGAACGACGTGCGTAGGTACGTATCCGAAGTTGCAGATGCTGCTTGCTGGCTACTAAACCAACGTCGTCCCGGCGAAGGCCGGGACCCAAGTTCGCAGCACACCACCAGCATCACTGCTTGAACGTCGCCCCCACCGCCTCCTCCAGCCGCGACACGATCTCCGACAAATCCGCCGCCGTCGCAATGAAGGGCGGCGCCAGCAGCACGTGATCGCCGCGCTGCCCGTCGATGGTCCCGCCCATCGGATACACCATCAGCCCCCGCTCCATCGCCTTCTGCTTGAGCACCGCATGCACCCTGCGCTCCGGCGCGAACGGCTCCTTCGTCGACCGGTCCTGCACGAACTCCAGCGCCAGCAGCAGCCCGCGTCCGCGGATGTCGCCGACATGCTCGTGCACCCCGAACACGTCGCCCAGCATGCGCCTCAGGGTCGCGCCGCGGCTGCGCACCCGGGCCAGCAAGCCGTCGCGCTCGATCACCTGCTGCACCGCCAGCGCGGCCGCCGCCGCCACCGGGTGGCCGATGTAGGTGTGCCCGTGCTGGAAGGCCCCGCTGCCGTTGCGGATGCAGTCGACGATGGCGTGATGCGCCAGCACCGCGCCGATCGGCTGGTAGCCGGCCGCCAGGCCCTTGGCCACGGCGACGATGTCGGGCGCCACGCCTTCCTGCTCGATCGCGTACATGGTGCCGGTGCGCCCCATCCCGCACATTACCTCGTCGGCGATGAAGAGGATGCGGTAGCGGTCGCAGATCTCGCGCACGCCCTTGAAGTAGCCCGGCGTCGGCGGAATCGCCCCGCCGGTGGCGCCCACCACCGGCTCGGCGCAGAAGGCGATGATGTTCTCGGGGCCGGTCTTGAGGATGGTGGTTTCCAGTTCGTCGAGCAGGCAGGCGGTGTAGTCGTCCACGCTCTGGCGCGCCAGGCGGTCGCGGTACTCGTAGCAGGGAGCGACCCGCACCACGTCCATCAGCAGCGGCGCGAAGGCCTTGCGGCGCCACTCGTTGCCGCCCACCGCGAGCGCGCCCAGGGTGTTGCCGTGGTAGCTCTGGCGCCGCGCCAGGAACAGGCGGCGCTTCGGCTCGTTCATCTCGACCCAGTACTGGCGCGCCAGCTTGAGCGCCGTCTCCATCGCTTCCGAGCCGCCCGACACCAGGTACACGCCCGTGAGGTCCTCGGGCGCGCCGGCCACCAGTCGCTCAGCCAGTTCCTCGGCCGCCTCGGTGGTGAAGAAGCCCGTGTGGGCATAGGCGCAACGCTCGATCTGGCGGTGCATGGCGGCGATGACGTCGGGATGGCCGTGGCCCAGCGAGGACACGGCGGCGCCGCCGCTGGCGTCGATATAGGTCTTGCCGTCGCTGGCGCGGATCGTGATGCCGTCCGCGCCCACCGCGACGGGCGGCACCTGGCGCAAGTTGCGGTGCATGATATGGCTCATGACGAATCCTCCAGGAGAGTACGACGATTGACCGACACTTGACGATAAGGGTGCCCGGGTTCGCTTTCTTTGATTTTTTCCGTACGTCATGCAAATAATCCCGCACAACAGATGACTGACCGCCTCGGCCCCATCCCTCTCGCGGACATGAGCGCCGCCCAGCGCGCCGCCGCGCAAGAGATCATCGACGGTCCGCGCGGCGCCGTGTACGGCCCCTTCGTGCCCCTGCTGCGCAGTCCCGAGCTGATGGGCCTGGCCCAGCGCATGGGCGAATACCTGCGCTACCGCAGCGCGGTGGGCATACGTCTATCGGAACTGGCGATCCTGGTCACGGCCAGGCAATGGGACCAGCAGGTGGAATGGGCGATCCACGCGCCCATCGCCGAGAAGGTGGGGATCCCGCCGGGCGTCATCGCAGCGATCGCGCAGCGGCAGCGGCCCGGGGGCATGCTGGTGGACGAGGCGGTGGTGCATGACTTCTGCGTCGAGCTGCACGAGACGAAGGCGGTGTCGGACGCGGTGTATGCGGATGCGCTGGCGCTGTTCGGGGAACAGGGGGTGGTCGACCTGATGGGGATTTGTGGGTATTACACCTTCCTGGCCATGGTGATGAATACGGCGAGGACGGCGGTGCCGACGGGGAAGGAGTGGGTGTTGCCGGAGTGAGGGGAGTGCTGGGGAACTTGGGCGGAACAATGCCAGTGGCATTGTTCCGGCCTGCGCGGGGATGACGTGCAAGCGCTTGCCACTTTCGCTTGATCCGTCATCCCCGCGAAGGCGGGGACCCAAGTTTGCATGAACAGCCGAACCGCCTATTTCGCCTTAAGGAACGCCACAACCTCCTGCTGCTGCTCCCCCAGCCCCGCAATCCCCAGGCGCAGCTTGTCGCCCTTCTTCAGAAAACGCTGCGGCGAACGTCCCATTCCCACGCCCGGCGGCGTCCCGGTCGTGATCACATCCCCCGGCTCCAGGGTCATGAAGCGTGACACATAGCTGACGATCTGCGCCACCGAGAAGATCATGTTCGCGGTATTCCCGGTCTGCATGCGCTTGCCGTTCAGTTCCAGGTAGAGGTCCAGGTCCTGCACGTCGAACACCTCGTCGCGCGTCACCAGGAAGGGGCCGACCGGGCCGAAAGTGTCGCAGCCCTTGCCCTTGTCCCACTGCGAACCCATCTCGAACTGGAAGGCGCGTTCCGACACGTCGTTGACGACGCAGTAGCCGGCCACATACTTGAGCGCCTCGTCCTCGGACACGTACTGCGCGCGGGCGCCGATCACCACGCCCAGCTCGACTTCCCAGTCGGTCTTCTTCGAGCCTTTCGGCAGCCGGATCGGGTCGTCCGGGCCGGACAGGCAGCTGATCGCCTTGGTGAAGAACACCGGCTCCTTCGGCACCGGCGAACCGGTTTCCGCCGCGTGGTCGGCGTAGTTCATGCCGATGCCGATGAACTTGCCGATGCCCTTCACCGGCACGCCCAGGCGCGGGTTGCCGCGCACCAGCGGCAGGGTCTTCCAGTCGACCTTGGCCAGCTTGCGCAGCGCCTTGTCCGACAGGACGGCCCCGTCGATGTCGTCGATGATCCCGGACAGGTCGCGCAGGCGGCCCTCTTCGTCGAACAGGCCCGGTTTCTCTTTGCCCGGGCGGCCATAGCGCACCAATCTCATGCTGTGTTCTTCCTTGTCGTGAATACAAGGGGGCGATGATACCAAGGATCGCTATTGGCTGAGCAGATAGGCGCTGATGTCGAGGGCGTCGCGCTCGGTCACGCCCATCGCGGGCATGGCGGTCTCGGGGTCGACCGACTGCGGGTCGCGGATCCAGCGCACCAGGTTGGCCTGGGTGGCCGGCAGCTGGCCGGCGATGTACTTGCGCCTGGCCAGGCCGTCGAGCGGGCGGCCGACATACACCTCGGAACCCGCGATGCCCGGGATGACGTGGCAGGCATGGCAGGCGTACTGCGTCAGCACCATCTTGCCGCGCTCCGGATCGCCCTGCACGCCCGGCGCGGGACTGTCCTTGCCCTTGCAGCCCGCCAGCAGAGCCAGCGTCATGAGGATCGCGCAGCGCATCGGCGTCATGGTGTTTCCTCCTCCCGCAATGCGGTCAGGCGCCGGTAGTCGCGCGCCGACATGCCCGGCATGGCCGACACGAAGGCCACCACCGCCCACAGCTCGCCTTCGTCGAGGTGCACTTCCCAGGCCGGCATGCCGCTCATCTTCACGCCATGGCGCGTGATCCAGTACAGCTCGCGCGCTTTCCAGCGCACGGTGGCGTCCGACAAGGGCCCCGGCACGGGCTGCATGCTCATGCCGATGCGCGCCTGCGCCACGCCCGGGCCGCCGTGGCACTGGGCGCAGTTGTCGCGATAAAGGGCGGCGCCCAGCCGCAGCTGCTGGGGAGCGCCCAGGGCCGGAACCTTCACGTCCTGCGCATGGTGCTGGACGGAGTAGCGCATGCCCTGCTCCAGCACCGTGTACACCATGGGGAAATGCTGCTTGGTCGCGCCGATGTTGTACCAGCCGCCGAACAGGACCATCAGGCCCAGCGCGCCGCCCGCCGCCACGCCGGCCAGCGCGGTGAACAGTACGGTCTTGAGGACGAGTCGCGCGCGATTCGATAGCATGCAGATGTCCGTTCTATTGAAAAAATTACATCATTTTTTTAGTATTATAAAAGCCACAGGTAAATAGCGAGAAACGATACGTGCGCTACCCTTCTCTCCATCACGCTGTCGCCACGCTGTCCCTCCGGGCAGGCTGCGTCATCGTGCTGGCCGGCCTGATCGCCGGCTGCGCCAAGGAAGAACCGGTCGTGAAAGTGACCGGCGGCGACGCCGGACGCGGCCTGCAGCTGGTGCGCCAGTACCAGTGCGGCGCCTGCCACGCCATCCCCGAGGTGCCGGGCGCGGGCGGCGACGCCGGCCCTTCGCTTGCCTACGCAGGACGCCTCGGCTACATCGCCGGACGCATCCCGAACCAGCCCGCCAACATGGTGCGCTGGCTGCAGGACCCGCCCGCGCTCAAGCCCGACACCGCCATGCCCTCGATGGGCGTGTCGGAAGACGAGGCACGCCATATGGCCGCCTTTCTTTACACCCTGCGATGAGTGCGCCCCTGCAATCCGTCCTCCATCCCGCCGGCCTTGATGCCGCCGTGATCAGCCAGTTCGCCTGGGTCCTGTTCGGCGCAGGGGCACTGATCTTCGTGGCCGTCATGCTCCTGCTCCTGCTCAGCATGCGGCGCCAGGAACGCCCGGTGCGCCCGGCGCTGTGGATCGCCGGCGCCGGCGTGGCCTTCCCGGTGGTGCTGCTCACTTCCCTGCTGGCCTGGAGCACCTGGCGCAGCGCCCAGCTGGTGCCGCAGTCCTCGCACAAGGCCCTGACCATCTCGGTCACCGCCAAGATGTGGTGGTGGGAAGTGCGCTACCGCGATCCGCGCAGCGGGCGCGAGATCGTCACCGCCAACGAGATCCACATCCCGGTCGGCACCCCGGTCTACCTGGGCCTGAACGCTTCCGATGTGATCCACAGCCTGTGGGTGCCCAGCCTGGCCGGCAAGCGCGACATGATTCCCGGCCGCGTCACCGGCCTCACCCTGCGCGCCGAGAAGCCCGGCGTCTACCGCGGCCAGTGCGCCGAATACTGCGGCGCCCAGCACGCCAAGATGGCGCTGCACGTGGTGGCCTCCAGCCCCGAGGAATTCGACGCCTGGCTGGCGCGCCAGGCCTTGCCGGCCAGGCCCGCCGACACCGCGGTGCTGGCCCAGGGCCGCGCCGCCTTCCTGGAGCAGCGCTGCCAGGCCTGCCACACCATCCGCGGCGTGGCCGACGGCTCGCGCCTGGGCCCTGACCTGACCCACGTGGGCAGCCGCCTGCAGATCGGCGCCGGCACCCTGCGCACCCACCGCGGCGCGCTGGCCGGCTGGATCGCAGACCCGCAGGCCATCAAGCCGGGCGTCTTCATGCCGGCCTCGCAAGACCTCGACGGCGCATCGCTGCGCGCGCTCGCCGCCTACCTCGAACACCTGAAATGACGCCAGACACCCACGCGCCGGATTCGCTGCCCAATTCCCTGCCCCGCCCCGGCGGCGAACTCGCCCGCCTCGAAGAGGTCTGGCGCACGCCCACCGGCTGGCGCTTTTTCAAGACCGTCAACAACACCAACATCGGCCTGCTCTACATCGGCACGGCCCTGCTGTTCTTCATCCTGGCCGGCATCCTGGCCCTCCTGATGCGGGTCCAGCTGGCGGTGCCGGAGAACACCCTGCTCAGCGCCTCGACCTACAACCAGGTGTTCACGATGCACGGCACCGTGATGATGTTCCTGTTCGCGATTCCCATCGTCGAGGCGCTCGCGGTCTACCTGCTGCCCAACATGCTGGGCGCGCGTGACCTCCCCTTCCCGCGCCTGTCCGCCTATGCCTACTGGGCCTATGCCTTCGGCGGCCTGGCCTTCTTCTGCACCCTGTTCGTCGGCCTGGCGCCGGACGGCGGCTGGTTCATGTATCCGCCGCTGACCGGCATGAAATACTCTCCCGGCCTGAACGCCGACTTCTGGCTGCTGGGGATCGGCTTCATCGAGATCTCGGCGATCGCCGGCGCCATCGAACTGATCGTCGGCATCCTGTTCACGCGCGCGCCGGGCATGACGCTCGCGCGCATGCCGGTCTACGCCTGGGCCATGCTGGTGGTGGGCGTGATGATCGTATTCGCCTTCCCCGCCGTGATCGCCGGCACCGCCCTGCTGGAGCTGGAGCGCGCCTTCGACTGGCCGCTGTTCAATCCGGAACGCGGCGGCGATCCGCTGCTGTGGCAGCACCTGTTCTGGTTCTTCGGCCACCCCGAGGTCTACATCATCTTCCTGCCCGCCGCCGGCATGGTCTCGACCATGATCCCGACCATCGCCCGCTCGCCGCTGGTGGGACGGCGCGCCATCATCGTCGCGCTGGTGGGCGTGGGCTTCTTCAGCTTCGGGCTGTGGGCCCACCACATGTTCACCGCGGGCCTGGGCATCCTGGAGATGAGCTTCGTCTCGGCCGCCAGCATGGCGGTGGCGGTGCCGACCGCGATCCAGGTGTTCGGCTGGATCGCCACGCTGTGGCGCGGCAAGGTGCGCATGCACGCGCCCACCCTGTTCCTGCTCGGCTTCATGTTCATCTTCGTGCTGGGCGGCCTGACCGGGGTAATGGTGGCCGTGATTCCCTTCGACTGGCAGGTGCACGACACCTATTTCATCGTCGCCCACCTGCACTACGTGCTGATCGGGGGCATGGTGTTCCCCGTGTTCGCGGCCATCTACTACTGGCTGCCCCTCATCAACGGCAACCGGATGTCGGAAGGGCTGGCGCGCTGGGTGTTCTGGCTGATGTTCGGCGGCTTCAACGTCGCCTTCTTCCCGATGCACATCACGGGTCTCTACGGCATGCCGCGCCGGGTCTATACCTACCTGCCCGAGATGGGCTGGGACCTGCTCAACATGGTGTCCACGGTCGGCGCCTTCCTGTTCGCCGCGGGCGTGCTGTTGTTCGCCATCGACGTCGCGCGCACCCTGCGCCGCCCGGAACGCGAAGTCGGCAATCCCTGGGATGCGGCCACCCTCGAATGGCTGCCGTCCGAGGACTACGGCAACCGCAGCATCGCCCGCGTCACGTCCGCCGATCCGTTGTGGGACCAGCCGACCTTGTCGAAGGAAGTCGAGGAAGGCCGGCACTACCTGCCCTACACCGCCACCGGCCGGCGCGAGACCATCGC
This sequence comes from Massilia sp. ST3, assembly GCF_018119405.1. Lineage (GTDB taxonomy): Bacteria > Pseudomonadota > Gammaproteobacteria > Burkholderiales > Burkholderiaceae_D > Telluria. Next base: position 102,097 of record NZ_JAGPWC010000004.1, on the reverse strand, counting down.
CACCAGCCCGGTCGCGGCCGAACCGCGCTACCTGATGATCCTGCCCGGCGACAGCTGGCTGACCGTGCTGGCGGCGCTCGGCACGGCCGGCTTTTTCCTGCTGCTGACCGTGAAGCTGGTCTGGCTGGCATGGGTCTTCGGCATCGTCGCGGTCGGCGCCACCATCGGCTGGCTGTGGCAGTCGGACCGCCCGCCGCCGGCAAGCGAGGCCCGGGTAGCGCGCGACCTGGTGCTGCCGGTGAACGCCCGCGGCACGGCGTCGCAGTCGTGGTGGGGCACGATGATCATGCTGGTCGTCGACGCCAGCATCTTCGCCTCCTTCACCTTCGCCTACGTGCACATCTCGATGCGGCTGGAGATCTGCCCGCCGCCGGGCGCCTCGCTGCCGGACGCGCTGTGGCCGATGCTGTCCGCCGGCCTGCTGGCGGCCGGCTCCGCCTTGCTGTGGCTGGGCGGACGCTTCGAACGCCGCTTCCTGCCCTGGGCCGCCCTGGCGGCGCTGGGCTGCGCGCTCGCCTCCTTCCTGTGCGAATGGCAGGGCTGGCGGCTGGTGCGCCTGGACGGCACGGTCGACGCCTGGAGCGCCGCCATCGCCACCCTGCTCGGCTACCAGGGGCTGCACATCGTGCTGCTGGCGATCCTCGCGCCCTACCTGTGCCTGCGCGCGTGGCGCGGCCACCTGACGGAGACCAGCCTGGCGACGCTCGACAACATCGTCCTGATCTGGCATTACACCACCCTGCAGGGCATCGCCGCCATCGCGGTGATCCGCGGCCTGCCCTTGCTGATGGACTGAGCATGCACGACCACTTCTTCGTGCGCCTCGCGCGCGCCACCGCTCCCCTGGTGATCTGGGCCCTGCACTTCGCGCTGTGCTACGGCCTGGCGGCGGCCCAGTGCACACCGGGCGGGATGCGCGCCGGCGGTCCGGACCGGGTGCTGCTGGGGGTGGCGACGGTGCTGGCGCTGGGCGCATGCGTGTGGCTGGGGTGGCGCGCGCGGGGCCGGCTGCGCGAACCAAGCGTGGGGCTGTCCGGCTATGCGGCGGTGGCCAGCGCGCTGCTGGCCGTGATCGGCATCGCCTGGAGCGGCATGCCGCTGCTGATGGTGGCGGGATGCGCCTGACGGCAGGGCATCCCGGCTACCGTCAAGGATTGCGGACCACCCGCCACACCGTATTGGACAGGTCGTCCGCGACGATCAGCGCCCCGCGCGGGTCGACCGTCACGCCGACCGGCCGTCCACGCGTCTTTCCGTCGGCATCGCGGAAGCCGGTCACGAAGTCGACCGGCTGGCCGGAAGGACGTCCGTTAGCGAAGGGTACGAAGATCACCTTGTAGCCCACCGGCTTGTCGCGGTTCCAGCTGCCGTGTTCCCCGACGAACACCCCGCTGGCGTAGGCGTCGCCCATGGCCGGCAGCGAAAAGCTCACACCGAGGGCCGCCACGTGCGACCCCAGGCTGTAATCGGGCTTGATGGCGGCGGCGACCTTTTTCGGGTCCTGGGGCTTGACGCGCGTGTCGACGTTCTGCCCCCAATAGCTGTAAGGCCAGCCGTAGAAACCGCCTTCGCGCACGGAGGTCAGGTAGTCCGGCACCAGGTCCGGCCCCAGCTCGTCGCGTTCATTCACCACCGCCCACAACTGCCCGGTTTGCGGGTGCATCGCCAGCGCCGTCGGATTGCGCAGGCCGGTCGCATAAGGCTTATGGGCGCCGGTCTGGGCGTCGATCTGCCACACCAGGGCCCGGTCGAGCTCCGCCTCCATGCCGCGCTCGGTGATATTGCTGTTCGAACCGATGCCGACATACAGGAAGCGCCCGTCGGGACTGACGGTCAATGCCTTGGTCCAGTGATGGTTGATCTCGGACGGCAGTTTGGCGATGCTGGTCGGCGGGCCGCTGGCCCTGGTCTGGTTTTCCTGGTAGTCGAAGCTGACCAGCTCATCCTGGTTCGCCACGTAGAGCTTGTTGTTCGCGAAGGCCAGGCCGTAAGGAGCGTTCAAGTCTTCGGCAAACACGGTTTTCAGCTCGTACACCCCGTCGCCGTCGGCATCCCTCAGCAAAGTCAGGCGATTGCCGCCTTTGACCTTGGTGTTGCCCTGGGCCTTGATATACCCTGCGATCACATCCTTCGGCTTCAGCTTCGCCGCGCCGCCGCCACGGCCTTCCGCCACCAGGATGTCGCCATTGGGCAGGACCAGGGTTTGCCGTGGAATCTTCAGGTCCGTCGCGATCGGCGTAATGGTAAAACCCTTGGGCACGGTCGGCCGCTGGTCGCCCCAGGCCGCCGGTTCGGCGATTTTCATGCTGGGCAGCAGGCCGCGCTGTGGCTCCGGCATGGCCGGATCCGCTCCGTATGCCTGCGTGCCGCCGCCCTCCCTGGTGCATGCGCTTGCAAGCAGCGCGATGCCGATCAATGCCAGGCTGTTCGAGCGCTTCATTGGACACCTCCCGAACGCCGGTCGAGGCCGGCCCAGGCGGCGGCGCAGGCCAGCAGGGTCACGATCACCGACAGCACCAGTCCGGCCGGCATGACCGCCCATGCGTCCTTCGCATGGACGAAGGCATTGACCAGTCCAAGCACCCAGCTTGCCAGCAGCAACAGGACATACATGAGCGGGCGTCCCGCCTTGCGCTCCGCACGAAAGAGATTGACCAGTGCGAACAGAAGAGCCAGTCCGCCGAAGAGCAGGCCGCCGGCAATCAGCCAGGAGGCGAAGTTGCTCCATTGGATCTGGTAGGTCTTGAAGTAAGCAATGTCATTCAGCAGTGCCCCGAGAAACAGCGGGACGGCTCCGGCAAGCAGGATCGTGTGCAGCGGCCCTGGCGCGCTTCGATAGCTTGGGCCGGCGGTGGCAACGGAAGACATTGGCGACTCCTCGACAGTGATGGCTGTTGTCCAAATCATATCGTCGATACCGGCGCGCCGGCGCATGCTTGAGGCCGGGATGGATGACGGGTTGCTCAAGTCGTCTCACGGGCAAGCCGCCGGGCTGCCTGCGCGGGCGGCGCGTCGCCCAGCGGCAGCAGCGCGGCTGCCCGCGCCAGCGCACGCACCAGCCCCGCCTCGCCCAGGCGCAAGCCGCGGCCGCGCAACTGCGGCAGCGAACGCACCGGCTCGGGGGTGATGTCGACAGCGGCGCGCACCAGCAGGCGCTGGAGTCCGCGCACCGGGGCCGGCAGGAGCGGCGCCGCTGCGATCAAGCGCAGGAACTCGGCCAGGATGCTTGACCCCTCCAGCTCCGGCGCGGTCCGCGCGAGCATGGCTTGCCACATGGCCCACGAGCCTGGCGCACCGGCCGCGCCATACAGCCTGGCGGCCGGTACGCCCTCGGCGAAGGCGGCATCCTTCTCCATCCCCGACAAGGGAGCGACGTAGCGATGATAAGCCTCGACGAAACCGAATGCGGCGGTCGCATGCACCCAGTCGAGCAAGCGTGGATCGTTGGCGCGGTAGGCAAGACCGCCGGGAGTCGTGCCCTGCACCCGGTCGTGCATCTTCACCACGCGCGCGATGAGCTGTTCCGCCGCCGAGCGCGGGCCGTAGACCGTCATCATGGCGGCAAAGCCGGTGCGCCGCAGGCGCATGACCGGGTTGCTCCGGAAGCCGCCATGCTCCCACACGCCCGTCCGTACCGAGGGTTCCGCCAGTTCGAGCAGCACCGCCGCGACCCCGCCGACGAACAGGGAGACCGGGTTGGCGAACACACGCCACGAGACGCCGTGCGCGGGAGTCAGCGCCGGCTCGCCCGCCGGCCGGCTGAAATCGAAGTCCATGCCCGCGGGCGGCCGCATCAGCTCCTGCAGGATATCCAGCATCGGCAGGCTGGCCGCCGGCGGATCAGCGCGCCGGCGTCACGCGCCAGAGGACGTTGCCCACGTCGTCCGCCACCAGCAGCGCCCCGCCCTTGTCGACCGCCACGCCGACCGGGCGTCCCATCGCGTCGCCATTCTTGTCGACGAAACCACCCAGCACCTCGACCGGTTTCCCGCTCGGAATGCCGTCGCGGAAGGGCACGAACACCACGTTGTAGCCCGACAGCGGCTTGCGGTTCCAGGAGCCATGCTGGCCGATGATGGCGCCGCCCGCGAACTGCGGCAGCAGCGCCCCCTCATAGAAGGCCAGCCCCAGCGGCGCCACGTGCGAGCCCAGGGCGAAGTCGGGCACGATGGCCTTCTCGACCAGGTCCGGGCGCGGTGGCTTGACGCGCCCGTCGACATGCTTGCCGTAGTAGCTGTAGGGCCAGCCATAGAAGCCGCCGTCCTTCACCGAGGTCAGGTAGTCCGGCACCAGGTCGCTGCCCAGTTCGTCGCGTTCGTTCACCACCGTCCACAGCGCCCCGGTCTGCGGATGCCAGGCCAGGCCGTTGGGATTGCGCAGGCCGGAGGCGAACAGGCGGGTCTTGCCGGTGGCGACATCCACCTCGAGGATGGCGGCGCGGTCGACTTCCTTGTCCATGCCGTTCTCGGCCACGTTGCTGTTCGAGCCCGAGGTGGCGTACAGCTTGCTGCCGTCCTTGCTCGCGATGATGTTCTTGGTCCAGTGGTGGTTCAGCCGCCCGCCCGGCAGCGGCGCCACCGGCTGCGGCTTGGCCGTGATCTCGGTCATGCCCTCCTTGTAGTCGAAGCGCACGATGCCGTCGGTGTTGGCGACATACAGCGTGTCGCCCACCAGCGCCATGCCGAAGGGCGAATTCAGGTTCTTGATGAACACGCGCTTGAGCTCGGCCGCGCCGTCGCCATCGGCGTCGCGCAGCAGGCTGATGCGGTTGGGGCTGGGCACGGCGGCGCCCGCCTTCTTCATCACCTTCTTCATCACGTAACCCTTGATGCCCTTGCCGTCCTCGGGACGCTCGGGCGCATTGCTCTCGGCCACCAGCACGTCGCCATTCGGCAGCACGTAGACCCAGCGCGGATGGTCGAGCGCCGTGGCGAAGGCGTTGACCGCCAGGCCGGCCGCCGGCCTGGGCGTCGCTCCCGAGGGCCAGCCCTTGGCCGGCGCGATGTCCACGGTGGGGATGAGGGTCTTGACCGGCTCCTTGATCACCGGCTGGGCGCCGGCATCGGCCCCGGACGGAATGAGCGATTTCTCGCCGCAGGCGGCAAGGAGCAGCAAGGTCGCGCCTGCAAGCAGGCGCCCGGGAGCGGTGCGCATGATGGTCATCCTCTGGGAAGTGAAGATGACATTTTATATAGACAAAAAATTACACTTCGTACGTTACCGCCAAGAAAGCAGGCATTCGGCTCACGCCGGCGCTGCTGTTTCTTCTTCCGCTGCGGGGGCCAGTTTGCGGCGCCGCGCGAAAGCCCACAGGCCGGGCAGCTGGATCAGCACCAGCAGGCCGAAGGCGGCCTGGTAGGCGATGGCGGGAGCCCTGCCCGCCAGGTCCGGCTTCCACAAGTCCACCACCAGGCCGAAGCCGGCCTGCACCAGGAAGGCGCCGATGAAGATCAGGAAATTCAGGAAGGTCGCCGCGCGCCCGGTCAGCGCGCGCGGCATCGATTGCGCCACGATCGCGTATTCGATGCCGGTGATCGTACCCACGAGGCTGAACAGCACCGACAGCATCGGGAAGCTCGGCTGGTAGCCGACCACGAAGCCCGCCTGCACCAGCACGAAGATGGTGACGCCGGCCGCGGCCACGTCGAGCGGCGGCATGCCGCGCCGTCCCGCCCACTCGGTGATCATGCCCACCGCGATCGCCCCGAAGATGACGCCGGCCATGCTCAGGTAGAGCAGGTAGGCCACGGCGGCGTCGGAAAACCCGGCGACGTCCGACAGCCAGCGCCCGATCCAGAGTCCCTGCACGCCGAAGAAGACCGCGTGCGGCAGCAGCACCAGCGAGACCACGCTGCGAAAGCTGGACGCGCGCCATACCTCGCGCAGCGCCGGCAGCAGCGGCCCGCGCTGGCTGGCCGCGGCATCGTGGCGCGGATACAGCAGCGCCACCAGCAAGCCGGTGCAGGCCACCAGCGCGGCCAGGATCAGGAACAGGCCGCGCCAGTCGGTGTATTCCAGCGCCGTGCGCACCGGCATGGTGGCCGTGGCCGCGCCCAGGCCGCCGACCGCGATCAGGTAGCCGTGCACCGACGGCAGTTTATTCGGGGCGATCCAGGTCGACACCGCCTTCACCGCCGCCATGAAGCAGCCGCCCAGGCCACACCCCATGACGGCGCGCGCCAGCAGCAGCTGGACCAGGCCTGTTCCGCGCGCGAACAGCAGCGCCCCGCAGGCGGCCGCCAGCAGCATCGCCAGCTGCACCCGGCGCGGGCCGTAGCGGTCAAGCGCGATCCCCACCGGCAGCTGCGCCAGCGCGAAAGCGAAGAAGAAGGCGCTGGTGAGCAGGCCTAGCTGGCCGGGCGTGAGCGCCAGCTCGCCGACCAGGTGCGAGGCCAGCACGGCATTGACGTTGCGCAGCAGCGAGGACAGGTAGTGCCCGAGCGCGAAAGGCAGGAACACATGGAAAAACACCGCCACGCCGGACAAGCGGGGCATGGCGGTCGCCGTGGTGGTGGTACCGGGCGCCGCGGCCATGGCGGGCCGCGTCAGGCTGCGTCGGGTTGCGCTTCGGCGCCGCGCTGGCCGCCCGGCACCAGCGGAATCACCCGTCCGCCGGGCCCGCGCAGCGGACCGCCGCTTTCCATTTCGAAGAAGAAGCGGTCGCGCCCGAAGGCCGGCTTGAGGTGGTCGAGCCAGGTCGCGTCCGGATCGTAGCGGGCAAAGAAGGGGCGGCGCACCCAGTCCGGATTGCGGGCTTGCAGGAACTGCAGCGCGAACAGCTTCTCGCCGTTGATGGTGACCACGCCGTCGATCACGACCTTGCCGGGGAAGGCGCTCATCGACGGCCCGCGCACGGTGCGCGACAGGCCGGACACCATCGAATACGCTTCCTGGAAGATCTCGTGGGCGCGCGCCAGCGGCAGCGCGAAGTAGTCGCGCGGGCCGGTGTCGCGCTCGACGAACATGTAGTACGGGATCGCTCCCAGGCGCACGCCGGTGGTCCACAGCTCGGCCCAGCTCTTCGGGTCTTCGTTGATGTGGCGGATCAGGGGACCTTGCATGCGCAGGGTGGCGCCGGTGCCGACGATGCGCTTGACCGCCTGCTGGGCGATGGGATGGCGCAGCTCCACCGCGTGGTTGTAGTGGCCCATGATGGCCAGGTTCTTGCCGGCCCGGACCACCGTCTCGAACAGGCGCATCAGCTCGTCGCTGTCCTTGTCCGAGACGAAGCGCTGCGGCCAGTAGGCCACCGACTTGGTGCCGATGCGGATGTTCTGGATGTGCGCCAGTTCGGGGTCCAGCAGGGGCTCGAGGAATTCGCCCAGCGAGCGCGTGTTCATGATCATCGGGTCGCCGCCGGTGAGCAGGACGTCGGTGACGCCAGGGTGGTTCTTCAGGTAGGCCACCAGCTCGGTGCATTCGCGCGCATCGAACTTCATGTCGTCCATCCCGACGAACTGCGGCCAGCGGAAGCAGAAGGTGCAGTAGGCGTGGCAGGTCTGGCCGGCGCTGGGGAAGAACAGCACCGTTTCCTTGTACTTGTGCTGCAGGCCCTTGAGCGGCGCGTCGTTCACGCGCGGCACGTTGTGCGTCATCTGCCCCGCCGGGTGCGGGTTCATGCGCATGCGGATGCGGTGCACCAGCTGGGCGATGGCCGCCTCGTCTTTCCTGGTCAGGACCAGGTCGCGCAGCTGTTCGTATTCGGCGGCCGGCAGCATGTCGCGGTGCGGGAAGGTCAGGCGGTAGATCGGATCGTCCGGCACCTTGCTCCAGTCGATCAGCTCTTCCAGCACATAGGCGTTGGTCCGGAAAGGCAGCACGTGCGATACCACCTGCACCGCTTCCTGCAGCTCGGGAGTGAGCCACTCCCACTGGCGCGCGGCAACGATGCTCTGGCGCGTATAGGGCTTGAACTTGGCGGGCGTCGATTCTGGCGTGGTCACGGGAATTCTCCAGGAGGAAGGATGAAGAACCGCGGCAGGGTGCCGCGAAGAATCCATGGTAGGACCGCAAAAGCAAAGGAAATTGCCGCTCGTCAATCAGACTGTTCCTAGCAAATGGCTTGAAACAAAGGTGGTGCGAGTAGGACAAACGTGCAGAATGGCGGCCGCGCGCAGGCCGCGGGCGCGAGGTGCTTGAGCGAACGCAATTTGCCGTCGAAACGCCTCGGTACATTAGTGAGTGCACTTAGGAAATATCTCAATGCATTTCACGAAAGGAAGCCTCATGAAACTGACCGCCACCGCCGCCCTGTGCCTGGGTCTGGGCCTGATGCCGACCGCCGTTCTGGCCAATGAACCGACCGAGAAGGACGCCATCGCCATGTGCGAACGTGGCGCCGCCCTCATCAAGGCCAAGGGCAAGGACGAGATGATGAAGCGCATCAACGCCAAGGATCCGGACTTCGTCCAGGGCGCGCTCTACATCGACATCCGCGACATCAAGACCGGCATCGTGCTGGCCCACCCCTACAACCCCTCGATCGTGGGCAAGGACCTGACCGACGTGCCGGATGCGAACGGCAAGAAGTACCGGCGCGAGATCATCGAGCTGGCCGCGGCCAGGGGCAAGGGCTGGGTCGATTACCAGTACAAGAATCCGACCTCGGGGAAGATCGAGCCGAAGACCACCTATATCTTGCGGGTGGAGGATGTGGTGCTGGAGGCGGGGATCTATAAGAAATAAGCGTATGGCGGTGCGAAGGAACTTGGGCCCCCGCCTTCGCGGGGGTGACGGTAGATAGGCGGAGTGGACCATGCTGAATAAATTGCGGATCGGGCAGAAGCTGCTGCTGGCCCCGGGGATGGTGCTGGTGCTGCTGACCCTGTTGTCGGCGGCGGCGTATTACGGCATGGTGCGCCAGAACGCCTCGCTCGAGCACATGGTGCAGGTGCGGGCGGCGCGCCTGCAGGCCGTGGCCGACGTGGCGGGCGACGCGCGCTTCGCGCACGCGAACATCTACCAGCTGCTGGCCTGGGTCAACGGCAGCTTCGCCAGGAACCGCCTCGACGCCCTCACCGCCGACATCCACCGCAAGCACGCCGCCATCAAGGACAAGCTGGGCAAGCTCGCCGAACTGGCCGAGCCCAGCGAGCGCGCGCCGATCGACGCCTCGCTCGCCGCGCTGGCGGCCTACCGCAAGGCGGTGCTGGAGACCATCGATCTGGCCCAGGTCGACCAGTCGATCGCGACCAATTCGATGCAGAAGGCCGAAAAGCAGTTCGTCGCCCTCGACGCCGAGCTGGGACGCCTGGCGGGACGCGAAAAGCAGCTCAGCGAAGACGCCTACGCCGCCGCCAAGGACGAATTCCGCGCGCTCGGCCTGAGCATGGCGGGACTGGTGCTGCTGTCGATCGCGCTGTCGCTGGTGGTGACGGTGCTGGTGCGGCGCTCGATGCTGGCCGGGATCCGCGCCATCGCGCGCGCCGTCGGCGAGCTGGCCGAGGGCCGGCTCGATGCGCCGCCCGGCGCCAGCACCGGGCGCGACGAGATCGCCGACACCTCGCGCGCCCTCGACCACACCATCGCCCGCCTGAACGTGGCGCTGCAGAGCATCCTGGCCTCGGTGCGCTCGATCGACACCGCCTCGAAGGAGATCGCCAGCGGCAACCTCGATCTCTCCGCCCGCACCGAGATGCAAGCCGGCTCGCTCGAGCAGACCGCCAGCGCCATGGAAGCCCTGACCACGGCGGTCAAGGACAACGCCAACAATGCGCGCCTGGCCTCCGACCTGGCGGCCGAGGCGGCCCAGCTGGCGGCGAAGGGCGGCCAGGCCGTGGGACGCGCGGTGACGAGCATGGAATCGATCCAGGCCAGCTCGCGCCAGATCGTCGAGATCATCGGCGTCATCGACGGCATCTCCTTCCAGACCAACCTGCTGGCGCTGAACGCGGCCGTGGAAGCGGCGCGCGCCGGCGAGCAAGGACGGGGCTTCGCGGTGGTGGCCGCCGAAGTGCGCACCCTGGCCCAGCGCTCGGCCGCCGCGGCCAAGGAGATCAAGGCCCTGATCGCGGGCTCGGTCAAGATCATCGAGGGCGGCAACGCCTCGGTCAGCGAGGCCGGCGCCAGCATGGGCGACATCGTGGCCTCGGTGCGCCAGGTGAACGACATCATCGGCCGCATCAGCGTGGCCAGCACCGAGCAGGCCGAGGGCATCGCCGACGTCAACCGCGCGGTGGGCCAGATGGACGGCATGACGCAGCAGAACGCGGCGCTGGTCGAGCAGGCGGCGGCGGCGGCGGAAAGCCTGCACGAGCAGACGGTCAACCTGGCGAAGGCGGTGTCGATCTTCCGGATCGCGCAGGATCAGGGTGGCGTGGCGGAGGTGGGGGCGGCGCCGCCGGCCGCCGAGGAAGACGACGCATTCCAGGGCGTGGGCGAGCGGCGGGCGGCGGGCAGCCCGATGCGGCCGAAGGCGGTGCGTGCCTTACCCGCGGTGCGGCAAAGATCGTAGGGTGGGCGGGTCCCCCGCCCACGCGGTGATAGTTATCGGCTCCGTTGTCGTGCACGAACCGGCCGATGCAGGTTGAACGCGTGGACGGCAGAGCCGTCCACCCTACCGGAAAGGCCGGCTCACGAATTTCGAGCCGGCCAGCCCGAACCGCCACGGCACATCCACCGCCTTCGAAATCCCGATCCGCGGCCCGGCGATGAGCGGCAACCCCGCCGGCGCCGGCAGCAACTCGAAGGGCGGCGCCGACAAGGCCATGCCGTTGTGCGCCCGCGTCACCCCCAGCGCCTGGCACAGCTTGCCCGGCCCCGAGCACAGCAGCCACTCGTCGTCGGCGTCGCGCCGCGCGCGCATCACGTCCAGGCCCGCCACCGGCTCCAGCGCCCGGATCAGGACCCCGGCCCCGTGCCCCGCCTCGCGGCACACGAAGTTCAGGCACCAATGGATGCCATAGGAACGGTAGACATAGGCATGCGCCGGCGGCCCGAACATCGAGGCGTTGCGCTCGGTCGGCCCGGAATAGGCATGCGAGGCCGGGTCCTCGCGGTCGTAGGCCTCGGTCTCGACGATGCGCCCGCCTACCCCGTCGACCAGCACGGTGACGCCGATCAGCTGGCGCGCCACGATCTCTGCTGGTGCTGAAAAATCAATTCCTGCAATTATCGAAATAGCCATGAATCGATTTTATCCCGGGTCAGCCTGACCCGGCGTTTTGGTGAAATCGACACACTTGGCGAATTGCTTTGCTGCAAGTCAAGCGGTGCTGGGGTATAGTGACGCCTCCACCGCATTTCCCAGAAGCACCAAATTTTCCCCATGAACACCGTCGCCGAGCCCATCCAGCCGATCGACCAGGTCGATGCCCTGATCAAGTCGATCCGCATTCCGCCGCGGCCCAGCCTGCTGGCCGACCTGCAGCGCGAGCTGGCTTCGGAAGACCCGTCGCCGGAAGCCATCGGCAAGATCGTGGCGAGCGACGTCGGCATGTCGGGCGCCCTGCTCAAGCTGGCCAACTCCTCGATCTATGGCGGACGCCGCAAGGCCAAGTCGGTCGAGCAGGCCATCCTGTTCCTGGGCATCAACCAGGTGGCAGCCCTGATGACGGGTTTGCTGGCGCGCCAGGCGATTCCCGCCAACAGCGCGGCCCTGGCCAGCTTCTGGGACATTTCCTCGCGCCGTGCCGAAGCCATGGTCTTCCTGTCGCGCCGCCTGCGCGTGGGCGAGCCGGACGTGGCCCATACCTTCGGCCTGTTCTGCGACACCGGCGTCCCCTTGCTGATGGACCGCTTCCCCGACTACGCCGCCACCTACGCCGACGCCTCGCTCGAGGCGCTGCGTCCGTTCACGGCGCTGGAAGACGAACGCCACAGCACCAGCCATGCCGCCGTCGGCTGCCTGCTGGCGCGCAACTGGGGCCTGTCGGGCGACGTCGGCTGGGCCATCCTGCACCACCACGACTTCGATGTCCTCGACGACAGCGCGACCGCGCCCGCCGTGCGCTCGCTGGTGGCCTTGTCGGTGCTCGCCGAGAGCGCCCTGTGCAGCTACCAGGGCCAGTCCGAGTCGCTGGAGTGGGGCAAGGGCGGCGAGGCCGCCTGCGCCTACCTCGGCCTGTCCGGCGAGGAAACCGCCGAACTGCTGGACGAACTGCTCGAAGCCTTCCACGAAGAATAAGCGCGCTCAATACATACTTTTGACAGAGTCCCCCGGCAGGCAGATACTTGAGACAAAAAGTAACTACGCCGGAGGAGTCATGAAGCGCCTGATCGTTTTGCTATTGTCGGCAGCCCTGGCCGGATGCGCCAGCGTCATGCCGGCCAGTGCGCCGCCCGCACTGTTCGCCGACGCCGGCTTCGCGCCGGCCTCCGAACCCGTCAGCGCCGCGGACCTGTTCAAGCTCAGCCCGGCCATGCGCGCCTACCTGAACAGTCCCACCTTCAACCAGCTGCTGCGCAACCGCGGCGCGCGCCACGGCCTGATCGAGGCGCTGTACAGCAAGACCGACCTCAAGCTCGAATACGAATCCAAGGTCACGCGCACCGCCGCCCAGACCTACGAGGCGCGCTCGGGCAACTGCCTGTCGCTGGTGATCATGACGGCCGCGTTCGCCAAGGAGCTCGGCATGCCGGTGCATTTCCAGAGCGTCAACGTGGATGACCTGTGGAGCCGCGCCGGCGGACTCTACCTCGCCAGCAACCACGTCAACATCAGCCTGGGCGAGCGCGCCACCGACATCCAGCGCGGCTACGATCCGGACCGGCACCTGGTGGTCGATTTCATCCCGCGCGACGACGCGGCCAAGCTGCGCACCCGCCAGCTGGAAGAAGAAGACATCGTCGCGCTCTACCTGAACAACCGGGCCGCCGAAGCCCTGGTGCAGCAGCGCACCAACGATGCCTACTGGTGGGCCAAGGCCGCGGTGTCGGCGCGCCCTAGCGCCGCTTCGCCGCTCAACACCCTGGGCGTGGTCTACCAGCGCCATGGCGACCTGGCCCTGGCCGAACAGGCCTTCCGCACCGCGCTCACGCGCGAGCCCGAGAACCTGGCCGTGCTGCGCAACCTGCAGCCGCTGCTGGTGACCCTGGGCCGTCCGCTCGAAGCACAGCAGCTGGAAAAACGCATCGCCGCCATCGAGCCCTATCCGCCCTATCACTTCTTCGACCAGGGCATGGTGGCGCTGAAGGCGGGCGACTTCGACGGCGCCAGGGATTTGTTCGAACGCGAGGTCAAGCGCGCACCCTTCAACGACGAGTTCCGCTTCTGGCTCGGCATCGCCCACCTGCGCCTGGGCCACATGAGCGACGCGCGCGAGCACATCACGCTGGCCGTGAACAACAGCACCAGCAGGGACATGCGCGAGGTGTATTCGTCCAAGCTCAACTACCTGCGCACCCTGGTGCAGACGGGGACGCGGATCCGCTGATACCATGGCGGATTGACCGCAACCGCCGAGAAGTGAATGCGCTGGAAAACCGCCCTGCTGGCGCTCGCGCTGGCGCAGAGCGCTGGCATGGCGCGCGCGCAGGAAGCCTGCGCCCTGCCCGCCAGTATCGAGAGCCCGGCGCCGCGCCGCCCCGATTACGTCAACGCTGACCTGCCGGTCGACTACCACGCGCTGGTGCTGTCCTGGTCGCCGCAGTATTGCGAGGGAGCGCGCAAGCGGCGCGGCGGGAACAAGGATGCCTTCCAGTGTTCGTCCGGGAACCGCTTCGAGTGGGTCGTCCACGGGCTGTGGCCGCAGAACCGAAGCGCTTCGTCCGGCAAGCACCACCCCCGCCATTGCAGGACATCGAACGCGCTGCCGCCGGCGCTGCTCAAGCGCCACGTCTGCATGATGCCGAGCGCAAGCCTGATGCAGAACGAATGGCAGGCCCACGGCACCTGCGGCTGGCCGACGCCGGACCGCTACTTCGCCGACATCGAGAAGGTTTATTCCCGGCTGCACCGGCCCGCCACGGCCGCCATGCTGGGCGCGGCCGCGCAGGCGGCGCCGGATTCCCTGGCCGAGACCACGGCGGGCGCGATCAAGCAATCCTTCCTGAAGCTCAATCCCGCGCTGCCGCCGGACAGCTTGCGCGTCAACGTGGCTTCCGGCAGCCGCCTGAAGGAAGTCTGGGTCTGCCTCGACAAGGGACTCAAGCCGACGGCCTGCCCGCGCGGCGGCGTCCACGACAAGCAACGGGTCCGGGTCAGGACGCCGCACCACTAGCCAGGCCGTCTACAGCTTCGGCAGCCACATGCCCGAGCGGTGCCAGGAATCGGGCAAAAGCGAGGAAGCTCAGGAAGGGACCTTCGAAGCGGTCGAGATCGAAACCCACAGGGGCGCGGTGGACCGACAGCCAGAGCATCAGGCCGATGCGGAAGAACCAGACCCCGCCGACGGCCACTTCTTGATGGTGTTCCTGGCGATCGTGTTCAGCCTGCTGTTTTCGCTGCTCGCAATGCGGGGCGAGCGCAAGGAACGCGAACGGGCCGACCGCCTTGGGATCGAACTGGAAAAGAACCGGCTGGAGCGCGAACTGGATGCGCGCCTGAACGATGCGGACGCCACCCTCAAGACGGAGCTGCAACTGGTGCGTTCCTACCTGGAGCTGATGCAGCTGCGCATGCCCGACCACTTGCGCTTCTCGGTATCTGCGCCGCCGATGGCGGGCAGCCTGCGCTTCCCCGCGATGGCACTGCTCACCCTGGTGGAGAACGCGGTCCGGCACGGCATCGACCCCAGCACCGAAGGCGGCCATATCGACGTGGGCGCCCGTTGCGACCAGGCCACCGGCAAGGTGACCGCCTGGGTCGGCGACACCGGCGCCGGTATGCAGGAGACGGCCCAGCCGGGCGTCGGGCTCGCGAAGCTGAGGAAGCGCCTGCAGGGCTTTTATGGAAGCAGCGCCCGTATCGAGCTGCACGAAGCGGCCCCGCACGGCGTGCTCGTCGAATTGCATTTTCACCCTGAAGACACACCATGAAACAGGCCACCGCGCCCATCGCCGACGACGAACCGCTGCTGCGGGAACCCTCGCGCAGCCACCTGGGCGCACTGTGGCCCCGGCTCGAACTGGTCGACGACGCGCGCAATGGCGCCGAGGCCCTCAAGCTGTTCGAGCTGCACCGCTCGGACATCGTCTTCCTCGACATCCACATGCCCGGATTGAACAGCATCGACACCGCGCGCCAATTAGCCCGTCGCGCCCATCTGGTATTCGTCACCGTCTATGAGCAAGATGCGGCGCAGGCCTTCCAGCAAGGCGCCCTCGATTACCTCGTCAAGCGGATCGACCGGGCGCGCCTGGCCGATACGGTCGAACGCCTGCAGCGCCAGCTGGCCTTGCCCTTCCACGCCAGCCACACGCTCGATGCCATGCTCGACCAGCTCACGGGCAGGCTGGGGCAGCGCATCCAGCCCCCTTCCCAGTGGCTGCAATGGTTCAAGGCATCGGTGGGCAACAGCGTGCGACTGATTCCTGTCGACCAGGTGCGTTTCATCCGTGCCGAGGAAAAGTACACCCGCGTCGTGTGGGACGAAGGAGAGGCGCTGATTCGCAAGAGCATTCGGGAACTGGCGGAGCAGCTGGATCTGGAGCGCTTCGTGCGGACGCATCGCTCGGTGATCGTCAATCTTGGATGCGTGCGCGAAGTGGTCAGGGGCATCAACGAGACGGTGGACGTGCACGTGCGCGGCAGCGACGAGGTCTTGCCTGTCAGCCGCAGCTACCTGCATCACTTCCGGCAGATGTAAGCGGCGGCTGGGTGTGACGCGCCAGCCTATCGCCCCCTCTGCCAGCGCCCCAGCTTCTGCCCGAATTTGTTCGCGGCCGGCTTGCGGATGGCGGCATTCAGGCTGCCTCGCCATGCCCTTGACACCAAGCCAGATCTACCGATCGAAACATCGGTCAAATCGAGGAGATCAGCTTTGCACCGCAAGCGGTAAGATCGTTGTCATAGGCGTAGGGACGACCCTTGTGTTTGGCGCCGGCACCATCCGGCTTGATGGGAAAGTTATTTTTGCATTTGGGGCAAAACGTCACATCGTCTGCAAGCGCAGCTTCTACACCCATCACGACAGTCCCGGATGAAACCGAAATGACCTGCCCACCGTGGTCCGTCTTGTCATTCAAACGAATGATGCCACGCCCCTCATGCTTCATCTTCAACTCCTCCCAGTGCTAATTGATGAGCCGACCGCTGCGCTGCGATGTCCGCAAACGCGACGTTTCAATCCGCCAGCGTGAGCTATTTTTCGATCGCCATTTCCCGCTCCAGCAAATGCCACTTTAAATCGGCGCTCTCCAGCGGAAGCATCCAATCGCGCTTAGGGTCGGGGAAGGCTTGTCCAGCAGTCAGCCAGCGCTGCCGCCAAGCCTGATTGACCTCCTGTTCCAGCGGATGGCCCGGCGCAACCCATGGCTGCCACGTGCCCGTTACTGGACAGGCCTTGTTGCCGGCGCATTCCACGGACGGTGCCAGACTTTGGACTTGCCGCGATAACCTGAGCGCCGTACGCGGCGCGACTGCGCCACCATCGTTGCGCACGGTGAGCACACGCTGCCAGACAATACCGGCGATGGCTTTCGATCCCATGCCGTCCGGGAAGCGCGGCTGCTCGAACGTTTCGCCTTTGCCGTAAAGTCCGGGTGCGATGCTGGCCAGGAAGGAACGCACTTCGGCCGCTTCCTGCGGTGCTGTCGGCTGCCAGTAGCCGGCAACGGGCGCTTGCAGGGCGTCGGTTGTTTCCTTGATCGGCCGGAACACATAGGCCTTGTCGAGGAAGTACCGGCCCTTCCTGAGCGAGGCTTCGGTCGGCGCCGGGATGCTCGGCGCGGGCACCACGGCCATTGCTGCGGCAAGCAGACTTGCGCGCGTGCCGTCCCAGGGCGGCAGCGGTGCTGGCGGCAACGGCAGGATCTTGTCGAGATTGGGGAAGCGGCGGTCAGGATTGAAGCTGAGTGCGTCACCAAGCATGTCGTAGCGTTGGCCCCGTGCCTTGTCGATAAAAGGCACGAACATGTTTGCCAAGTCACTGGGGCGGTCGAATTCACTCGCCAAGTTGTTCGCGCAATACTCACAGCCGCCCTTCACGCCCTCATGCACGGCCCGCATTACCCGATTTAGGGTTTCCGGAGTTCTTTTTCCAATTTGCGTTCCATCTGGCGCCCGAGGGACTTCATACATGTATTCCAGTTCCTGCGCGGCCGGGCCGTAGCCCTGGGCCAGCGCGCACTCGAACATCTTGATCGCGATCGGGATGTTGCCCCAGTAGCCAGGCTTAAGGTTATCTGCCCCAGCATCCATCTTCTCGCCGAGGAAGGCCATCGCCTGTGGGTTACCCATCTGTGCCGCTTTCTGAAAAAAAACGTAGGCGCGGTCGGCACTGGCGTTCACGCCCGTGCCGTTGAGATAATAGGTGCCCATCCTGTCGTAGGCGGCTGGCACCCCTAGATCGATGGCTTGCGACACCAGCGCCACCGCCTCGTTCTCGCCATTGGGCGGATCACGCCCTTCCACGTACAAGCTGGCCAGGTTCAGCATCGCCTTCCAGTGATGCCGCTCGGCGGCCTGGCGGGTCAGCCGAACGACCTTTTTATAATCTACATCGTCAACGTAGGTCGTACCGTCTTCAAGCGCGCGCGCTTCAAGGAACCAGTCGTCGGCCTGGGCGTCAATCGGCGGCACTTGGCCCGCTTCGGTCTGGCATTCGAAGGAAGCGATGTGCGGATCGAAAGGCGGCAGTTCTTGCATGTATCCGGAAAGCTTGGTCTTGTTCATGTCGCAGGCCGTCAGAAGAGTAAGCGTGATCAAGAGGGTCGCCAGATGGCGACAACGCGGCGGGGAATAAGCGGCAAAGGTATCCATGGTTCAGCCGAAACGTATGGTTGAGCTCCGGCCGTCGTCCAGCGGGACGATGAGGCCCTTCATCTGTTTGTCGATCGGGTCATTTGACAGCGACTTTTGCCTCTTCTTGTTTCGATTCATGAGCTTTACCCATTCCTTGAACGTTTTCTCAACTTCCTGCGGGGTAGCGTTCCCGCCGTTATTTTCTTCGGTGGCGAGCTGCGCCCAAACTCTTTTGCGCAGTGCAGTCGTATGCCGCGGATCATTTGTGGCCAGGTTGATCTCGCTGTCCACCGCCATGCTGCGCTGGTTCAAGTTGGCACTACCGAGCGTGAAGAATCCATCGTCGATCAGCAACAGCTTGGAATGGATGTAGATTTCGCGATAGCGCCACTGGCGCCGCGCCTGGTTGAACTCGCAGGCGTTGAGCACCGCAAGGCACACCTGCAAGCCATAGGTTTTCTCGAGGATCAGCTTGGAAGGCTTGTCGATCCGGTTTGCTGTCGAGATCACGTCCGGCAAGCTTTCCTGGGTCGCCCGCATGCCGGTCACGCCCCTGAACGCGTACTGCCTGGACGCCGCCTCGTCACGCCTAGCCTTTTCATTTGCTTCGTCGAT
Organism: Massilia sp. ST3; assembly: GCF_018119405.1. Taxonomy (GTDB): domain Bacteria; phylum Pseudomonadota; class Gammaproteobacteria; order Burkholderiales; family Burkholderiaceae_D; genus Telluria. The sequence goes on along the minus strand of NZ_JAGPWC010000004.1, from coordinate 83,700 downwards.
CATCTTGACCTGTCCGGTCATGCCATCCTGCTGCCCCAGCGTCGCCAGGGTATCGTAGGTGCGCGGAACCATCTGCGCCTTTTCGGGCGCCGGAATGACAACGAAGACGTGCATTACCGGCAAGTCCTCGTTGGTCTTTCCGATCTTGGCGCAGTTGCGGTTCCAGCCGGCGATCACCTTCTTTCGAATCGCCAGCAAGTGCTCGGCCCAGTCCTGATATTGGAAATACTGGTTTTCCATGTACAGGTAGCCCGTCCCCGCAGCGGCGACGCGGGTCGCATTGAAGTAGATGTCCTTGATCGTGAAGTCGCCTTCCTCTGGCTGCGTCCTAACGATTTGCACAGTCGAGTTGCCGGGGGCGGCCTTGCGCAGTAAGGCTGACGGTGGCGCGCTGCACACGTAGGGCTTTGCCGGGGCAGCGCCACCCGCACGTTCCCAGGCCCGCTCGAAATTCTCGTGGACCGGGATGAGCGCCCGGCCACCCTCGATGCGGCAGGCATAGTCGCGGTAGGGCTTCAGGGTGTCGAAATCGAAGCAGTCCTTGACGCCCTCGGCGCGCTCCTGCTTTGTCTTGGCGCCGCCCTGCTCACGCAAGGGATTCTCGACGCAATGCTCCGGGGTATCCCAATAATCGGTCAGGGAGTTCAGGCCCATGACGTAAGCCACCGCCTTCTTGCCGTCGTCGTAGGCGAAGTCGATCAGGATCGGCTTTTGGTGATGGGTGCCGCCCAAGGTGAACAGCTTGCGCTCTATGGCGTCGGGCCTTCTCGCTTCTTGGCCAAGCGACTCGCCGATGCTGCCGGAATCGCCATCGCGCGTGCGAATACTGATGCCCTGCAGCCGTCCTGCGAACGCCGCCTTGTACCAGCTGCAGCAATACTCTTCCCTGGCCATCGCCGCTAGTTTGTCGCCCGGAATATTCCACTCCTTCTTATGTCGGTTTTCCCGGGCATGTTCACGTATCAGTTGCAGGCTCCGAGCCGCGTTGAGTTGCTGGACTGCGATATCGCCAGTCTGGATGGTCCAGGGACTCGTCCCGTGGGTATGACCCGGCATGTGCTGTTGCACCTTGCCGCCGCTGTAGCTGTACCAGACCAGCAGGCGTACCCGCACGCCGCGCCTTCCCGCCGCAATCAGGAGGTCGCCATAGGTCTCGGCGCGCGGCCAGTTGTAACCGTTACGCACCAATTCCATGCCCGGATCGAAACCCCAGCACACCAGGTCGATGCTTCCCTTCGCTGCCGCGATGTCCCTCGCGATGGCCGCGAAACCGTCTTTCCCGCAGATATGGATGCTGAGCTTGTTGTTGTGAGTAATGGGATGGGTGGCGTTGCCCTTTTTGTTCTTGTCTTCCACAAACCATTGGATGGTGGATGTCGCCTTGCAGCTCACCTCATCGATATGGACCTGTTCGGTTCGCAAATTTTTTTCAGAGCTCATGATGTTCCCTGTTTTATTCACAGCGATCAGAAGTAGGTGCGGCCTTCCGCTGAGCCGTCGAGCGAGCGCAAGCCCTCGTTGGAGAGGAGCTGCTCGTGGTACAAGGCTTTATCCGTCGGATCAAACTTCTCCCAGGCTTTCAGATCGAACTTGTCGCCGTTCGCCAGCTCGACCGTGTATCCCTGGGTGCCGCTCGCATGCTCGATGGCGATACGCCCAAGGTCGTCGGTGATGCCCTCGTCGACCTGGCTGCCGTTCTTGTAGAGTGCGTAAGGGACGTTCGCGAACGGGCGTCCGCTTCCAGAATGCGTTTGCAGCATGAAGAGCAGCTGCTTCGGATCCTCCGGCGTCTTCGGCTCCGTGATAGTGATCTTGTGCTTCGCCGATGGCTGCGGCCGGTTCTGGGGCGCGAGGGTCTCAAGGTTGCCGTGAAATAGTGCCGGCTTCGGCGCGAAGACCTGCATGCGGTCGGTGATTTCGACCATGGCTCCGGGGCCGTGCAGGCGCACCCCTTTCTTCCCCCTGATGTCGACCCAGTCGGATTGGCTGATCACGGATAGGACCTTGTGGGCGATAAGCTGGATATCGTCGTCATGTGCCTGCACCGTGATCTTGCCGGACGCCGCAATCAGCTTCATGCCCGCCTTGTGGACGAACAGGCGGAAGGTTCTCTTGATGCTTGCAAACAGGCTATCACCTGTTGCGATCGAGAGGCTGCGTCCGGCCGTGAGCGCCGTGTGCTCGGCGCTGGCGATATGGGTTGACTGTGCGGACGTCGTTTCGATGCCGGCCGGGCTGGCCAGGACCAGATGGGGTTGGGATAGCTCGGGGAATGGTTCGCCAGCACCGCGCACGGCGTCGTTTTGCGCTTTAAGCACATCGGCAACGTCGTGCTGCTGCCCGCCTTCCTGGGCCAGCCCCTGCAGTGCGGCAGTCGCCTGGTCATCGTGCAGCTTGTGCGCGGCATCCAGTCGCTTCGTCGTTTCGCCCATGTCCTTGATCGTCCCGCGGGCGGCCTGTCGCGCTTCGGTCGTGATCAGGAGCCCTTTGGCGGCACGCGCCACGCCGTGCCCATCGGTGCGCAGCTCCCAGCCTTCGCCACGCGCATCCTTGCGGCCGGCGGTGTCCTCGATACGCGTGACGTGGCCGAGCGAGAGCTGACTGCACTGGTGATCGCTTTTCAGCTGCGCCTGGATCATCTCCCTGGTATCGTCGAGGACGAGGTGATTGCCGCGTGCCCCCCCTCCCAGTTCCCGGCTGCGCAGACCGGCAAGCGACTGCTGCGCCGGCAGCGACCACGGCGGCATATGTGCCTGGTTGTAGAGGGCGCCAAGGATCAGCGGATGGTCGATATTCCCGTTGGGATAGACGACGGCCACTTCCTCGCCCACGCGCGGCAGGCGGATCTGCCCGAATTCGTTGCCGGCGGCCGGCGTCATCATCCTGATCCATGGCGAGCTGTACTCGTCGTACTTGCCCAGCCGGTCCCAATGGAACTGCAGTTTGACGCGCCCGTACCCGTCCGTGTGGATGTCGGCGCCGGCCGGTCCGACGACGATTGCCGTGTGCAATCCCGTATAGATCGCGGGCTCGCTGTTGTAGTGCAGGCCAGGGCGCCACCGGATGTCCTTGCGGATGCATGTAAAGCGGTTTTTATAGTGGGACGGTGCACTCGGGCCGGCCTGGTAGTTATTGGATACCTCATGGTCGGCGGACAGGATCAGGTAGAAGCGGTCCATGATGTTGCCGCGCGCCTCGCGGTTATACTCCGGTGAGCGCGACTCGGCGCTGAAGTGTCCGCCGAGCTTAAAGGTGCGCCCGGGCAGCACACACCGCTCATTGCCCGCCGCCTCGAAGTACTGCGTGTCCGTGTCCGCTTCGTCCATGCGCCGCGCTGCCACCTGTCCGCCATCGCTGTGCAGGCGAAAACCATAGGCGCCAAGATCTTCGTGGATCTCGTAAGCCGGGAAGTCACCTTGGCTATTCATGGAAAGTGCTTCGACGTGTTGGGCTCTAGGATTCTTGTAGTCGAAGCTCGTGAGGGTGGTCTGGCCCGAGCCGATACGTCGGACTGCAGACCACTCGTGGATGCCGTCGTCCTCGCGCGAGCCGCTCTGGTCGTGGAAGGAGATCACGTACGCTTCCTCGTCGATCGGCGCGGCCAGCAAACTGCTGTCCGACAGCATTAGCTTGTGGCAGCCGAAATCGTGCTCGTACCAGTAGTAGAGTCCAAGCGCCTCCCAGCGCCGATGCAAATGGTTGTAGTCGGTCTCGTTGTACTGGTTCGCGACGGTAATCTGCGGATCGTCGCCGGTCAGGCGCATCTGCCATTCCGCCTGGCGGTAGTGCTTGAGGGTTTGCTCGGTGATCTCGCGCACGTTCTTGTTGTGGAACGACATGCATGCCTTCCGCAGCCGAGCGAATGCAAGCCAGGGCTCGAACACCATCTGGTAAAAGGCGAAGCCGCCGTCGCTGCGCAGGAAACGGAATTCAGTGATGTAGCCGTTGAAGTAGCGTAGCGACCCATCTTCCCGCACCAAGGAAATGGTGACCATTTTTCCAATCGCGACTTTCAGCGGGATGCGCGGATCATTGGACAGTAACTCGGCCACACCCCGGAAGCAGCACGAGACTGCTTCGTGAAAGACCAGCTTGTTCGGCAGGAGAATCGCTGGTGGGCCGTCTTCGAAGGGAAAGTCCAGCCGCATGAGCCGCTTGTGCTGGGATGCACCGCTGAACGCCAGCAGTAAGGCATCGGCCGCGATGGCCGAGATTTTTCCCATTGATTGCCTCCGATGGCCGCACGACTTGGCCGAGGTGAAGAAAATGTTCAGCGAACACCTTAATCGGAGGCTGCCAAGAGGCATATGACCGGTATCAACAGGCTTCTCTGCACCAACTTCAAATGTTTCCTAGGAGAGTCTGTTCATGTCGAGAAACCTGAAGCGGCATAGCCAAGCGCGCCGCAAGGGCACACAACAATCCTTACAAGCTCTTCAAACCAGCCAGATACCGCTTTTAGAAAAACGATGCATGCAGATATCCCGGTCCTGTTTGCCCTAATTTTTCCCAGACCGCCAATTTCTGGCCGAATGTCTGCGCCATGTGCGCCGGAGAACTCGACGGCAGCACCACCGTGCGGTAGCCATGCGCCGCGAACTGCGGCGCGAACTTGCCGGATGCCTGGCCGTTGAAGCCCACCGTCTCCAGTCGCGGACACAGCACGCGCAGGCGTTCGAAGTCGTTCGCGGCCGGCTTGCGGATCGCGGAATCCAGGCTGCCTTCGCGCTCGCAGGCGGCCAGCACGTCCCACAGCCCGACATGATGGGCCAGCAGGCGCGGCAGGCGCTCGGCGTAGGGCAGCGAGGCCAGGTCCTCGCCGGTCACGGCAGAGATCAGCCGCCAGAACTGGTTGCACGGGTGCTCAGTTTGACACCACCCTACAGAAGGTTATGTGCATATGAGGGGTGGGCGAACGCCCTAGCCGAGCTGCAAGTACTAAGCCTTGCTGCTGGGAATTTGGTAAAATCGCGAGATTTGGCTGCGAGGTCCAAACAGCGCATGCACGCTTGACCTAGAGCCCCTCTCACTGTATAAATAGACAGGTACCAAATGGCAATTCACAAAGCTGGTTTGTTTTCAGGGATAGTGGGCGGGCTTCTCTCTGGGGCTGCGACCTTCGGTATCATGAACTATTTCTGTACCGTAGTGACACGCCCTTCGCTCTCAGATGCTGTTTCAATTGCCAACACATACATTGTTTTTACAACAATCATATTCGTTGCAATCACGCTGTTTCTTACTGTTGCTGGTCTCTGGTTCACACAACAGTTTGCAGCGAGCAAAGAACTCCAAATCAAACATCTAATCTCAGAGATCGAACAGAAGTTGGCTGATAACGATGACGAGGTTGGCGTAAAGTTGGTCGACAAAGCCTTTTCCAATCAGGACGTTTCGCGTCATGTTCAAGAGATACTGGAGTCTAAACTTCAGCAACTCATCAACAGCCTGAGAGAAAGTGCGAAAAACGATCACGCTGCAGCTGACGAGTTATCCAAAAAATTAAAGTCAGGAGCATAGCCGATGAGCGATATTACTGAATCCCCAAAAGCGAACAATGCTCGATTTCCATCAGCACGAGCATTATTCGAGCATTTAGAAGCTGAGCATGGCTTCCAACTAACTGCGCCAGTTGATTTAGACGCGATTGCTGCGCTTGTTGGAGTTGAAGTGGAGGAATTCGTCGACCTCGGGAACATGTCCTCAGTTGGTAAAATCTCGTTGACTGAGAATGGCCCGAAAATTTGGATCAATCCGCTTGAAAACAGCTACACTCCACGCCGTCGCTTTACTCTGGCACATGAATTAGGCCATTATTGTTTGCATTTGTCCGAGTCGAGGAAATCTTTTGTTGATACAAAGACGACTATGAACCGTACCGAATCATATTGGGACGTTTATGAATCCGAAGCAAACAACTTTGCAGCCGAACTGCTTATGCCAAAGCAGCTGATCATATCCGAAGGAAATAAGATCATCAGCTCTTATAAAGAGGAGCACGGCGACGATGTGTCAACCTCAGTCTTTACTGATCTGCTAGCCAAACGGTTGGGCGCATCGAACAAAGCTATGGAATTTCGGCTTTCCAATCTTGGAATCATAAAGAAAAAATAATCCAGGTTATCGCTGCTTTATGCGGAACGCTTTCAGCCAAGCCATTGGCTGAAAGCAGTCAAATGCTAATTGACATCTCCCCGCCTTTCTAAATCAATATCGGAACGAGTCTTCATTCGATTCAGTTAGTCGCGCGTTTATTATCCAACCGCGGCACTTCAGTTTGCCCTTAATCAAGTCTTCATCCAAGACATTCTCGCAGACGACCCAATCCGTTAAAATCCTTCTGTTTGCTAGTTCGAACTATTAAAGGCATGGCGTGTGTACTCATTTTGACACCCTGCCTGATGCGAACGTGCTTTGCTGAGGAAGAGGTGCTAACCCGTACATCTCTAGTATTAGACTGTCTCGAGCATGAGTTAGCACCGCGTAACCCAGGAGAAATGTTGCACTGAGGCATCAAAAATCATGTACGCTTCCCAAGAAGCAAGATATGATTCTCTTGTTATTTTTACAACACAGGAGAATGCGATGAACCTTCCTTCCGACAAGAAGTCCCTATCTGCCTCTGATAAAAAAGCCATCACAAATGTTACCGACATTGCAATGTCGGACAATCTGCTGCCTGTACCCTCTTCTCAGAAAAAGTCAGCAGACGAACTTCGTAAGGCAATCAAGGCTCTCGACGCTGAGCGAACCGAACTAGTTACGAAGACTATCGAAAATATTAGGCCAGGGCGGCCATTCGATTCTAGTGTTGTGCGAGAGATCAACAAACTGGAGACGAAGAAGAACCGGATGATTGTCACTCTTTTCGCACTTCTTATGAAAAATCCAAGCGACATCCAAGCGATTATTCACCAAATTATCGAGCTCTGACTAAAGAGCGTCGCGAGCCGTCAACAGACAGCGATCACACTCACATTTCACGCTAGTATCAAACCTAGTGACGGTCGTGACGTGTGATCGAGGTTTATAATGAGTGCGAAATTGCTGACGTATTACTACCCACTACGGCAGCACCAACGAACCACCTTAGCTCATGTATCGGTCGAAAAGCCAGACGAGATACCTCACTACTAAGGCGCCTCAAAGAATATTAGATTGAAAGCTTGCAAGTGAAGTTGCTTAAAGAAAAAATCTCCCCTGATGTAGAGCGACCAATCGTAGGCGACGCTACTTCGACATCTAAACCAATTTTACAAACTGCTCTTGGGCAGCTGTTTGAGGACGATTGCATAACAATGATGCAATCAATGCCAGCAAACACTGTTGACCTCGCTTTCGCAGATCCGCCATTCAACTTAGGCAAAAAATATAGTTCAAAGATAAACGATCAAAAGTCTGAAGCTGATTACCTTGAATGGTGCAAGGATTGGCTTGACGAAATGATTCGGGTTTTAAAGCCCGGAGGCTCGTTGTTTCTGTGGAATTTGCCTAAGTGGAACATCCCGCTTGGAATGCATCTTAGTCAATCTTTGAATTTCCGCCACTGGATATCCGTTGATATCAAATATTCACTTCCTATAGCTAATAGATTGTACCCGTCGCATTACTCACTTCTGTATTATGTGAAAGGCGATAAGCCAGCAATCTTCCATCCGGATCGCACACCAATTACGTGTTGCCGACATTGTGGCGGCGAACTTCGGGACTACGGCGGCTATAAGAATAAAATGAACCCCAAAGGCGTCAGTTTAGCTGATGTTTGGACTGATATCCCGCCAGTACGCCATGCAAAATATAAAAAGCGGGAGGCGAATGCTCTCCCGTTAAAATTAATGGATCGAATCATATCTATGGCCAGCGATCCGGGCTCATTGGTCCTTGATCCATTCGGAGGATCGGGAACTACTTTTGTTGCAGCAGAGCTGAACGGGCGACGCTGGATTGGGGCAGAACTTGATTGCTCAGCAATCACCGAACGTTTTGAAACTATCCAAGGCGATAAAGATCACCTTGAAGAAATTCACGGTGCAAAAAACATTCTCTTTCGAGAAGAAGATCTCGCGAAGCAGCGGAAGACTGGAAAGAAACTGTCTAAAGATTATCGCATCGAACAGAGCGACGATACCTGTGTCTGCGGGAACAAATAATCTTCAACTGCAACGCGATTTAATCACCCTCTGGCTCTACCTTGCGCAGCTCTTCCGTCATTACCGGTAGGCAAGTACGGTAGATTCTGGTCGTTAGACAATGCATCGTGCTCTACGACAGTAATCGCCAGCAACCCTCGCTGAACTGTTTGCCTCAGGCTCTCCCACATCTCTAGATAACCTGAGAGCTCAGCGATGTTACCAATCCTATCCGTCAAATGAAGATAGAGATCTCGACTTGGAAGAATAAGCACGCCCGCCTGAATAATCCCGGTTTTCAATGCAATTGCAAGTTTATTCATTGAACGGTGGGAGGAAGAGATATTCCCAGTCTCCCACTCGATAGCTACTTTTAATCCATCTTCAGTGGTGGTCACGAAATCGAAGCCACCGAAGCCAGACGAAATAGGTTCGCGATAATCCTCGCCGGACGGATATAGCATTATCGCCGGTTGTTGTCGATCCCGTCCCAAGTCTACGTCACCTTCTGAACGCCACCCCTCAACATCGACCATATTGCGTAAAAAGTGACTACGTAAGTAGCCGACACCGTTCCGGTTGAATTGAGTGCTGTCAGGGCGAAGAGCCTTACTCCTGATCGTAAGTGCACCACTATTCAAAGGATGATGGATATTCTCGATCGCATTTTTATAGCTGTTGTGAACCGTTCTCCAACCGTCCGAAGACATAACGTCGCCTTCATTAAAAACTACCAACGTTCGCAGCCATCTCATTGTCTGTGCTCCTATATGTGAATCTCAATACTATAGGGCAACACTCTGATTTTTGCAAACTCTTCGCGGTCTAGCCGCTTTTGATCACGCGGCCAGCGCCGGAAGTTTAGAGATAACCTGGCCCGATTAATACACTATCTAATCGCCTTTATCGCGGCATTACTGATAAAGGCCTGCTAAGCCAGGCTTGTCGAAAAATTGCGAAGAGCGAGCGTTTTTAACCTGATTAGCAAAATTATACCGCTGAGTGGAGGTGAGTAGAACACAAGCTGCTTGAGCTCTGGTAATGCCTACGTAATGTAAATTAAGACATTCTTGCTCGTTCTCGAAGACTTCGTCGTAGCATCCCTGTATGAAAACGCGCCTAGGAATAATCCAATCATACAAGTCCAAGTGGAATACCACTTTGAACTCTAATCCTTTTGCTTTATGGAGAGTTAATATTTGAACTTCGTGATCGGAAATCGCATCGAAAATTTGCATCTCGGACGGCTGAGCCAAGACTGCCGTGAGTTCCTCTAATGACTTCGCAGGTACTGCCTCGGCTACTAATGCTTCTGCCGCTTGGATCAGCGCAGCGGCCAGCCCCTCGTCATTGCACTTTCGGCAAGCAATGACAAATTTTCTCAGACTAACTAGCTCACTTCTTTTGATACTTCGCAAGCAGAACTCATCAATAATCGATTGTGCAGTTAGGCGAATGTCCCTTCGAAAACTCAGCAGCGCGCAAAAGATTGTCGAGCAAAGCGCAGTTGACTGAGTCAGCACGTTATCATTAAATAGCCTGGAGGGAAAAGATAAATTGCTCTTTACTATAACCCCAGTGCTTGAATTACGAACTAGAATCCCTATTTCCCGGTTGTGCACAACTCCGAAATGAACCTTCACTTGCTCAAGAATTGAGTTTATCCAAGCTACTACTTCTACTTGAGTTCCGGTGATTTGTCGCCGAAAGACCTGTATGCTCTGCGCCGGCTGTAGAGCACATGACTGATCAAGCAATCTATTTGCATAATTTATTATCGAAGGATGACAGCGATGATTGATGGTCAACTCAAGATGTTGATACCCGCTATTACTCAAACAAAGCGATTTTAGATAGACCGGATCTCGATGGGCGAAAGCGAAGATCGATTGATTTACATCTCCAACGGCAATAGAAAGAATTCCCAGATCTCGGAACCTAACGAACAATTTATGCTGAGGTTCCCCCGAGTCCTGGTACTCATCTATGAAAATAGCAGAATATTTTGACTTCAAATAGCGTCTGCATGCCGGAGAATTCTCAAGGACATAATGGGCCAAGACGCCAACCGACTCCATCAATATTACGCCGTTTTCATACAACACCGTCAGTCTATCTTTGAGCGACTCAGCATGACCTGTGGTTAACGCATGGATTGAGACATCGTCAAACGCCGCTTTTTCGCCTTCGGTGAACGACGAAAAATATTTTACCTCCAGCTTTTTAGGATTTTTTCCACAAACATGACCGAAAAACGGAGCAATAATTTCTGATATCGAGAACGCATCGATTGTTCCGAAAAATGATTTTTTCGTATCAACGCCATCGAACTCACAGCGCCGCTTCAACTCTGCGCTAGCTTTTCTAGTGTACGAAATCGCAATAATCCCGCGATACGATGGAAGGGATGGCAAAATCTGTCGCACTTTGGCTGCGATGACGGCCGTCTTTCCACTTCCTGGACAGGCTGTAACAACCATGTGCGAAGGATAGTCAAGGACCGCTTGCTGCTCGGGAGTGGGTATAAATTTTTTCATGCAACCACCGAAATGGCTTTTGCGACACAGTAATGTAATGGACGCGCTAATTCGCCTGCACCTTTACTCTCTAGAGCAGAGGCATGGTTAACTAAAAACTCCCTCATTCGCACTGCTTTTTGATCTTGAAGGTAGCTAATTGCATCTTTTACAGTTGGCCCCTTAAACGCAACCATCTCTGCCGGAAGCTCGTCTGCCAAATCTGTTTCCAGATCAATTTTCGACAAGAACAAACCGTGAGGGTTCACGAGATCGGAAACCACTTTCCAAGTACCGTCAGCAACGCTGTCGATTTGCGCGTACGGAGTCGGCTTGTGATCTAATTTTTCCTGCTTCGACAAATATAAGCAGCGGTTAAAGCCGGCTAGTTGTCGAAGTATGATTGGGGCGGTTCGAGGCCCTGTAGATATATTTGAAATGTCGTTATCGGTTCGGATTGCCCAAGGAATTTCCATGGCGTTCAGAATTGATGAATATACCTCGAACTGAACACCATCGACAGATAGAATCGATATATTATAAAAATCTAAATCGATTTTTAGCTTCTTTGCCAACGTTCGATAGAACAGTAGCTCGGACGGGCCTTCGACGAGAAAGACGACAGAAGAGAAGAATGCTTCGGCCGGTAGGATGCTAATTCTATAACCCATATCATCCCATGCGTCGCTAATACAATCAGAGCAACCTTGGCTAGCGGCAACGGTTACGCCTTTTTTAGCGAACAAGCGAACAATAGAATTTGGAGAGAAAATAGATGCGATTTGAGGGGAGTGCGTAGTTACGATCGATTGCCCAGGAAGGTTTTCGCTTAAATAGGAAGCGAGCTTCCGCTGCTGGTGTGGATGTAAATGAGCCTCAGGCTCTTCAACGCAGTAGATAACTACTTCGTTATCCGTATCGTGTTCCCGCGCGCTCTTTGCTTTCCAGAGCGCGAGAAGTATTTGGTTATTCCTTCCATCGCCACCGAGCATCATCTTCGCACCGTTTGCACTCGCGGCCAGCTCTAGCTTTTCTACGAACTGTTCGATTTCAATTGCACCGGTATCCAACTGCACCGTATATGGAGAATTGTGATAAGCCATTGCTTTCAACTCAGCATTCACATCATCCGTTGCAGCTGTCACATAATTTAACTTACGTATTCTCTTGTTAATACGGAGCAAAGATGCGCTAACCCGTGACAAGATTAAGTTGTCGTTTTCCTGCTCAGGAAGGGTACGCTTTTCCTGAGAAAGGCGCAGTAGATGCTTCTTCTCAGTCTGAATGAATTTGGTAAGGTCACGTTGGGAGTTTACATATTTTAGGTTCAGATGCTTGAGGTAAAACCGCGAAGTGATTTCTTCCATGCTGCTTAGATCGCGGCCGACATGTAGTTTGTATTCGAGACTATCTCGCGAGGCTGAGTACCGAAAGTACGTGGTGCCGTCATCATCGACTTTCCCTGCCAGTTGAGACAGAACCGCATCTTCTTTCACGTCTATGAACTTGATCGTGATTTCTAAATTCTTCTCGAAGCTACCGTCTTCGTTAATATGAAAATCCAGCTCTGAAGGTTCAATATCAAGGTCCGACAGACCTTTGTCCAAAAGTAACCTTAAAGAATACAGAAAATTAGTCTTCCCGACATCGTTACCCCCAATAATTAGTGTTTGACGGTTCAGTCTAACGACAGCGTCTTTGAAGTTACGATATCCTTTAAGAGTTACCGAATCGATTTCCATACATATCCAATCAAGAGCGAATTCGCGAGATTATTCATAACGCATGTGACTCACGTCACTTAGCTTTAAATTCCGGGGTGTGATGAGCTAGCTTACAGAGCCACCGCTGGTGTTGCCTCTCGGCCGAGCCTAAACGCTAACACAAATCCCTTCCCTAGGAGCAATAAGATTCAGAGTTGGCCCCAGGATCAGTGAGGTCTAGTGATATAAGCCACGCCGCCCGGATCTCCCTAGCGCCGTTCTGGGCGGTCATGAGCTAGAGAGATGGCAGTTACGCAAGCACGGAAGGAATGTTTACTAAATGCAATTAGTAAATGAAGTGGCTGCCTGAGCCACTCTTGAGATGTACGAGGCCTTGAAGACTAGTTAGAATAGTTTGAAAATATTGCATATTTGCAACAATTAAACATTCTGGAACAGTTATGCGGGAAGGTAAAGCCAAAGTACTGAATGAACGGGAGCTATCCCGCGTCATCAATGTTGTAAAGAGGAAAGCACACGCGAAGCGAAATATTGCACTACTCTACTGTTCGTTCGGACTTGGTTTACGCGCTAAAGAAATGGCAGCCCTACGCATCAAGCATGTACTTGGTACTGAAGGGTCTCTGCTCGAAGAAATCAACCTTGTCGGGACAATGACTAAGGGGAATAAGCAGCGACACGCTTACTTGACCAACCCCAAAGTAGTAAATGCACTTCGCGACTTCATCAACGATCGACAGAAGCACGAGGGCATTCTGTTCACTCTAGAAGCTCCACTATTCAAGTCGCAGAAAGGGAGCGCATTTTCGGCAAACAGCTTACAGCAACTTTTTCACCGCATGTACTCGGAAGCAAAATTGCAGGGCGCGTCGAGCCACAGCGGGCGACGCACGTTCGCCACGATGCTCATCGAAAAAGGCGTGGATATAAAGGCGGTATCGACATTGATGGGACATTCGTCTATCGCGATGACCGCACAATATGTTGAGGATAACCCACTGCGGCTCAAGCAAATTTGTACGGACATCTTCTGAAGAGTCTGCCTCTCGACCAGAAATGCATTTATGCTATATTTGTGCGATTAGTATTCGACCAGCTTTTTCCTTGGTGCACGCTTGTTGAGAACGTCATCTAGTTCTGCTATCAAGCTTTTGGGCTTCTTTGGCGAATGGCCGCCGTATGGCGTGGTCTCGATCTCGATGTCCATTGACAAGACAACACTCCCGTCCGGCGTTTCTCCGTTCATGTGCATACGCGTGAGTTCAGCCTCTATTGCACGATAGATACCAGACATTGCCTTTTCTATCATATCCTTCCGAGCCGGTTTGACCACTGGTCGTCCCACCGGATATTCGGCGGGGCTACGCACGAGATCTTGGAGCGTATGCCACGTAGTTTCGGCAAATCGTATCTTCATGTGAATGTCCTGAATAGAGTACTAGCTGCCCCCCCTAGCCTAGCTGGTGAGTTCTACTTTTTGGAAAAGTCTCTGCTGGAGTGCTAACGCGAGCAGTCTAGTATTTAACTATTCTGAACTTGGGTTAGCACCTGACCTTGCTAGTTCCGAACGCCCTCCTTCTCTGTCTTTCGCTTACCCCACATCCGCTTCAGTTCACGAACTTTGGGATATCGTGTATCGGTTAGGATCGGAGCAGCGTTTGTAGAAGTACCTACACGCTTTGCGATAATGCTACGAATTTGGTCGAGTGAGCTTGTGTCTAGCGTGTAGTAATGGGTTGAGTCGCCCTCCGCTTTCCTTCGCACCGCTGGCAGGTTATTTAGGCCAATCAGCTCTAGAACCTTGCTAAGCTTTTGAACCGCTTTAGAGTGCAAGTCCTTAGTACGAACGTTTAGACCAAACAGCTCCTGAATTTTCGAGCTCCTCGCTTGGCAAATTTCAGCAAACGCGGCCAGCGAGTGCTTCGAAACGACGACGCCAGTTTTGATAGGCGTGCTCTCATCAGCGAGTCCGGCAGCAGCGAGCAAATCAAACATCATCGCTTTTTTCAAAGGCTCGGAACCCATATCCGTGAGGAAGCGATCAGCTCTACGTTCTGCCACCGATCTTTCAGCCAAATCTTGCCACGGAGAAAGGTAAATTTGCATCATCCTGACCTGTTCCCGGTACTTGCCGTGATTGTCGAGATCGATTAATTCAGGTGAAATCTCTTCACGGTAAAACGATTCGATTTCCTGCCGGCGCATTGAGTATTCTTCGGACTTGGTCAGCTTGGTGCCTTGCTGAGCGATAGCGCGGAGCTCCTCGTATGCCTCCGGTGTGATCTGTTCGGCTTGGCAGATTTGTCGCATCCGCTCTTCAGCCAAGACAGCCTTCGCCTCCTTCGTCCGTTGCTGGCCGTTCTTCGCAGATTGTTCGTCAGCTGCCACATGTTCGACGGTCCAACCATTGCGTATCCGGAGATTCAGCAGGTTTGCGCGCAGATTGTTCTTCGATGCTCTCGACATTGCGGTGACGCTGGCATAGACACTGAGATATCCCTCATCCATTTTCGGCGTTCCATCATTCTCGTAGCCGATGAGCACGTCGTTGAGCGCGGCACTGTCCAATATCTCACTCCGAATGACCTCCGCTTCCGTTTCAAATCCGAACCGTTCCGGTGCAACCCATGCCTTAATCAACTTGGGATGTCTAACGCGCGCAAGTTGTTGGTCGATGTCGAAATGGGTGTTCACTCGGGCCACAAAAAATCCATACACTGTATCGATGAGTTGAGCCTGATCGTCAAACGTAATATCAACGCCGGTGCCAAGCGTCGGTGAAGCAATTATCACGTCGTAATTTAAGATCTCTTTCTTGATGTTGTTGACGAAATTCTTTACGTTCGCGTCGCCAGTAGTATCGGACGTGACCAACATGGTCCGGCGGTGGTCGCCGAATTCATAGCGAATCATCTCAAGCAAATTTTCAGCCTTGATTTTTGAGTTGGTGGCAACATAGTGCCGCCCGCCTGCCCTGATTGCCTCGATCATGTCATGTATAAGGTGGTCGTCGCTCTGAAAGTAGTAGAAAGCGCACCGGCTTTCTTTGTATCTGTTCAAGTAGAACTGATACGGTGTTTCCCTCTTCACAGCCTCACATACTGCTACTACCGTTATTGGGCCGAGATCCGCATCTGTGACAATGATGGATTTTGCCGACCGTAGAAAGTAGATCAGTTTTTGATAGCAAGTCCGACGTTTGCTGCGCAATGTGTCGGCCGTCAAGTGGGAGAATACTTGCTCAGACTCATCAATAATCACGATGTCGTAATGATCAAGATTTGGGCGTAAGAGCTTCCCGATACTATCGACGCAAATCGCGTAATATTCCTCTGAACGATTATTTTTAATTCTGTCGCCCTCGATGTAGAAATAGCAGATTAGGCCAAGACGCTGTGCGATTCCTTGGATCAGTGTTTGACGATGGCCAATCAATAGCACGGATTGATTAAGTTGTCGGCAGCGATCTACAATTTTTTTTAGCCATTCTGTTTTACCAGAACCCTTCGGGCTGCGCACGAAGGTCACTCCATCCTGTAGCGGAATGCTCGGCAAATACTTCGAGTTCAAGATGTGACTTGTGCGTTCACCTGGCAGCTCATCCAGCAGGGTTGGGTCTGCATCTGCGGCATCCATATCATAGAAATTTGCGGGTGTTTGATGATAGTCCTCGTCGTAGATGAACGACTCGATTTCGTAAAAATTGTAAGGCTTTCGCTTTTCCCGTATCTCAGTTTCTGGCCAGAAGCTGGCGGCACAACTCTGGCAACGAACGCCGTTTACGCCATTCTTATTGGTAACCACGAATGCACTCGGCCTATGATCGGTATGCATCGGGCAATGGATAGCCGTCCATTTTGGCAAGCCAGCCAATGGGGTCATACGTCCACCCTCTCGGGCTAATCGCACCATTTGGTTCTTCTCTAGCGGCTCATGCGAAGTCTGTGTCGCTTTTCCACCGATCTCTCCTCCTTTGTCACCGCAAACCCGGTCGGAAACTCGCCTGTCTGCACCCCGAGTGATAATTTTCGACAACTCTTCGTTAGGCAGAGCGTTCCCTAGAAGGATCGGATTACATCCTAGCGATCCAAAAAACCCGCGGCATGCATCGCTGCACGACTCGTCCCCCCCAAACTTTCGGATAATTCCTTGATACGCCATTCGCATCTCTTCTGCATCAGTGATGGTTCGTTCAAGAGCAAAGATGATTCGAAACCGATGACGCTCAGGTGTATGCGATGCCGTTACGTACAGGATGGTCCCGTACCTCTGAACGAATGGATCGGCGAGAGCATGCTCAGTCGTCATGCCTTTATCTATGTCTACGGTTAGGATGTTCGTTCCGGTGAAATTGGCGTTGCGTTTGCGTTTCTTGTGCTGAGCGCAAAATGCATAGCCTTTATTAATATAATCGGCGAACTCTGCTGGCGTCACTTCAACGTTCTCACACATCGAAGTGAAAATTTCCCAACGCGGGTCTGGTTCTTGATTTTGTTCCGAGTCACATTCGATTTTTCCAATAATGTGCCGATTGATGGCGAGTTTAAGCAGTTGTTCCATATGTGTTCTTTGCTTGCGGACAGGGGGGGCGCACGACGATGCCACGCTGAGGCAGGTCGATACGCTTTCGCGCATACTTCTACCTGCTCAAATGAAGGCTGCCGTGCTTTAAATTGTTTCTACCGTCGTCTTAGGTACGCCGTTTAAGCGCCCTGCACTGTGACCGAGTCCCAGGCAGGACTCGCCGTGCTCTGGTTGGCGAGCGTATAACCCGAAGGATTTCTGCTAGCGAAACTGACTGACGGCGTTGATAGGCCAACCGACGCTGAATGTCTTAGACGTTTAGCGGGAACGACGGAAATATGCGAGTTCAGTGAATCTGCTGCTAGGAAGATCTGTTCTCGAATGTGCTCTGCCGCTCGATCAACGTCTTGCATCTTTTGCGGGAGAACGGTTGGCTGAGTTGCCTCTTCCCGTTCCGAACCGGGAACGCTTGCAATGACTGCAGAGATTTGACTAGCTTTAACGGCCGACTTGGCTGCTTTACCTGGATTATCTGCAATCCAGGCCGGGTTTAAGAACTGCTCTTTGCGACCATCTTCGATCCAACTTGGCATCGTTCCCTGTCCAGACCATTCAGTTCCGGTTTCGGGGTCACGATATTTCCGATGTCGGATTTTGCGTGCAGTTTTTTTCTGTTCGAGCGAAAGACTAGTTGATGCAGAGCCGCCCAGGGCAATGACCTTCGCGACGGCTTCCGCGAGTTCGGTCTCCATAACGCTTACTCGTTTGGCGATTAGGAGTTGACGCTCATTCTTCAACCGAGTGATCTCAGCGTCGTAGTTCGCAATTTCCTGGTCAATTTGATGACAATTTGACATGATATTCCTGCCTTTTTCAGATTTAATAAGTAAATTAAAAATGAAATTCCATCGCCACTATGCATTCGCGCGAACGAAGCCAACGTTGACGATTCAATCAGGAAACCGGTGTAACAGCAGGCAGAACGCCAGTGAACGTGAGGAGAAGCGGAAGGGTGATAGATACCATCTTCGTAAACTCTGTCAGATTCGCAGCCGAACGCCTGCATCCGGAATACCGAATGTAGGAATTTCGAGCCTGCCCCCCCATCCACATTGAAGGATGGTACCGATCAGTTTCGTCGGCCGAGTTACCCAAGGGGTGCGGGGTTTGCCCGCAAAATCTGGCAGCGTAGATGGGTTGAAGTTCTAACGCTGCGCAGAGAATATCCGACGCCAATCTGCCTCGTCAATGGGTTCGGAAAAAATTAATGTTTACCACCGAAAATCGCCGCGAAGACCGCTGATAAATACGTCAACACAAAAAAAATCACTCAACCGCAGATCGAAAGGCAGCAAAAAAAATGGTCAAATTCGCAACAACGTCCCACTCCTCATCCTCACAAGAATCGATTGGAAACCTTGCCCGGGAGTGGCTAGATGGACTTCCATTGTCAAGCTCACATACCAACCAACACGCGAAATACTTGCTAGATTTGCAACTCGGCGCCAGCTATTACATCCAACGCAACATGCCCCGGGATACGGATGCCGAGACGTTGACGCTGGTCGAGCGCTTTTGTGCCGACGGTGGCCATGTCGTCTGGGTAGGCATGACAAGCGACATGCACGCGCTGTGTAGAAAATTGGTCTTTAGGTCAGCTGGGCTTGAGATTGTTGAAGCTGGTAATCAGATAGCATTGGACGCAGCCGCGCTGTGCAAGATGAAGTACGCACACGAGCAGGTCGGGAAGATGTGGATCGACGTCTGTAACCTTGATGATTGCGGAGATGCTGAGGTCGAGCAACACTTTCTTGCGTTCGTATCGTCGTTCAAACCAACTTTGATCGTAGTCGACAAATCTGTCTCGGATGACTCATCGCCTGGCCCGCTTGACGTACTAATTCGTCAAGCAAATGCGCTTCGCATGTTGGAGAATCTACTCGAGACCAACCCGATCAGCTGCGTTCTTTGGCAGGTTGCTCAGCGCGAATACGAAGATGGGCGCACAGGCCCGTGGCATTCTGACTCATTTTTGGCACTGAATTTCGGTAGTGAATCTCTCACTCCGATGTAGAAGGTTTCTTAAAATGAGCTATGTCGGGACGATCAGTACGTCGCGCAGTGCACGCCATCGTTCGACTTTCGTCGAAACCGCTAGCGTATACGCAGCACTCGACGATGGAAGAGCTAATAGGCTGAACTGTTCTGCATTGGAACCGATGACTTTGAGACCTAGCTTAAGTGCCTTTGCTCCATTGAAAGCGATAGCTTTAAGCTCCGGTAGAGATTGTATCAGGCCTAACAGATCGTTTTTTTCGTGGGCTCTAATCCGGCTGTCCAGGCTTCCTTCGCGCGTCGCCTCAGCGACTACATCCCAAAGACCAATACCACAGCGACGCAGTTCATCTAGCTTATGGCCATAGGACATCGTTACCAAATCGGCATCAATCACCGAAGACATAAGGTGCCAAAAGCAGTTCTGACGGTTCGCGTAATACTCGCCCTGAGCTAGCGATTTTTCGCCGGGGAGACTGCCTAGAACCAGCAGACGAGTACGCTCATCAACGACGGGAGCGAAGCACTTTTTACGCATATTAGCTTTTTGCCACTTCCTCTATGACCGTTCTGCGCTTCGCCTCGTCAATCAAAGCCCGGGCCCTAGTCCCAAGTGACCGATCAGTTTCTAGCAGCACTCTTCCTCCTCTTACCACTCGTTCGATACCGTTGCGAAGGTAGGCGATGAAGAATCGCTCATCCCGATTCGGCTTGGTGGACGCACTTTGAATGAACGAACTAATTCGTTCTTCGCTGTACCCATCGCTTCGAAGTTCGGTAGCGAGAACGGCTAGTTTTTCCGGCGAATCCCATAGCCCTCCAGGGAACAGATCAAGTCGCTTTACTACTTTT
Source organism: Massilia sp. ST3 (assembly GCF_018119405.1). Classification (GTDB taxonomy): domain Bacteria; phylum Pseudomonadota; class Gammaproteobacteria; order Burkholderiales; family Burkholderiaceae_D; genus Telluria. The sequence goes on along the minus strand of NZ_JAGPWC010000004.1, from coordinate 63,900 downwards.
TGGACTTCAGATAACAGCCTGAACCGAATTCTAAATTTCTCGTCAAGATCGATGTCCTTTGAGTTTAGATCGGCAAGAAGACGGGACATGTTGTCGAGGAATGCCTGATCATTCGGTGCAATATTGCCAAGTGTTTGGACATCTGACTGAAGCTCCAAGCGCTTTCTTTTGAGAGCGCTGACCTCGTCCTGGAGGTCTCGCAGACGCTGAACTAGCACAGCAATATCGCCGCCCAGCTCCAACGCTTTCATCAAGTTTGACAGCTTTTGCTCACGATCTTCCGTCTCGGCGGTACACAGTGCAAGCTCAGCTTTCTTCGATCCGAGTTTTTCGTAAGACGTCATGTCGCCTAACACCATTGCGATGTCGATTTCGGATGTAAAGCTGAGGAACTCTGCTTCGAGGTTGCGTAAGTTGTATGACACCGATACGCAGCCACCTCCCATCAGCGACTTCGCGCAGTATAAAAAGCCTGAGTTTATGCCTGGTTTGCGCCGTATATGAACCGGTCCGCCACAGTAACCACACCTCGCCGTCCCTTGAAAGATGTTGTAGCACATCCCTTTTCTTCCGCCACTCGACGCTAGCCCTTGTCGCTTCCGCGATGTCCGAATTTGCTGAACTTCATAGAACAAGGCTTTGTCGACCACGGCCGGGTAGTAGTCTTCGACAAACGTATCGGTCGTCGTTCTCCCGCTGTTGTCTTGGTCGAGCTGGAGAACGCCAATCACTGCTACGTTACGTAGCATGTACTGTAGCGTACTGTTCTGCCAGAGTTTCGCACTAAAAGGAGTAGGAATTCCTCGATGATTTAGGTACTTAGCTAACACCGTGTTTCCCATCCCATCTTTTGCCAGCGAAAAGATCAAACGTACAATCTCGGCTTTCTCTTCGATCACTTCATAGCTAGTACCATCATCGCCAATTCGAAGCCACCAATGGCTTCGTCCTGGCATGACCTCCTTGCTCTCTTTCACGCGAAGCTTCTTCGCTGCCCATGCTGCACGCACACGTTCGGACTTCACTGCCGATTCTTCGTGGGCCCGTGACATGGATGCCAACGCTACAACCAACCTCACCCAATCCGTCGTCAACCGTTCACGACTGTAGACAGCGGAGTCGGTAAGCGTAACCACTGTTACACCGCGATTGATGATGCTCTGCAATATGGACATCGCGTCATATGGAGGTAGTCGAGATATCCGGTCAAGCGATTCCACGAGCAAATACGAATCACTAGCAATGCGACCTTTATCAATCGCATCCATAAATTGACCTAACGCGCCAACTTCGAAGTTCTTTCCCTTGAACGCTGAGACACCAAGGTCACGGACTGTTAAGCTTTCGTCAAGAACTAACCCGTGCTCGGCTGCATATCGTCTTGACGCGTCAAGTTGGCGCCGAAGAGAGTCGCCTTTTATTTGGTCAGGTGTCGAGAAACGAACGTAAGAATAAGCAGTTGGCACAAGTCGTCAGGCTGGGAATCTAAGGTACAGATTATACCTCGACGAGGTGTCAAACTGAGCACCCTATCTTGCGCGGATGCGCATAGTACTGCTGCGCGGCGAGCGAGGCGGCGCCGGGGAAACTGCCCAGCACGAGGATGCGCACGCCGGCGTCGATGACGGGCGCCAGGCCCGTGAGAATGGAAGAGGGAGCGGTCGGCATGGCGCCATTCTAGCGGCGCCGGCCATGCAGACGCGGTCCGCGACGCCGCTTTCTCCCCTATGCACGCCGGCCAGATCGTTGCATTCCCACAACGCAACCATGGCTTTTTCATATTTACGCTTGATCAACCCCTTACCGATTGGTCAAACTGCAATATTGCCCATCTTGTCTATGCAACGGCCGAGAGCGCGGACACGACATGTCCGGCCGCCCACCTTGCGACAACCGGATTTTTTATTGATAGGACCCTCAGGTATGGATATCCGCTTCAAGCACTCCCTGCTCGCCCTGGCCGTCGCCAGCGCCTTCCCCCTGCACGCCGCCCAGGCGCAAGAAACCCAGCCGGCCGAAGAGGCGAAGAAGCCCGGCCAACTGGAGACCGTGATCGTGACCGCGCAGCGCCGCGCGGAAAACATCAAGGACGTGCCGATGTCGGTGGCCACCGTGAAGGGCGAGAAGCTGGACGTGCTGACCTCCGGCGGCCAGGACATCCGCTTCCTGAGCGGCCGTTCGCCGTCCGTGTCCGTGGAATCGGACTACGGCCGTACCTTCCCGCGCTTCTACATCCGCGGCCTGGGCAACACCGATTTCGACCTGAACGCCTCGCAGCCGGTGGGCCTGGTGATGGACGACATCGTGCAGGAAAACCCGATGCTGAAGGGCTTCCCGGTGTTCGACGTGGACCAGATCGAAGTGCTGCGCGGCCCGCAGGGCACCCTGTTCGGCCGTAACTCCCCGGCCGGCGTGATCAAGTTCGACTCGGCCAAGCCGGTGTTCCGCAAGGAAGGCTACGTCAACGTCGGCTTCGGCAAGGACCGCGTGCGCAACGTCGAAGGCGCCATCAACCTGCCGGCCAACGACGTCTTCGCGACCCGCATCTCGGTGCAGTCGCAGCACCGCGGCGACCGCGTGCACAACGACCGTCCGAACGCGCCGACCCGCGACTTCGAAGGCTACAAGGACAACGCCGGCCGCATCCAGTTCCTGCTCAAGCCGAACAAGGACTTCAGCGCCCTGCTGAACCTGCACGCGCGCGACATGGACGGCAACGCGACCCTGTTCCGCGCCAACATCCTCAAGAAGGGCACCAACGAGCTGGTCGACAACTTCGACTACGACTCCTACCCGACCGACGGCCTGAATACCCAGAGCCTGAAGAACAAGGGCGGCAACCTGCGCCTGCGCTGGGATACCCCGGGCATGACCTTCCACTCGATCACCGGCTACGAGTCGCTGGAGTTCTTCAGCCGCGCCGACGTCGATGGCGGCTACGGCGCGGTCTACGCGCAGCCGATGGGCCCGGGCTTCATCCCCTTCGTCGTCGAAACCGCCGACCTGGTTCCCGACCACAAGCAGCTGACCCAGGAATTCCGCGTCGAGTCCAACAACACCGGCCCGCTGCAGTGGATCGCCGGCCTGTTCTACTTCGACGAGCAGATCCAGATCGATTCGATCTCCTTCGACTCGCTGGCCCCGGGCAACCCGCAGAACTTCAACTACGCCACCCAGGAGCAGGATTCCAAGTCGTGGGCGGTGTTCGGCACCGTGAACTACACCGTGACCGACGCTTTCAAGCTGCGCGCCGGCCTGCGCTACACCAAGGACAAGAAGGACTTCGTGGCGCGCCGCATCGAGACCGGCGGCTCGACCTTCCTGCCGCTGCACGACTCGTCGAGCAACGTGAGCTGGGACCTGAGCGGTACCTACACCCTCAACAAGGACACCAACCTGTTCGGCCGTATCGCAACCGGCTACCGCGCCGCGTCGATGCAGGGCCGCCTGTTCGACCTGACCTCGCTGCCGTCGCAGGCTGACGCCGAGAAGATCGTGTCGGTGGAATTCGGCGTCAAGCAGGACCTGTTCGACCGCCGTGCGCGCATGTCGGCCACCGTGTTCGACTACCGCATGAAGGACAAGCAGCTGACCGCGGGTTCGGGCACCGTCAACATGAACCAGCTGGTCAACGCCGACAAGGTCACCGGCCGCGGCGTGGAACTGGACTTCCAGGCCAACCTGAGCGACGCCTGGAGCATGACCTTCGGCACCAGCTACAACGATACCGAGATCAAGGACCCGAACCTGTTCGTGCAGTCCTGCGGCAGCGGCTGCACCACCCTGGACCCGCGCCGCAACTTCACGGACGCGAACGGCAACGTGATCGGCTCCGCCGCCATCATCGACGGCAACCCGCTGCCGCGCGCACCGAAGTGGCAGCATAACTTCACCCTGCGCTTCAGCCAGCCGCTGGGCAATGGCGAGATCTACGCCTTCACCGACTGGGCTTACCGCACCTCGTACAACTTCTTCCTGTACGAAGCGGCCGAGTACAAGGCCAAGGAACTGCTGGAAGGCGGCGTGCGCGTGGGTTACCGCTGGAACGACGGCAAGTACGAGCTGGCAGCCTATGGCCGCAACATCACCAACCGTATCCAGTCGCTGGGCGCGATCGACTTCAACAACCTGACCGGTATCGTCAACGAACCGCGCACGTATGGTGTGCAGTTCAAGGCGAGCTTCTAAAACAGTTTAGTTAGCCTTAAAACCGTCATCCCCGCCTTCGCGGGGATGACGGTTTTTGGACTAGCTAAACTCTCACTTCATCCACACCGCGTAGTTCGTCCCCGACGTCTGCAAGGTCCACCCCGCCCCCGGGCTCCAGCTGTTCGGCCCGATCTTCATCGCCAGCTGCTTCGTCGACCCCGTGACGATCGCCGCATACAGTCCCTGGGTCGCCTGCTGGATCGCCACCGCCGAGGTCGAATGCACCCCGGCCGCCTTGCGCGCCGCCATCAGCGCCTTGATTGGCGTTTTCAGATTCCAGTTGTAGATGTGCGGGTAGTAGACCGTCGGGATGCCCGGGTGGCTGAGGATATAGGCGTAGCCCTGCATCACCGCGCCGCAGGGCACCGGCCAGTGGTTCTGCCCATTGCCGCAGCTCTCGGACGGCCCCGTGTCGTGGTTGTCGACGAAGGTCACCGACATCGCCGGCCACCAGCCGACCGCCCCTTGCGGCTTGCCCTGCGAATCCTTCAGGCGCCAGTAGTTCCCGTTCGCGAGCGCGTCGTTCAGTAAGCCCTTGGTGGTGAAGTCGAAGGCGCCGCAGCTGTTGTTGGTGCCGTTGATCCAGTTCATGATCGCCTGGCGGTGCGGATTGACGTCGTTCAGGTTCAAATCCGTCCACAGTTCACCCACGCAGAACTCGGCGCCGAAGGCGTTCGCGTACTGCCCGGCGTAGCTGGCGCCAAAGCCCTTCACGTAGTCGAAGCGCAGGCCGCTGAAGCCCACCGGCTTGAGGGTGGAATTCAGCCAGGTGGTGATGCCGTTCTGGACCTCGCCCACGTTGCGGTGGTCGATGTCGCGCGCGGCGCCGAAGCCGTCGCCGGTGTCGCCGTTGCCCAGGCCGCAGTTGCACTCGTCGTTGTTGACGATCGCGTGGGTGGTCCAGTTGGGGTTGGTGAGATCGGACCAGCCGGTGCTGCCGACGCGGTGGTTCACCACGATGTCGGCCACCGCCTTGATGCCGTTGTTGGTGAAGGCGCGCACCACGTTGGTCAGTTCGGCCGAGCTGCCGTATTTCGAGTTCAGGTTGTTCAGCTGGCGCGGCAGGTAGCCTTCCGCCGCGGCGGAGTCGGAAGGCGGCGGGAACCACACGTGGGTGAAGCCCATGCCCTTCAGGTCGGCCACGTTGTTCAGGACGGTGTTATACCAGTTCGGATTGCTGTAATTGGCAGAGTTCCAATGGAAGCCCTGCAGCAGGACGGCCTGGCTGTTGCCGGATTGGGCCGCAGGGGTGGCGGCATGGGCCTGGACCGAGAAGGCCAGGGTGATCGTTGCAAGCATGGCGCTGATGCGCACTTTTTTCTGCATGTCTCCTCCGAGAGTGTAGAGCGGTTGGTGTCGTTTCCTTCAAAAAAGCAGAAACTGCAAGTTTCTTTATTACACGAACATGAGGTAGCTAAACTACTCGCATCCCGTCAATACGGGCTGGAATGCAGGGCGATTCTGGCGTTTACGGCATACGCATGTCAAACGAATTTCACAGTTTTATGTAGTTTCGCTACTTCTGCACCAACGTCCGAATCTGGCACGGCAATAAAAAAGCGGCGGGCGCCTGCGCGCACCGCCGCAAAGGGCAAATCGGATTTGCCTTGGGGAGAGAGATTGGATCAGTGCTGGGCCAGGGTCTTCCCTTCCACGCCCGCGCCATCCCAGCCACCGCCCAGCGAGCGGATCAGGGCCACCGTCGTCACCGCCCGGTTGCCGCGCAGCTGGACCGCCGTGCGCTCGACCGCGGCCAGGTTACGCTGGGCGTCCAGCAGTTCCAGGTAGCTGGAGCGGCCGGCGTCGTACAGCTTCTGCGCCAGGTCGGCCGAGCGGCGCGCCGAGACCAGGGCGGCGTCGATCTGCTCGCCCTGCCCCGCCAGGATGCGCAGGCCGGCCAGATTGTCTTCGACCTCGGCGAAGGCGCTCAGCACGTTCTGGCGGTAGGTACCGACCGACTCCTCGAGCGCCGCTTCGCTGCGAATCACGTTGTTGCGGTTGCGGCCGCCGTCGATCAGGGGCATGGCCAGCAGCGCACCGGTCACCCAGGAGCGGCTGCTCCACTTGAACACCTCGGCGAAGGTGCCGCCGATGCCGCCGCCGCCCGCGCTCAGGGTCAGCGCCGGGAACATGGCGCCGCGCGCCACGCCGATGCGGGCGTTCGAGGCTTCCATGGAGCGCTGTGCGGCGACGATGTCGGGACGGCGCTCCAGCAGCGAGGACGGCAGGCCGGCCGGGATCGACGGCATCAGGGTCGAGTCCAGCAGCGGGCTGGGGCCGGCCACGTAGTCGGCCGCCGGCTTGCCCAGCAGGACTGCGAGCTGGTGCTCGGTGGTGGCGCGCTGGCGCTGCAGGCCGATGGCCTCGGCGCGTGCGGTGGCCAGTTCGGTGCGGGCGCGCGACAGGTCGAATTCGCCGATGTCGCCCAGGTCGAAGCGGCGCTGGGTGACCTTGACGCTTTCCTCGCGCAGGCCGACGGTGCGGTTGACGGTGTCGAGCTCCGCATCCAGGGCGCGCAGGCGGAAGTAGGTCTGGGCCACGTCGGCCTGCAGCGACAGCAACACGGAGCGGAAATTGGCCTCCGAGGTCGCCGCATCGCCGCGCGCCGCCGACACGCCCGCCGCCACGCGGCCGAACAGGTCGACTTCGTAGCTGGCCGTGAGGCTGGCGCTGTAGGTGGTCTGGGCCTGGGTCGGCGTCCCCTGCGGCAGGTTCGCTTCCAGCGGCGCCGGGCGGGCGCGCTGGGCGCCGACGCCGATGCCCACCTGCGGCAGGCGGTCGGCGTTGGCGATGCCGGCGATGGCGCGCGCCTGCTTGACGCGGGCGGCCGCCACGGCCAGGTTGGCGTTGTTGGCGGTGGCTTCATCGACCAGCGCGGTGAGCGCCTGGTCGTTGAAGGCCAGCCACCACTGGCCGCGCGGCTGCTGCTCGGCCGGCTGCGCCGGTTTCCAGCGCGAGCCTTCGATGCCGGCCACTTCAGCTGCCGGCGCCGGGATTTGCGACTCGCGGAAAGCGGCCGGGGTGGCAACCTGCGGCTGCTTGAATTCAGGAGTCGCGCATGCTGTCAGCAGCAACGCTGCCAGCAGGGGAGCCACGCCCTTTGCAATCATGTTCTTCATCTTAATGCACTCCTTCCTTGCCATGCACCGCCACATGAGCGTGGGCAGGCTTTTCGAAACGTTTCGCCAGCATGCGCAGCAGCACATAGAACAGCGGGGTCAGGAACAGGCCGAAGAAGGTCACGCCCAGCATGCCCGAGAACACGGCGATACCGATCGCGTGGCGCATCTCGGCGCCGGCGCCGCTCGAGAACACCAGCGGGATCACGCCGGCGATGAAGGCGATCGAGGTCATCAGGATCGGACGCAGGCGCAGGCGGGAGGCTTCCAGCGCGGCGTCGATGACGCTGCGGCCGTGGTCTTCCAGCTCGCGGGCGAACTCCACGATCAGGATCGCGTTCTTCGAGGCCAGCCCCACCAGCACGAACAGGGCGATCTGGGTGAAGACGTTGTTGTCGCCACCGGTCAGCTTCACGCCGATCAGCGCGCACAGGATCGACATCGGCACGATCAGGATCACCGACAGCGGCAGGGTCCAGCTTTCGTACTGGGCGGCCAGCACCAGGAACACCAGCAGCACGCACAACGGGAACACGTAGATCATGGTGTTACCGGCCAGGATGTCCTGGTAGGTCAGCTCGGTCCATTCGTAACTGATCCCCTTCGGCAGCACCTCGGCGGCGATCTTCTCCATCGCGGCCTGGGCCTGGCCCGAGGACACGCCCGGCGCCGGGCCGCCATTCAGCTCGGCGGCGACATAGCCGTTGTAGCGCTGCACGCGGTCCGGACCATAGGTGTCCTTGATGCGCATGAGCGAGGAAAGCGGGATCATCTCGCCTTGCGCATTGCGGACCTTGAGCTGTTCGATCTGCTCGGCGTGCGAACGGAACTGCGCGTCGGCCTGGACCCGCACCTGGTAGGTGCGGCCGAACTGGTTGAAGTCGTTCACGTACACCGAGCCCAGGTTGACCTGCAGGGCCTGGTTGATCTCGGCCAGCGACACGCCCAGCTGCTTGGCCTTGACGCGGTCGATGTCGGCGAACAGCTGCGGCACGTTGATCTGGAAGCTCGAGAACACGCCCGCCAGTTCCGGCGTCTGGGCGGCTTTCGCCTGCAGAGCCTGCATGGCCTTGTTCAGTTCATCGTAGCCGAGGTTGCCGCGGTCTTCGATCATCATCTTGAAGCCGCCGGTGGTGCCAAGGCCGTTGACCGGCGGCGGCGACAGCACCAGCACGAAGGCCTCCTCGACGGCGCCCATGCGCTTGTTGATCTCGGCCGCGATGGCGTCCGCGCTCATCGACTTGTCCTTGCGCTGGTCGAAGGGCGCCAGGGTGGTGAACACGATGCCGGCGTTCGGCGCGTTGGTGAAGCCGTTGATCGACAGGCCCGGGAAGGCGACCGAGGATTCCACGCCGGGGATTTCCTTGGCGATGGCCGACATCTTGCGGATCACGGCGTCGGTGCGGTCGAGCGAAGCGGCGTCCGGCAACTGGGCGAAGCCGATCAGGTAGGCCTTGTCCTGCTGCGGCACGAAGCCCGGCGGCACCGCCTTGAACATGAATACGCCCGCCACTGCCAGGGCCAGGTAGACGCCCAGGGCGGCGACCTTGCGGCGCAGGACGCCTTTTACTCCCACTTCGTACTGGTGCGACGAGCGGGTGAAGAAGCGGTTGAAGGCGGCGAAGAAGCGGCCGAACACGGCGTCGATCATGCGCGTCAGGCGGTCCTTCGGCGCGTTGTGCGGCTGCAGCAGCGTGGCGGACAAGGCCGGCGCCAGGGTCAGCGAGGCGAAGGCCGAGATCACGGTCGAAATCGCGATGGTCAGGGCGAACTGGCGGTAGAACTGGCCGGTCAGGCCGGACACGAAGGCGATCGGCACGAACACGGCGCACAGCACCAGGGCGATCGCGATGATCGGGCCGCTGACTTCCTTCATCGCCTGGATGGTGGCGTCGCGCGGGCTCAGGCCATTGGCAATGTTGCGCTCGACGTTTTCGACCACCACGATGGCGTCGTCGACCACGATGCCGATCGCCAGCACCAGGCCGAACAACGACAAGGTGTTGATCGAGAAACCGAAGGCCAGCATCACGGCGAAGGTACCCACCACCGAGACCGGCACCGCCAGCAGCGGAATCACCGAGGCGCGCCAGGTCTGCAGGAAGATGATCACCACCAGGGCCACCAGGGCCACGGCTTCCAGCAGGGTGTGGATGACCGAATCGATCGACTCGCGCACGAACTGGGTCGGGTCATACACGATGCTGTAGGCGACGTCCTTCGGGAAGTCCTTCGACAGTTCTTCCATCTTGGCGCGCACATCGGCGGACAGTTGCAGGTCGTTGGCGCCGGGAGCGGCGAAGATCGGGATCGCGACCGCCGACTTGTTGTTCAGCAGCGAGCGCAGCGCATAGGAGCTGGAACCGAGTTCGATCCGCGCCACGTCCTTGAGCAGGGTGGTGCCGCCGTCCGCGTTGGTCTTGAGGACGATCTGACCGAAGTCCTCGGTCGACTGCAGGCGGCCCTGGGTGTTCAGGGTCAGCTGGAAGTCGGCGTCCTTGGCCGGGCCCTGGCCGACCACGCCGGCCGCGACCTGCACGTTCTGCTCGCGGATCGCGGCGACCACGTCGCCGGCGGTCAGGTTGCGGGCGGCGACCTTTTGCGGGTCGAGCCAGACGCGCATCGCGTAGTCGCCCGAACCGAAGATCTGCACCTCGCCCATGCCCTTGATGCGGGCCAGCTGGTCCTTGACGTTCAGCACCGCGTAGTTGCGCAGGTACAGGTCGTCATAGGCGCCGTTGGGCGAATTCAGGTGGACCACCATGGTCAAATTTGGCGAAGCCTTGACCGTGGTGACGCCGATCTGGCGCACTTCTTCCGGCAGGCGCGGCAGGGCGCGCTGCACGCGGTTCTGCACCGCGGTCTCGGCCTGCTCGACATCGGTGCCGATCTTGAAGGTCACGGTCAGCGCCAGCGCGCCGTCCGAGGTGTTTTGCGAGGACATGTAGAGCATGTCCTCGACGCCGTTGATCTGCTCTTCCAGCGGCGTGGCCACGGTTTCGGCGATCACTTTCGGGTTCGCGCCTGGATACTGGGCGCGCACCACCACCGAAGGCGGCACCACTTCCGGATACTCCGACACCGGCAGCTTGAAGATCGAGATCAGGCCGCCGACGAAGATGAGCACCGACAGCACCGCCGCGAAGATCGGCTTGTCGACAAAGAATTTAGGGAAGTTCATGGATTACTCCTTGGCGCCGGCGTCCGCCATGGCCAGTTTGGTGTCCTTGATGCCGCTGGCGGTGGCGGTCATCGGGACGACTTGCGGCGCGATCGGGGCGCCGGGACGCACGCGCTGCAGGCCATTGACGACGATCTTCTCGCCCGCCTTCAGGCCCGAACGGACGATGCGCAGGCCGTCGATGGCCGGTCCCAGCTTGACGGCGCGGTACTCGGCCTTGTTCTCCTTGTCGACCACGAACACGAACTTGCGGTCCTGGTCGGTGCCGATGGCGCGGTCGGTGATCAGGACCTGCGGGCGCGGCTCGCCGCCGGCGATCTGCACGCGGGCGAACAGGCCGGGCGCCAGCTGGCGGTCGGCGTTGGCCAGGGTGGCGCGCATGCGCACGCTGCCGCTCTCGCTGTCGAGGCGGTTGTCGACGAATTCCAGCTTGCCGCTGTGCGGGAAGCCGTCCTCGTTGGCCAGGCCGACCTTGACGTCGACCGCCTGGCCGGCGTGGGCGCGGCGGCTCACGCGCAGGTAGGTGTCCTCGTCGCCGTCGAAGCTGGCGTAGATGCGGTCCATCGAGACGACCGAGGTCAGCACGGCGCTGGCGTCGACCAGGTTGCCGAGGGTGATCTCGGCCTTCGACACGCGGCCGTCGATCGGCGACAGCACGCGGGTATACGACACGTTCAGCTTGGCCGCCTCGAACTGGGCCTGGGCGGCGCGGGCGCTGGCGTCCAGTTCCTTCTGGCTGGCGGAGCGCTCGTCGAACTCGCGCTGGGCGATGGCTTTGTCCAGCAGCAGGCGCTCGGCGCGCTGCAGTTCCAGGCGCGCCAGGTCGGCGCGCGCCTTGGCGGCGGCGGCGGCGGCGCCGGCGCGGTCGGCTTCGGCCTGGTAGGGGCGCGGATCGATCACGAACAGCAGGTCGCCCTTCTTGACTTCGGCGCCCGGCTTGAAGTTCACGGCGGTGATGTAGCCCGACACCCGCGGGCGGATCTCGACCACGTCGATCGCTTCCAGGCGGCCCGAGAATTCCTGGGTCTCCAGCACCGGCTTCTCGACCACGACCGCGGCCGACACCGGCGGCGCGGCAGGGGCCGCCGGAGCATCATTGCTGTTGGCGTCGGCGCAGCCCGTGAGCGCGGCGCCGGCCAGGCCGGCCACCGCCAGGGCGGCGGCCATCATGCGGAGTTTGCCCGTCCATTGTTGTTGGCTATTCATGATTAACCTTTCTTATGTATTGCAAAAAAATGCTTGCGCGCCCCGCCATTGCGGAAACGCAGGCAAAAAGAGGCCCTTCCGCGCCCGCGGGCACGGCTGGAACGTCATTCGGAAACTAAGGGATGCCGGCTAGCTGGCTAGCGTCGACACCTTGCGGTGCAAATGCACATGTCAGTCATGGCGAACTCCCTTCTATGAATTGATTGCCTGCGAAAACCGCAGGTAAAGCACTGCCCCTGCCCGACACTCGGTAAGGCATCCGCTTGTAGCCTGGAATCCGGGCTGACGGCCCGGTGAACGTGACGCGCTAGACGGGCGCGCCTCCCTGTCCCTCGATTCCCGAGAGGAAGATGCCGATCTCGCCCATCGCATGGACCTTGCACGCGCATTCGGTGCGTCCGTTCGGGTCGGTCAGCTGAGCCGGAGGCAGGCGGCGCACCGTGGTGCGCACACCTGCGTTAATCAATTTGGCGCCGTATTGTTCGGCCTCGTCGCGCAATGGGTCGTCCTCGGCCGACAGGATCAGGGCCGGCGGCAGGTTCTTCAGCCGGCTCGACTGCAGCGGCGACGCGTAAGGATGGGCGCGGTCGGCGGCGTTCGGCAGGTAACCCCGATAGGCCTCGGCGCAGACGGCGGTCACTTTTTCGCGGTCCGGGCACAGGGTCATCTGGCGCATCGAGCAGGTGGTCAGGCCGGGATCGAGCATCGGCATGATCAGGAGCTGGCCGGCCAGGGCCGGGCCGCCGCGGTCGCGCGACATCAGGCCGCACACCGCCGCCAGGTTGGCGCCCGCCTCGATGCCGGACACCACCAGGTGCTTGCCGGTCCAGCCGAGCTTGGTCTTGTTCTTCTTTGCCCACAGCAGCACCGCATGCGCATCCTCGACCGCCGCCGGGAAGGGGCTGACCGTGGCGAGCGTGTAGCGCGAGGCCAGCACCAGCGGTTTGTGGTCGCTCTCGGCCAGCATGCGCAGGAATTCGTCCGCATCCTCCATGTCGTCGGCGATGAAGCCGCCGCCGTGGAAGAACACCACCAGGGTGTCGCGCTTGGGCGCCGCTCCCGCCACGTAGAGGCGCGCGCCGAGGGCGCCACTGGCGCCGCCGACTTCGAGCTCGCGCACCCTGAGGGCGAGATTGTCCGGCACCGCGCTCATCGGGCTGCCTCCGGATTGCGCAATTCACGCAGCTGAACAATGCGTGCTTGCTCGCCCTCGCATTCGGCGGCGCAGGCCATCTGCATCTGCATGGTCAAGGCATGCAGGCCGCGGGCTTCGGCGCCGGCAGCGCGCGAGTAGGCGTCCGTGCCCAGCAGGCCGGCCAGCGCGACTGCGCTGACAGCGACTGCGACCGTGGTGAAGATTCCGTCCCGAATGCTCATGACCAGCTCCGTAAGTGACTGCATATTTATTTGTTGCGATGCACACATAATAGACATCATCTACAATCGGATAAAGATGGCAATGCCGAATTAATTGTTCGGATTGATGAACAATGACATGATTCTGTCATTCGGAGGACGGGAAATGAACAAGTTACAGGCGATGGAAGTGTTCATCCAGGTGGTCGACTGCGGCAGCTTCACCAAGGCGGCGGACGCCCTGCAGCTACCCAAGGCGACCGTCTCGACCCTGGTGCAGTCGCTCGAGACGGCCTTGTCGGCCAAGCTGCTGCACCGGACCACGCGCCAGGTGACGGTGACGTCCGACGGCGCCGCCTATTATGAACGCTGCGTGCGCATCCTGTCGGACGTGCGCGACGCCGAGGAATCGCTCTCGCGCCACCGGCTCAGCCCGAGCGGCCGGCTGCGGGTCGACGCGCCCACCGGCCTGTCGTCCGAGATCCTGCTGCCCGCCCTGCCCGCGTTCTTCGAGCGCTATCCCGACATCACCATGGAACTGGGCAGCAGCGACCGCCCGGTCGACCTGGTCGAGGAAGGGGTCGATTGCGCCGTGCGCGGCGGTGAGCTGTACGACACCAGCCTGATCGCGCGCCGGGTCGGCGTGGTCAACTTCGTGACCTGCGCATCGCCGGCCTACATCGAGCGCTACGGCATGCCCGAGCACCCGCGCGACCTCGAGCGCCACCGCTGCGTGAACTATTTTTCGACCAAGACCGGCAAGATCTACAACTGGGACTTCACGCGCCATGGCGAGCGTATCGAGCTGGCGCTGCCGGGCGTGATCGCGCTGAACGATTCGAATGCCTACATCGAGGCCGGGCTGTCGGGGCTGGGCATCATCTTCATGGCCGATTACCTCTTGACCGAACACCTCGCCACCGGCCGCGTGGTGCGCCTGCTGCCGGACTGGCGCTCCGACCCGCTGCCGATCCACGTCGTGTATCCGCAGAACCGCCACCTGTCGGCCAAGGTGCGGGTGTTCGTGGAATGGGTGTCCGAGCTGTTCGCCAGCAATCCGCACCTGCGGCTGCAGCCGGCCGATACCTCGCTGGCCCAGCCGCCGCTGCCGCCGGACGCTTTCCGGCTGGGGCAGTCGGTGTAGAATCGGCGCATAACACCTATACCGGAGACCACCATGGAACACGCCTCGGCGCCGCGCACTATCGACATCCTGCTGGCGAAGTACGCGGAGAGCCACCAGGACCACACCAATGAGCTGATCCATTTCGTGTGCATTCCGCTGATCGTGTTCAGCCTCTTGGGGCTCTTGTGGTCCATCCACTTCGCCGTGGCGACGGGCGCCGTGATCGCGGCCTCGAACTATTATTTCAGGCTGTCGCGTCCCTTTGCGATCGGCATGGCGGTGATGAGCCTGGTCATGCTGGGTCTGCTGGCGCTGCTGCCCGAGATGACGGTGCTGCCGGTGTCGATCGCGATCTTCGTCGTGGCCTGGATCGGGCAGTTCATCGGGCACAAGATCGAGGGGAAGAAGCCGTCGTTTTTTGACGACTTGCGTTTCCTGTTGATTGGGCCGCTGTTCGTGTTGAGTTTTTTGTATCGGCGCATGAACCTCGCGTACTAGTAAGGTCGGCGGGTTTCCCGCCGACGCGGCGGTAGTTAGCGCTGGACAAACCCCGGCGCGAATTCGAAACCGCCAACAATCGACGCGTCGGCGGCGAAGCCGCCAACCCTACGGTCATACACGATGCATGCGTGAAACTCGCGGACCACGTATACTTCCGCGATGCCTTCTTCCGTCCTCTTCACCGTCGCCTGCCTGATCTGGGGCTCCACCTTCTGGGCCATCACCTTGCAGCTGGGGCACGTGGCCCCTTCCGTCTCGGTCGCCTACCGCTTCTTCCTCGCCGCCGCCGCGCTGTTCGCCATCTGCCTGGTGCGCCGCGACCGCCTGCTGCTGCCCTGGCGCACCCAGGGTTGGATGGCGCTGCAAGGCTTCCTGACCTTCGGCATCTCCTATGTCTGCACCTATGAGTCCGAGCTGCACGTGGTGTCCGGCCTGGTGGCCGTGATGTTCGCGCTGATGGTGTTCTGGACGCCGATGTGGAGCCGCATTTTCTTCGGGACCGGCATCAGCCGCCGCACCCTGGCTTGCGGCCTGGCCGCGACCGGCGGCGTGGCCTTGCTGTTCTACCGCTCGATCGGCGACGCCTGGCGCGACCTGCAATCCGGCGGCGGCGGCGAGTTTCTGGCCGGCGTGATCCTGGCCCTGGCCGCCACCCTCGCCAGTTCGGCCGGCAGCATCGTGGTCAACAAGGTCAAGGAGCAGTGCGCCAACCTGCCGCTGTCCATGGCCTGGTCCATGCTGTGGGGCGCTTCCATGGTCGCCGTCTGGTGCATCGTCAACGGCGACGCCTTCGTGATCCCGCAAGCGCCGAGCTACTGGATGGGCCTCGTCTACCTGTCGATCTTCGGCTCGGTGATCGCCTTCTTCGCCTACTTCACCCTGATCAGCCGCATCGGGCCGCAGAAGGCGGTCTACATCGGCGTGGTCACACCGGTGCTGTCGGTGCTGCTGTCGATCCAGCTCGAAGACTACCGTCCCGGCCCCGTCGAATTCCTCGGCATGATCGTCTGCCTGGCCAGCGTGGCCTGGGCCCTGCGCGCACCCGCAGCCAAACCGGTGCAATCCGCCAACCTGAACAACGCCATCGAAACACCATGAGCACTGATACCGTTTTTTCCATCCGCCCGGCCCAGCCGTCCGACGTCTCCCACATCCACGGCATGATCGTGGAGCTGGCCGTGTTCGAGAAACTCGAGCACCTGGTGGTCGCCACCGAAGCCATGCTGCACGAAGGCCTGTTCGGCGCGCGCCCGGCCTGCGAAGCCATCATCGGCGAAGAGAATGGCGAAGTGGTCGCCTTCGCCCTGTTCTTCCATAACTTCTCGACCTTCCTCACCAAGAAGGGCCTCTACCTGGAAGACCTGTACGTGCGCCAGATCCACCGCGGCAAGGGCTACGGCACCCAGATGCTCAAGCGCCTGGCGCAAATCGCCGTGGAGCGCGAGTGCGGCCGCTTCGAGTGGTCGGTACTGGACTGGAACGCACCGGCGATCCAGTTCTACCAGGCCATGGGCGCGGACATCCTGCCCGACTGGCGCATCTGCCGCGTGACCGGCGACAGCCTCAACGCCCTGGCCGAGCGCCGCTAACGCTGGACCACAAAGAAAAACCCACGGGGCCTTGGGCGCCGTGGGCGAACCCATTTTTGGCAAAATGGGGAGGGGAGATGGGAATCACTGAGGCTCACTATAGACGTGCATCCTTAACGATCCATTAAACCTTACATTTGGTTACCGCTTGAATTGTTACCATGTAGGTCATCATTACCCACGTGGAAAAGCTTGCTTTGAGCGTTATCAAGCAATTGTTTTTATGTGCGGGAAATCTCGCGCGGGGCGGTTACCGCTGCTTGAACGCGTCGGCGGCGAAGCCGCCAACCCTACGGTCGGTAGATGTAGGGTGGACGGCTCCGCCGTCCACGCGTGATAGCTGAAGGCTCCGTAGTCGCGCACGGGCCGGGTGACGTGGATTGAACGCGTGGACGGCGGAGCCGTCCACCCTACAGCATGCCGGCCTTGACGACAGCCTTGCAGGGATTGAACCCGATCGCGTACGCCAGGTCGGCGGGCCGCGCGATGTGCCACAAGGCCAGGTCGGCCTGCTTGCCCACTTCCAAGGTCCCGATCTGATCCTGCAGCCCGAGCGCGCGGGCGGCATGCAGCGTGGCGCCGAGCAGGGCTTCCTGCGGCGTCAGGCGCCACAGGGTGCAGGCCATGTTCATCGCCAGCAGCAGGGAGGTCATGGGCGAGGTGCCCGGGTTACAGTCGGTCGATACCGCCATCGGCACGCCGGCTTCGCGCAGGGCGGCCACCGGCGGCGGCGTGGTCTCGCGCAGGAAGTAATAGGCGCCCGGCAGCAGCACGGCCACCGTGCCCGCCGCCGCCATCGCGGCCACGCCTTCCGGCGACAGGTATTCGAGATGGTCGGCCGACAGCCCTTTATAACGCGCCACCAGGGCGGCGCCCTGCTGGTCCGACAGCTGCTCGGCGTGCAGCTTCACCGGCAGGCCGAGCGCGCGCGCGGCGGCGAAGATCCGCTCGGTTTGGGCGTTGGAAAAGCCGATGCGTTCGCAGAAGGCGTCCACCGCGTCGACCAGTCCCTGCTCCGCCAGCCGCGGCAGCATGCGCTCGCACACTTCCGTCACGTAGTCGTCGGCGCGGCCGGCGAATTCCGGCGGCAGCGCGTGCGCACCGAGGAAGGTGGTGCGCACCCGCACGCCCAGCTGTTCGCCGATGCGGCGTGCGGCCAGCAGCATGCGCGCTTCCGCTTCCAGCTCCAGCCCGTAACCGGACTTGATCTCGAGCGTGGTCACGCCTTCGCGCAGCATGGCGCGCACGCGCGGCAGGCTCTCAGCCACCAGCGCGTCGACGCTGGCTTCGCGGGTGGCGCGCACCGTGGACATGATGCCGCCGCCCTGGCGCGCGATGTCTTCGTAGGTGGCGCCGTTCAGGCGCGCTTCCCATTCGTTGCTGCGGTTGCCGGCGTGGACGATGTGGGTGTGGCAGTCGACCAGGCCCGGGGTGATCCAGGCGCCGCCGCAGTCGTGCGCGCGCGCCGCCGGCGGGGCGTCCGCGCGCGGGCCGATCCAGGCGATGCGCCCATCCTTTACCGCCAGCGCGGCGTCGCGCAGTTCACCGTAGCCGCCCACCATGGTGGCCAGGTGGGCGTTGGTGAACAGCAGGTCCGCTTCACTCATACATTTCCTCGTCGTCCTCGTCGGCGTGGTAATTGATGTCGACGATGAAGATGGTCGCCTGCCCCGCTTCCAGGTTCCAGGTCTGGTCCGGGTCGAGCACCACAGCGTCGTAGCGCACCAGGCCGATGCGCTCTTCGTCGTTGGACAGCTCCAGGCTGTCGCCCTCGGCCAGGAACAGCACCGTCACGTCGGCGCGCGTCACGAAGCGCGAGTCGCCGCTCAGGCGGCGGCGTCCGAACTGGTGGTAGCAGCGCTCGCTGCGCGTCATGACGTTGAAGTCCGTCGTCACGCCGCGGCTGAGCTTTGCCGACACCTCGGAGGCGCCATCGAACTGGGCCACCGGCTCGGCCTCGCTGATCAGGCTCGGCTCGCCGTCGATCTGCAGGGTCATGCCGTGTCCCTCGACCAGGGCCAGCGTGCGGTCCACGCCCGGGAACTGCGAGAAGGCGCCGTCTTCGGCGATGGTGGCCAGGCTGACGCGCCAGTCGAAGTCCTCGAAACCGGCGTCCGGCGGCCCGATGGCGATCTCGATGGTGCTGCCGCCGCCGTTCTTCCACGGCACCGGCGACAATCCTGCGAATGGAATCAAGACGGTCATTGGCTCCCCTCCCGCAACTGTTTGACTGCCTGGCGATAGCGCTGCGCGATCGCATCCTGCGCCATGTGCCTGCCCCCCTGGACCACCCAGCGGCCGCCGCACAGCACGTCGCGCACCAGGTTGTCGTTACCGCAGAACAGGAAGCGCCCCAGCACGTCCGCATCCAGCACGCCATCCAGGTTCGGATGGGCGCCGTCAAGGACCAGCAGGTCGGCGCGCCTGCCCTCTTCCAGCGCGCCGACGCGCCGGCCGGCCGCCTTGGCGCCACCCTGCAATGCAGCTTGCCACAGGAATTCGCCGACGTCGCGCTGCTTTTGGGTGACGGCGACGTTGCGGCGCTGGTGCACCAGGCGCTGGCCGTATTCCAGCCAGCGCAGTTCCTCGACCGGGCTTTGCGACACATGGCTGTCGCTGCCGACGCCAAAGGCGCCGCCGGCCGCGAGGAAGGGCTCGAGCGGGAACACGCCGTCGCCCAGGTTGGCCTCGGTGGTCGGGCACAGGCCGGCGATGGCGCCGCTGCGCGCGAGCGCCTGCACCTCGCCGTCGTTCAGGTGGGTGGCGTGCACCAGGCACCAGCGCGCATCCAGCGCCATCCCGTCCATCAGGTATTCGACCGGACGCCTGCCGGCATGGGCCAGGCATTGCTCGACCTCGGCCTGCTGCTCGGCGATGTGGATGTGCAGCGGGCGCTCTTTCGGCAACGCTGCGGCCAGCGCGCGCACCTGGTCGATGCTGGCCGCGCGCAGCGAGTGCGGCGCGGCGCCCACTTCGAGCTGGCCGTTGCGCAGCGGCGCCAGCGCCTCGACGATGCCGAGCACGTCGTCCACGCCGGTGCGGAAGCGCCCCTGTGCGGGTTTCAAGGGCTGCTCGCCGAAGCCGGCATGGCTGTACAGCACCGGCAGCAAGGTCAATCCCATGCCCGAGGCCTGGGCGGCCGCGGCGACGCGCTCGGCGGTCTCCGCCACGCGCGCATAAGGCTGGCCGTCGGGGGCGCGCTGCAGGTAGTGGAACTCGCAGACCGAGGTGTAGCCGTGGCGCAGGCACTCGGCGAACAGCTGGGCGGCGATGGCCTCGATCTGCTCGGGCGTGATGCTGGCGGCGAAGCGGTACATCAGGTCGCGCCAGGTCCAGAAGCTGTCCGGGCCGTCGCCGGCGCGCTCGGTCAGCCCGCCCAGCGCGCGCTGGAAGGCGTGCGAGTGCAGGTTGACCATCCCCGGCAGCACGTAGTCGGCGCGCGCCACGTTCAGCGGCGGCGGCGAGTCCGGGACGATATGGGTCAGGTCGCCGTGGATGTCCCACTCGACCAGTACGTCGCGCCGCCAGCCCTCGGGCAGCAGCGCATGGCGCGCGAACAGGGCCCTCATGGGCGCCCGCTCCCCTGCACCCATTCCACGGCGCCGCCAATCATGGCGCGCAGCAGCGGCTGCACCTCGGCCGCGACGTCAGGGCGGTACTCGAAGGGCGGCGCCTCGTTCATGTACAGGCACTGGCACATCTCGAGCTGGATCGCGTGCACGTCCTGCCGCGGCTGGCCGTAGTGGCGGGTGATGTGGCCGCCCTTGAAGCGGCCGTTGACGGCAATGCTGAAGCGGTCCTGGGCGCGCGCGATGCCCACCACCGCGTCTTCCAGGCCCTGGGCGCAGGATTTCCCTTCGGCGGTGCCGAAGTTCAGGTCCGGCAGCTTGCCTTCGAAGAAGCGCGGCACCCTCGATGCGATCGAGTGCGCGTCCCACAGCACCACACGGCCGAATTCGCGCTTGAGCCGGTCCAGCTCCGTGCGCAGCTGGTGGTGGTAGGGCGTCCAGTAGCGGTCCAGGCGGTGGCGCACTTCGGCTTCATCGGGCTCCTGCCCTTCCAGGTAGAGCTTTTCGTCGCCGAAGGTGTCGACCGGGCACAGGCCGGTGGTGCTCATGCCCGGATACAAATTGGTGTTCTCGGGCGGGCGGTTCAGGTCGATCAGGTAGCGCGACCAGCGCGCCGACAAGACCGAGACGCCCATCTCCTCGAGGAAGCCATAGAGTTCCGGCAGGTGCCAGTCGGTGTCGGCGCGCGCCTGCGCGCAGGGCGCGAGCCGCGCCGCGACCTCGTCGGGGATGTCGGTGCCCACGTGGGGCATCGACACCAGCATGGGAAGCCTGCCTGCCTTGAACCGGAACTCCATTGCGACTCCTGTTGTTGTTGATTACGGGTGCAGCACCGTGAACAGCTCCTTGCACGCGGCCGACAGCTCGCCACCGACCACCATGCGGCGCGCCGCCTCGATGTCCGGCGCAAAGAAACGGTCGGCATCGTAGGCCGCCACCTGCTTGCGCAGCGCCGCATGCACCTGCTCCAGGATGGCGGAACTGGTCAGCGGTCGGTGGAATTCGATGCCCTGGGCGGCCGCCAGCAGTTCGATCGCCACGATAACAGCCGTATTGTGCGCCATCTGGTCGAGACGGCGCGCCGCGAACGTCGCCATGCTGACGTGGTCTTCCTGGTTGGCCGAGGTCGGCAGGCTGTCCACGCTGGCGGGGTGGGCATGCGACTTGTTTTCCGAGGCCAGCGCGGCCGCCGTCACGTGGGCGATCATGAAGCCCGAGTTCAGGCCCGGCTCGCGCACCAGGAAGGCCGGCAGGCCGGACAGGTTGGCGTCGATCAGCAGCGCGATGCGGCGCTCGGCCAGCGCGCCGATCTCGGCGATCGCCAGGGCCAGGGTGTCGGCGGCGAAGGCCACCGGCTCGGCATGAAAATTCCCGCCAGAAATAATTTCGCCGCCTTCGAACAGCAGCGGGTTGTCGGTGACGGCATTGGCCTCGATCAGCAGGGTGCGGCCGGCGTTGGCGATCAGGTCCATGACGGCGCCCATCACCTGCGGCTGGCAGCGCAGGCTGTACGGGTCCTGCACGCGCTCGTCGCCCACCAGGTGCGAGGCGCGGATGGCGCTGCCCGCCACCAGCTGGCGGTAGATGTTGGCCGCGGCGATCTGGCCCGGCTGGCCGCGCACGGCGTGGATGCGCGGGTCGAAAGGCGCGTCCGAGCCGCGGGCGGCGTCGACCGACAGCGCGCCCGTGACCATGCCCGCTTCCAGCAGGCGCTCGGCCATGAACAGGCCGTGCAGGGCCAGCGCGGTCGAGACTTGCGTGCCGTTGATCAGGGCCAGGCCCTCTTTCGCTTCCAGCTCGATCTGCTCGATGCCGGCCGCGCGCAGGGCGTCCGCCGCGTCCTGCAGTTCGCCGTTCACGCGCACCTGGCCCACGCCCAGCATCGGCAGGGTCATGTGGGCCAGCGGCGCCAGGTCGCCCGAGGCGCCGACCGATCCTTGCGAGGGAATCGCCGGCATGATGCCGGCGTTGAGCATCTTGACCAGGGTCTCGATGATCACCGGGCGCACGCCCGAGTAGCCGCGCGCCAGGCTGCCGATCTTGGTCAGGAGGATCAGGCGCACGATGGGATCAAGCAGCAGTTCGCCCGTGCCCACCGCGTGCGACAGGATCAGGTTGCGCTGCAGGGTCGCCAGCTGGTCGTGCGGGATGTGGGCCTTGGCCAGGATGCCGAAGCCGGTGTTGATGCCGTAGGCCGGGTCGCCCTTGGCGACGATGGCCTTCACGGTGGCGGCCGAGGCCTTGATCGCGTCCCAGGCCTCGGCGGCCAGGGTCAATTGCACCGGCGCGGCCCAGGCGGCGCGCAGGTCGGACAAGGCCAGCTGGCCGGGTTGCAGGGTGAGTGCGTGATGGTGGTGGTTCATGTCTACAACCTTACTTGATCATCGGGAGGTTCAGGCCATTGCGCTTGGCCGTGTCGATTGCGCTTTGGTAGCCGGCGTCGGCATGGCGCATCACGCCCGAGCCGCTGTCGTTCACCAGCACGCGCGCCAGGCGCTTGGCGGCGGCCTCGGTGCCGTCGGCCACGATCACCACGCCCGAGTGCTGCGAATAGCCCATGCCCACGCCGCCGCCGTGGTGCAGCGAGACCCAGGTGGCGCCGCCGGCGGTGTTCAGCATGGCGTTCAGCAGCGGCCAGTCCGAGACCGCGTCGGTGCCGTCGCGCATCGCTTCGGTCTCGCGGTTCGGGCTGGCGACCGAGCCAGTGTCCAGGTGGTCGCGGCCGATCACGATCGGCGCTTTCAGTTCGCCGGTGCGCACCATCTCGTTGAAGGCCAGGCCGGCCAGGTGGCGCTCGCCCAGGCCGAGCCAGCAGATCCGCGCCGGCAGGCCCTGGAAGGCGATGCGCTCGCGCGCCATGTCGAGCCAGCGGTGCACGCGCGCATGCTGCGGGAACAGCTCCTTGATCTTGGCGTCGGTTTTATAGATGTCTTCCGGATCGCCCGACAGCGCCACCCAGCGGAACGGGCCGCGGCCTTCGCAGAACTGGGGACGGATATAGGCCGGCACGAAGCCCGGGAAGGCGAAGGCGTCCTCGACGCCCTCGTCCTTGGCCACCTGGCGGATGTTGTTGCCGTAGTCGACGGCGTAGGCGCCCATGGCCTTGAAGTCGAGGATGGCGCGCACGTGGACGGCGCAGGACTTGGCCGCCGCGTCCTTCAGGCGCGCGTGCTCGGCCGGGTTCTGCTGGGCCGCCTTCCACTCTTCCACGCTCCAGCCGATCGGCAGGTAGCCGTTGATCAGGTCGTGGGCCGAGGTCTGGTCGGTGACCAGGTCCGGCACCAGGCCGCCGTTCTTCGCGCGCCGGACCAGTTCCGGCAGGATCTCGGCGGCGTTGCCCAGCAGGCCGATCGAGACCGACTCGCGGCGGCCCGTGTATTCCTTGACCATGGCCAGGGCTTCGTCGATGTCCTTGGCCTGCTTGTCGAGGTAGCGGGTGCGCAGGCGGAAGTCGATGCTGCTCTGCTGGCACTCGATGTTCAGCGACACCGCGCCCGCAAACGTCGCGGCCAGCGGCTGGGCGCCGCCCATGCCGCCCAGGCCCGCGGTCAGGATCCAGCGGCCAGCCATGTCGCCGCCGAAGTGCTGGCGCCCGGCTTCGGCGAAGGTCTCGTAGGTGCCCTGCACGATGCCCTGGGTGCCGATGTAGATCCAGCTGCCGGCGGTCATCTGGCCGTACATGAACAGGCCCTTGCGGTCGAGTTCATTGAAGTGTTCCCAGGTGGCCCATTTCGGCACCAGGTTGGAGTTCGCCAGCAGCACGCGCGGGGCGTCCGGGTGGGTCTGGAACACGCCGACCGGCTTGCCCGACTGGATCAGGAGGGTCTGGTCGTCGTCCAGTTCCTTCAGCGAGGCGAGGATCTGGTCGTAGCATTCCCAGTTGCGGGCCGCGCGGCCGATGCCGCCGTAGACCACCAGGCTTTGCGGGTTTTCCGCGACCTCGGCGTCGAGGTTGTTCTGGATCATGCGGTAGGCGGCTTCGGTCAGCCAGCTCTTGCAGGACAGCTCGCTGCCGCGCGGGGCGCGGATCACGCGGGACGGGTCGACGCGCGGGTCGTCGAGGCGGGGCGATTCAGTGGTCATGGCGGCTCCTTCGGGGTCGAGGTCGGCACGTGCGAAGGCGCACGCGCTGTGTGCTGCACTGAAGTCTAGGTTGTCTATACAACTAAGTCAAATCATTTTGGCGTGCTGGTTGTGCTGTTTTTTGTGGCAGCGGGTATGCGGGCAAACTTGGGTCTCCGCCTTCGCGGGGATGACGTTGGTTTATAGAGCGAGAGAACAGATACTGCAACTTCGGACACGCACTTTGCACGTCATCCCCGCGCAGGCGGGGACCCAAGTTCGCCGCACACCACCAGCATTATTTCTTGAACACCTGCTTCCCTGCCACCCACGTCTCGAGCACACCCGTCTTATGAATATCGTAAGTCGGCATCTTGAACAAATCCCGATCAATCACGATAAAGTCCGCCTGCTTCCCCTCCTCAAGCGACCCGAGACTGTTCTCCTGGTGCCCCGCATACGCCGCATCCAGCGTGAAGCACCTGAACGCCTCCTTCAGCGACATCGCCTGGTTCGGATACCACCCCGCCACCGGCTGCCCCTGCGCATCCTGGCGCGTCACCGCGGCGTGGATGCCGAAGAAGGGATTCGGCGCCTCCACCGGGAAGTCCGAGCCGCAGGCGATCTTCGAGCCCTGGTGCAGGAAGCTGCGCCAGGCGTAGGCGCCCTTGATGCGCTCCGGGCCCACGCGGGTTTCGGCCATGTTCTTGTCCGAGGTCGCATGGGTCGGCTGCATCGATGGGATGATGCCCAGGGTCTTGAAGCGCGGGATGTCGTCCAGGGTCACGACCTGGGCATGCTCGATGCGGTGGCGCTGCGCTGCGCTTTTCGTCGCCGCCAGCTCCTTCTTGTAGATGTCGAGAATCTGGCGATTGCCCGCATCGCCGATGGCGTGCACGTTGACCTGGTAGCCCTTGCGCATGGCCTTGGTCATCTTCGCATCCATCTGCGCTGTGTTAAAGAACAGCAGCCCATGCGAATGCGGCTCGTCGCTGTAGGGCTTGATCAGGGCCGCGCCGCGGCTGCCCAGCGCGCCGTCCGAATACAGCTTCACCGCGCGCAGCGCGTACATGCCCTTGCCGTAGTCCTTGAGCGGACCGTTTTTCGCGAGTTCGTCGAAGTCCTTGTCGGTGCCGCCGATCATGGCGTAGACCCGCGCGGTCAGCTTGCCCTGGTCCGCATAGGCGCGGTACAGGCGGTCCTCGCCCACGCCGATGCCGGCGTCGTGCACGCTGGTCAGGCCCACGCGCGCCATCTCCTGCAGCGCGCGGTCGAGCATCACGCGGCCTTCGGCCTCGGTCTGCTGCGGCAGCACCTTGGCCACCAACTCCTGGGCCGCATCGACCAGCACGCCGGTGGCCTCGCCGTTCGCATCGCGCATGATCTTGCCGCCCACCGGGTCCGGGGTCGTTTTCGTGATGCCGGCCAGCGCCAGGGCGCGGCTGTTGGCCCAGCCGGCGTGGCCGTCGACCCGCTCCAGCCATACCGGACGGTCGCTCACCACGGCATCCAGTTCGGACGCCAGCGGGAAGCGGCCCAGCTTCCAGTTCTCCTGGTTCCAGCCGCGGCCGCGGATCCAGGCATGGTTCGGGTTGGCGCGCGCGTAGTCGCCGATGGCCTTGGTCGCCTGCTGCAGCGAAGTGGTGCTGAACAAGTCGAGCTGGGTCAGCTGCTGGCCCAGGCCGAAGACGTGGCCGTGGGCGTCGATCAGGCCCGGCAGCACGGTGCGTCCGCCCATGTCGATGCGGCGTGCGTTCTTCGCCTTGGCCGCCACCTCCGCGCCGGCGCCCACGGCGATGATCCTGCCCTGGTCGTCGAAGGCCAGCGCGGTGAACTGCACCAGCTCGCCCTTGGCGTTCAGGGTGTAGCCGTTGGCGTTGTCGATGACGGTGTCGGCCATGGCCGGGAGGCTGCCGAGGGCAGCTGCGATGAACAGGGAAATCGGGCGCACGCGCATGCTTGTTCTTCTCCGTGAAAATAGGGTCCCGCGCCTCGTGGGCGCGGCACGGAGAAGTATAGGGTAAACCTAGGCCGCGTCGTGAAAGATGATCCCCAGGGTATGACGGCTGCCCTGGCGCAGGCGGCTCACGCCGTGGCGCATGGCGACGCGGTAGACACCGCGCGTGCCCTGCACCGGACGGTGGTTGACGGGGAAGACCACGGCGTCGCCCTGCCTCAAGGGCACCACCTCGGCGCGCGACTGCATGCGCGGACGCTGCTCCGTCAAGACGAACTCGCCGCCCTCGAAGTCCGCGCCGGGCCGGGACAGCAGCACCGCCACCTGCAGCGGAAATACGTGCTCGCCGTACAGGTCCTGGTGCAGGCAGTTGTAGTCGCCCGCGCGGTAGCGCAGCAGCAGCGGCGTCGGGCGCAGCTGGCCGGCGCCGTGGCAGCGCGCCAGGAAGTCCGCGTGCGCTGCCGGGAAGCGCAGGTCCTGCCCGAGAGCCGCCTGCCAGCGGTTGGCGATGCGCGCCAGCGGCGGATACAGCCGGGTGCGCAGCCAGTCCAGCGCGCCCGGCAGCGGATAGGAAAAATACTGGTACTCGCCGCGCCCGAAGCCGTGGCGCTCCATCACGACGCGGCTGCGAAAGCCTTCGGGACGATCATAGAGCGCCGCATACCAGCCGCATTCGTCGGGCGACAGCAGGCCGGGAACGCGGGCGCAGCCCTGCTCGTCGAGCTGCGCCGACACGTCGTCCCAGTCGACCTGCGTCATTGCCCCGCCTCCCGGTCCAGCAGCGCGCGCTTGCGCTCGATGCCCCAGCGGTAGCCGGACAGCGCACCATCCAGGCGCACCACGCGGTGGCAGGGAATCGCCACCGCCACCGGGTTCGCGGCGCAAGCCCCGGCCACGGCGCGCGCCCCACCCTTCAGGCCCACGCGCTCGGCCAGTTCGGCATAGCTGACGGTCTGGCCGGCCGGGATCTCGCGCAAGGCCTGCCAGACGCGCTGCTGGAAAGCCGTGCCGCGCACGTCCAGCGGCAGGTCCAGTCCAACGCGCGGCGCCTCGACCAGGCCGATGACGCGGGCCACGGTCTGCTCGAAGCCGGCCTCGGCGCCGAGCAGCTCGGCGCGCGGGAAGCGTTCCTGCAGGTCGTGCACCAGGGGTTCCGGTTCGTCGCCGATCAGCACCGCGCAGATGCCGCGTTCGGTGGCCGCCACCAGGATCGCGCCCAGCGAGCACTGCGCCACCGCGAAGCGGATGGTCTCGCCCTGCCCGCCCGCGCGGTAGCGGCCGGGCGTCATGCCGAGCAGGCCGCCGGACGCGGCATAGAAGCGCCCGCTCGAACCGAAGCCGGCGTCGTAGATGGCGTCGGTGACGCTCGGCGCTTCCGGCAGCTGGGCGCGCACCTTCGCCGCGCGCTGGGCCGCCGCATAGGCCTTGGGCGTGATGCCGGTGTGGGCCTTGAACACGCGGTGGAAGTGGAAGCGGCTCATGCCGGCCGCTTGCGCCAGGCTGTCGAGATCCGGTTCTTCTTCCGATGCCTCGATCAGGCGGCAGGCACGGGCCACGGCCCGGGCCTGGCGCTCGGCCAGCGGCGCCTCGTTCGGCTTGCAGCGCAGGCAGGCGCGGAAGCCCGCGGCCTCGGCCTCGGCGCCATCGGCATGGAAGGCGACGTTGGCGCGCCGCGCCGGACGCGAGGGGCAGGAAGGACGGCAGTAGACGCCGGTGCTGCGCACCGAGTACACGAAACAGCCGTCGGCGGCGCGGTCGCGGCGCTGGACGGCGTCCCAGCGCGCCTCGTCGGTATCGAATGCTTGTGTTGGCATGGCGGCGTTCATGATGATGCTCCGAATAGCGAATGGCTCCATCCTAGCCCCTGGCGCCGGGGGAAGCACTCCGGGTCTTGCTTTCGAATCCCGGTTAAAATCCTGGGTGACGGCAGCGCCGCCCCGGCCTGTCATGATCGGCTCCCGGGAGAGTAGTTTGGAAGAACAGACCGCGCAAGACAGTACGCCCATTTTCCAGCGCATCAAGGATTACCTGGTCGGCGAAATCGCCGCCGGACGCTGGAAGGAAGGCGACCTCGTGCCCTCCGAGCAGGCCCTGGTGCGCCAGTTCGGCGTGTCGCGCATGACCGTCAACCGCGCCGTGCGCGAGCTCACCGCCGAGCAGGTACTGACGCGGCGCCAGGGTTCGGGCACCTATGTCGCCCCGCAGAAATACCAGGCGACTTTGGTCGAGATCCGCAACATCGCCGACGAGATCCGCGCCCGCGGCAAGGCGCACCGCGCCAGCGTGCGCCTGCTGCGCCAGGAGGAAGCCGGCGACGAGCTGGCCGCCGAGTTCGAGCTCGAGCCCGGCGCGCCCCTGTTCCACTCGCTGATCCTGCACTTCGAGAACGACATCCCGATCCAGCTCGAAGACCGCTGGGTCAACCCGGATTGCGCGCCCGCCTACCTGGAGCAGGACTTTACCCTCATCACCCCGAACGAGCACCTGATGCAGGCCGCCCCGCTGCAGGGCGCCACCTACACCATCGAAGCCCACCCGGCCCAGCCGGACGTGGCCCTCGTGCTGGCGGTGCCGGTGGACAGCTGCTGCCTGGTCCTGCACCGTCGCACCACCTCGGCCGGGCGGGTGGCCTCGGTCGCCACCATGTGGCATCCAGGCCACCTGGCGCGCTTTACGGGCAGCGTCTAAGGCGTCACGCGTCGAAAATTTGCGGCAGCGCTGGCCATTTGTTCAAAATCCTGGCCATAATGGCCCTCCTTTTCGTCAACGTTCTTTATTGACCATGAGCCACGCCGATCTCGCTCACTCAAGCGCCGCGCCCAAGCGCGTGCTGGTGCTCGACGACGACCGGTTCGTGCTGGAAGTGCTGGAAGAAATGCTGGCCGCGGCCGGTCCCTATCATGTCGCCACCGAGGAAGACGCGCGCCGCGCGCTGGCCCGGCTGGGCGAGCACCGCCCCGACGTCGTGATCTGCGACCTGATGCTGCCCGAGATGGATGGCATCGAGTTCCTGCAGGCCGCCGCCGGCCAGGGCTTCCGCGGCAAGGTCGTGGTGCTGACGGCCCTCGGCGACGGGCTGCGCGACGCAGCCTGCGACCTGGCGCGCGCCCTCGGCCTGGAGGTGTCCGGCGCCTTCAGCAAGCCGATCGGCGCCGAGCAATTGCGGCGTGCCGTGGAATGTTGAGGTTTTGTACAAACTGATAAACACTTTTTAAAAAAATGGGGTATTATTCGCCTCATTCCCCGCCTGACATCCTCTAGCCGTTTCTCCATATTGATATTTGCGCACAGTGCCTCCACCATTGTGTAGCAGCAATATATTGTGTAGTGCACGGCAGCCGGCTGAGACATCGCGCACGATCGGTCTCCAGGCGTTAATTGAATCCTTACCTCATTTGAGGAAACCATGAGCGAAAACATCAAACATATCAGCGACGCATCCTTCGACACCGACGTGCTCAAGTCCGAGCGCCCGGTTCTGGTGGACTTCTGGGCCGAGTGGTGCGGCCCGTGCAAGATGATTGCACCGATCCTGGAAGAAGTCGCCAAGGAATACGAAGGCAAGGTCACGATCGCCAAGCTGGACGTCGACGCGAACCAGGCCGTGCCGGCCAAGTTCGGCATCCGCGGCATTCCGACGCTGATCCTGTTCAAGAATGGTGTTGCCGCTGCCCAGAAAGTGGGCGCCATGGCCAAAGGCCAGCTGACTGCATTCATCGACAGCAACATTTAAGAAAAAAAGAGACAAGCGGCGGCGGCGCGCCCGCGCCACCGTCATCCTGGACGGAAGGACTACCTGGTCCTTCCGGCTTGATTAAACCAGCCACGCAGCTCCCTCCCCTACCTTTACTTTCCCATCACGGGACACCCATACAAACATGCATTTATCTGAACTGAAGGCAATGCACGTCTCCGCCCTGCTGGAGATGGCCATCGGCCTCGACATCGACAACGCAGCCCGCCTGCGTAAACAGGAACTGATGTTCGCGATCCTGAAGAAGCGCGCGAAAGGCGGCGAACAGATCTTCGGCGACGGCGCCCTCGAGGTGCTGCCGGACGGCTTCGGCTTCCTGCGTTCGCCGGACGCCAGCTACATGGCCTCGACCGACGACATCTACATCTCGCCGTCGCAGATCCGCCGGTTCAACTTGCATACGGGTGACTCGATCGAAGGGGAAGTGCGTACCCCGAAGGACGGCGAGCGCTACTTCGCGCTGGTCAAGGTCGACAAGGTCAACGGCGAATCGCCGGAAGCCTCGAAGCACCGCATCCTGTTCGAAAACCTGACCCCGCTGCACCCGCAGGAACCGCTGCGCCTGGAGCGCGACATGAACGGCGCCGAGAACATCACCGGCCGCATCGTCGACCTGATCTCGCCGATCGGCAAGGGCCAGCGCGGCCTGCTGGTCGCCTCGCCGAAGTCGGGCAAGTCGGTCATGCTGCAGCATATCGCGCACGCCATCACCGCCAACCACCCCGACGTGACCCTGATCGTCCTGCTGATCGACGAACGTCCGGAAGAAGTGACCGAGATGCAGCGTTCGGTGCGCGGC
The DNA here is from genome assembly GCF_018119405.1 of Massilia sp. ST3. Taxonomy (GTDB): domain Bacteria; phylum Pseudomonadota; class Gammaproteobacteria; order Burkholderiales; family Burkholderiaceae_D; genus Telluria. Next base: position 33,472 of record NZ_JAGPWC010000004.1, on the reverse strand, counting down.
GAAGTGGTCGCCTCGACCTTCGACGAACCGGCCACCCGCCACGTGCAGGTCGCCGAGATGGTGCTGGAAAAAGCCAAGCGCCTGGTCGAGATGAAGAAGGACGTCGTGATCCTGCTGGACTCGATCACCCGCCTGGCCCGCGCCTACAACACCGTGATCCCGGCCTCGGGCAAGGTGCTGACCGGCGGTGTCGACGCCAACGCGCTGCAGCGTCCGAAGCGCTTCTTCGGCGCCGCCCGCAACGTCGAGGAAGGCGGCTCGCTGACCATCGTCGCGACCGCGCTGATCGAAACCGGTTCGCGCATGGACGACGTGATCTACGAAGAATTCAAGGGCACCGGCAACATGGAAGTGCACCTGGAGCGCCGCCTGGCCGAGAAGCGCGTCTACCCGGCGATCAACCTGAACAAATCGGGCACCCGCCGCGAAGAGCTCCTGATCAAGCCGGACCAGCTGCAGAAGATCTGGATCCTGCGCAAGCTGCTGTACTCGATGGACGAGATCGAGGCGATGGAGTTCATCCTCGACAAGATGCGCGCGACCAAGAACAATGTCGAGTTCTTCGACATGATGCGCCGCGGCGGTTAATTCCTCCGCAGCCTCGCGCGAAAGGCGGCCTGATGGCCGCCTTTTTCGTTTACCAGGTTCGCGTCAAATGGCCGGGTCGTGATCGCGATAACGGGTTTTTCCAAGAAAATATGCGGCATGGGGCGCGATGAGCTGCCGGTTTCGAGCCCGTCCTCGCCTGATCTCATCCGCGTCGACCCAGATCAGGTCGCGCGATTGCAAACTAGCTTGATAAAGCGTCTCCACAACCCCGTCCGCTATGGCAGACTCATCTAGATCGTACACTTCGAAGATACGGAACTGGCAATAATTTTCCGCCTTAATCGGTTCAGGCCCTTCCGTTACGGAACGTATATGTCGAAAATGCAGATGCTCGATCGATGGTATGTCCAGTCCGACTTCCAGCGTCTCCTCCCGAAATTCCCGATAAGCGCATTGTTCCGCGCTCTCGCGCAGACTTCCGCCTTCGAACCATTCACGAAATTTTTGCAGGGAGTTCTGAGTGATGAATCCTCTGATATCGTCCCCCATCTCGTCGTCCACCGCGTTGACTCTGAAATTGAATTGATCCAGAACTTTTTTCGCGCCGGGTCGGGTTTTGTACACCCCGCCAATCGGGGCAAATGACTCTGGACGATGGACGTTGCGAATCAACAGGTACTTCCCCGCCCTTTGGATTCGCAAGGAAACGGACGCAACGACTCTCACCTCGGCATGCTCGTCGTTCTCGTCATACTTGGCAACAGCCTGAGGAACGCTAGACTGGGTGAACTTGCTGGGCTTTTCCGCAGGAGGGGCGGGAGCAGGAGCAGCAGTAGGAGTAGCACCAGCTTGAAGGATACTGTTTCTCAGGATGAGATAGCTCAGGTCGTCTTTTCCGCTTGGCTTTACAACATTGATATGCCCGCGATCGGCCAACACCTCCACGTTTGAATTACTCCACGTCATTCTGGCGCTGTGCTCCGGCACCACTTTGTCGAGCGCAGCCAGCACGTAGCACACCTTGACTTTGCTTTCGACGCGCATTCGCTCCCAGGATTTACCGATGTTTCTTACCAGGTCCGATTCCCGGCATAGGTGACGCAATTGCGCATGACGCCACGAAATACAGCTTGCCAGCTCAGCCAGGGCTGCGCCGTTGTTAGGCACTGCATAGAGCAAAATGGAGCTTACTTGGGAGTGCTCTTCCGCTTCCATGCAATCGATAAGATACTGTTTCCCGATGAGCCCGCCAAGGCTATGGCAGACGAGCGTAATATCCTGGTACGCCGAAAATCGGTGCTTGATCTGGGTTGCGAGCGCCTGGGCCAGGGTCGGAACGCCCGGATAACGGGTGCCAAAGATCGGAACCCTCAAGAGAAAACTCGGATAGGAGAAGTAACTTACGTCCACCTCTTTTAATTCCGGATCATTTTTCAGCAGGGTTTCGAAGCCTCCCCACGTCGACTTCGCTTTACCACCCAGACCATGAACGAACAGCACAAGGCGTTTCGCCCTTTGTCGCTCAGCAGGCGCATGCTTACTATCGAATCGCATCGCAGAACTCCGCAACTAAAATTACCACTTTATCATCACTGTCGAGAGAAACATATCTCTAAAGCAAATTTATCCTCCTGGCAATACATGTTTTTGTTGCAGAACTGCGCTCCTCAGATTAAAATCTCCGGTTCAGTCAACCCTGGCAAGTGATCGGCAATCGGGTCAAGAAGCAGCACGACCGACGAAGTGCCTTTTGGCTACCAACCTATCTAAAGGCAATACCATGAAGACCGATACCCATCCGGATTACCGCGAAGTCCTGTTCCACGACGTGTCCTGCGACTTCAAGTTCATCACCCGTTCGACCATCGCCACCCGCGAAACCGCTACCCACGAGGGTAAGGAATACCCGCTGGTCAAGATCGAAGTCTCGGCTGAATCGCACCCGTTCTACACCGGCAAGCACAAGATCGTCGACACCGCTGGCCGCGTCGAGAAGTTCCGCCAGAAGTTCGGTTCGGTCGGCTCGAAGACCGCGGTCGCCAACGGCTAATTGCCGGGCGCCGATCCGGAGCGATCCGGAGCACCAGAAAAGAAGCCGGTCTCCGGCTTCTTTTTTTTTCGCGGCTATACTACGCGATTATTTTCCAGCATCAGACTGATCGATGAAACCCGTCCGCCTTCCCGCCGCCGCCACCCTGGCGCTGCCCCGCTGGGCCCTGCTCGCCCTGGGCATGCTGTACATCCTGCCCGGGCTGATCGGCCGCGATCTGTGGAAGGAAGACGCCGGCAGCTTCGGCATCATGTGGACCATGGCGCGCGGCGGCCTGGACGACTGGCTGTACCCGAACGTCGCCGGCCTGGCCAACGCCGAGGAAGGCCCGCTGGCCTTCTGGCTGGGCGCCCTGTGCATCAAGCTGTTCGGCTGGATCCTGGGCGACGTGCTGGCCGCGCGCGTCTCGACCATCTGCATTTTCGTGACCGGCGCCATGTCGCTCTGGTACACCGCCTTCCACCTGGGACGCCGCGCCGAAGCCCAGCCGCTGCGCCTGGCCTTCGGCGGCCAGCCCGAACCGGACGACTACGGCCGCACCCTGGGCGACACCGCGGTCCTGATCTACCTCGGCTGCCTCGGCCTGCTGCTGCAGAGCCACCTGACCCTGGCGCCCACCCTGCAGGGCGCGCTGCTGGCCTATTTCCTGTACCGCGCGGTGCGCTACGTGGAGCACACCAGCACCCGCAACGCCGTGCTGGTCGGCCTGTCGCTGGGCGCCCTGACCCTCACGCGCGGCTTCCTGGCGCCGCTGGCCCTGGTCGTGGCGCTGTTCGCCTGCACCCGCTACCTCAAGCTGCCGGTTGCGGCCACCCTGCGCCACCTGGCGATCGCCCTCGGCGTGGCTTTTGGCCTGACCCTGGTGTGGATCCTGCCGGCGCTGCTGGCCCAGCCCTACGGCATGTCGCCGGTAAGCGACTGGCTGGCCTGGAACAGCCAGCAGCTCGGCCTGCCCAGCCTGGTCTCGCTGAAGGCCTTCTTCCGCATCGGCATCTGGTTCTTCTGGCCGGCCTGGCCCTTCGCGCTGTGGGCCGTGTGGGCCTGGCGCCGCCAGCGCAAGCTCCTTCACATCGTGCTGCCGGTCTTCTTCTTCGCCACCCTGGCCGCCCTGCAGCTGTGCGACCCGGCGCCGGAGAACGGCGACTTCCTCAAGATGCTGCCGCCGCTGGCCCTGATGGCCGCCTTCGGCCTGCCGACCATGAAGCGCGGCGCCATCAACGCCATCGACTGGTTCTCGGTGATGGTGCTGACCATCCTGGGCGCCTTCGTGTGGCTGTTCTGGGTCGCCAAGCTGACCGGCTGGCCCGCCCAGCTGGCCAAGAACGCGCTCAAGCTGGTGCCCGGCTTCAAGCCTGAAGTCGGCATCGTCGCCTTCGTGGTGGCGACCGCCGCCAGCATCGGCTGGATCATGCTGGTGCAGTGGCGCCTGTCGCGCCAGCCCTCGGTGCTGTGGCGCGCGGTGGTGCTGTCCTCGGGCGGCCTGATCCTGCTGTGGGTGCTCCTGATGACCCTGTTCCTGCCCGACCTCAACTACAGCAAGAGCTACGCCGGCGTCGCCCAGCAGATCGCGGCGCGGCTGCCGGCCGACAGCGGCGCCGACGGCAGCGGCAGCGGCTGCATCGACACCAACATCACCCCGGCCCAGCGCGCTTCGCTCGCCTTCTACGGCCGCCTGCCCTTCAAGACCCTGGCCGGCGGCGAATGCGACTACGTGTTGCTGCGCGACAGCGTCAAGACCCGCGACGACCGCGAGATGATGCGCAAGTACGGCGTGCGCAATCCGGCCGCGCTGTGGGAAGGCCGGCGCGCCTCGGACCGCGACGAACGCTTCCGCCTGTTCCGCCGCGACCGCTGAGCACACTCATCCATATGGAAAGCCGCACGGACCGCCGTGCGGCTTTTTTTTCGCCTGCCCCAGGCCGCATCCGCCACCAGTGCGCGCTCCCCGGGCGCGATATGAGAACCTATCTCCAACAATCGGCGCGTTTGAGTCCCGTTTGAGCCGAGTCAATCCTCGCACGGCGGTGATCGTCAAAATGGTTTGGTCCACCCTACCGAACGATCCCGGCCAGGCCCCGGCCCGGACACTCAAGCACGCAGCAAGGAGACGATCATGAAAAGCGTTACCTTTTCTGAAATAGTGCGCGTTCACCAGCGGCCGGGCTACCTGCGCCGCATCGCGACCTGGCGCCAGTCCCTGCCCTGGGCCCTGACCCTGCTGGCCGGCCTGCCGCTGCTGATGCTGGTGCTGCACCTGATCGACCCCGGCACGCCCCTGCCCTACATCGTGGTGCCGGCGCTGCTGGGCGGTGTGCTGCCCGTATGCATGCTGGGCCCGGGCCGCTTCGAGATGCAGACCCGGTTCGACGCGCACTACATGATCAGCACGCTCGACGAAGCCATGGCGGCCCTGGGCTACCGCAAGACCGACGCCAACGCCGAGAGCATCCGCTACTACCGTCCCCGCCCCTGGCTGCGCCGCCAGGAAGGCGCCATCACGGTGGCGGTGCGCCCGCATGCGCTGGAAGTCATCGGCCCGGTGGGCAGCCTGCGCCTGCTTCAGCACCGCATTGCCCGCTGAGTTCACCCGGTCTGGGTGCGGCACGACGATTTCGCGCCGCACCCGTCAGTTAGACTGGTCAGTTACACAAGGCATGTGCTAAGATGCGCGCCTGCTATTGGGCCTCTGTGGCGGAATTGGTAGACGCACTTGACTCAAAATCAAGCGCCGAAAGGCGTGCCGGTTCGATTCCGGCCGGAGGCACCAAATAACGCGCTTTCATAGTGAAAAGTCGCGTTTCCCATAGCATCACTTCCCTAGGAAATGCTGTGTTTCGACATCATTTCCTGACGACAGCTCCCTAGAATCTCCCCTAAAATTCCCCACCTAAGGAAATACCGAAGCTCAAGCATGGGCCGTTGCGCGTGAAACTTAGATACGCCGAACGGTGTTGGCAGACTTCAACACCGGCAAGCTTAGCCAGGATGTCTTTGATCGCTACCTGCATGAAGTCTCGGTGCATAAATCAGGCGCCCAGTGGAAGACAGTCCACCTGAACGCCATCGCCGCCTACGGATCCATCACAAAGCACTTAGCTGTCGCGCTGGCGATGTTATTCGCGATCAAACCCACGATGCGAGGGGGCGAGACCTCCGCCTAAAGTCAAACGACGTGAGTGGCGAGACGGCGATGTTAGACAAGCTTAAGAGAAGGGCATAGCGCGGCCTCCTACTTTCAAGCGCCCATCGAGTTGCTTGATTTTCTCCCCATGGTCCCGGCCAGCGAACCATTGTTCAAAATTTCTAGTGCTTCTCTTGACACACTCTTTCACAAGTCTAGGGAAGACTTTGGATTAGTTCTAACGTTCCAAGATACACCTCACAAAGCAATCACCCGACTGGCGTCCAACTCAGTGGTTTGGATGTTGTACGGTAGGTCACCGAGACTGGAAAGTGCTGCAGGAGTACTACGTAAGCGCAGAAGATATTGCGTTGAAATATACTGAAATTCCACTACAGAAAATAATGTCATCCATTAAAGAACTTCAAGATCAAACCGACGAAGAAGTCAGCAACTTCTTCGCCGAAAAAATGCTGAGAGACGGCAGAAGGGTTTTCTGGGGAATAGCCGTAGCAGCTTTGAGCGCTCTGGCACTTTACGCGGGAAAATTCGGCTTCACTCTTGCCGACACCAAGGATGAATGGGGTGTTTTCGGTGATTTTCTTGGGGGATTATTGAACCCCATAGTGGGGATAGCGACCGTATTTCTCGTGCTTCTAAATGCGAGACTACAACGCTTAGAATTGAGGAACTCATTGCGCGAAATGAAGAACTCAAACTCGGCCTTGGAAAAACAGAATAAATCCATTAGAATTCAAGAATTCCAGAATGTATTTTTTAATTGGCTAAATACATATAGAGACGCCGTAAATAGTGTTAGTACCGCATTTCCAAATGGGAAATCTTACTCTGGCCAAGGTGCTCTTTTAAAGATTCATAAGCATCATATGATGCGCCCTGAGGTAGAGCGGGTTTTTGCAAATAGATTAACCGGACAAGATTTCAACTCGCTATTCAATACATCTACCGTCTCTAGCGCAGCCGCTGAACAAGAAGCGGAAGATGCGATATTAAAAGCTTGGGAATTGACAAAGCAAATAGAGCTGGAAAACCTTGAAGTTCCGATGCGATCTCTACTCGGTTTAATGGAGTGGATTGACAATCAATCGTTTGAGATACCCCTACCGCAAAAGCATCAGTGTTTTCGAATAATTCGCGCCAACCTTTCAAGCGCAGAGCTGATATTCCTATTTTACGAAAGCTGGAGTTTAAGCACGCGTCAAATTAACATTATAAAGGAATTCTCTGTCTTGGAGAAATTGCCCATGAATTTCGATCCACTTGTAATTTTCATGAAATCGAGGGCCAATCATTTAGATTGAAATTATTCTTGACCTTTCGCTAGCTCTCAGTCAGCTTTATAATTCTTTAAACGTGGTTCGCCCCTGAGCTTGTGCCTGACGGCACTCGCGCAGATCCTTCACGCGCGGCCTATATTTGATCATAGTCCGTCTACCGCCAATTCAAAAGTCTGCCACCTCTTGATAGAGTCTGAGACCACCAATGATCAATGATCAAGATTTCTTAACTTTCGTCGGAAAACAGTGGGAAGTCGTCCACCGATTGATAAACCTTCGTAGTTCTCAGGTTCTAGTCCCAGGGGTGGGTTTCTTTGAAGAACCTGATCCACCGGCGGAGGCCTTCAATCTCCCCCTCGTCTTGGCGTATGGAGTACTAGACCAAGTGTTCGATAGGTTGTCCGAACAGGAGATACTGCCACGCTATAGACCTCGCACACCTCTTGGAACGAAGCTTGAAGACGCAAAAAATAGGTTGCAGTGGTTAAATTACCAAGAAGTAGTGTCGGGCAAGGCAATCAGAAATGCGCTAGCTCATGAGGGAATAATTGCAAGCAAAGAAACATGCACTCGATTCGTCAAAGCAGTCGAACATGAGCTTGTAGGCTGGCGAGTGATTCCTGACGTCTATCGAACAAGCTGATGAAGTACGTAAAACTGACGCAATAGTTTCGCAAGCGATTGGTTTTACCGATGAACTGATTCTGGCTGAAGGCATCAACACCATGCAGCATCCTGCATGAGCCAAACTGAAACCCGCGTTTCTTATAGGACTGCGGTTTTTTGTTTTCTCAACAGGTGGTGTAGCCGGAGAAATCCTGCTCGCTCGGCGCCGCCCGCAGTGGCGCCTTTACTGCCCGGCATCGCGCTAGGAGATGACGCTCACGGCCAGCAAAGCCCCGATCTCCTCCGCCGGCCCAGGCTTCCCAAACAAATAACCCTGGTAACGGTCGCAGCCCAGCTCCTGCAACATGGCCCGCTGCTCCTCCGTCTCCACCCCCTCGGCAATGATCGACAGCCCCAGCGCCTGGGCCAGGGCCACCACGCTGCGCGCGATCGAGGCGTCGTTCGGATCGACCAGGATGTCGCGCACGAAGGAACGGTCGATCTTGAGCTGTTCCAGCGGCAGCCGCTTCAGATAGGCCAGCGAGGAATAGCCGGTGCCGAAGTCGTCCAGCGAGAAGCAGACGCCATGGCGCCGCAATTCCTCCATCTTCTCGATGGTCTCCTCCACCCTGTCGATCACCATCGACTCCGTCAGCTCCAGCTTCAGGCGTGAAGGATCGGCGCCGGTGGCGGCGATGGTGTCCAGGGTGTCGCGCACGAAGCTGTCTTCCATCAGCTGGCGGATGCTGATGTTGACCGCCACCGTCAGGTGCGCGCTGGCGGGTGTGGCGCTCCAGCGCACCAGCTGTTCGCAGGCGGCGCGCAGGACCCAGGCGCCGATCGGCAGGATCAGGTCGGTGTTCTCGGCCACGCCGATGAACTCGGCCGGTCCGATCAGGCCGCGTTCGGGATGGCGCCAGCGCAGCAAGGCCTCGGCGCCGATCACGCGGCTGCCTTCGACCTGCGGCTGGTAGAACAGTTCCAGCTGGCGTGCGGCCAGCGCGTTGCGCAGCTCCACCTCGAGCTGGATGCGGCGCTGGACGCGCTGCTCCATCCAGGCTTCGAAGAAGCGCAGCGTGTTGCGTCCGTCGGCCTTGGCCTGGTACATCGCCAGGTCGCCTCGCTTCATGAGCAGGTCGAGCGATTCGTCGGCGTGGGTGCAGAGCGTGATCCCGATGCTGCAGCTGGCGTGGTGCGCCAGGCCGCCGATCTCGTAGGGGGCGCTGACCGCCGCCAGGATTTTTTCCGCCAACAGCTCGGTGTGCAGCCGCGCCTCCTCCTGGTTGGCGCCGATGGCGTCGAGCATAACCACGAACTCGTCGCCGCCGAGGCGGGCGACGGTGTCGTTGCCGCGCACGCAGGCGCAGAGGCGCTGGGCCACCTGCTGCAACAGCTGGTCGCCGGCGATGTGGCCGCGGGTGTCGTTCAAGTCCTTGAAATTGTCGAGATCCAGGAACAGCAGCGCGCCGACCGGGGCGCCATCGGCATCGGCGGACAGGCAGGACTGGACGCGTTCGAACAGCAGCCTGCGGTTGGGCAGGCCGGTCAGTTCGTCGTAATAGGCCAGGCGCTGGTTACGCTCCTGGGTCTGCTTCAGTTCCGTGATGTCCGATACCGTGCAGACGTAATGGGCGATACGCCCCGCTTCGTCCGGCACGGCGCTGACCGACAACAGGGCCGGATACAGGGCCCCCGAGGTGCGCTGGCCCCAGGCGTCGCCTTGCCAGCGCTGCTGGGCCGCCAGCATGTCCCAGAAGCGCGCATCGAGGCCGCGCCCGTCCCGGTTCAGCAGGAAGGGCAGCGTGCGCGATCCCACCAGTTCGGACAGCGCATAGCCGCTCATCGTGCACAAGGCCTGGTTGGCGTCGACGATGGCCCGGTCCGCGCCCAGCACCAGCATCCCCTCATGCGACTGGAACACGGTGGCGGCGAGGCGCACCGACTCTTCCATCTGCTTGCGGCCGCTGATGTCGCTCGAGATGCCGCACAGGTAGCGCGTCGCGCCGACCTCCAGCGCCAGCGAGATCTTGGTCGACAAGAAGGTGCGGCGCTCGCCGCCCGGATCGCGCGCGGACTCCTCGAACAACTTGCGCCCCCCTTCCCGCATCACCTCGACGTCGTGCGCGCGCAGCGCGGGAGCGTGATCCGGGCCGAACAGCTCGAAATCGTCCTTGCCGATGATGTCCGCCGGCGGCATGCCCAGCATGCGGCCCAGCGCCCCGTTCGCATAGCGATAGCGGAACTCGGCATCCTTGATGTAGACGGGCGAATCGACGCTGTCCAGGATGGTCGCGAGCTTGTTCTCGGTATCGCGCAAGGCGCGCGCGCCCGCCGTCGCCTGGCGACGGAAACGCAGCGCCGCCGCCAGGGCGGCCAGCAGCAAGACGGCTGCGAGCCCCAGCAGCCAGAGCATGCGCTTGCCGGATTCATGCATCGAGCCCCGCAGCTGCCAGCGTTCGATGATCGCGAAATATACCGAGTCGGGCTGGGCCTGCCATATCGCCAGGTGCCGGTCGATCGCCGCGAGCTCCTCGCCGTGGGTACCGCGCCGCGCCGCGTAGAACAGGCGCGCCGGCAGGAACACGATCGGCGTGTCCTGCAGCCCATAATCGGCGGCACGCGTGTCGCCATAGAACTTATTGGCCGCGGCCAGGTCTGCCTTGCCCTCGCGCACCAGCTGGAATGCCTGGTCGAGCGAGGAGGCCGCGATGAAGCGCGTGTTCAAGCCGTAGCTGTTCGCCAGGGTCGGCAGGAAGGCCGCCTGGACCGAGCGGTCCAGGACCGCCACGCGCTTGTCTCTCAGGTCGAGGATGGAGGCGACCTTGACCGAGCCCCGGTACAGCTGCGACCAGCTGAGCAGGGCCGGCGTGCGGTGATAGGACAGGCGGATGGCGCGCTCGTCGGTATAGGCGACGTCGGGCAGCAGGTCGATGTCGCCGCGTTCGAGCATGGCCAGGCAGCCGCTCCACGCGCAAGGGACGAAACGCAGGCTCCAGCCTTCGGCCTTGGCCACCTCCGTCAGCAGGTCGACCAGGATGCCCGCTGCCCGCCCTTGTCCGTCGATAAACAGCTTGGGTTCGTTGTTGTAGATACCGACCCGCAGCTCCCGCGCCGGCGCCGCCCAGGCGGCAGGCGCCTGCAGGGCCGGCAGCAGCGCCAGCACCAGGCACAGCGCCAGTCCCGCGAAGGCGCGCGCGCGCCCGCGGCGGCATGGACGGCCGGGCGCTTGTAACGGTGGATGGCGAACACCCGTCATACGCGGGCGGCGCCCCCGGAAATGCGGCGGGAAGGCACACGCGGCCTCCCTCTCGCCTGCACGCTTGCCTTGGCAGGCGACATGACTTTTTGCATGATGCTCCCCGAAAACTGTCGTGCCAGGCACCATCCCGGCTGGGAACGGCATGCCGCCCCGCCTGAGAGGCGTGGTGTTTTTCACAAGCTTGTGGCTGGAAGATTACCATGTGCGCGGCGAGCGCACGGGAGCCGGGACGGGCGCGCCCGGCGCGGGTGCTCAGCGCTTGCCGGCGGCCGCCGCGCTGCCCGCCACGCCCCAGCTGTCATAGGAGCGCTCGATGCGCCGTCCCGTCCCGTCCCTGGCGATTTCGGCGAAGGCCAGGTTGAGGCGGTCGATGACGCTGTCCGGCACGGCGCGGTTGCAGGCCAGGTAGACCTCGATCCGGTTGAACACCAGCACGGGCACGATCTGCTTGTCCCAGCCGTGCCGCGCCAGCATTTCTTCGCTCGAACGCACGCTGGCGGCCCACAGGTCGATGCGGCCCAGCAGCAGCTTGCGCGGGTTCATCATGTCGTTCGGGGTGGCGTCCACCTGGAAACCGCGGTCGCGCAGGAACTGGTCGCGCGCATCGCCGATATAGGTGCCGATGCGCAGCGTGCGCGCCTGGTCCAGGCTGTCGAGGTTCCATTCGCGGTCGGCGCGCCCCATCAGCACCCATTGGCCGACATCGGTCGGGCCCGCCCACTTGAACAGGCGCTCGCGCTTGGGGGTGCGGGTGGTCGAGTACACGCAGGCATCCGGACGCTCGAGCGCCGCGGCGTAGGCGCGTTTCCAGGGCAGCAGTTCGATGGTATGCGGCACGCCGGCGCGCTGCATCGCTTCGCGCACCTTGTCGGTGGCCACGCCGACCACGCGCCCCTTGTCGAGCATGCTGGATGTGCCGGATTGCTCGGTCGTGATGTACAGGCGCGGCATGTTCGCCGGCGCCCCGCTGGGCGCCGGCGCGGCCATTGCACACGCTCCATGCAGCGCAAGCACAACAGTGGCACCGACAAATCTGTTCAACATGCGCAGCTTGCTCCTCTGCCTTTTGGATGAAGGCCAGCCAAGCATACCAGCAAGCCGAATTTTCCCCAACGCGGGGTGCGGAAGGTGGCGCGGCTGCCACAGTCCCGCCCTTGTCTCGGGATGATTCCGGTGTTCAAGCAGACTTTCCCAAACGAAAATGAGATACTGTCCAGCTCACCCAAAGGGCGTAGCTCCGCCGCCCGCCATCCCTATGTTGCAAATTTTTTCAGTCCCCACCGACCCATCCCTGCTGACCTACGGCGTCTACGAGCCGCGCCTGGTCGTGCTGTCGCTGCTGGTCGCCATCTTTTCCTCCTGGATGGGGCTGCAGATTGCGGGCCAGGCCAGCGTCAACCGCGCGCAGCGCACGATCGTGCTCGCCACCGGCAGCCTGGCGCTGGGCGCCGGCGTGTGGGCGATGCACTTCATCGGCATGCTGGCCTTCAACCTGTGCACGCGGGTCGACTATGACGAATTGACCACGATCCTGTCGGCCTTGCCCAGCATCGCGGCGTCCTTCGTCGCGTTGACGCTGATTTCGCGTCCGCAATTGAAGCGCGGCAACCTGCTGGCGGGCGGCGTGCTGGTCGGCGCCGGCATCGGCGCGATGCATTATTCCGGCATGGCCGGCATGCGCATGAGTCTGAGCCTGCACTACGACCCGCTGATGTTCGGGCTGTCGATCGTGGTGGCGGTGGTGCTGGCCACGCTGGCCCTGGGCGTGCGTTCCGGCCTGTCGCGCTTCAAGTCGATGTCCGAGTCGCGCCGCCTGCTGCTGGCCGCCATCGTGATGGGCTGCGCCATCGCCGGCATGCACTATACCGGCATGGCCGCCGCGCGCTTCATTGGCCAGGTGGCGCCGGGCAGCCGGGGCGACGTCAACAGCGACTTCCTGGCGCTGGCGATCACGGTGATCACCGTCGCCTTCACCTTGTTCGTGGTGGCCGCCAACGGCCTGCTGCGCTACCGCCAGATGTTCCTCGACCTGTCGCGCAGCGAAGCCTGGATGCGCGCCCTGCTCACCACCACCGTCGACGGCGTGGTCACCATCGACCGCGCCGGCGTCATCACCGAATTCAACGCCTCGGCCGAACGCATCTTCGGCTGGCGCCGCGACGAGATCCTGGGCCGGCACATCGATCTCCTGATCGCCGACCAGGAAAACGCGGAGAAGGACGGCCTGCTCGGCATCCTGCGCCAGGGCAGCCTCGATTCCTTCGCGCGCAGCAGCGAAGTGCTGGCCAAGCGCAAGGACGGCAGCGTGGTGCCGGTGCGCCGCTCGATCGGCCACGCGAAGCTGGGCAAGCAGGACCTGTTCGTCGGCTTCGTCACCGACATCAGCGAACGCAAGGCCATGGAGCAGGCGCTGCGCGCCAGCGAGCAGCAGTTCCGCTCCCTGATCGGCAACATCCCCGGCATCTCCTTCCGCTGCACCCTCGACGAAGGCTGGCCGATGGTCTTCATCAGCGACGCCGTGGAACGCATCACCGGCTACCCGGCCGCCGACTTCCTGGGTTCGCCGCCGCGCCGCACCTTCGGCGCCCTGATCCACGCCACCGACCGCGTGCGCGTCAACGACGAACTCGACGCCGCCCTGCGCAGCGAGCTGCACTACCTGGTCGAATACCGCATCCTGCACGCCGACGGCAGCGTGCGCTGGCTATGGGAGAACGGCACCGGCGTGCGCGACGAGTCGGGCGCGGTGCGCTGGCTGGACGGCGTCATCCTCGACATCACCGAGCGCCGCCAGATGGAAGAAGCGCTGCGCGACGCCAAGGAAAAGGCCGAGCAGGCCGCCGCCGCGCGCGCGACCTTCGTGGCCAACATGAGCCACGAGATCCGTACCCCGATGAACTCGATCCTGGGCTTCACCGACGTGCTGCTGGACGGCGAACTGAACGTGGAGCAGCGGCGCCACCTGGACACCATCCGCAACGCGGGCAAGTCGCTGCTGCGCCTGCTGAACGAGATCCTCGACACCGCCAAGCTCGAGAAAGGCGCGGTCGAGCTGGAACAGAACGACTACAACCTGCTGTCGCTGATCGACGAGCTGTCCTCGACCCTGGCGGCGAACGCCCGCGCCAAGGGCCTGCACCTGGACATCCAGTACGACCCGGCGCTGCCGACCGGCCTGCGCGGCGACGAGCTGCGCATGCGCCAGGTGCTGACCAACCTGATCGACAACGCGATCAAGTTCACCGCCAAGGGTTCGGTCACCCTCAGGGTGCACGCCGACGGCGACCAGCTGTGCATCGCCGTGATCGACACCGGCATCGGCATCGCCCAGGACCGCCTGGATGCGATCTTCGATCCCTTCACCCAGGCCGACGCCTCGATGACCCGGCGCTACGGCGGCACCGGGCTGGGCACCACCATCTGCAAGCAGCTGGTGGAACTGATGGGCGGCCGTATCTGGGCCGAGAGCGAAGTCGGCCGGGGCACCAGCTTCCACGTGCGCGTGCCGCTGGTGCTGGCGCGCTTCGCCCAGCAGGCGCCGCGCGTGCGCAGCGCCGCCGTGCTGCCGCCGCTGCGCGTGCTGGCGGCCGACGACGTGCCGCAGAACCTGGAGCTGCTGCAGCTCCTGATGGCGCGCCGCGGCCACATCATGACCGGCGTCGGCGACGGCGCCGCCGTGGTGGAGCTGGCGACGAAACAGGACTTCGACCTGATCCTGATGGACTTCCAGATGCCGCTGCTCGACGGCCTGTCGGCCACGCGCGCGATCCGCGCGCACGAAGCGGCCGGCAGCCGCCGCCGCGTGCCGGTGATCGCAATGACCGCCAGCGTGCTGGCCGAGCACCGCAGCGCCAGCGTGGACGCCGGCATGGACGGTTTCGCCAGCAAGCCGGTCGACTGGTTCGCGCTGTCGCACGAGATCGCGCGCGTGCTCGGCATCGCCCAGCAATGCGCGGAGAGCGCGGTTTCCGGCATCCCCGGCCCGGCGCGCGAAGTGCTGAACCGCCGCGCCGGCCTGCACCGCTGGGGCGGCAAGGAAGACACCTATCTCGAGGCCCTCGAGCACTTCAGCCGCCAGTACGCGCAGCTCGACCAGCTGCTGCGCCTGCACGCCGCCGGCGGCGAGCACCAGGAGCTGCGCATGCTGGCCCACAAGGTACGCGGCGTGGCCGCCAACGTCGGCCTGGAACAGCTGTCCGACGCCCTCGGCCTGCTGGAACACGCCACCAACGCCGTGCCGACCGACGAGCACAAGGCGACGGCCGCGCTGGAAGCATCGAGCAAGGCCGTGAGCGAGGCGCTGGCGGCGATCCACGCCAGCGGCGCCCAGCCGGAGCCGGCCGCGCAAGCCGCGACGGTCGACCTGGCGCGCGCCAGGCGCGCGGGCGGCGTGCTGCTGGAGGCCCTGCGCCGCGGCGCGCTGGACGACGGCGCACTGGCCAGCCTGTCCTCGGCCCTGGCCGGTCACGCCTGCGCGCCGCAGGTGGCCCAGGTGCGGACCGCGATCGGCGACTTCGATTTCGACCTCGCCCTCGAACAGCTCGAAGCCGTCCTCGGCGCACTCGGGGACGAAGGCACACCCCAGCACTAAGCCCAGCAATTCAGGAATACAGGCATGACCCAACCGACCAACAAGCCGCTGATCCTGGCGGTCGACGACGAAGCAAGCAACCTGGCGCTGCTGCGCCAGATCCTGCAGGACCATTACCGGCTGCTGTTCGCCAAGGACGGCGCGCGCGCCCTCGAGCTGGCGCGCAACGAGCAGCCCGACCTGATCCTGCTGGACGTGATGATGCCGGGGATGTCGGGCTACGAGGTGTGCGCCTCGCTCAAGGCGAGCCCCGCGACGGCCTCGATCCCCGTGATCTTCGTGACCGCCCTGAGCGACACCGACGACGAGGTCGAAGGCTTCGAGGCGGGCGCGGTGGACTACATCACCAAGCCCGTCAGCCCGCCGATCGTGCGCGCGCGCGTGCGCACCCACCTGTCGCTGGTGCGCATGGAAGAACTGCGCGCGAGCCGTCTCGAGATCGTGCAGCGCCTGGGCCTGGCCTCGGAGTACAAGGACAACGAGACCGGCCTGCACGTGATCCGCATGAGCCACTTCGCGCGCGTGCTCGGCATCGCGGCCGGCCTGACCGAGGCGGAGGCCGACGACCTGCTGCACGCGGCGCCGATGCACGACGTGGGCAAGATCGGCATCCCCGACCGGGTGCTGCAGAAGCCCGGCCCGCTCGATGCCGAGGAATGGAAGGTCATGCAGAGCCACGTGAAGATCGGCGCCGAGATCATCGGCGAGCACGCGGACGGCATGCTGGCGGTGGCGCGCAACATCGCCCTCACCCACCACGAGAAGTACGACGGCAGCGGCTATCCGAACGGCCTGAAGGGCGACCAGATTCCGCTCGAAGGACGCATCTGCGCGATCGCCGACGTGTTCGACGCCCTCACCTCGGTGCGCCCCTACAAGAAGGCATGGAGCGAGGAAGAGGCGATCGACTTCCTGCGCCAGCAGAAGGAGAAGCACTTCGATCCGGTGCTGGTGGACTTGTTCATCGAGCAGATGCCGGCGATCCGGGCGATCCGGACGCGCTGGGCGGAGCATCCGTAATCCCGGTTTTCTACCTGGATGTGTCTACGACCGTAGGGTGGACGGGTTCCCCGTCCACGCGTTCAAACGACGTCTCCCGGCCCGTGCGCGAAATAAAAACCGGTAACTATCACCGCGTGGACGGGGGACCCGTCCACCCTACGAAACCGGTAACGATGATTGCACGTTCGCAGATCAGGCTTGCGCCCGCGCCAGCGGCGCCGCCAGGCGCTGCGGCGCCAGTTCCTCGTAGAGGGACAGGTAGTTCATCGCCATCTTCTCAGACGTGAACAGCTCCTGGTAGCGCAGCTCCGCGCGCCGTCCCATCTGGCGCGCCAGTTCGGGGTTGTCCCACAGCCGCTGCATGGCCGCGCGCAGGGCCAGCGGGTCCGAGGGCGGCACCACGATGCCGGTGTCGCCGTCGATGTTGATGTAGGTGGTGCCGGTGCCGATCTCGCAGGAGATCATCGGCTTGCCGTACATCGCCCCTTCGAGCAGCGAAATCCCGAAGGCTTCCGAACGCAGGTGCGAGGGGAAGGCCAGCGCGTACGAGAGCGTCAGCAGCGCCACCTTGTCGGCGTCGTCGAGCGCGCCGAGGAAGATCACGTTCTTCAGCTTGAGGCGCGCGGCCTGCTGCTTGAGCTCCTGCTCGATCGGGCCGGCGCCCACGATTACGATCGGATAATCGAGGCCGGCCGCGGCCTCGAGCAGGATGTGCAGGCCCTTGTAGTAGCGCAGCACGCCCACGAACAGGAAGAACTTCGGCCCCACGCGCGCGCGCCAGTGCGCCAGGCGGTCGGGCTCGGGCTGCGGATAGGTGGTCTTGTCCAGGCCGTAGGTGATGACGCTGGTCTTGTCGCGGTAGCGGTCCAGTACCGGCGACGACGCCAGGTAGTTCGGGGAAGCCGCCACGATGGCGTCCACGCTGCGCAGGAAGCGGTGCTTGAGCGGCGCGTACAGGCGCAGCAGGTTGCGCTGGCGCACGATGTCGGAGTGGTAGGTCACCACGCTTGGCTTGTTCACGCGCGCCATGAAATGCGCGAGGTCCATGAACGGCCAGGGGAAGTGGTAGTGCACCACGTCGGCCTCTTGCGCCATGCGCGCCAGCGCGCCGATCGACTGCAGCGAGATGGCGTTGGACGCGATCTCGGCGTTCAGCGGCACGCGGTGCACGGTGTGGCCTTCGAACTCGAAGGGCGTCAGCTTGTCGTGGCGCGACAGCGACAGCACCGTGTTGCTCACGCCCAGGCGGCCGGTGCCGACGCACAGCTGACGGATGACCTGTTCGATGCCACCCATCGAGTCCGGATAATACGTTTTATAGAAGTGAAGGACACGCATGTTCGAAGCTTACTGCGAAAGGACCGCACGGTACACATCAAGGGTCAAGCGTGCGGTCGCCTGCCAGGTAAGTTGTTCGGCGCGTGCGCGGCCCGCGGCGATGCAGCGCGCGCGCTCCGCGCCGTCCTGCGCAAGGGTGCGCATGGCTTCCATGATCTGGCCGGCATCCAGGGGATCGACGTCGAGGGCCGCGCCCTGCGTCACTTCCGGCAGCGAACTGGCGTTCGAGGCCACCACCGGCACGTTCGAGGCAAAGGCTTCCACCACGGGAATGCCGAAACCTTCGTACAGCGAGGGAAATACGAAGACCCCGGCCCCCGCGTACACATGGCGCAAGGCCTGGGAATCGGTCAGGGAATCGAGCCAGACCAGGTTCTCGCCGGATGCCTGCAGGGCTGCGATGCGCGCCACAAGTTCCTCGCTGCGCGCGCCGGGCGCGCCGACGATGACGAGGGCGCGCTCGGCGCGCAGGCTCGGGGGCAGCATCAGCCAGGCATCGATCAGGCGGCCGATATTCTTACGCGGCTGCAAGGTTCCAACCGTCAGGAAATAACCGGGCTGCAATTTATTGGCAGCCAGGGTCGCCGCGACGGCGGCCGGGTGCGGCGCCTCCAGCCATTCGTCGTCGACACCGCAGGGCACCACCGAGATGCGGCGCGGATCGACGCCGAAGCATTCGACCAGCTCGTCGATCGCAAAGTGCGACAGGGCGATCACATGGTCGGCCTTGGCTGCGGCCTTGCGCTGGAGCCAGTTCTTCACCGTGCGCAGGCGCGGGTTGCACCATTCGGGATACTTGATCGGCAAGGCATCGTGCAGCGAGGCCACCACCGGGCAATCCATGCGCACGATGCGGTAGTCGGTGGCGTGGAAGACGTCGACCGGCATGTGCACGCGGTGCGCGGCGGGCGTGGCGAGGTCGACCAGGGAAGCCTGCTCGAAGGATTGCGGCATCGGGGCGCCGATGCTGATGCCCGCCTTCCCCTTTCGCGGGCGCGGCCAGGAATAAGCCTGTACCGCGCAGCCGGCCTGGGGCAGGTGGCGCAGCAGCGCGCGCGTGTACACGCCGATCCCGTCCAGGCGGCCGCCGGTCAGGCCCGGCTCGATCATGGTCGTGCCGAGTCCGACGCTGAGACCGCCGGACTTCACGCCTCGTACATCCAGCGCAGCGTATCGCACAGGGGCGTCGGGTCGAGGTGGCCAACCACGGCGGTCAGCTTGCTGTTGCTGCCGCTGAGTTGCAGGACGTCGTTGGCGCGCACGAAGGCCGGGTTCACCTGGACGTCGATGTGGTAGCCGGCGATGTCGCTCATCATCCGGATCAGGTCGGCCAGCGAGTGCGAACTGCCCGAGCAGACGTTGAAGGCTTCGCCGGCCGGCGCCACGGCCAGCAGGCGACGGTAGCTGCGCGCCACCATGCGCACGTCGGAAAAGTCGCGCGCGATCGCCAGGTTGCCCAGCTCGATGCGGCGTTCGTTGCGGCGGAAGTGGGACACGATCTTCGGCAGCAGGAAATTCTCGGCCTGGCCGACGCCGGTGTAGTTGAACGGGCGCGCGATCGTGATCGGCAACTTGTCCATCCACAGGCGCGCCATGTATTCCATGGCCAGCTTGCTGACGGCGTAGTCGTTGGCCGGCGCCGGGGGCACGTTCTCGTCGATGACCGGCACGCTGGCGTTGCCGTAGATATTCGCCGACGAGGCCAGCAGCACGCTGGTGGGGCGGCGGGCGCCCGCGCTCAAGGCTTCGAGCAGGTTGCGCGTGCCGACCACGTTGACGCGGTAGATCAGCTCGGCGTTCGAATGGGCCACGAAGGCGATGCCGGCCAGGTGGGCGACCACGTCCGGCTGGACGCGCTCGACCATCTCGGCGACGGCGGCGCGGTCGAGCAGGTCGACCGGGTAGATGTCGGGGCCGAGCTCCTCGCCCGGCATCACGGTGCCGTAGACACGGTAGCCGGCGGCGCTCAGCTCCTGCGCCAGGTAGTGGCCGGTGAAACCGCGCAGGCCCGTGATGAGGGCGCGTCGGCCCTCGCCCTCCCGTCCACCGAGGAAGACGGGGATGTCATCCGTGGCCATGCGCTCCATATCAGAACGAGAAGCCCAGTTCGTTGCGACGCAGGTCGGCGTCGACCATCATCTGGCACAGCTCTTCGAGCGTGGTCTTCGGTTCCCAGCCCAGCTCGCGCTTGGCCTTGGAAGGGTCGCCGATCAGGAGGTCGACTTCGGCCGGACGGTAGAACTTGGGCGACACGCGCACCAGCTGCTTGCCGGTACGGGCGCAGTGGCCGGCTTCGCTCTCGCCGCTGCCGCTCCATTCGACCGCGATGTTCGCGCCCTTGAAGGCCATGGTCACGAAGTCGCGCACGGTCTCGGTGCGGTTGGTCGCCAGCACGAAGGTGTCGGGCTGGTCGGCCTGCAGGATGCGCCACATGCCTTCGACGTATTCCTTGGCGTAGCCCCAGTCGCGCTTGGCGTCCAGGTTGCCCAGCTCGAGGACATCGAGCTTGTTGAGGACGATCTTGGCCACCGAGTCGGTGATCTTGCGGGTGACGAACTCGCGGCCGCGCAGCGGAGACTCGTGGTTGAACAGGATGCCCGAGGAGCCGAAGATGCCGTAGGACTCGCGGTAGTTCACCGTCATCCAGTGGGCGTACAGCTTGGCCACGCCGTAGGGACTGCGCGGGTAGAACGGGGTGTCCTCGATCTGCGGGATGGCCTGCACCTTGCCGAACATTTCCGAGGTCGACGCCTGGTAGAAGCGGATCTTCGGGTTGACGATGCGGATGGCTTCCAGCAGGTTCACGGCGCCCAGGCCGGTGATCGAGGCGGTGGCGACCGGCTGCTCGAAGGACACGCCGACGAAGCTCTGGGCCGCCAGGTTGTAGACCTCGTCCGGACGGCTGCTCTCGACCAGGCGCACGCTGGACGACAGGTCGGTCAGGTCGTACTCGACCAGGTTCAGGTTCGGATGGGCGGCGATGCCGAGTTCTTCGATGCGCCAGAAGTTGACGGAGCTGGAGCGGCGATAGGTACCGGTGACGTGGTAGCCCTTCTCCAGCAGCAACTGCGCCAGGTAGGCGCCGTCCTGACCGGTGATGCCGGTGATCAGGGCTCTTTTTGTTGTTTGCATGTTCGTGGGTTCTAGATGGGTGGTCTCGCGGGCGCCAGACGGATCAGCCCGGATTGTAACAGAGCGGGATCATGTTCCCTTTGCACGATAGAAAGTCGTGCAAGAAAAGCAACAGATTATCTGAACATTATGCCGTGAAAACGCTAGCGTAACCCATGCGCTTACCGATTGTTACGCATGTATATGCGAAATGACAAATTGGAGACGACTTGTGACAAAGACGTGACAGCTCGATTGATGCAACGCAACATGTTGCATCAATCGGGCTGATCTATATAGCGGCCTAGCGTTCCGAGACCGCGTCGACCACGCACAGCGCGGTCATGTTGACGATCCGGCGCACCGTCGAGGACGGGGTCAGGATGTGGACCGGTCGGGCGCAGCCGAGCAGCACCGGGCCGATCGCGATGCCGTTGCCGGCCGCGCTCTTGACCAGGTTGTAGGAGATGTTGGCGGCGTCGATGTTCGGCATCACCAGCAGGTTGGCGTCGCCCTTGAGGGTCGAATGCGGCATGATCTTCATGCGCACCTTGGCTTCGATCGCGGTGTCGCCGTGCATTTCGCCGTCGATTTCCAGGTCGGGCTTCCGCTGCTGCACCAGCGGCAGGACGGCGCGCATCTTCTGCGCCGACTCGCTGTTGGCGGTGCCGAAGTTCGAGTGCGACAGCAGGGCCGCGCGCGGGCAGATGCCGAAGCGCTCCATCTCCTCGGCGGCCATGACCGTGATCTCGGCCAGTTCGGCGGCGTTCGGGTTCTCGTTGACGTGGGTGTCGACGATGGCCAGCTGGCGGTCCTGGGTGATCAGGAAGTTCATCGCCGCGTACACGTTGGCGCCGGCGCGCTTGCCCAGCACCTGGTCGACGTACTGCAGGTGCATCTGGGTGGTGCCGTAGGTGCCGCAGATCAGGCCGTCGGCATCGCCCTTGTGCACCATCATGGCGCCGATCAGGGTGTGGCGGCGGCGCATTTCCAGCTTGGCCATGTCGATGGTGACGCCCTTGCGCATGCCGATCTCGTAGTACGACTGCCAGTAGTCGCGGTAGCGCTCGTCGAAGTCGGGGTTGATGACGTCGACGTGCTGGCCCAGTTTCAGGCGCAGGCCGAACTTCTCGATGCGCTTTTCCAGCACCGCCGGGCGGCCGACCAGGATCGGGCGCGCCAGCTTCTCGTCGACCACCACCTGCACCGCGCGCAGCACGCGCTCGTCCTCGCCCTCGGCATAGACGATGCGCTTGAGTTCCGGCGGCGCGCTCTTGGCGATCTGGAAGAGCGGCTTCATGAAGGTGCCGCTGCGGTAGACGAACTGCTGCAGGCTGTCGGCGTAGGCCGCCAGGTCCGCGATCGGGCGGGTGGCGACGCCGCCGTCCATCGCCGCCTTGGCCACGGCCGGGGCGATGTGGGTCAGCAGGCGCGGATCGAAAGGCATCGGGATCAGGTATTCCGGGCCGAAGGACAGGTTGCTGATGCCGTAGGCCGAGGCCACGATGTCCGACTGCTCGGCGTGGGCCAGGTCGGCGATCGCGTGCACCACCGCGATTTCCATCTCGCGGGTGATGGTGGTCGCGCCGCAGTCCAGGGCGCCGCGGAACATGTAGGGGAAGCACAGGACGTTGTTGACCTGGTTCGGGTAGTCCGAACGGCCGGTGGCGATGATGGCGTCGGAACGCACGGCCTTGACGTCTTCCGGCAGGATTTCCGGGTTGGGATTGGCCAGGGCCAGGATCAGCGGGTTGGGCGCCATCTTCGCGACCATGTCCTGCTTCAGCACGCCGCCGGCCGACAGGCCCAGGAAGATGTCGGCGCCCGGAATCACCTCGGCCAGCGAACGGTGCGGGGTGTCCTGGGCGAAGCGTTCCTTGTCCGGGTCCATCAGCTCGGTGCGGCCTTTATAGACCACGCCGGCCAGGTCGGTGACGAAGATGTTCTCTACGGGGAAGCCGAGGTCGACGATCAGGTCCAGGCAGGCCAGCGCGGCCGCGCCGGCGCCGGAGACGACCAGCTTGCATTCCTTGATGTTCTTGTTGACGACCTTGAGGCCGTTGATGATGGCGGCGCCGACGATGATGGCGGTGCCGTGCTGGTCGTCGTGGAAGACCGGGATCTTCATCCGCTCGCGCAGCTTGCGCTCGATGTAGAAGCACTCGGGCGCCTTGATGTCCTCGAGGTTGATGCCCCCAAAAGTAGGCTCGAGCGAGGCGATGATGTCGACCAGCTTGTCCGGGTCGTTCTCGTTGATTTCGATGTCGAAGACGTCGATCGCAGCGAATTTCTTGAACAGCACGCCCTTGCCTTCCATGACCGGCTTGGAAGCCAGCGGGCCGATGTTGCCCAGGCCGAGGACGGCGGTGCCGTTGGAGATGACGGCAACCAGGTTGCCGCGCGCGGTGTATTTATAGGAGTTCGCCGGATCCTTGACGATCTCTTCGCAGGGCGCGGCCACCCCCGGCGAGTAAGCCAGGGCCAGGTCGCGCTGGTTCAGCAGGCCCTTGGTGGGGGTCACGCTGATCTTGCCGGGGCGGGGAATCTGGTGATATTCGAGTGCTGCCGTACGCAGTTGTTGACGTAATTCTTCTTTCTTGTCCGATGACGAGTCCATGCTGGGCAGCCTTCCTGATACTAGAGGGGAACCTCCAATTTTATCAGACGGGCAGTTGACAAAGGCTACGTATTTTCAACAAGTCAAGGGGAAATTCAGTGGGTTAACAGATAAATGCATGCTGCCTATCGGCTAATCCGATGCAGCGATCACAAGGCTTGCGCGTTCGATATTGGGATCGGTATCGCAGCCGGCGGGCCGGGCCCGGCCTGCGCCCGGCCTGTACAATTGCACCATGCTTTCCGAATTCGATCTCATCAAACAGTACTTCCAGCGCCGGCGGCCTGGCCGCGCGGTGCTGGGCATCGGCGACGACTGCGCCCTGCTGGCGCCCGCCCCCGGCCGCCAGGTCGCGATCTCGTCCGACATGCTGGTGGAGGACCGTCATTTCTTCGCCGGGGCCGATCCGCGCATGCTCGGCCATAAAAGCCTGGCCGTGAACCTGTCCGACCTGGCGGCGATGGGCGCACGGCCGGTCGCCTTCACCCTCGCCCTTGCCTTGCCCAAGGCCGATCCGGCCTGGCTGGAAGGCTTCTCGTCGGGGCTGTTCGCGCTGGCCGACGCTTTTGAGTGCGAACTGATCGGCGGGGACACGACCAAGGGGCCGCTCAACATCTGCATCACCGTGTTCGGCGAGCTGTCACCCGGCCATGCGCTGCGGCGCGATGCGGCGCGGGCCGGGGACGACATCTGGATTTCCGGGACCCTCGGCGATGCGCGCCTGG
This sequence comes from Massilia sp. ST3, assembly GCF_018119405.1. Taxonomy (GTDB): domain Bacteria; phylum Pseudomonadota; class Gammaproteobacteria; order Burkholderiales; family Burkholderiaceae_D; genus Telluria. The sequence continues at coordinate 9,205 of NZ_JAGPWC010000004.1, read as the reverse complement.
CGCTGGCGGGCTACTGGAAGGAGCAGGCGCTCGATCCGGCGCAGCACGAGCAGGCTGCGCTGAGGATGCACATGCCCACGCCGCGGGTGGCGCTGGGACTGGCGCTGGCCGCCCAGCCGATCGCTCACGCCGCGCTCGACATCTCGGATGGGCTGGTGGGCGACCTGGGGCATATCCTGGCGGCCTCGCGGGTCGGCGCGACCCTCGACGTGGACGCCTTGCCTGCAGGGCCGGTGCTGGCGCGCCAGCCGCTGGCACTGCGGCGCCGCTTCACGGCGGCGGGTGGGGACGATTACGAGTTGTGCTTCACGGCGCCGGTTGCGCAGCGCGAGGCGGTGCTGGCGGCGGGGCGCGAGAGCGGGACGGCGGTGACGCGCGTCGGGAGGATCGAGGCGGAGGCGGGGCTGCGGCTGGTGGATGCGGATGGCAAGGCGCTCGATCTGGGCTTGAAGGGGTGGGATCACTTCACCACAGCGTAATTCGGCCTGCTACGCCAGCACGTCACCCCCGCGCAGGCGGCGGTGACGTTCAGAAGCAGGAGGTCGCTTGCAAGGTCCTCACTGCTCATCCCCCTCCCTCGGCACTTTCCGGTCATCGAACGGCCCATACGTCATCCAATAATGCCGGAACGCGTGCCGGATATTGTCCCTCAGCTGCGCATCGTTCCACGGCTTCGTATAGAAGCGGTAGATCGCCCCCCGGTTGATCGAATCGAGCACCGTCTCCACGCCTGTGTAGCCGGACAGGATGATGCGGATCGTCTCCGGATACATCTCCTTGACCTTGCTGAGGAACTCGGTCCCGCTCATGGCCGGCATGCGCTGGTCGCACAGGATCACCTGCACCCGGTACAGCGCCAGCAGCTCGAAGCCCTCGGCCGGCGTGGCCGCGGTCAGCACGCGGTAGCCGTCGCGCCGGAACAGGCGGTGCAGCGCGGTCAGCACGTTGACGTCGTCGTCCACCACCAGCAGGCTCTGGACCTTGTCGTCGGTGTTCGGCATCTTGTCGGGCTGGGCGCGGTTGTCCAGCACCAGCTGGCCCAGTTCCTCGGCCGGCAGCGCGCGCGAGAAATGGAAGCCCTGGATCTCGTCGCAGTGGTGGCGGCGCAAATAGGCCATCTGGGCGCGCGACTCCACGCCTTCCGCGATCACCTGCATGTGCAGGCTGTGCGCCATGCTGATGATGGCCAGCGCGATCGCCGCATCGTCCGGATTGTTGATGATGTCGCGGACAAAGGCGATGTCGATCTTGAGCTTGTCGATCGGGAAGCGCTTGAGGTAGGCCAGGCTCGAATAGCCGGTGCCGAAGTCGTCGATCGCCACCCGGATGCCGGCCTGCTTGAGGCGGTGCAGCACCTCGGTGGTGTGCTCGGCGTTCACCATCAGCGCGCTCTCGGTCAGCTCCAGCTCCAGCTGGCCGGCTTCCACCCCGTGGCGCGCCAGCGCGTCGCGGATCACGGCTTCCAGGTCGCCTTCGGTGAACTGGCGGCTCGACACGTTCACCGCCACCCGCACGTCGCGCACCCCGGCCTCGTTCCAGGCCGCCATCTGGCGGCAGGCCTCGTCGATGATCCATTCCCCGACCCGCACCACCAGGCCGGTCTCTTCCATCACCGGGACGAATTCGGCGGGGTATACCAGGCCGTAGCCCGGCCGGTGCCAGCGCAGCAAGGCCTCCACGCCCGAGATGCGCCCCGTGTTGAGCTCGAGCTTGGGCTGGTAGTGCAGCACGAACTGGCCGCCTTCCAGCGCGCCGCGCAGCGCCAGCTCCAGGTCCAGGCGCGCCAGCACCTGCACGTTCATGCCGGAGGTGAAGAAGCGGTAGCCGTCGCGCCCGGCCTCCTTGGCGCGCACCATGGCGGCGTCGGCGTACTTGACCAGGGCGCCCGGATCGGTGGTGTCGTCCGGGTACATGGCGATGCCGATGCTGGCCGTCAGCGCGGCCTGCTGGCCGTTCAGGTCGAAGGGCGCGCGCAGGGTCTCGCGGATGTCGTTGGCCACGTTCACCGCTTCCTGCTGGTCGCGCTGCATGGTCAGGATCAGCGCGAACTCGTCGCCGCCCAGGCGCCCGACCAGTTCGCGCATCTTGACGCTGCGCACCAGGCGGGTGCTGAACTGGCGCAGCAGCTCGTCGCCCAGCGCGGTGCCGAGCGAATCGTTGATCACTTTGAAGCGGTCGAGGGTGATGCACAGCACCGCCACGCGCCAGCGCTTGTCCTTGGCCAGCTCGATGGCCGCGTCCAGGTTCTCGAAGAACAGGGTGCGGTTGGGCAGGCCGGTCAGGGCGTCGTAGCTGGCCGCGTGGCGCAGGCGCTCGGCCGCGTGCAGGCGCTCGCTGATGTCGCGCACCACCGCGATCAGGATGCGGCTGCTGCCCAGGTCATGCAACTTCCAGCTGATCTCGACCGGCACCGAGCCCTCGCCGCCGGCGCGCAGCAGCTCGGTCTCGACGATGTCCTCGCGCGGCTCGTCCTTTTTTGGCTCGGCATGCCCCATCAGGCGTTCGAGCTGGGCGCGCGAGGCCAGGCCCAGGGCCACCGGCTCGATGCGCATCAGGGCGTCGCGCGAGAAGCCCAGCATGCGGCAGGCGCCGTCCGACACGTCCACCATCGCCATGCCGGCGGTGTCGATCAGGAAGATCGCGTCCGGCGTGGCGTCCATCGCGCCGCGGAAGCGCGCCAGCTCGGCGGTGCGCTCGCGCACCTCGCGTTCCAGCTGCGCGCCGTAGTCGAGCGACTCGCGGTGCAGCAGGCGCACCTCGAGCAGGTTGCGGATGCGCGTCATCACCTCGACCGTGTCGAAGGGCTTGCCGATGAAGTCGCGCGCCCCCGCCTCCAGCGCCGCCAGCTTCTTGTCCGGTTCCGCCGTCACCACCAGCACCGGCAGCCACGAGTCGCTCTCGAGCGGCTTGAGCGCTTCCATCACGTCGAAGCCGTCCATGCCGGGCATGTGCAGGTCGAGGATGATCAGGTCGAAGCGGTGTTTCAGGTGCAGCGACACCACTTGCCGCGGGTCGTTGGTGCTGAACACGTTCTCATAGCCGGTGGTCTTGAGCAGGTACTCGAGCAGCTGCACGTTCACAGGCTCGTCGTCGACGACGAGGATGCGCGCGCGCCGGATGTCGGACAGGGAAATCATCAATCAGCCTTCCTTTCGGCCGGCGCTCCGCGTCCTTGCAGGTGGGCCAGCGTACTGTCAATCGCTTCAGTGAACTTGTCGATGTCGATCGGTTTGGTGAGATAGCGGTGGAAGCCCGCTGCGCGCCCGCGCTCGATGTCGCGCGGCATGGCGTTGGCGGTCAGGGCGATCACGGGGATCGCGGCGGTTTCGGGGTCGGTGCGCAGCTGGCGCAGCACTTCGATGCCGCTCATGCCGGGCAGGTTCAGGTCCATCAGGATCACTTCGGGCCGGTGCGCGCGCGCCAGCTGCAGGCCGATGTGGCCGTCGGGCGCGGACAGCAGGCGCAGGTCGGGACGGAAGCGCACGATCTCTTCCACCAGGCGCAGGTTGGCCGGATTGTCCTCGACGTAGAGCAGCAGGTGCGGCTCGCCTTCGAGCGGCGCGGGAACCGCCGCCGCATGCACTTCCGGGCCGCCTTCAGGCACGGCCGAGGCCAATGGGGAGGTGGCGGCCAGCTCGATCCAGAACACGCTGCCCACGCCGGGACTGCTGGTGACGCCGATCTGGCCGCCCATCAGCTCGACCAGGCGCTTGGTCACCACCAGGCCGATGCCGGTGCCTTCCTGGGCCCCGCCCTCCTGGCCCAGGCGGTTGAAGGGCTGGAACAGGCTCGCCACCTGCTCCGGCGCCAGGCCCTGGCCGGTGTCCTGCACCGACAGGCGCAGGCGCGCCGGCGCGCTCTGCTCGCAGCTCACCACCACCGCGCCCGACTCGCGGTTGTACTTCACCGCGTTCGACAGGAGATTCAGCATCACCTGCTTGAGGCGGGTACGGTCGGCCAGCACCACGGCGCCCGCCACGTCGGGGAACAGCACCTTGACCCCGCGGCTGGCGGCGATCGGTTCGACCATGGTGCGGCACTCGAGCAGGGTATCGCTCAGCGCCACCGGCTCCATCGACAGGGTCACCGTGCCCGACTCCACCTTGGCCAGGTCGAGGATCTCGTTGATCAGGGTGAGCAGGTGGCGGCCCGACTTGAGGATGTGGTTGGCGAATTCCTTCTTTTGCTCCAGGGTCGACGGCAGGGTGTCCGAGGTCAGGATCTGGGCGAAGCCGAGGATGGCGTTGAGCGGGGTGCGCAGCTCGTGGCTCATGGACGAGAGGAAGGCCGACTTGGCCTGGTTGGCGTTGCGCGCCTCCTCGATCGCGTTGGCCAGTTCGGCGTTGGCCAGCGCCAGCTGCATGGTGCGCTCGTCGACGTGCCGCTCGAGCTGCTCGTTCAGGCGCATCACTTCCTGCTGGGCGCGGGTGCGCTCCTGGGCCTCGCGCACGATGGCGCTGTTGGAATTTTCCAGCTCGCGGGTACGCTGCTCGATCTCGGTCAGCATGGCGTTGAAGGAGTCGGCCAGCTCGCCGGCCTCGTCGTCGCTGGTGCGCGCGGCGCGGCGCGAATAATCGCGCGTGGCCACCACCTCGCGTGCGATGCCGGTGATCGCCGTCAGGGGCGCGGTCAGGCGCCGCCCCAGGCGCCACATCAGCAGCCAGGCCGCGCCCATGGCCAGCAGGGTGACCCCGATGCCGATCGCCAGGTAGTCGATGAAGCGCTGCACCTGCCCGCTCTCGGCGCGCACCACCACGGTGCCGAGCATGTCGCCGTTCTCGACGATGCGCTGCTGGACCACCAGCTCGTCGTCGCCGGCCCGGAGCGCGGCCGCGTCCAGGCGCTGGGGCACCTGGCGCCCCTCGCCGGCCGCCGCGTAGGAAGCGAACAGCTCGCCGCCGGCGTCGTAGATGGCGGCCGCGCGCACCAGCGGGCGGGTGCGCAGCAGGGCCAGGTTCTCGTTGGCCAGGCGCGGGTCGTCGAAGGTCAGCGCGGCCGAGGTCATGTGGCCGACCAGCTCGGCCTGGGTGGTCAGGTCGTTCACCAGCGCGCGGTGGTAGCTGCGCAGGTCGTAGCCGACCACGATCGCGATCGAGACCAGCAGCGCGACGAGGGTCGTCGCCATCACCGCCTGGGCCAGCTTCCTGCGGATCGAGCGCTGGCGGCTCATGCTTGGCTTCGCGCGATCGGTGCGTGCGGCATGCTGAGGTCCTACAAAACGGGAAAAGGGACGCCGGCCAGGCGCCGCAACGGCGCCCGTCGGGCATCCAGCATAGCAGTACGCCCGTGCATCATGTCGCACGGAACATTTTATTCCGTGCGGGGAGGCGCTTGCACTGTAAACGGGCGCCGGATGTTTGGACAGCAAATTTTGCCGGGTTTGCCATGCCATGACGGTCCGCAGCGCGCTAGAATGGACCGGACGCGGACGACCCGTCCGCCGTCCCCGGGGTACCGCTCCCCCGAAAAGCAACGAAAGGAGACAGACGTGACGAACGAACTCATCGATCTTGCTACCCAGGTAGGGCGGGCCCTGGAGGCCAAGCGGCTGCTGCTGGTCACCGCCGAGTCGTGCACCGGCGGCGGCGTCTCGCAGGCCATCACCGAAGTGGCCGGCTCGACCGGCTGGTTCGAGTGCGGCTTCGTGACCTATTCCAACGCTTCCAAGACCGAATTGCTGGACGTGCCGGCGGCCATGATCGCCCAGTTCGGCTCGGTCAGCGAGGAAGTCGCGGGCAAGATGGCGGAAGGGGCGCTGGCCAACAGCAACGCCGACGTCGCCGTCTCGACCACCGGCATCGCCGGCCCCACCGGTGCGGTGCCGGGCAAGCCGGTCGGCACGGTCTGCTTCGGCTGGTCGCGCGGCGACACCACCTATACCGAGCGCCTGGTCTTCTGCGGCGACCGCCGCGCGGTGCGCGAGCAGACCGTGGCGCACGCACTGCGGGGGCTGCTGCGCTTCATCGAGTAAGCCGGGCGCACCGGATGCCGGGCGGGCCGCGCCATGGGCTCATCGCCATGACCCTGCCGCTGGCCGCCGCCCTGGCGCCGGTGGCGGGACATGCCGCTTCCGATTCCGCTCCGTCCGGGCCTGTCCATACCGTCTACACCGCGGGCGACATCGCCCGCTGCATCCACCCCGACCCGCGCTGGTCGGGCGCGGCCGCCACTGGCAGGCTGGTGGAAGGCCTGCTGGCCGCCGATCCGGACGCCTCCGTCCTGACCTTGGGCGACCACACCTATCCGCGCGGCGCGGCGCGCGAATTCGCCGACTGCTATGCGCCCACCTGGGGACGCTTCCGCGAGCGCACCTGGCCCACGCCCGGCAACCACGAATACCATAGCAAGGACGCGGCGCCCTACTTCGCCTATTTCGGCGCCCGCGCCGGACGCGGCTACTACAGCCTGCGCCTGGGCAGCTGGCTGGTGATCTCGCTCGACAGCAACCTGGCCGGCGCCAGGCACGCCGCCCAGCTCGACTGGCTGCGCGCCGAGCTGGCGCGCGCGCCCTCGCGCTGCACCCTGGCCTTCTGGCACCACCCGCTGTACACCTCGGGCGGCCACCTCGGGCCGGGCCGGATGCGGGATGCATGGGACATCCTGTACCGGGCCGGGGCCGAGCTGGTCCTGTCCGGCCACGACCACGACTACGAGCGCTTCGCGCCCCAGGACGCCGACGGCCGGCTGGACCGCGCGCGCGGCCTGCGCCAGTTCGTGGTCGGCACCGGGGGCGCCTACGCCACGCCCTTCCTCCAGTTCACGCCCAACAGCGAGGTGCGCGAAGCCAGTTTCGACGGCGTGCTGCGGCTGCGGCTGCTCGAGGGGGCCTACGAGTGGCAGTTCCTGCCGGCCGCGCCGGAGAAGGTGCCGGCGGGGGCGGTGATGGATCGCGGGAGGGGCGAATGTCACTGACCCTGTCCGTCCACCTCCACCGCGTCGTTCCGGCGCAGGCCGGAACCCAGGTTCGTTCCGTAGCCGATCACGTCGCATTTGGCTGCTGTGCACGCAAACTTGGGTCCCGGCCTTCGCCGGGAGTCGTAACCCGCCAGTGGCGGGTTCGACGACTCATCGGTCGCGTCCTTTTCAATTATGATGGCGCCCCCGCGCCGCATGGAGAGCCGCATGAAAGCGCTCGTCATCCTGGCCGTATTGCTGCTAAGCTTCCGCCCCGCCCCCGCTTTGGCCCAACCCCCATCCCCTTTACCCGTGGTCGCATTCGATAAATACGTACTCCCCAATGGCCTGCAGGTGATCCTGGTCGAAGACCGCCGCCTGCCCATCGTCGCCGTCAACCTCTGGTACCACGTGGGCCCGGCCAACGAGGCCCCCGGCCTGACCGGCTTCGCCCACCTGTTCGAGCACATGATGTTCGCCGCCACCCGCCACATCCCGCGTGGCCTGGCCGACCGCCTGCTCGAAGGCGCGGGCGCCACCGACAGCAACGGCAGCACCGACCTGGACCGCACCAACTACTACGACACCGTGCCGTCCAACCAGCTCGAGCTGGCGCTGTGGGTGCACGCCGACCGCATGGGCTACCTGCTGGACGTGCTCGACCAGAAGGCCCTGAGCAACCAGCAGGACGTGGTGCGCAACGAGCGCCGCGAGAGCGTGGAGAGCGAACCCTACGGGATCGTCGAGGAAGCGCTGTCGCACACCCTCTTCCCCAAGGGCCACCCCTACTACGCCTCGGTGATCGGCTCGCACGCCGACATCCAGGGCGCGCGCCTGGACGACGTGCGCCAGTTCTTCGCCCGCTACTACGGTCCCAACAACGCCAGCCTGGTGATCGCCGGCGACATCGACAAGGCCAAGACCCGCGCCCTGGTCGAGCGCTACTTCGGCAGCCTGCGCCCCGGCCCGCCGGTGGCGCGCCCGAGCGTGGTCACGCCGCCCATCACCAGCGAGCGCCGGGTGACGGTGCCCGACCGCGTCGAGCTGCCGCGCGTGTTCATGGGCTGGCTCACGCCGCCGGCCTACCAGCCGGGCGACATCGAGCTGGCCGTGGCCGCCACCATCCTGGGCGGCGGCAAGTCGAGCCGCCTGTACAAGTCGCTGGTCTACGAGCGCCAGATCGCCCAGGACGTGGACGCGGTCCAGAATTCCTACGGCCTCACCTCGACCTTCGTGATCGACGTCACCGCCCGCGCCGGCCACACGGCGCGCGAGCTGGAAGCGGCGATCGACGCCGAACTGGCCCAGCTGCGCGAAGTCGGCCCGTCCGACCGCGAAGTCGAGCGCGCCCGCAACAGCCTGGAAACCGCCCTGCTGTCCTCGATCGAGAAGCTGGGCGGCGACGGCCTGGCCGACCAGCTCAACCACTACAACCAGTACACCGGCGACCCGGGCTACCTGCCCAAGGACCTGGAACGCCTGCGCCGGGTGGATGCGGCGGCCGTGCGCCACGCCGTACAGACCTGGCTCAAGCAGGATGCGCGCGCGGTGGTGACCGGCGTCCCCGGCCAGCCGGTGATCCACGATCCGCGCCCGCCGAAAAAGAAAGCCGGCCCGGTGGCGAAGGCGGCAGCGCATGCGAGCATCAACGGCGCCGAGCCCTGGCGCGCCAAGCCGCCCAAGGCGGGTCCGCCGCCCAGCTTCACCCTGCCCAAGGGCGAGTCCTTCAGGCTGGCCAACGGCCTGACCGTGATCCACCATCACAACCCGGCCCTGCCCCTGGTCTCGGCCCAGCTGGTGCTGCGCAGCGGCAGCGCCGCCAATCCGGCCCGCCTGCCGGGCCTGGCCGGCTTCACCGCCCAGATGCTGGAAGAAGGCACGGCGACCCGCAGCGCCCCGCAGATCGCGGACGAGCTGGCCCAGCTGGGCGCCTTCATGGACAGCGCCACCAGCGCCGACGCCACCAGCGTCTCGCTGCTGGCGCTGCGCGCGACCTTCGCCCAGGCGCTCGAGATCATGGCCGACGTGGTGCAGCGCCCCGCCTTCCCCATTGCCGAGATCGAGCGCCAGCGCGCCGACCGGCTGGGTGAACTCATCCAGCAGCGCGAGGAGCCGGACGCGGTGGCCGCGGTCGCGGCCGCCGGCGCGCTCTACGGCGTGCGCCATCCGAAGGGCTACGGCCAGCTCGGCACCGAGGCGGCGATCCGCGCCGCCACGCGCGACGACATCCAGGAATTCTGGCGCCGCCACTATGTGCCCTCGAATGCAGCGCTGGTGGTGAGCGGCCAGATTGCCCTGGGTGAGCTGCGGG
>NZ_JAGPWC010000039.1 GCF_018119405.1 Massilia sp. ST3 | reverse complement strand
GGGCGCGGCCCCCCCCCCCCCCCCCCCCCCAAAACCCCCCCCCCCGCCCCCCCCCCCCCCCGCGGCCGCCCCCCCCCGCCACCCGCACTACCGCGCAGGACGCCAAGGCGGCGGCCACGGCGGGATCGACTTCGCCGCGGAACAGTTGCAGGTCGCGGGCGGTGTAGCGGGAAGCACCGAAGGTGCCGATGTGTTCCAAGTGATCCTCGAGCTGTCTAGACGTCCTTACAATCAAGGAATAATAACGCATTGCAACTGCGCTGCGGTGGGTGGCGTTTCATAAACAACAGTGGTCCAATAGCGGCCATGACAACTTTTACTCCCTACCCGAGCGACGCCCTGGGCGTCCGGCACCCGCCGGCGCCCGGCGCACGCATCGTTTCCCTGGTGCCCTCGATCACCGAGCTGCTGTGCGACCTGGGCCTGGCGCCCCAGCTGGTCGGCCGCACGGGTTTTTGCATCCACCCGCGCGACACGGTGGCCGCGATCCCCAAAGTGGGCGGCACCAAGGATGTGAATATCGAGAAGATCCGCAAGCTGGCGCCGACCCACGTGATCGTCAATATTGACGAAAATGAAAAACCCACCGTGGACCGGCTGGCCGAGTTCGTCCCGCACATCGTGGTCACCCACCCCCTGGTCCCGCGCGACAACCTGGACCTGGCGCGCCTGATGGGCGGCATCTTCGGGGTGGCGGACAAGGCCGAAGCCTGGTGCGCGGCCTTCGAGCACGAGCTGGCGCTGCTGCGCGCGCGGCCGCCCGGCCCACCGCGCACGGTGCTGTACTGCATCTGGCAAGACCCCTGGATGAGTATCTCGAAGGACACCTATATCGCGGCGATGCTGGCCGAGCTCGGCTGGCGCATCCCGGACCTGGGTGAAGCGCGCTATCCATGCTTCGACTGGTCGGAGCAGCTGGTTGGCCAGCTCGACGCGGTGCTGCTGTCGACCGAGCCCTACCGCTTTACGGAGGCGCATGCGGACGCGCTCGAGAAGCAGATCGGCATTCCCGTGTTGCTGGTCGATGGAGAGATGATGTCGTGGTACGGCAGCCGCGCGCTGGCGGGCCTGCGCTACCTGCGCGAACTGAGGACGATGCTGGAGGGCGGGGAGGCGTAGCGCACGCCCCTGAGGCGTGCGCTTGGGGCCGGATCAGGAATCCGTCAGGTGCTTGTCGGACAGCGGATCGTCGACGACCGGGGAAGTGTGCTTGTTCTTGTCCTGCAGGCGGCCGAGGGCGCTGTCGAGCGCACGCGCCAGCTTGCTGCCTGCGTTCTGCACCGCCTGGTGCAGGTCGGCCGCGTGCTCGTGCACGACCACAGGCGCGTAGCCGGAGACGCGCGCCTCCATCATGCAGGACTGGCCGCCGTCGGCTTTCTTTTCCTTGACCTCATTACTCAGGTGCACGTCGACACGGGTGACCTGATCGCTGAAACGTCCGATGGAGGAGTTCACGACGTTTTCCACGTGCTCGTCCAGGCCTTGGTGCTTGTCGATGGTGTTATCGGTATTGACATTGATTTGCATGAGTTTGCTCCTGTTGTCACGTTGACTTCATCTTACACGCGCCCGTGAATTCGCCGCGCCCGGTCCGCGCAAGCATGCGCCGCAGCATGTGTTGTATTTTCTCGAGTGCAACAATCCGTGAGACTTCGCAAGTTTCCGGTTCGTACAACAGGCATTTTCACATCGAGCGCTAACATGGCAAACGTATTCAGGCATCCAGGCACGGGACGCGAGGCGGTCGTCAGCGCCCGCTGCGTGCCCTGTGTCCTGTTTGCGAGCGTGGCCTACCTGGCGTACAAGAGGCTCTGGACGCATGCCCTGATGGGCTGCGTCATCCTCCTTGTGCCGGTATTCCTGTGCTGCGCCTGCCTGCTGAGTTTCACCTTGCCGCTCGTCCCGGTCGCGTACTCGATCGTGATCCAGGATCTCCTGGCCGCGGAATACCTCGACCGCGGCTGGGTCGAGATCGGCCCAGCCCGGCAATAAAGCGCTCCAACACACTCCTTCTCTCCGAAAGACCACCGTGTTATCCAACCTGAAAATCGGCACCCGCCTCGCGCTCAGCTTCGGGCTCGTGGCCACGCTCATGCTCGTCATCTCGGCGCTGGCGCTCAGCCGGCTCGGCACTACCGCCAGCGCCATCGACGCCGCCACCGCGATCTGGCGGGAACAGGTGGCGCCGCTCTACGAGATCCGCGAATCGCTGGCGCAGACCGGCATTGCGGCCCGCAACAGCTTCATCGTGCAGGACGAGGCCCAGGTCGGCGGCGAGCTGGCCATGCTCGACCAGCAGCGCCAGGCCTACATGGCGCGGCTCGACGCGCTCGAACCGGTGCTGGGCGGCAGGCCGGAGTTCGACAAGGCCAGCAAGGGCCTGCGCCAGATGGCCAAGGAGCTGGTGCGCCCGCGCCAGTTCCGCGAAAGCGGCCAGATGGAGGCTTTCTCGGCCTTCCTGATCAACGAGTGCAGTCCCTTGCGCCGCCAGATCGTGGAAGACCTCGACGCGGCCATCAAGGCGATCGAGACCGACATGAACCAGGCCGGCGACAACATCGCCACGGTGGCGGCCCAGTCGCGCTGGATCCTGGTCGCGATCTCGGCGCTGGCTCTGCTCACCGCCGCCGCCTTGGCCGCGATCGTCACGACCAGCGTCACTCGCCCGATTGCGCGCGCCTGCGCCTTCGCCCAAGCGATCGAGGGCGGCGACCTGACCGTGCGGCTGAACTCGCGCGCGAAGGACGAGCTGGGTTCGATGATGCGCACGCTGCACGGCATGCGGGTGGGCCTGGCCTCGATCGTGCAGGAAGTGCGCCAGGGCGCCTCGGCCATCTCGGCGGTCACCGACGAGATCGCGAGCGGCAACCGTCACCTGTCGGAACGCACGGCCTCGCAGGCGTCGTCGCTGGAACAGACCGTCGCCTCGATGGCGACCCTGACCGGCACGGTGCGCAGCAACGCCGAATCGGCCCAGGCCGCGCGCCAGGCGGCGGCAAGCGCTTCCTCGGTCGCGGCTACCGGCGGCGAGCTGATGGACAAGGTGGTCGACAAGATGAATACCATCGACGCCGCCTCGGCGCGCATCGTCGACATCATCGCCGTCATCGACGGCATCGCTTTCCAGACCAACATCCTGGCGCTCAACGCGGCGGTCGAAGCGGCGCGCGCGGGCGAGCAGGGACGCGGTTTCGCGGTGGTGGCGGGCGAGGTGCGCTCGCTGGCCCAGCGTTCCGCCGTCGCCGCCCAGGAAATCAAGGCCCTGATCGGCGAATCGGTGACGGCCATCGGCCAGGGTTCGCAGCTGGTGGGGCAGGCCGGCCAGACGATGGCGCAGATCGTCGCCAACGTGAACCGGCTGGCAGGCACCATGCAGGAGATCGCGGACGCCAGCCACGACCAGGCGAGCCGCGTGCACGAGATCAACCAGGCGCTGGGCCACGTGGATGGGCTGACCCAGCAGAATGCCGCGCTGGTGCAGGAAGCCTCGGCCGCGGCGCATTCGCTGCATGAGCAGTCGCAGCACCTGTCGGGCCAGGTGGGCAAGTTCCGTACCGTCCCCGCGGCCCTGTCCCTGGCCTGACCAGTCTCACTTGCGGTGCTGGCTGAAGAACTGCCACATCAGTTCATTGGCATCGACGTCGCGCGTGGTCTTCCCGATCGGCAGGCCGATGTTGAAAGGGTCGGCGCCCGGCCAGGTGTGGCCGCCGTCCTTGACCGTCACCAGCGCGACCTTGCGGCCGGCCTCGCCCTGTTCGAGGTAGCGCACCTCGGTGCCGTCGCCCTTGTCGGCATCGATCACGCGCGACTGCGCGGGCAGGGCGGTCAAGCCGTTGCGTTTCGCCCAGTAGCGCTGGCTGTCCTCGGCGGACAGGTAGCCGGTGCCGGTCGCCTTGCCGCCGTAGGCCACCACCTGGTCGGCCGTGCCGTGGATCAGCATCACGCCGACCTTGCCCGGCTTCGTCGGTGCTTCCTCATGCTGGACCAGCGGTTCCGGGGTCGGGCCGCCCACCGAGGCCACCGCCGCGAACACGTCCGGCAGGTCCGCCGCCAGGCGCAGCGCGAAGAAGCCGCCGCGCGACAGGCCGGTGGCGTACACGCGCGCCGCGTCGATGCGGTAGTCCTGCTTCAGCTTCGCCAGCAGCGCCGCGGTGAAGCCGACGTCGTCGGTTCCCCCCAGGTAGGGCATGTCGAAACCGACGTTCCAGTCCGACTTGATGCCCTGCGGGTAGACCACGATGAAGCGGTGGCGGTCCGCGCTCCGGTTCATCTGGCTGTACAGCATCTGCTCGGTCATGCTCATGCCGCCGCCGTGGAAGTTGAAGACCACCGGGAAGGAGCGCTGCGGCTCGCTGTCATAGGATGCGGGCGTGTAGACGATGTACTTGCGCTTTTCTTCCTTGTGGACGAGTTTGCCGACCTGGGCAAAGGCCGGGCTGCAGGCGCAAGCGAGGGCGAAGGACAGGGGGACGACGGCGATCAGGAATTTCATGGACGTGCTCCGAGTGAATGGAGCGCCCAGCTTATTCAGGCCTTGGTGAAATCGCGGTGAAATCCGGGCGGATTTCCACGCGATAGCTGGACGGGCCGGGATGGAAGGCGAGCTCCCAGCGCAAGGCCCGGGCGATGCGGGCGAGCAGGTCCTGTCCGTGCGAGAAGCCCTGCACGCGCCTGGGGCCTCCCGGCGCCAGGCTGTTGGCGATCACCAGGCGCCCGCCCGTCCACTGGATATCCAGGCGCGCGTCCGGGCCGCCGTGGAAGAGGGCGTTCCCCACGCAGTTGTTGACCAACAGCGCGGCCAGGTGAGGATTGCCGCTGGCGTCCAGCCTGTCCGGCAGGTCGATGTGCCAGCGGCTGGCGTCCCGGCCGCCCTGTTCGAGCACCCGCAGCAGGCATTGCTCGATGCAGGCGCGCAGGTCGAAGGTTTCGGCGCCGACCTGTTCGGCGCGCGCGAGTGCGAACAGGACATCGACCGTGTTTCTGATCTCGTCCAGGCTTGCACGCAGCTGCGCGGTTTCCGCGCCGCCGAGCGGGGGCGCCATGGCCAGGGTATTGTTCATGATGGTGAGCGGCGTGCGCAGCTCGTGGCCGACGTCGCGCGTGAAATCGTGCTCGCGCTGGAGGGCGGCCTGCAGGGCGCTGAAGCCCGATTCCAGGCGTTCGGCCAGGTAGCCGATTTCGTCCGGCCGGCCGCGCGCGCTGAAGGCGATCGGCTCGCCCGGACGCAGTGCGCGCGCTTCGGCGGCAAGGGCCTGTAGCGGCAGCACCAGCCGGCGCGCCAGCAGCCAGGCCAGCAGCAGGGCCAGACCGATCAGGCCCAGCGCCACGAAGACCAGGACGCCGCCCACGTCCTGGATCACCTTCGAGACCACCAGCAGGGGGGCGACATCGGCCAGCAGATAGATGCGCTGCGCCCCCGGCTCGAGCGCCATCAGGTGGTAATGGCGGCTGGCGCCGGCGAACACCTCGGCGCGGCGCTCCGACGGTCCCACGGCCTGGCGCACCGCGGCGGGCAAGGAGGCGAAGCTTGTGTGGACGGTGATCAGCTCGTTGCGCGCCGCCGGCACGCTGCCGTGCAGTGCGACATGGCGGGCGACGGCGCGCGCCTCGCGTTCCAGCAGGCGCTCGACCAGCATGTCCTCGGTGACGTAGGCGATGACGACCGCCAGGCCGGTGTAGCACAGGCAGATCAGCACCGTAAAGCCGGCCAGCGCGGAGAACAGGCCTTGCCGGATCGTCCTAGCCATCCCGGCCCGCCCCATCCGGATCGGCGCTCTCGTCCAGGTCCAGCCGGTAGCCCAGGTGTAGGACGGTGGCCAGCAGATTGCGTCCGGCGGCCTGTTCGAGCTGCTTGCGCAGGCTGTAGATGTGCGACTTGAGCGCGTCGCTGTCGGGCGGATCGTCGCCCCACAGCTGCCGCACCAGGCTGGAGCGCGCCACCGCCTGCGGGTGTTCCCTGCACAGCTGCAGCAGGATCTTGAACCCGGTCTGGGTCAGCGCCAGCGGCGCGTCCCCGTACAGGGCCCGCTTTTCGCGGGGCAGCAGGGTCAAGGGGCCAAGCCGCAGCTCCTGGCGCAGGTGCAGCTGGCCGCGCCGCGCCAGCGCTTCGCAGCGCAGGGCGAGTTCGCGCAGGTCGAAGGGTTTGGTGAGATAGTCGTCGGCGCCGTCGCGGAAGCCGCGTGCCTTGTCCTCGAAGGCGTCGCGTGCGGTCAGCATCAGCACCGGCACGTTGCTGGGCGCCTTGGCCTTGATCGCGCGGCAGACTTCCAGGCCGTCGATGTCGGGCAGGTTGAGGTCGAGCAGCACCACGTCGTAGGTGTTGCGGGTGGCCAGCTCGATGGCGAGGCGGCCGTTGCCCGCGTGGTCGCACTGCCAGCGCAGGCCGTCGAGGAAGCCCGCGACCTGGCGCGCAATCGTCGGATGGTCTTCGACCAGCAGTACGCTCAGCGAGGGGTGGTTCATCGATCGGGCAGCCGTGACAGGGAGCCCGATTGTAACGCGGCTGCAGCGCCTAGGCGCCGCTCTTTTGCCCGGCCTGGTGGGGGAAGCGGTCCATCCTCGAGAGCACCGGGAACAGCAGCGCCCACAGTCCGGTGACGAACAGGGTCGCCGCGCCGCCCAGCAGGATCGCACGCACCAGGCCCAGCCAGCCGGCCGTCACGCCCGATTCGAACTCGCCCAGCTCGTTGGAGGCGCCGATGAACACGGCGTTGACGGCGCTGACGCGGCCGCGGATCTCGTCCGGCGTCTCGTACTGCACCAGCAGGTGGCGGATGTAGACGCTGACCATGTCGCCCGCGCCCAGCAGGAACAGGGCGCCGAGGGCAACCGGGAAGCTGGCGGTCCAGCCCAGCACCAGGGTGCACAGGCCGAACACTGCGACGCCGCCGAACATCCAGGCGCCGACGCGGCGCGTGATGGGGAAGAAGGCCAAGGCGATCGAGCACAGGGCCGCGCCGGCGCCGGGCGCGGTGCGCAGCAGGCCCAGGCCGGTGGGGCCGGCGTGCAGCACGTCGTGGGCGTAGGCCGGGAGCAGGGCGGTGGCGCCGCCGAACAGCACCGCGAACAGGTCGAGCGAGATCGCACCCAGCACGATCGGGCGCGAACGCACGAAGCGCAGGCCTTCGAGCAGGGTATGCCAGCTGACCGGCGCCTTGCTCACGGTCTGCTGCACGCTGCGGGTCGCCGACATCAGCAGCACCGCCAGCGCCAGCAGGCAGCTCGACGTCATGTGCACCGTCTGCGGGCCGAACACGTAGAGCAGGCCGCCGATGATGGGGCCGGCGATCACGGCCACGTGGAAGGTCGAGGAGCCGAGCGCCACGGCCTGGCTGAAGTCGCGGTCCGGCACCAGGTTCTTCAGCACCGCCTGCGAGGCCGGCATCATGAAGGCGCGCGCGCTGCCGAACAGCACCAGGATCGCGAACACCGGCCACACCACCGTGCTGCCGCTGGCCGTGAAGGCCACCAGCATCAGGCTGCACAGGAGCTGGGCGGCCATGCAGGCCACCACGATCAGGCGGCGGTTGTGGCGGTCGGCCACGTGGCCGGCCCACAGGATCAGGACCAGGAAGGGCGCGAACTGCGCCAGGCCGATCAGGCCGAGGTCGAACAGGCTGCCGGTGATCTGGTAGACCTGCCAGCCGATGGCGACGCTTTGCATCTGGACGGCGAGGGTGCCGAGGAAGCGCGCGGACAGGTAGAAGGAGAGGTTGCGGTTGCGCAGGACGGCGAGGGACATGGAGCGTGCGGGGAAGGCGGGACGAACCTGTCATTGTGCACGAAACCACCAAAGCGCGCCGGCGTGCCTGTCTGTGGCTGGTGATGCATCGTAGGGTTGGCGGCTTCGCCGCCGACGCGTTCGGCAAGCCTTCGCGCGGCTATGCATGCACTGGTTGAACGCGTCGGCGGGAAACCCGCCGACCCTACGCCAGATCCGCTTCCGAGGTAAATGCGTCGGCGTAGAACTCCTCGGCCGGCAAGCCGCACTTCTCCGAATAATCGCTGCGTGCCGAATCCACCATGATGGGCGCCCCGCAGGCGTAGACCTGCCAGCCCGACAGGTCCGGGATGTCCTGCATCACGGCCGCGTGCACGAAGCCGGTGCGGCCTTGCCAGTTGTCCTCGGGCAGGGCGTCCGACACCACCGGCACGTAGCGGAAGTCCGGGAGCGTGGTTTCCCAGGCGCGGCACAGTTCGTCCATGTACAGGTCCTGGGGACGGCGGCCGCCCCAGTACAGGCGCACGGGACGCTCGGACTTCAGGTGCATCAGGTGCTCGACCAGGGCCTTGACCGGCGCGAAGCCGGTGCCCGAGGCCAGCAGCACGATCGGCTTGCTGGACTCCTCGCGCAGGAAGAAGGTGCCGAGCGGGCCTTCGAAACGCAGGATGTCGCGCTCCTTCATGGCGCCGAACACGTGGTCGGTGAACAGGCCGCCCGGCAGGTGCCGGATGTGCAGTTCGAGCGGGCCCTCGAAGGACGGCGCGTTGCCGATGCTGTAGGCGCGGCGCTTGCCGTCCTTGAGCAGGAACTCGATGTACTGGCCGGCGCGGTAGGCCAGCGCCTCGTTGGCCGGCAGCTGCAGGGTGACGATGGCGACGTCCGGCGCGGCCTTGCGGATGCCCGCGATCCGGGTCGGCATCTTGCGCACCGGGTAGTCGCTGCTGCCGCCCACTTCGCGCGCCTCGATCACGAGGTCGCCTTGCGGCACGGCGCAGCAGAACAGCGACACGCCCTGGGTCTTTTCGAGCTCGCTCAGGGCGCGCTCCTGGTGCGGCTTGTGGCCGACGGCGCCCTCGAGCACCTTGCCCTTGCACGAGCCGCAGGCGCCGTTCTTGCAGCCGTAGGGCAGGCCGATGCCGGCGCGGATGGCGGCGGCGAGGACGGTTTCGTCGTCCTCGCAGGTGAACTGGTGGCCGCTCGGCTGGACGGTAACTTGGTAGGTCATGCGATATCGTCGGTTAGGCGCCTGCTGGTGCAAGCTGTTGATCTGATGGGGCTTTTGTACGTAAGGGCGCTATTCTACACCGGCCCCGCGAGGGCCGGGGAACGCCTCCCGGGACGCTGTGCTAGAGTACCGGGCCTTGACCTGTCCTACGTGTCCCGCCATGACCCAGCCTTCCGCCTTCGACCGTCCGCGCCTGCTCATCGTCGGCTGCGGCGACGTGGGCATGCGCCTGCTCCCGCTGCTGCGCGGGCGCTTCCGCGTGTTCGCCCTGACCAGCCAGCCGGAGCGCCGCGCCGCGCTGCGCGCCGCCGGGGCGGTGCCGGTGGTGGCCGACCTCGACCGCCAGCACACCCTGGCGCGCCTGCGCGGCCTGGCGCCCTGGGTGCTGCACCTGGCGCCGCCCCAGCCGGACGGCGCCCAGGACCTGCGCACGCGCCGCCTGGTCGCCGCGCTCGGCGGCGTGACGCACATGGTCTATGTCAGCACCAGCGGGGTCTATGGCGACTGCGGCGGCGCCCTGGTGGGCGAGCAGCGTCCGGTGGCGCCGCGCAATGCGCGCGCCCGGCGCCGGGTCGATGCCGAACGCGTGCTGCGCGCCTGGGCCATGGCGAGCGGCGTCCGGCTGGCGATCCTGCGCGTGCCGGGCATCTATGCGCAGGACCGGCTGCCGCTCAAGCGCCTGGAGCAGGGCACGCCGGCCCTGCGCGCGGAACAGGACGTGTACACCAGCCATGTGCATGCGGACGACCTGGCGCGGATCGCCATCCAGGCCCTGGTGCACGGCCGGCCGGGCCGGGTCTACCATGCGGTGGACGATACGCGCATGAAGATGGGCGAGTATTTCGACGCGGTGGCCGACGCCTTCGGCATGGCGCGCCCGCCGCGCCTGCCGCGCAGCGAACTGGAAGCGGTGGTGTCGCCGGTGCTGCTGTCCTTCATGTCCGAATCGCGCCGGCTGGACAACACGCGCATGAAGCGCGAGCTGCGCGTGCGCCTGCGCTATCCCGACGTGGCCACGGCGCTGCGGCTGGCCGTACAATGACGGCCCCGATGGAGAAACCCCGATGATGACCTACGAAGAATACCTGGACGAAGTCACGACCCTGATCGCCGAAAAGTACAATCTCGACGATGCCGCCGCGATCAAGATCGTGGTCGACGCCCAGAACGCCGAATACTTCGTCGCCCACGACGACAAGCCGGCCATGCGCACCCTCGACCGCGCCCATGCCGACGCACGCACCCTGTACCAGGCAAGCGCCTTCGCCAAGCCGGGCCGCCGCAAATAAGGGCGGGCGCCAGCCGCCTGCCCGTTTCACCCCTGTCGTTTCACCGGCCGCGCCGCGCGTGGCCGGCGTCCCCGTGCAAACTCACATGTATTTCTTGCCGAGTACTTAGGAAGGAAAAAGAACCGCGGGCGGCGCGGCGGAAGCTGTCCGCCGTACCGGCCGCGGGTGGATGGGTGGATCAGGCCGCGAGCAGCGCCTTGCCTGGCGAGGCGCACCAGGCGGTCTGGTTCGCCGTGGCCAGGGCCTTGCCCGGGGCGGCGCACCATGCGGTCTTCACGGCCTCGGCCAGGACCTTGCCGGGCGCGGCGCACCATGCGGTATCGCTGTCCTTGGCCAGGGTCTTGCCCGGCGCGGCGCACCATGCGGTATCACAGCCTTGCGTGGCCTGCTTGCTGGGCGCCGCGCACCACGCGGTGTCCTTGCCTTGCGCGGCCTGCTTCCCAGGCGCAGCGCACCATGCCGTCTCTCCCTGGACCAGGGCCTTGCCTGGCGCGGCGCACCACGCGGCGTCGCCGGCTTCGAGCTGCGGCTTGCCGGGGGCGGCGCACCAGGCTTCCTGGCCGCTCGAAACCACGCCGAATTCGGCGGCAACCAGTTCGCGCATGCGTTCGCCTGCGCGCACCTGTTCGCCCTCGACGGCCCCCTCGCCGATGCCGACGTAAGGATAATGGTGCAGGAAGTAGCCGAACACCTGCTCGCAGTCGCGCGCGTATTTCATGGTGTCGAGGATGTGGTAGTGCCAGAAGGTGTCGACGTCGACCGTCGGCGATGCCTGCTCGTCGGGGTATTTCTTCATCAGGAACAGGAAGCGCCGGTATTCCGCTTCGACAGCGTTGGCGCGCACTTCGGACCAGCCTTCGCCGGATTCCACGTGCATGAGTTTCATCTTGATCGGTGTGAGGTCAAGTGCTTCAAAAGCTGCAAATTCAGTTTTCGTCGACATCGTGTTCACCTCTATTGTCAGTATTTTGATGGTGGGTACTGCGGATCCCTGTGTTTGGTGTGAAGCGGTACGGCGATAGTCCTCCTGCATAAATGGATGTGGAACAAGACCAGACGGCGTCTTGACGGGTGACAGCGATAACCATTTTCCTGCGGGCAGTCAGTGGAACTGTTGAGCTTGCTCAAGCAATAACAGGTGTGATTTTTTAACCACAACTTCCTGCGGGCATCATTTTTCTGCTAGGCGGCAACCGCTTCCGGCGCCACGCGGCCGGGGCCGCCGTCCAGCGCGTTGGGACCGGTCACCGGGATCGTGACCACGATCGTGGTCCCGGTCTCGGGGCCGCTGCTGACCGAGAACGAGCCGCCCAGGATGCCGACCCTTTCCTCGATCCCGACCAGGCCGAAGGAGCCGTTGCGGTTGCGGCTGCCCGGCTGTATGCCGACACCGTTGTCGCGGATGGTCATGGTGAGCATGTCGGCATGCTGGCGCAGGTCGATCCAGACCCGGGTGGCGTGCGCATGGCGCGCCACGTTGTTGAGCGATTCTTGCAGGATGCGGAAGAAAGCGGTGGCGCAGTGGTCGTCGATGCGGTAGTCGCCGTCGTCGTCGAGCAGCTCGCAAGCGATGCCGGTGCGGCGCGAGAAATCCGCCACCTGCCAGTCGACCGCCGCGCTCAGGCCGAGGTCGAGCACGTTGGGGCGAAGGTCGTTGATGATCTGGCGCACGCTGCGGATGGTGACGTCGATCTGGCGCACCGTGGCGTCGGCGCGCGCATGCAGGCGCCGGTGTCCGCCGCGGGTGCGGTTGGCCAGGAATTCGGCCTCGATCTTGAGCGCCAGCAGGCTCTGGGCCAGGTCGTCGTGGATCTCGCGGGCGATGCGCTTGCGTTCGCCTTCCTTGATCTGCTCGGCGTGCGCCGCCAGCATGCGCAGCTTCTCGTGGCTGGCCTGGAGCTTGGCCTGGCTGGCGCGCAGTTCGCGCGTCATGTCCTCGGCCATGCGCAGCGCATTGCGGCGCGAGAAGGCCATGGTCTGGAACAGGGCGTAGAGCAGGGCGGTGCTCATCCCGCCGGCGAAGCCGGCCAGCCACGGGTAGTACATGTCGAAGCTGGTGTACAGGGCGGAGCGGGCGATGCTGAAGTCGGCCCGCCACAGGCGCTGGTTGAACTCGATCGGCAGGCTGGTCGAGAGCACGCTGTCGTCGTCCGGCGGCAAGGCCGGATGGGGATGCTCGGCCGTGGCCATGCTGTCGTAGAGGATGGCGCGCGGCGGCGCCTCGCCCGGCTCCGGCGGCACTTCGGTCAGGTCGGTCAGCACCAGGCGCGTGCCCTTGACCGGGAATTCGTCCAGGATGCCGCCCACCAGCCGGGCCACGCTGAAGCCGATGCCGGCCGAGCCCATGTAGGCCAGGCGCCGTTCCGCCACGGTGCCGGTCGGCATGCCGCTGCGGTACACCGGCAGGCGCAGCGCCTGGCTGCTCTGGTTCGGCCCGGGCTGGAGGGCGATGCGTGTGCCCGAGGCGCTCAGCACATTGGCGTCGCGCGCATGGGCCAGCACCTGGCGCGTGTAGCCGCGCGCTTCCAGGTCCATGCCGAGTTTTTCCAGGGAAGGCTTGAGGCGCGGCTCGATGTAGAGCAGCACCGTGTAGCTGTCGCGGCCGGTCAGGGGCACCAGCGGCGGGGCGTCGCCGCGGACGCCGAGCGCGCGCATGCGCCCGCGCAGCTCGCGGTCGACCTCGGCCAGGCCCTCTGCGTCGACAGTGCGCGCGTAGTTGATAACCTCGATGCCGGGAAAATTGCTGCCGATGTCGAGCTGCTTGACGTACTCGCGGAACTCGTCGGCGCTGGTGTATTCCGTCGCGCGGAACAGCCCGGCCGTGCCGCGCAGGACATCGCTGTAGCTCTTGATGCGGGCGTCGATCGTGTACTGCGCCGCGCGCGCCATGGTGCGGAAGCGGGCGACGGCGTCGCTCTCGATCGCTTGCGAAGTGGCGTGATGGGCGCCCGCGCCGACCACCAGCGACAGCAGGGTGCCTGTCAGCAGGGTCGCCGGATTGGCGAACAATCCGGCAGGGTGGCGGTCTGGCATCATCGGTAGGGCCTCGCAACAAAACTGGTACTTAACGCGAATCAATATTGTTACGGTAAGCAATGTGGCCGGGCATGATGCCTATCAAAACTTATAGGTTTTGCAAAAATACAACAGCAAATGTCTTTTCTGTACGGCCGTGCGGTGGTATAGAGCGGTTTCGCATGCGAGTGCTTTGAGCAGGCAATAAAAAACGCCGCGAAAACCGCGGCGTTCCTGATCAAAGAGCGGGTGCTTACTTAGGCACTTATTTACCCCAGCTGTCCTTGAGCGTGGTGACGCGGTTGAACACCGGCTTGCCCGGTTGGGAATCCACGCGGTCGGCGACGAAGTAGCCGTGGCGCTCGAACTGGAAGCGCTGGTCGGCCACCGCGTCCTTCATGCCCGGCTCCAGGTAGGCAGTGATGGTCTCGAGGGCGTTCGGGTTGAGCGCGGCCTTGAAGTCCTTGCCGCCCGCATCCGGCTGCGGTTCGAGGAACAGGCGGTCGTAGAGGCGCACTTCGGCCTCGAGCGCGCCGGCGGCGCTGACCCAGGTGATGTTGCCCTTGACCTTGTAGTTGTCGGCGCCCGGCGTGCCCGACTTCGAATCCTCGAAGTACTTCACGTGCACGGCCGTCACGTTGCCGTCGGCATCCTTGTCGTAGCCGGTGCATTCCACCACGTAGCCGTACTTCAGGCGCACGCGCGCGCCCGGCTGGTCGCCCACCGGCGGCGTGAAGCGGAAGTAGCCCTTGGTCGGCACTTCCATGAAGTCCTCGCGTTCGATCCACAGCTCGCGCGTGAACGGGAAGGTGCGCACGCCCCATTCCGGATGGTGCGGGTGGACCGGCGAGCTGCATTCGTGGGCTTCGCCCTCGGGGAAGTTGTCGACGATGAGCTTCAGCGGACGCAGCACGGCGATCGCGCGCGGGGCCTTCGGGTCGAGGTCGTCGCGCAGGGCGCCTTCCAGGGTGCCCATGTCGATCCATCCGTCGGCTTTCGAGACGCCGATGCGCTCGCAGAACAGCTGGATCGATTCCGGCGTGTAGCCGCGGCGGCGCAGGCCGACGATGGTCGGCATGCGCGGGTCGTCCCAGCCGGTCACGATGCCGTCGTCCACCAGCGAGCGCAGCTTGCGCTTGGAGGTGACGACATAGGTCAGGTTCAGGCGCGCGAATTCGTACTGGCGCGGCACCGGCTTGCGGAAGAAGCCGCCCTCGGCCAGGGTGTCGACCAGCCAGTCGTAGAACGGGCGGTGGTCGGTGAACTCCAGCGTGCACAGCGAATGGGTGATGTTCTCCAGCGCGTCCGAGATCGGGTGCGTGTAGTCGTACATCGGGTAGATGCACCACTTGTCGCCGGTGCGGTGGTGGTGCGCATGGCGGATGCGGTACAGGGCCGGGTCGCGGTTGGTCATGATCGGGGACGCCATCGCGTCTTCGCTCATCTTGGCGCGCAGGATGTGCTCGCCGTCCTTGTACTTGCCGGCCTTCATGTCGCGGAACAGCTGCAGCGATTCCTCGGCGGGGCGGTCGCGGAAGGGCGAGTTGGTGCCCGGCGTGCCGAAGTTGCCGCGGTTCTTCGCCATCTCCTCGGCGCTCTGGCTGTCGACGTAGGCCTTGCCGGTCTTGATCAGGTACTCGGCCATTTCGTACAGCTGGTCGAAGTAGTCGGAGGCGAAATACAGGTGCTCCTTGCCCGCCTGTTCCCAGGAGAAGCCGAGCCACTTGACGCTGTCCATGATGGTGTCGACGTATTCCTGCTCTTCCTTCTCCGGATTGGTGTCGTCGAAGCGCAGGTGGCACAGGCCCGCGTAGTCGCGCGCCAGGCCGAAGTTCAGGCAGATCGACTTGGCGTGGCCCACGTGCAGGTAGCCGTTCGGCTCCGGCGGGAAGCGCGTGATCACCGGCGGCAGGCCGTCACGCTTGTGGGTGCCGGCCGCCAGGTCGTTTTCGACGATGGCGCGCACAAAGTTCGACGACGGCGGGTTGGCCGCCGGGGTGTTCTTGTCGTTACTCATGAAGAATGGATGTTGGAAAGGTAAGTGGGGGGCATTTTACCGTACACGGGGCCGCAGAGGTCCCCTATGTGGTGGAGCGCACCGTCAGGAAGCTTCCCCAGGATCATACTTGGGGCCAGCTCAACCCCTTGCAAGGTCGAACCCATGAAAACCCTCGCCACCCATCCGGACCTGGTGCGCGCCTGGCTGCTGGCGCTCGCCGGCCTGCCCATGCCCGCGCTGCCGGCCGCCCAGGCCTTTGATCCCGCGCCGCCCGTCCATCCGCTGCCGCCGGCGCCGCCGGCCTACCGGCACTGAGGAGCGCCTGTTAACAGTCTGGCAAGCCTGACAGTTTATCCTTTTATAGTGGATAATCTTCCCTTTGCCGATTGCCGGAGAGCCCAAGTGGAAAATTTATACGCGATCCTCGGCGTCGCGCCGAACGCCAGCGACGACGAGATCAAGAAGGTCTACCGTTCGCTGGCCATGCGCTACCACCCGGACCGCAACCAGGCGCCGGGCGCGGAGGCGCGCTTCAAGGCCGTGACGAAGGCGTACGAGATCCTGTCCGACCCCGTCAAGCGCGAGGAATACAACCAGAGCGTCAACCACCGCATCGTGCTCGATGCCGAAGCCGAAGCCTTCGAGCTGTGGCGCTCGCTGTTCGCCCTCAATGGCGTGAGCCTCCAGGCCTGACCCGCCCGGGCCGCGCCTTGCGGCCACCCACCGAATCAACAGGATAGAACAATGAAACACGTACATCCCGAATTCTCGTTCCAGTCGCGCGAGCTGGAAGGCCAGATCGAGGGCACCCTGGGCGACCCGCCCAACCGCAAGAACTACGACATGATGGTCGGCGCCCTGATGTCCGAGTACGCCAGCGGTTCCGGCCTCGACGACGTCAACATGATGGCCTTCGCCCTGGTCGACCGGATCCGCTTCACCGACCCGAAAGGCCTGATGCGCGAAGCCGCCGACTACGAAGGCGGCGACCCGGCGCGCGTGTTCGCGATGGCCGAATGCGACGGCGACGGCGGCGCGGCCATGTACGAGGCGATGACCGCCAACTACCCGGACCTGGCGCGCCAGGCCATCATCACCGCCTTCCTGTACAAGAACCAGGGCCGCTGGGACGACGTCGACCAGTCGCTCGACCAGCTGGCCGAGGGCGAGGACGACGACCACGACGAGGACATGGACAGCAGCGCCGCGTCCGACGACTTCACCCAGCTGTTCGATCCGGAAGGAGGGGAGCGCGAATGAGCGACGAAGCGAACAAAGGCAGCAATCTCCCCGCGCTGGCCAGGCAGGTCGGCGACCTGGTGCTGGCCGGCTCGCTCGAGCACGCGGAGGAAGTGTTCTCGAAGGCGGCCGACGAGCACGGCGACTACGCCGTCGCCCAGGTGCTGCAGGACCTGCCGCCGCAGGTCACCGCGCTGCACCTGTCCGGCTTCGACGGCGCCAAGACCTCGCTGGCGACCATGCTGGTGCCGCCCAAGGCCTGGGCCGACAGCCTGGCCTACATCGCCGCGACCTGGCCGGACGACATGATCGAGGACGATCCCGAGCGCATCGCCGAGAACCTGTTCAACCACGTGCACGGCGTGGTCTACGCCCAGGACGACGAGGACCGCCGCAACGAACTGCTGGCAGAGGCGTCCGCCACCGACCACGGCGCCACCGTGTTCGCGATCCTGTGGTCGCTGGCGCCGAAGGACATCCTGGAAGTGGCGGGCGAGATCATCTCCAAGGGCCGCTACGTGACCGCCCAGACCAGCGGCGACAGCGACATCGTGCCGCTGGCGGTCGACCTGGCCAAGGCCAGCGAGGACGGCTGGGAGCGGTCGCTGCTCGAGCTGTTCCCGGAATTCCGCCACAGCGCCGAGATGGCCGACATCGAATTGCCGGACGACCCGGACGAGGAATCGGAATTCATGCAGCGCTCGACCCGCGAACTGCTGTACCGCCTGCGCAAGCAGGTGCCGTCGGTGCGCAGCCTGCCGCGCCGCAGCAGCCGGCGCAGCCTGGGCACGGACATCTTCTCGTGAGCCAGGGATTCATGCTGCCGGCCATCGTCATCGAGAAGCCGCCGCGCCTGGTGCGCGCGGTCAAGCTGCTGTCCACCGAGGCGACGCCCGACGAGGCGGCGATCCTGGCCGACGAACTGTCCGGGATCACCGCCATGGTGGCCGAGAAGTTCACCAACGACCGCACCGCCGAAGGCATCCAGCGCGCGCTGCTGCTCACCGTGGGCGGGGTCTCGCTCGGCCTCGAGCACCTGGTCGAAGGCGAGGACGACCTTGCCGCGCTCGACCTCCTGATCGAGGAGGGCGCCGAGCACGTGTTCCAGGCTGGCTTCCGCCTGATCCGCGAGCTGGCCGCGCTGCCCGAGGACAGCCTGATCGGCGAGTACGACAACGACCCCGTGTATTCGCAGCGGCGCCTGAAGGAGCTGTTCGTCGACATCTGCACCGCCGACCCGTCCGAGAGCTGGTCGGGCTACGAGCGCTACCTGGGCCAGGTCCAGCAGAGGAAGGGCGTGCAGGCCATCGTCCGGGCCGCCCAGTGGCTGCGCCGCCACCACTACGAAGGCCCGATCAACGATCCGGACCTGAACGCCGAGGGCGTGATCGCGCTGGCGATTATCTTCGCGGTGGAAGGGGGCGGGCGCATCACCGCGCGCGCCGGCCAGAAGGAGTTCGAGCGCTTCGTCAAGTCGGTGCGCAAGAACCAGCCCGACTTCGAGACCGGCTGGGCCGAGCTGATGGCGCGCGTTCCCGACGCCCACAAGGCCATCGTCGCCGAGCGCATCGATACCTACCGCAGCCAGTGCACGGTGCTGCAGAGCATCGCTACCCGCGCCAGCATGAAGCAGCTGTTCGCCGAGCTGGAAAACTACGCCGGCTCCGAGCTCGAGGCGGACTACCCGTGAATGCGCCGCGCGGTCGGATCGCGTCCGGGAGCATCGCTTTCCGGCGCATCAACCGCGCGATGGCCTTCGGGGGCTTCTCCATCTTCGCCCTCCTGTACTGCGTCCAGCCGCTGATGCCGCTGCTGGCGCAGGATTTTCATCTCACGCCCGCGCAGAGCAGCCTGGCGCTGTCGGTGTCGACCGCCACCCTGGCGGTGGCGCTGCTGGCCTCCAGCAGCGTGGCCGAGCGCTTCGGCCGCAAGACCGTGATGGTCGCGTCGATGTATTCCGGCGCGGCCTTGACCCTGCTGTGCGCCTTCACGGCCGACTATGCCCAGCTGGTGGGCGCGCGGGCGCTGCTCGGCCTGATGCTGGGCGGCCTGCCGGCGGTGGCCATGGCCTACCTGAGCGACGAGATCGAGCCGACCTCGCTCGGGCTGTCCATGGGCATGTACATCAGCGGCTCCGCTTTTGGGGGCATGAGCGGGCGCGTGCTCTCGGCCCTGGTCAGCGACTTCGTCTCCTGGCGCATCGCCGTCGGCCTGCTGGGCGCGGCCGGCCTGTATGCGGCCTGGGAATTCTCGCGCAGCCTGCCGCCGTCGCGCCACGCGGACACGCGCCCGCCGCGCGGCCCCGGCTTCATCGACGGCCTGCGCGTGCACCTGCGCGACCCCGGCCTGCCCTGGCTGTTCGCGCTGCCCTTCCTGCTGATGGGTTCCTTCGTCAGCCTGTACAACTACATCGGCTACCGCCTGCTGGCGCCGCCCTTCGAGCTGCGCCAGAGCGCGGTGGGGGCCCTGTCGCTGCTCTACCTGCTGGGGATATTCAGTTCCATGTGGGCCGGCAAGCTGGGCGACAAGCTGGGACGGCGCAACGTGCTGTGGCTCCTGATGGGCGTGATGATCGCCGGGCTGCTCGTCACCCTGCACGACTCCGTGTTCGCGGTGGTGCTGGGCGTGGGCGTGGCCACCTTCGGCTTCTTCGCCGCGCATTCGGTGGCCAGCAGCTGGGTGGGGCGGCGCGCCCGGCCGCCGCAGGCCCTGGCATCGGGCATCTACCTGTTCTTCTACTATCTCGGCTCGAGCGTGGTCGGCTGGGCCACCGGCTATGTGTGGGAGCTTTGGGCCTGGACCGGCGTCGTGGGGATGCTGGGCGCGATCCTGCTGGTGGGACTGGGCATCGCGCTGCGTCTGCGCTCGCTGGCGCCGGTGCCGGTGGCGCCGGGCTAGGCGGTCGGCTCGCCGGCGCGCCGCTTGTCCGCCTGCGCCCCGCTCTGCGCCGCGACGTGCGCCGTGATTGCCGTCCCGGCCGACGCGGCCACGATGGCGCCGATCGCCAGCAGCTCCAGCGCGCCCAGCAGCTCGCCCAGGAAGAGGAAACCCATCAGTGTCCCGATCGCCGGCTCGGCGCTCAGCAGGGTGCTGAAGGTGTTGGCAGGCAGGCGCCGCAGCGCCAGGGTTTCGAGCGCGTAGGGAATCGCGCTGGAGACGATGGCGACCCCGAGCCCGAGCAGGAGGATATCGGCCTGCAGCAGGCGCGCTCCCGCATGGGCGACGCCGGCCGGGACGAACAGCAGCGCGGCGATGCACATGCCATAGGCCGAGGCAGCCGCCCCATAGGCCTGGCCCGCGCGCCGTCCGGCCAGGATGTAGGCCGCCCAGAACACGCCCGCCAGCAGGGCGAGGCCGATGCCGCGCCAGTCGAGCGCCTGGCGCGCATCGATGGGCAGCAGCAGCGCCAGCCCGCCGGCGGCCAGGCCGATCCACAGGAAGTCGATGCGCCGGCGCGAGGTCAGCACCGCCACCGCCAGCGGCCCGATGAACTCGAAGGCGATCGCGATCCCCAGCGGGATATAGCTCAAGGCAAGGTAGAAGGCGAGGTTCATCGCGCCCAGGGAGATACCGTACACGGCAAGCGGCTTCCAGCGGCTCATCAGAGGCACGCGCCAGGGACGGAACACCGCGGTCAGCAGGATCGCCGCGAACAGCAGGCGCAGGGCGGTCGCGCCTTCAGGGCCGATCGCGGGAAAGAGCTGCTTGGCGAGCGAGGCGCCAAGCGTGATCGAGACCAGTGAGCCCAGCAGGGCGGCATAGGGGGCGAGGGCGGCGGGGCCCGCTGCGGGAGCGGACCGTGAGGCGGAAGGCGTCATGGCGATGCGGATTGCGTTGGCGGTGTGCAAAAGATATCATCGCCCGGCGTCGCCGGTGATCGATCTTTCGGCCGCCATGATAAAAATGATTGGTATTCGGCTGATGGGCGATAACCTGGATCTCGACCCGGCGGCCGCCGGAAAAAAACGCAGGCGCCGCCGCGGCGAGCATGAATGAACGCATACCGAGGAGAACACATGCGCATTGGCGGTACGACGAAGCAGGCGGCGCTGGACGCGCTGGAGAACATGACCGGGCATGCGGCGCCCATCACCGTGGACGAGCACCTGTCCCGGATCCGGCGCGCGCAGGCGTGGATGGGGGAGAACGGCGTCGCCGCGCTCTACCTGAATGCGGGCAGCAACCTGACCTATTTCTCGGGCACCCGCTGGAGCCCCAGCGAGCGCATGGTCGGCGCCATCCTGCCGGCGGCGGGAGAGCTGGTGTACATCGCGCCCGCCTTCGAGGAAGGCACGATCCGCAAGTTCATGCTGGTCCAGGGCGAGATCGCCTGCTGGGACGAACACGAGAACCCGGCGGCGCTGCTGCGCCGGGTGCTGGAACGGCGCGGGATCGCACCCGGCCCCCAGCCGGCGCCCAGGCTGCTGGTCGACGAGAGCACGCCCTTGCTGATGGCCGACGCGATCCGCGCCGCCACCGCCGGCTATGTGCTGGAGAACGCCTACCCGCTGACCTCATTCTGCCGCATGCGCAAGTCCGAGGCGGAGCTCGCGCTGATCCAGTGTGCGATGGACATGACGATGGCCGTGCACCGCGCCGCGGCGTCCATCCTCGTCGAGGGCATCACCACGGCGGAGGTGGAGGAGTTCATCCAGCTCGCCCACCGCAAGGTCGGGGCAAGCGGTTCGTACTTTTGCATCGTGCTGTTCGGCGAGGCGACCTCGTATCCGCATGGCGTCAACTACGTCCAGACGCTTGCGCGCGGCGATACCGTCCTGATCGACACCGGCTGCAAGGTCCACAACTACATCTCGGACATTACTCGCAGCTATGTCTTCGGCGAAGCGTCCGATAGGCAGCGCTTCGTGTGGAACGCGGAAAAGCAGGCGCAGCAGGCGGCCTTCGAGGCGGCCCGGCCGGGCGTGCCCTGCGAGGAGGTCGACAAGGCGGCCAGGCGCTCGCTCGAAGCGAACGGTTTCGGTCCCGGCTACAAGTTGCCTGGCCTGCCGCACCGCACCGGTCACGGCATCGGCCTCGACATCCACGAAGGGCCTTACCTGGTGGGCGGCGAGACCCGGCTGCTGGAACCCGGCATGTGCTTCTCGAACGAACCGATGATCTGCGTGCCCGGCGAATTCGGCATCCGCCTGGAAGACCATTTCTACATGACGGCAAGCGGACCGCGGTGGTTCACCCAGCCGGCCCACAGCCTGGACAATCCGTTCGGTCCGGACTGAAAGAAAAGGGGCCCGCCGGGCTTCCCAAACCCGCATTATTGGACTACCGTTGCGAGATCGATGGCGGCATGCCCGCCGCCACGGTGAGCTCGACAATTCCATGGTGCAGGGTGTCATGATGGATGCGTTCAACACGGAGTTTGGCGGAGCCGGTTTCCTGCGCGGCATGGTCGGGCAGTCTCCCCGGTTCCTGGATGTCCTGAGGCTCATTCCGCGCATCGCGTACTACGACGCGCCGGTGCTGATCGAGGGCGAGACGGGGACGGGCAAGGAACTGGCCGCCCGCGGCATCCATGCGGGCAGCCGGCGCCGCGCCAAGCCATTTGTGGCCATCAATTGCGGTGCGATCCCCGAGAGCCTGATCGAAAACGAACTGTTTGGCCATGTACGCGGCGCCTACACCGATGCGGGCGCCGGCGGCCCGGGATTGCTGCGCCTGGCCCACCAGGGTTCCCTGTTCCTCGACGAGATCGATGCGCTGCCGCCACGCGGCCAGGTGGCGCTGCTGCGCTTCCTGCAGGATGGCCACTACCGTCCGCTCGGCGCCCGGCATGCGGAATCGGCCGATGTGCGCATCATCGTCGCGTCCAACCGCAGGCTGAAGACGCTGGTGGGAGAACACGGCTTCCGGGCCGACCTGCTGTTTCGCCTGCATGTGCTGGCGCTCGACATGCCGGCCTTGCGCGACCGTCCCGGCGATCCGTGGTTGTTGGCACACCACTTCCTGGGCGAATTTACTCAACGTTATGGGGACACCGCCGGCATGACCCGGCGCTCGATCGATACGCGTGCGCACGCCTGGCTCGATGCCTATGCGTGGCCGGGCAATGTGCGCGAACTGGAGAACCTGGTCCACCGCGTTTTCCTGCTGGCGGAGGGGCCGGAACTCCTGCTGCCGGCGCCGGATGGGACGATATGCGGCCACCCGGCCCCCGTGCTGCTGCCGGATGGCGCCGCCCGCCAAACCTATACGGCGGCCCGTGCCCAGGCCCTCGACGCCTTCCACCGGCGCTACCTGATTGACCTGCTCCGCCATGCGCAAGGCAATGTGACGCACGCGGCCCGCCTCGCCGGCAAGGAAAGGCGGGCGCTCGGCAAGCTGCTGCAGAAGTACCACATCGATCCCGCGCGTTTTCGCACCCAGGATCGATGAGTCCCCGTGTGGGTCCGGAATGACCCGGTGGGAGGGCAGGATCGGGTACGTATCGACCCGGCTAGGGTCTGTCTGGCTGAGTCTGCGCCGCCGTGGATTTATTCGTAGGGTGGACGGCTTTGCCGTCCACGCGGTGATTGGTAGCGGCTCCGTTTTCGTGCGGGATGATCTCGACGCAAACTATCACCGCGTGGACGGCAAGCCGTCCACCCTACGACTCGCGCCAACAATGATATTGTCGCCTCCGCGTTCAGTCAGACAAACCCCGGCGACGCCGGTTCTCGTGCATTTCCCTTTTCGCCCATCACTGGCATGTGGGTTGCTTGATCCATGGAGACACGGGAAGGTTTGTCATCCCGACGACCCGACTGTCAGCGAAAGGAGCGCGCCATGCCATCACCATCGGACAAGCAGCCGGACCCCGTGACGAGCGAACATGAGGTGGACGGACATGTGGTCCGCATCGTCAGCGGGCCCGATCACGAGGAATTGTGGATCGACGGCGCGCGCCGCCGCTTCTTCAGGAATTCTGGCGGATACGTTCTAGCCGACAATGCCTATGTACCGGGGCGCGACAGCCTGCTCGAGGCGGTGCGCGTTTATCTGGGCCAGTCCGAGCGCGAGCGCGGCAGCCTGGCCCGAGAAGCACCACGGGGAGAACAGTGATGCGCTGCCGGAAAAACTTCATCGACCTGAGCCCGGTCGAGCGCGAACGGCTCGCCGACGCCTTCAACGACGCATTTAGCCGCGGCGTCATCGCCAGCATGGCGGGCGAGCACGATGCCCACTTCAACCACGGCATCCACTGGGGCCCGGCCTTCCTGCCCTGGCACCGCCACTTCCTGCTGCTGCTCGAAGGAGAGCTGCGCCAGTTCGACGACCGGGTCAGCCTGCCGTACTGGGACTGGACACGGCCGGACTCGCGCGACATCGACGTCGAACCCTGGAAATCCTTCTTCGGCGGGCGCAACAAGAGCGGCGGCCGCTTCGACCACTGGGACTTCGTGCGCCGCAGCGACGCCGCCGGGGTCGTGCTTCCCAGCAT
Source organism: Massilia sp. ST3 (assembly GCF_018119405.1). Taxonomy (GTDB): domain Bacteria; phylum Pseudomonadota; class Gammaproteobacteria; order Burkholderiales; family Burkholderiaceae_D; genus Telluria. The sequence goes on along the minus strand of NZ_JAGPWC010000039.1, from coordinate 20,679 downwards.
TGGGGACGTGCTCGGCGAACTTGGCGCCGCCGATTATCCGGCCTTCCGGGCGATCGAATGCGGCACCCACTTTCCTGCCCATAACTGGGTGGGCGAGAGCATGTCCGGCGGGCGCTCGCCGGACGATCCGCTGTTCTACCTGCACCACTGCAACGTCGACCGCATCTGGGCCATCTGGCAGCTCAACCATCCGGCACCTGGCGTCGAGCAGTATTCGGGAGCATCCAGCACCTGCAACGAGGACAGCGACGCCTTCGTGGACCTGAACTCGCCGATGCATGGCGGCGCCACGCCCGCATCCATGCTCAACCACGTCGCGCTCGGCTATGTCTACCATCGCGACGACGTGCTGCTCGCGGCGGCGCAGGCGCAGGGCATGGCGGGCTTCATCGCGGGCGACCCGCTCACTGTCACGCTCGACACGCCGCAAGTGACCTTCAACGACGTGCCCGAGGGCGACACGACCCACCGCGCGGCGCTGTTCAAGATCAGCGGCTGCGGCGGGCTGATGTTCGAGGCGGCGATCACCTCCGGGCCCTTCACCCTGGCCGACCCGAGTCCCTATTCCTTCCCCGGCAGCGCCTTCCCGACCGGCGAGTTCAGGATCTGGGTCCAGTTCACCGGGCAGGCGCCGGGCACGTCGGCGAACGGGACGATGCGTGTCGTCGCGCACAACAGCTTCGGCGACGAACTGTGGCGCGACGACGATATCCCGATCGCCGCCAATTCGGTGCGGCGCCCCAGGGCATCGGTCACCATGGTGCTCGACGAGTCGGGCAGCATGCTGGCCAATGCCGGCAACAACCGCATGCGCCTGGAGGTGCTCCAGTTCGCGGCCACGACCTTCGTCGACCAGCTCTACGACGACAACGGCGTGGCGATGGTGGCGTTTTCCGACGCCGCCCAGACCGTGCGCGACCTCGAGGTCGCGGGCCCGCTCACGTCCGGCGTGCGCAACGATGTGCGCCTGAAGATCACCCAGCACGGGCCGCCCGACGCCTATCCCCACACCTGCATCGGCGCCGGCATCCAGCAGGCGGCGGACCTGATCGGCGCCTCGCCGATCGCGGGCGATTTCGAGATCAACGCCACCATCGTCTTCACGGACGGCATCGAGGACCGCTCGCCCCGGATCGCCGACGTCCAGCACCTGATCACCGACCGGCTCTACGCCGTGGGCGTGGCCGATGCGGCGAATGTCCAGAACGACATCCTGCGCGCCATCGCCGACGGCACGGGCGGATTCATGCTGGTGACCGGCGCCCTGGCGCAGGACGACGAATTCCTGCTGGAGAAATTCTTCATCCAGATCCTCGCCGGCGTCCTCAACCGGGACATCGTGCGCGATCCCGAAGGCTCGGTGGGCTTCGGCGAAATCGCGCGCGTGCCGTTCTGGATCACCCGCTCGGACATCGCCTTCGACGCCGTGGCCCTGACGCGGGCGCCGCCCTTCCTGGCGATCGCCCTGCAGGCGCCGGACGGGACCATCATCGGCGTGCCCCAGCTGCCGGCGGGCGCCTACCGGCCGGGCGCGACCTCGCGCAACCTGCGCGTGACCCTGCCGGTCCTGCATGACGGCAAGGAGCACTGGGAAGGCGAATGGCAGCTGCTGCTGGCGCTAATGGGACGCGGCGATTCGGCCAAGCTGGCCAATATCCCCGGCGCCATGTCCGCGGCAGGACAGGCGCGCTTGCCTTTCCACGCCCTGATCCATGCGCGCTCCAACCTGAACATGCGCGCGGCACTCAGCCAGACCGGGGTGGCGCCGGGGTCGACCCTGTTCCTGCGCGCCAGCCTGAGCGAATACGGGCGGCCGCTCGGCACCCACCCCGTCGTCAACGCGACCGTCACGCTGCCGGACCACTCGAGCGCCCTCATGGCGCTCCACGAAACCGATACCGGGGTGTTCGAAGCCTCGGTGCTGGCGACCCAGAACGGGGTCTACCGCTTCCATGTGGTGGCCGAGGGCCATGCGACGCGCGGCGCCAGGTTCAGCCGCGAGCAACTGCTCTCGGCCGTGATCGGGCGCGCGCCCCAGCCCGGCGATCCGCGGCCGGGCGAGGGCAACGATGGCGGTCCCGGCGGCAAGGGGGACGATGGGGTGAAGGACCTCCTGTGCTGCCTGCTGAGCGAACGCGTGCTGACCGGCCAGTTCGCCGAGCTGGCCAAGCGCCTGGGCATCGATCTCGACCAGCTGAGGCGTTGCGCACGGCACGTCTGCCATCCCCGCGACGAGCCGGACCAGCCGCCGGTCCTGCGCTGAGCCGGGAGGGTGCCGTGCCTGGCCGGGGCAGTCCGCTTACTTGGGCGGCGGGCCGGGGAACTGGATGTGGGGCCCGGCCGGCGCCTGGTTCGGCGGCACGTAGGCCGGCGCCGGCGCGCCGGCCGGCCCCAGGTGGCGCACGAAGCGGTAGATCGCGCGCACGTCTTCCTTGTCCATGTCGCGCAGCGCGAACCAGGGCATGGGCGGGCGCAGCTTCACGGTCTGGGCGGTCTTGATCCAGTCGGCTTCGCTCATCTTGCTCAATGCCAGGCGCAGGTTGGACGGGTAGGTGGTGCCCCAGGGACCGCGCCAGCCGAGCTGGTCGCCGAGCAGCCAGTCCTTCTCCGCGACCTGCCCGGCGGACTGCGCATACCCGGCCGTGTGGCAATCGTTGCAGCCGGCGATCTTGACCAGGTAGCGGCCGCGTTCGATGTAGTTGCCCTTCGCCGCCGCTCCCGGACTGTCCGCGGAGAAGGCCGTCATGGGCGCGCAAACGGCCAGGATGGAAAGGACGTGAACGGCATGGACCGACCATTTGTTGCTCGTGTTCTCCATTGACTGCCTCCGCATCAGTAAGGATCGACAAGAAAACTGGCTCTACGGTATGGGGCTTACCAGGCCATTCTGCGCCGAATCCCTGGGCGAAAGAAGTGCTGAGGCCGCAAATAGCATAAATACAACAACTGGAAGTCGCTGGTCGAAAGCGACTTCACGGTGTGGCGCAGGACCGAAGGAATCAGGCCGCGGCAAGGAAGGCCGCGATGGCCCTGCCGACATCGGTCGTGTTGGCGCTGCCGCCCATGTCCGGCGTGCGCGGACCTTCCTGCAGGCAGTGTTCGATGGCGCGCAGCAGTGCGTCATGGGCTGCGGTATAACGGGCGTCGCCGGCGCCGAGGAAGTCCAGCATCATCGCGCCCGACCAGATCATGGCGATCGGGTTGGCGATGTTGCGGCCGTAGATGTCCGGCGCCGAACCGTGGACCGGCTCGAACAGCGAAGGGAAAGTGCGCTCCGGGTTCAGGTTGGCCGAGGGTGCGATGCCGATGGTGCCGGTGCAGGCCGGGCCGAGGTCGGACAGGATGTCGCCGAACAGGTTGGAGGCCACCACCACGTCGAAACGCTCGGGCGACAGCACGAAGCGGGCCGCCAGGATGTCGACGTGGTACTTGTCCCAGGCGACGTCCGGATAGGATTGCGCCATCGCAGCCAGGCGCTCGTCCCAGTAGGGCATGGAGATCGCGATGCCGTTCGACTTGGTGGCGGCGGTCAGGTGCTTCTTCGGACGGCGCCGGGCCAGCTCGAAGGCATAGCGCAGGATGCGGTCGGTGCCGTGGCGGGTGAAGATGGATTCCTGCAGCACCAGTTCGCGCTCGGTCCCTTCGAACATCTTGCCGCCCACCGCGGAATACTCGCCCTCGGTGTTCTCGCGCACCACGTAGAAATCGATGTCGCCCGGCTTCTTGTTGGCCAGCGGGCAGGGCACGCCCGGCATCAGGCGCACCGGGCGCAGGTTCACGTACTGGTCGAATTCGCGGCGAAACTTGAGCAGCGACCCCCACAGCGAGATGTGGTCCGGCACCGTGTCGGGCCAGCCGACCGCGCCGAAATAGATGGCGTCAAAACCGCGCAACTGGGCGAACCAGTCGTCCGGCATCATCTTGCCGTGCTGGGCGTAGTAGTCGCAGCTGGCCCATTCGAAGGTCTCGAAGGCGAGGGAGATGTCGAAGCGGCGGGCGGCGGCCTCGAGGGCGCGCAGGCCTTCGGGCATGACTTCCTTGCCGATGCCGTCGCCGGCGATGACCGCGATGCGGTGCGTGTTCATGGTGCGTCCTGGTAAGTGAAGGAATGGGCATCAGCTTAACTCGGGACGAAGTGTTTATAATCATCTTGATCGTTGATATAGGAAACACGTATCGTGAATAATCCAGTCGAAAATGAAGACCTGCGCGTGTTCGTCACCGTGGTGCGCAAGGCTGGCTTCGCGGCGGCCGCGCTGGAACTGGGCATGTCGTCCGCCTATGTCAGCAAGCGCATCGGCATCCTGGAGGCGGCGCTGGGCGTCAAGCTGTTCCAGCGCACCACGCGCCGCATTCTGATCACCGAGGATGGCGAGCGTGTGCTGGCGCATGCCCAGACCATCCTCGAGCATCTGGACAGCCTGGTCGATGCCGTCTCCGAACAGCGCCGCGACCCGCGCGGGCGGGTGCGCATCTGCAGCAGCTTCGGCTTCGGGCGCAATGTCGTCGCGCCCGTCATCGCGCGCCTGGCGGCCGACCATCCCGGCCTGCAGATCCGCTTCGAGGTGTTCGACCGGCTGGTCGACATCGTCGAGGAAGGCTTCGACCTGGACGTGCGCATCGGCGACGCGATTCCCCCGAACCTGATTGCCCGGCGCCTGAAGGAGAACCGCCGCGTCCTGTGCGCCGCGCCCGCCTACCTGGCGCGGCGCGGCGTGCCGAAGACGCTGGCCGAGCTGGCCGGCCACAACTGCCTGCCGATCAAGGAGCGCGACCACCCTTTCGGCACCTGGCGCCTGCGCGGCAGGCAGGGCGAGGAGACGGTCAAGGTAGCGGGGTCGCTGTCGACCAACCACGGCGAGATCGCGCTGCGCTGGGCCCGCGAAGGCGCCGGCATCGTGCTGCGCTCGCTGTGGGACGTGCAGCCTTGGCTCGAGGACGGCAGCCTGGTGCGGGTGCTGCCGGAGTATGCGCAGGAGGCCAATGTCTGGGCCGTGTATCCGCAGCGCCTGGCGGGGTCGGCCAAGGTGAGGGTGTGCGTGGAGGCCTTGGAACGGGCGTTGGAGCAAGGGTGACAAAGCACGTATTTCCAGGCTGCGCCGCATGCTAAGGTAGCGCTTTTCCCCTTGGCTTTTTTGGCGCTGGAGCGACATGGATGCAGGACTGATGCTCGGTATCGTCGTTTCGGCCGTGTGCGCAGCCGGAACCCATCTCTTCGGCCTGGGCCGGCGCGATGACGACAGCATCGTGCCGCGCGCCGAGGAAGAGTTCCGGAACATTCTCGTCGCCGGCGCCGATCCCCAGTACTGCTTTGACGGCCGCACGGCGGAAATCGTGCATGAGCGCCAGGACTGGATTACCGTGAACGACGTGCGGACGGTGACCTGTGTGCACCGCTTCGCGCGCAACGCCTATGGCGAATACTTCTACTTTGCGTCCGAGGGGCGCGGCATGCCGCTCTTTAAGTATGTCACGCAGGCCAACGCCAGGGTGGTCCTCGGGGACAAGTACCTCGCGCCTTCGCAAGTGCGTCTTTGACGCTTGAGCATCACCTTCTCCAATCATGAGCGACATTCCGGAACACGTGACAAGGATGAACGAGCTGAGCGAAGCAGGCCGCCACGACGAGCTGCTGGCGCTGCTGAGGCAATCCTTTGACGAGGTCGAGCAGGCCGTCGCGCCGGAACGGACGGACTTGTTCTTCACCATGTTCAGGTGGTCGATGCTGGCCGAGGAGTTCGCTCCGGCACGCAAGGCGCTCGAAGATGTTCGCGACGACCAGACCGCACGCTTGCTCGCCGGCGACCTGTATGTCGGGCGCGACCGGGAGACGAGCACGGATGAGGACTGCTATCTGCGCATCGGGCGCTTCTCGCTCGTGGTGCAGATGAATGAGACGCTCGGGGATGCGGGCTCGACGCACCGGCTGTTCGCGCGGCTGGATGCCGAGCAGCCTGGGCTGGCGCGCCGCTGCGCCTGGCAGGCGCTGCCGGCCTTGGTCGAGATGGAGGACTTCTCCCTTGCCGACCGTTACCGCAAGGATCCGCTGGAGCTGCTGGAGGAGGTCAATCGTGCCGCCATGCAGTGGCCGCTCTTTTCCTCCCCGCCGATGCCGCGCATGTCTGCTGAGTTGTCCAACCTGGCTCGAGACGTGCGAATCGGTATCGCGGTATTACGTGGACTCGGGCGCCCGGCCGAGGCGGAATCCTTGCGGGAAGCCTTGCTCTCTGGGTTGAAGTCCGACGAGTTGCGCGAGTGGGCGCGACGTGAACTGATCGAGCCTGGCGCAATCAGGCAAGCCTTCGTGGCCCATCAGATGGCGGAAGACGAGCGCGCTTCCGGATAGACCGTCCCGTGCCGTGGAGAACGCACCGCATTTGTCCCGAAGCTCTGCTTCACTTAACGCTTGATAAACCCTGAATCCGTCCTAAGCTGGAATGCTCCAGTGGAGTTTTCCGCTTACTTTCAGGAGGTCAACATGTTGCAAGCAGCCGAAATTCAGCAACGTTTCCGTCACGTCCAGCAGACCATCAACCAGGCCGAGGAAGCCTGCCGCAACGACCAGGCAATTCCGAACGAGATCCGCGACTGCATCCAGAAACTGGCCCGGGAATCGAGCCGGGCACAGGGCGTGATGCAATCGAACGACCAATCCGATATCGTCCAGTGCATCGACGACCTGGAAGCCATCGGCGACGAAGCCAAGCGGGTCTGCCGCACTGCGCAGCCGTCACCGCAGGTGCAGTCGATGGTGATGCGGGTGCATGATGAGCTGTCGGATTTCAAGCATCAGCTGCATTGATTGCATCTGGCGCTACGAGTGCGCTGCGAACTTGGGTCCCGGCCTTCGCCGGGACGACGGCTCGGAGGGTAATGGCAAGCTCAAATACCGTCGTACGCGCCACTGGCGCCTACGACTTCCGGCGCAGGCCGGAACCCAAGTTTCATGCACGCCGCGCAGCAACAAAAAACCGCGCCTCAGCGCGGTTTTTTTCGGTCCGTCACACGACACCCTTGTCACGTAGCGCCGCAATCTCTTCCTCGTTCCTGCCCAGCACCTCGCGCAGCACCTCCTCGGTGTGCTCGCCCAGCAGCGGCGGCGCCTTGGCGCTGGTCGCAGGCGTGGCCGACATGCGGATCGGGCTGCGCACCAGCTTCACTTTGCCCGCCTTCGGATGCGGCAGTTCGATCGCCACCTCGCGCGCCACCACCTGCTCGTTGGCGAACACTTCGCCGATGTCGTTGATCGGCCCGCAAGGCACGCCGCAGGCTTCCAGCAGCGCGATCCATTCGTCGCGCGTCTTTTCCTTGACCATCGCGGCCAGGATCGGCACCAGCTCCTCGCGGTTCTTCACGCGCAGCGGATTGGTGGCGAAGCGCGGGTCCGCGCCCAGTTCCGGCCGGCCGCCGGCTTCCACGAACTTCTGGTACTGGCCGTCGTTGCCGGTGGCGACGATGATGTGGCCGTCGGCGCAGGCGAAGGTCTGGTAGGGCACGATGTTGGCGTGCGCATTGCCCCAGCGCTTGGGCGGCTTGCCGCTGTTGAGGTAGTTGCTGCCCATGTTGGCGAGCATCGCCACCTGGGTGTCGAGCAGGGCCATGTCGATGTGCTGGCCTTGGCCCGTGCGGTCGCGGTGGGTCAGGGCCGCCAGCACGGCCACGGTGGCGTACATGCCGGTCATCAGGTCGGTCAGGGCCACGCCCGCCTTTTGCGGACCGCCGCCCGGCAGGTCGTCGCGCTCGCCGGTCACCGACATCAGCCCGCCCATGCCCTGGATCAGGAAGTCGTAGCCGGCGCGGTGCGCGTAGGGCCCGTCCTGGCCGAAGCCGGTGATCGAGCAGTAGACCAGGTCGGGCTTGATCTCCTTGAGCGACGCGTAGTCCAGGCCGTAGCGCTTCAGGTGGCCGACCTTGAAGTTTTCCAGCACCACGTCGCAGTGCTTGACCAGCTCGCGCAGCAGGGCCTGGCCGTCGGGGCTGGCGATGTCCACCGTCACCGAGCGCTTGCCGCGGTTGGCCGACAGGTAGTAGGCGGCCTCGCTGGTGTCGCGCCCTTCGGCGTCCTTGGCGTAGGGCGGACCCCAGGCGCGGGTATCGTCGCCGCTGCCCGGGCGCTCGATCTTGATCACGTCGGCGCCGAGGTCGGCGAGGTTCTGCGAGCACCAGGGCCCGGCGAGCACGCGCGACAGGTCGAGCACGCGGATGTGTCCCAGCGCTGTCGGCAGCGCGGAAGTAGAGATACCGGATTGCGTCATGTGGCTGTTCTAGTGTGAGATCGTGAAGGGCGGATTATAGCTGGCCGCGTTCCACCGTCCGCACCGTGCGCGTGGCGGGGGACAGGGCGCGTTCGATGAGGTCGAGGGCGCGCAGTGGCTGGGCCTCGCCGCACATGAAGATGTCGGCGGCGGCGAACCCGTGCTCGGGCCAGGTGTGGATCGAGATATGCGATTCGGCCAGCAGCAGCACGCCGGTGACGCCCATGCCGGGACCGAAGGTGTGGAAATGGCTGTGCAGGATGCGCGCGCCGGCGGCCAGCGCCGCCTCGCGCAGCAGGCTGTCGATGGCGGCCGCATCGAGCAGCAGGTCGGGTTCGATCCCGGCCAGGTCGGCCAGCAGGTGGATGCCGGCGGGACGGTGCGGCATGCTCACTTGTGGCCGCTCCCGCCGTAGTAACCGGAGCCGCCTCGTGAACTGCCGCTGCGCCAGCGGCCGGCATCGTCGGCCGAATCGAGCATGTCGACCCAGGAGACGATGGTGACGACGATCGTGACCGCGAGCGCATACAGAAAATAAGATCGTTTGTTCATGGCGTTTTCAGTCTTTCTTCGCGTCGAAGGAGATGAACAGCGCAAAGATGCCCGCTGCCAGCCACACGACGGTGTCGAAGAAGTTAAACAGGAGCGGCACCGCGTTCAGGCCCAGCATCCATAGCAGGAAGCGCCAGCGCAGGTCGTTCGGCGACATCGCAGACTTGCCGCGCGGCGCCGTGGGCGGCGCCGGCAGCTTGAACCAGGCGCGGACCTGGTCGTCGGCCACCGGCGTGGAGCGCGACCAGGTCAGCTCCTCGTCGTTCATCTCGGCGGCCAGGCTGGTCTGGCCGCGCTCGAACTCGCGTACCCGCACGCGCTCGCCGGCCGCCACCTTCCAGTTGAAGGCGCCGGCCGCCCAGCTGACGCGCGCCGGGTAGTCGAGCGTGCGTTCGTAGGCGATGTTGTGCAGCGCTACTTTCGGCGCCGCCGGCGTCCCCGGCTCGGGCCACTCGTCCAGCACTTCCGAGCGCCACCAGCCTTCGCCCGTCTCGACCAGCCAGAAGAACTGGCCGCGCGGGGTGTACAGCAGGTATTCGGTCCATTCCTCGCCGTCGTCGTCGAGGCGTTTCATGGCGCCGATCAGGTGGTAGTCCTGGTTGCCGATCCTGGCCACCGCGCCCAGCGTGAGCGTCAGCGGCACTCGCGCGGCGCGCTCGCCGGCGGCCAGCACCTCGGCCTGGGGCGTGGCGGCGTCGATGCGCGCGGCGCAGGCGGGGCAGACCAGGTTGGCGGCCATGCCGGGCAGGTAGCCGATCGGGCTGCCGCAGGAAGGGCATTGCAGGGCCTGGACCTTGCCCCGGTAGCGGCCCGCGCTGGCCTTGATCGCCTCGTCGTCGCGCAGCAGCTGGCACTGCATGGTCCCGAGCGTGGTGGCGAAGCCCGTGTACAGCACCGGCGTGTCGCCGTCGGAGTAATCGAGGGTGGCGAAGGCGGGGCCGCGGCGCAGGTCGGCCACGCGCGCCTGCCAGCCGTCGCCGACGCGGAAAGGCAGCTCGCCCTGGCCGCCGACGCAGGTAGCGACGCGCCGGTCCGAGACCGTGAATAGTCCGGCGCCCAAGTCGTACTGGGCGCCCACCCGGACCCGCTCGAAGTCCGGCCAGCCCGAGGGCAGGGGACGGGCGGTGGTGACGGTGTACTGGCCGGAGGCGTCGCCCAGCCAGCCGGACCCGCCATCGTCGTACATCAGGTACCACTCGTTCCACATGCCGGCCGCGTAGCGCAGCTGGATGCGGCCGATTACGGTAAAGCCGCGCCCACCCACCTTGCCCGAGGTGCCGATCTGGATCGGCGAATAGTCTTCCAGCACCTCGGACAGCCTGCCCAGGTCCTGCACCGCGCCGGCGTCCTTGTGCACCGTGGTGCGGCAGAACTCGCACACCGCCATCACGGAGGCGTGCGAACGGAAGGCGACGGGCGCGCCGCAGGAAGGGCAGGAAACGCTCAGCATCTAGGCGGGCTGCGTTATCCGATCAGCTTCTTGAGCAGCTCGGCCTTGGTGCTGTCGTAGTCGGCCTGCGAGATCAGGCCCTTGTCGAGCAGGCCCTTGAGCTTGCCCAGGCGGTCCTCGATCGAATCGCTCGAAGCGGGAACAGCGGGCGGCTGGGGCGGGGCGAAGGCGCCGCTCATGCCCTGGGCCATGGCCTGGCCGATGGCGATGCCCGCGCCGGCGCCGGCGCCGATACCGGCAATGCCGCCTTCGTTCTGGGCCGCGAGCGGAATGCTGCTGGCCACCTGGAACTGGGTGAAGCCGCCCATCTTGTCCGCGCCCAGGCTGGCCTTCATGCCGGCCGAGATGCGCTCGTCCAGGGCGGCCTGCAGTTCTTCCGGCAGGCTGACGCTGGTGACGTTGAATTCGTCCAGGCCCACGCCGTAGCGCCCGAAGGCCGCCGCCAGGTCGCCGCGGATCTGCTGCGCCATCAGGGTCTGGTTGGCGGCCATGTCGAGGAAGGCGATTTTCGATGCGCCCAGCGAGTTGGCCATGGTCGCCAGCATCAGGCCGCGCAGCTGGTCCTCGACCTCGTCGCGGGTGTAGACCGCACGGGTGCCGCTGATCTCCTTGAAGAACAGGCGCGGGTCGGCGATACGGTAGGAATACATGCCGAAGGCGCGCACCCGGATCATGTCGAAGTCCTTGTCGCGGATCGTCACCGGCTGGGTCGTGCCCCACTTGCGGCCGGTCTGGACGCGGGTGCTGAAGAAGTAGACATCCGACTTGAAGGGCGAGGCGAACAGCTTGTCCCAGTTCTTCAGGTTGGTCAGCAGCGGAAGGGTGGAGGTGGTCAGGCGGTGCGTGCCGGGCCCGAACACGTCGGCGATGCGGCCTTCATCCACGAACACCGCCATCTGCGATTCGCGCACCACCAGGGTGGCGCCGTTCTGGATCTCGTAGTCCTCCATCGGGTGGCGCCAGGCCAGCACGCCCTCCGTCTCCTCGTTCCACTGCAGGACGTCGAGAAACTGCTTCTTGATGAAAGAACCGAGCGACATGGTGGCCTCCGTATGCGGGCTGGATGAAATAGGGGTGGATCAGGAAATGCTGCCGGCGTTGATCAGGCCGATGGACAGTGAAATGGCGCCGAGCAGGCCGCCGAAAGCCATGTTGTCGGACTCGATCTGGTCCTTGGACATGCGCAGCAGGCGGGTGGCGATCACGAAGACCAGCACCTGGACCAGCATGGCGAACGCGCCCCAGCCCAGGAACTGGTAGTAATCGGCCGTGTACATCAGGCTTGCCGCCACCGTGACCGAGAACCCGAGCAGGGTGCCGCCCAGTGACAGCGCCGCCGCCCGGTTCCCCGCGCGGATCAGGTGCACTTCGTCGTAGGGCGTGACGCGGGTGTAGACCACGAAGAATCCCATCACCAGCGCAACAGCGGTTGCCAGGTGCAGCAGATAGTTTAGGATGGCGGGCACCTCGTCCTCCAGTGTCAGATTGGCAGCACCGCGATCTTAGAGCAAAAAAACACGCATGACCAAAAAAATCCTCATTCTTTCCGTTTTTGTCGTCGCTTCATGCGGCCTGGCTTACGAACTGATCGCCGGCGCCCTGTCCAGCTACCTGCTGGGCGACTCGGTGCTGCAGTTCTCCACCATCATCGGCTGCTACCTGTTCGCCATGGGCGTCGGCGCCCACCTGTCGAAATACGTGCGCGACGAGGACGTGCTGGCGCGCTTCGTCGACATCGAGCTGGCCGTGGGCCTGATCGGCGGCGTCTCGGCCGCGCTGCTGTTCATGACCTTCACCTGGATGGCTGCGCCTTTCCGGACCGTGCTGTATGTGACGGTGTTCCTGATCGGCGCCATGGTCGGCATGGAAGTGCCGCTGGTGATGCGCGCCCTGAACGAGCGCCGCACCGAGTTCGCCGAGATCGTCAGCCGGGTGCTCACCTTCGATTATCTTGGGGCGCTGGCGGTCTCGCTGCTGTTCCCGCTGGTGCTGGCCCCGCACCTGGGCCTGGTGCGCACCGGTTTCCTGTTCGGGATGCTCAACGTCGGCGTCGCGATCTGGACCCTGTACGTGTTCCGCGCCGAGCTGGGCAACCTGGGCGGGCGCGCAATCCGCGCCGGCAGCGTGATGTTCGTGCTGGCGCTGGGCTTCGGCCTGTCGGAGCGCATGGTGGAGTGGGGCGAGCGCGGCCTGTTCGGCGACGAGGTCGTGTACTCGACCACCACGCCTTACCAGCGCCTGGTGATCACGCGCTGGAAGGACGACCTGCGCCTGTACATCAACGGCAACCTGCAGTTCTCCTCGCGCGACGAGTACCGCTACCACGAAGCCCTGGTGCACCCGGCCATGCACGCCGTGCCCTGGGCCCGGCGGGTACTGGTGCTGGGCGGCGGCGACGGCCTGGCGCTGCGCGAGGTGCTGCGCTACCCGAACGTGCAGGAAGTGACCCTGGTCGACCTCGACCCGCAGATGACGGGCGCCTTCGCCACCCGGCCCGAGCTGGTCAGGCTCAATGCCGGGGCGCTGAAGGACAAGCGGGTCAAGGTGGTCAACGCCGACGCCGCCGTCTGGCTGCAGAACCACGCCGGCATGTATGACGTGGCCATCGTCGATTTTCCCGATCCGTCCAGCTTCGCCCTCGGCAAGCTGTACTCGGTGCCTTTCTACGGCGTCCTGCGCAAGCATGTCGCCGCCAACGGCATGATCTCGGTGCAGTCGACTTCGCCGTTCTTCGCGCCGCACGCTTACTGGACCATCGAGGCGACCCTGCGCGAGGTGGGCATGAAGACCTGGCCCTACCACCTGTACGTGCCTTCCTTCGGCGAATGGGGCTTCGTGCTGGCCTCGCCCCAGGGCAGCTTCGCCCCGCCCGAGCGCTACCGGCTGCCGATGCGCTACCTGGACGCCGAGACCACGCGCGCCATGTTCGCCTTCCCGCCCGACATGCAGCGCCTGCCCATGAAGCCCAACCGGCTGGATTCGCAGTCGCTGGTGCGCGAGTTCGAGCAAGACTGGCAGGGGGTGACCCGCTGATGGACCGGCGTTCCTTCATCGTCTCGGCCGGCGGCGCCGCGCTGGCCGGGCTGGGTAGCGCAGGGGGCTTCCAGCGCTGGCAGGAGATCACGCCCGGTGTGCGCTATCCCGGCCGGGCGGAAGGCCACCTGCTGCGCGACCGCGCGGCGCTGCCGCCGCCGTCGCACACGATCGAGACCGACGTGGCGATCCTCGGTTCCGGTATCGCCGGGCTCTCGGCGGCCTGGCAGCTGGACCAGCTGGGACGGCGCGACTACCTGTTGTTCGACGGGCCCGAGGCCTTCGGCAACGCGGCCGGCAGCACCTATGGCGAATACGCCTGTCCGACCGGCGCCCACTACCTGCCGCTGCCGGGCGTGGAATCGGCGCACGTGCGCGCCATGCTGGCCGATCTGGGCGTCATCCAGGACGGTGCTTTTGACGACGCGCCGCGCTACGACGAGCGCTTCATCCTGCACGGCCCCGAGGACAGACTGTTCCATCATGGCCAGTGGCAGGACGGCCTGATCCCGGCCGACGACCAGGTGGAGCAGCAGCGCTTCCTGGCCCACATGGACAGGCTGCGCCACGGACGCGGCGCGGACGGGCGGCGTAGCTTCGTGTTCCCCTCGGCGCTGTCGTCCAGCGATCCCGTCTTCGACGGCCTGGATGCGCTGAGCTTCGCCGCATGGCTGGACCGCGAGGGCTACCGTTCGCCGGCGCTGCGCTGGTACCTGGACTACTGCTGCCGCGACGACTACGGCGCCGGCATCGCCGCCGTCTCGGCCTGGGCCGGCGTGCACTATTTCGCGGGGCGCTTGGGCAGGGCGGCGAATGCGGACGATAACGGGCTCCTGACCTGGCCCGGCGGCCTGGCGCCGATTGCCGGGGCGCTGGCCGAACGGACCGGAGACCGGCGCCGCCCCGGCACGACGGTGTCGGTACGCGCGCGGGGAGACCGGGCCGAGGCCCTGTGCTTCGCGCTGGAAAACGGCAAGTCGCGCAGCTTCCTGGTCAAGGCGCGACGGATCGTGTGCGCCATGCCGCTGTTCGTCGCGGCGCGCGTGGTCGAGGGTATCGAGGCGCTGGGCTTCGATCCGCGCCGCCACCTGCCGGCCTACGCGCCCTGGATGGTGACCAACTTCGTGATGCGCGACTTCCCACGCGAGCGCGAAGGGGCGCCGCTGGCCTGGGACAACGTGGTCTATGGCGGCAAGGGGCTGGGCTATGTGGTGTCGACCCACCAGGACATCCGCGTGACGCCGCCCGCGAAGACCGTGTTCACGGCCTACATGGCGCTGGCGGACCGCACGCCGCTGGAGGCCAGGCGCTGGCTGCAGCGCGCCACGCCGGAGGAGCTGGTGGAGCTGGCGTCGAGCGATCTGCGGCAGGCGTATGGCTGGGCGTTCGCGGCCTGCGTGGAGCGGGCCGACATCACTTTGCGGGGGCATGCGATGGCGATACCGGCGCCGGGCTTTCGCGGCAATGCGGGGCTGGCGGCGCTGCGGGAGGCGAAGGGGCCGGTCCTGTTCGCGCATAGCGATTTGTCGGGGTTTTCGGTATTTGAAGAAGCTGCCTGGTGGGGATGCCAGGCGGCTCGGCGCGTAGGGTTGGCGGCTACGCCGCCGACGCGGTGATAGGTAGCGGCTCCGATATCGGGCTCGATGGCGTGATCGCCAACGATCACCGCGTCGGCGGAAGATCCGCCGACCCTACGAGCTTGGCGGCAAACTCGTCCCGCTCGCGATCGACGATGTCGTCCACGTAGCGCTCATCCAGCCCCATGGCCTCCAGCACGAAGGCCGACAGCTGCAAGCTCGCTTCCAGGGTCTCCGGCACCACCACGCTGGCCCCGGCCAGGCGCAGCGCCCGCGCATGCTTCTCGTCGCGCGAGCGCACGAACAGGCGCACGTGCGGGAATTCGCGCCGGATGCCGCGCACGGCCTGCATCGCCGAGGCCGGATGGTCCATGGTCAGCACGATGGCCGGCGCCTCGTCGGCATGCACGCGGCGCAGCAGTTCGGGGCGCGAGGCGTTGCCGAAGTAGACCGGCACGCCTTGCGCATGCAGCTTCGACACCAGCTTGGCGTCGTTCTCGAAGGCGACAAAGGGAATCTTCTGGTCGGTCAAGAGCTTGGCCAGCTGCTGGCCCACGCGGCCGAAGCCGGCGATGATGATGTGGCCGCGCGCCGAGGCCAGGCTGGCTTCGTCGGCCTCGGGCTGCTCGTCCTTGCGCTCCCAGCGTTCGCCGATGGCGCGGCCCAGGCGCGCCAGCACCGGCGTCAGGAACAGCGACAGGCCGACCGCCAGCATCACGCGCGCACCCAGCGCCGGGTCCAGCACCTTCGAGGTGACGGCGTAGCCGATCACGATGAAGGCGAACTCGCCGCCCTGGCCCAGCAGCAGCCCGCCCTCGGCGGCGCGGTTCCATGGCAGGTGGCCGATGCGCAGCAGCACGGCGACGACGACCGCCTTGATCAGGACCAGGCCGCCCACGAAGGCGGCCAGCCACAGCGGCGCCTCGAGGATCTGGCGGGTGTCGATGTTCATCCCGACGGTCATGAAGAACAGGCCCATGAGCAGGCCCTTGAAGGGCTCGACCATCAGCTCGACCTCGTGCTTGAACTCGGTCTCGGCCAAGAGCAGGCCGGCGATCAGGGCGCCCAGCGCCATCGACAGCCCGGCCGCGGCCGACAGGGCGGCGATGCCGAAGGTGGACAGCAGGATCAGGGCCATGAACACGTCCGGCTGGCGGTGGCGCGCGAAGGCCCGGAACAGCGGGTGGATCACGCGTCCGCCCGCCAGGTAGATCAGGGCGATGGCGCCCGCCGCCTTGGCCATGGTCACCAGGGCCAGCATCGCGACCCCGTCGCCGCTGCCCTTGCCCAGCGCCCCGATCAGGATCAGGATCGGCACTACCGCCAGGTCCTGCAGCATCAGGATGGCGAAGGCGGCCTGGCCCACCGGGCTGGCGGTGCTCTGCTGCTGGGTCATCAGCTGCATCACGACGGCGGTGGAGGAGAGCGAGAGCACCAGGCCGAGGATCAGCGCGGTCTGGCTCGGCTGGCCAAGCAGGGCGAGGGCGCCGCCGATCAGGGCCGCGCTCAGGATCACCTGGGCGCTGCCGGCCCCGAACACCCAGCGCCGCATGGCCCACAGGCGGGCGGCCGAGAGTTCGAGGCCGATCATGAACATCAGGAACAGCACGCCCAGCTCGGCCAGCATCGATACGCCTTCGCCGCTGGGGAAGGTGAACTGGGCCATGATCGGATAGTCCTCGGCCAGCAGGCCCAGGCCGTAGGGGCCGGCGACCGTGCCGACGGCCAGGAAGCCGAGGACCTGGTTGATGCGCAGGCGTTGCAGCAGGGGGATCAGGATGCCGGAGAGGATCAGGAAGAGGATGATCTCGCGGAGGAAGGGAAAGGCGTGTTGCTCTTGCACGGTTTGATGGCCTGGTTGTTATTCGGGTGGCCGGTGCATTTTAGCGTTTGGCTGCTTGTGGCTTCGGGTTGTGGAGGGGATTAGTCGGGTATTGGGGCTTCGGGAGGGAACTTGGGTCCCCGCGAAGGCGGGGGCCCAAGTTTGCATGCGCTACCAGCGGCTCAAGTCCCAGCCTGCACCGCCCCAACTTCAGTAGCCTCCTGCTGCCGATGCCCACTCGCCACCGGCTGCCGCGACTCGGCCGTCATCACCAGCTCCTCCATCTCCACTGGATCGCCGGCGCGCAGCTCCAGGTAGCGCCCCAGCGCGTCGTCCAGCTTCGGCAGCAGCACCCCGCGCTCGCTGTGCAGCGCGCAGTACGCCGGCCGCGCCGCGGCGAAGCCGAGCTGGGCGCCCGTGCGCAGTTCCAGGCGGCTGGCGTCGACGCCCGCCCGTTCCGCCGCGCGCAGCGCCAGGTCGGCCCAGGTCACGGCGCCGCCGTTCGACAGGTGCCAGATGCCGGCCTCGCGGTCGATCGCCAGGTCCAGGCAGGCGTGCACCAGGTCGGGCACATAGGTCGGGGTGATGGTCAGGTCGCTGGCTGCGACGAAGGGCTCGCCGCGTTCCAGCGCGCCCAGCGCCAGGGTCACGAAGTTGTACTGGTCCCAGGGGCCGAAGAAGGCGCTGGTGCGCACCATCAGGGCGTCCGGGTTCTTCTCGAGCACGATGCTTTCGGCTTCGGCCTTGCTGCGGCCGTAGACGTTGAGCGGGGCCACCGGGTCGGATTCGACATAGGGGCGGTCCTGGCGCCCGTCGAACACCAGGTCGCTCGAGAAGCTGGTGAGGTGCACGCCGTGGCGGGCACAGGCCGCGGCCAGCACGGCCGGGCCGATCGTGTTCTCGCGCATGCAGCGCTCGATCTCGCCCTCGGCATCGTCCACCCGCACGTAGCCGCAGGTGTTGATCACGGCCCAGGGCTTGTGCGCGGCCAGCGCGCGCTCCACGGAATCAGGGTCGGCGATGTCCATGTCCTGGCGCGACAGCAGCTTGAAGTTCAGGTTGCGCTTCTGGCAGACGCGCGCGAAGGCGCGGCCCAGGGTGCCGGTGGCGCCCAGCACCAGGATTGGCGCCGCGCCCGTGCCCACCAGGCGGTGGCCGTCGGCCGAGATCGAGGTCAGCGCCGCCGGCGTGGCCACCGGCGGATGGCACAGGAAGCGGCCCGGACGGCGCCACCAGCCCTGGCCGCGCAGCACCGGGTGCGACAGCGGCGCGCTTGATGCCAGTTCGCGCATCATCTTCGCCAGCGCGGTCGGGCGCGGCAGCGGCGAACGCACGTCGAAGGGCCCCGGCTCGTAGTAGCCGCGGTTCTGGGTCACCAGGCTGTTCCAGTCGAAGGAGCCGAGCAGCGACCACACGGTGACGGCGCGCACGTCCACGCCGTTGCGCTGCGACTGCTGGGCGGCTTCCCAGATCTCGAGCAGCCAGCGCAACTGGTCTTCGCGGTTGGCGTCGATGTGGGCCTCGGTCACGGCCAGCGGGATGCGGTAGCGGTCCCAGGTCTCGGCCAGCAGCGGGGCGATGCCGGCGGTCGGCGTGGCCAGCACGCGCGAGGCCTCGATGTCGGCGCAGGGCTTGCCGTCGGCGATGCCGCGGTGGTGTTCCGGGAAGCGCTCGGGACGGTGGTCGAGCCAGCGCTCGCTGGTGACGTAGTAGTTGACGCCGATGATGTCGGGCGGGCAGGGGTTGTCGCGGAACCAGAGGAATTCCTCGGCCGCGATGCCGGTCCTGGTCAGGTACTTCCACAGCTTGTGGCGCTCGTCGACCATGCCGCACAGCAGGTCCCAGGCCAGCCAGCGGCGCTCGTTGTAGAACTCGGCCACGTGCGCCATCTCGGGCGTGCTATAGGTCTTGCCGAGGTCGTCGGTCTGGACCAGCTTGGCGTCCGGGTTCACGGCGCGGATGGCGCGCATCGACAGCACCACGGCGCGGCACTGGTTGAGCAGGGCCTGCACGAAGGTCCGGTCGTCGCGGCCGTGCGGATACCACACGCCGTACAGGCCGGCGAAGCGGGCGGTGGTGCAGGGCTCATTGACCGGGGTGTAGTACTCGAGCCAGGGGTAGCGCGCGGCGACCGCGCCCGCATATTCCGCCAGCTGTTCGGCGAAGTTTGGATCGATGAGGCTGGTGTGCTGGGGACCGCTGCCGTGGTGGATCAGGCCGGCGATCGGCTGGACGCCGGCCTCGCGCAGGGCGGGCAGGCGCTCGTCGGGCCAGGTCCAGTCGGCGCTGCCCAGGCCGTTCGGGGCGGTGCGCTCCCACAGGATCGGATAGCGAATTGCGCGGATGCCGAGCGAGGCGAACCGCTGGATGTCGCAGGCGCGCTCAGCATGACCATTGCGGTCGAGCTGGCTGAAATATTCGTCGCGGACGCGGTTGACCGTGCATTCAAGGCCGCCCCAGAGTTCCAGGGACGGGATTGGATTGTTCGTGCTCGTGTTTGAATCCATAACATTCACCAATTATTAAAATTATTACAACATTGTGGTCCCAGGCGGGCGTCCGGATGAAAAAAGACCTGTGGGGAGCCCTGCCTGCCGTGTCATGGGGCCGGAAGCGGTTGACAGCGGGACGCCAACCTGCAACCATGCGGTCCATGAACTTTCCGAAAGCACATCTGATGTTTCGTACCTGGTGGCGCCGCTCGTAACGCGCGGCCCCAGGAAATGATGTGCATTTCAAACAACGCCGCCTCGATTCAGGTGGCGTTTTTACTTTGGCGCAGGAAGATCGGGGCAAGAACAAGGAACCTCGATGACCCAGCCAACCGCTAACCCTTCCACGCCCATCATCCTGACCGGTGACCGTCCGACCGGTCCGCTGCACCTCGGCCATTTCGTCGGCAGCCTGCGCAACCGCGTCGCCTACCAGGACACCTACCGCCAGTTCGTGATGCTGGCGGACTCCCAGGCCCTGACCGACAACATGGATGACATCGGGAAGGTACACCGGAACGTCGTCGAAGTGGCGCTCGATTACCTTGCCGTAGGGATCGATCCGGCAAAGACCACCATCCTGATCCAGTCGCAGATTCCCGAACTGACCGAGCTCACGTTCTATTACCTGAACCTGGTGACGGTGGCGCGCCTGGAGCGCAACCCGACCGTCAAGCAGGAGATCATCCTGCGCGGCTTCGAGCGCGACATCCCGGCCGGCTTCCTGACCTATCCGGCCAGCCAGGCCGCCGACATCACCGCCTTCAAGGCCAGCGTGGTGCCGGTGGGCGAGGACCAGATCCCGATGATCGAGCAGTGCAACGAGATCGTGCGCAAGTTCAACCGCAACGCCGGCCGCGACATCCTGGTCGAGTGCAAGGCCATCGTGCCGGAAGTCGGCCGCCTGCCGGGTACCGACGGCAAGGCCAAGATGAGCAAGTCGCTCGGCAACACCATCAACCTGGGCGCCTCCGCCGACGAGATCCGCGCCGCGGTCAAGATGGTCTACACCGACCCGCTGCACCTGAAGGTGTCCGACCCGGGCCACCTGGAAGGCAACGTGGCCTTCATCTACCTGGACGCCTTCGATCCGGACAAGGAAGGCGTGGCCGCGATGAAGGAGCACTACACCCGCGGCGGCCTGGGCGACAGCGTGGTCAAGAAGCGCCTGGAAGGCGTGCTGCAGGAGATGCTGGCCCCGATCCGCGCCCGCCGCGAGGAGTTCGCCAAGGACCGCGGGCAGGTGCTGCAGATCCTCAAGGAAGGCACCGCCCGGGCGCGCGAGATCGCGGCCGTGACGACCGACGAGGTGAAGAAGGCGCTGGGGCTGTCCTACTTCTGACCGGAACCGGCGCGACATCGTAGGGTTGGCGGCTCGGCCGCCGACGCGTCGATACGCACCGTCCGCATCGTCGTGCCGGGCGTCGCGCACGCCAACCATCCCCGCGTCGGGGGGGCCGCCCCCCCCCCCCCCGGGGCGGGGTGGGGCCGGGGGGGG